>DATKBW010000134.1:0-158119 GCA_035513575.1 Longimicrobiales bacterium | reverse complement strand
CCGGCGAAGACCGCTCCGCCCGCGCCCCCCGCCTCGCCACGGACCGCCCCCGCGGCGTCGCGGGCCAGCGCCGCGGGAGATGCGGAGCCCCGCCGCCGCCCGGAGACGCCGGTGTTCGGCCCCCAGGACCCGCAAACGCGGGCGAAGCGGCTGGCGCGGGCGCTCGTCTCCGATATCGTGGTCTACAATCAGGACCGCTGGGAGGAGAGCCGGACGGCGGGGACGCTGCGCAGCGAGTTCCGCGACGAGATCATGAAGAGCTGGGAGGAATACGTCGGGCAGGTCGGCGAGGAGATGGCGAAGAAGACGCCGTATTTCCGGGAGGCGCTGAACGGGATTCTGGCGGAGGGCAAGCGCGTGTTCTGAGGCGCCGCGAATCGGTTGCAGCGGGGTGGGGTCGCGGTTATGTTCCGGCCGTCGCGGAGATCGTAACGGGGCCGTCCCAGCCGGGCGGCCCCTCGCTTTGGGAGGCAGATATGTCGGACGCGCTGGATCGCCTGGAAGCGCAGCGGGACAGGGTCGCCTCACTCGGAGGTTATCTTTGACATAGCCTCCAAGCGGGGGCGGCTGGAGGAGCTGGAGGCCCGGATGAGCGAGCCGGGCTTCTGGGATGACCCCGAGAAGGGGAAGGCGGTCACCATCGAGGTGAACGACCTGAGGAGCTGGATCGAGCCGTGGGAGACGGCGAGTCGCCGGGCGGCGGAGCTCGTCGAGCTGTGCGAGCTCGTGGAGGCCGAGGAGGAGCCGGACCCGCGGCTGAAGTCGGAGCTGGACAGCGAGTCCGAGAAGCTGGAGCGGGAGATCGAGCGCCTGGAGCTCCGCAACATGCTCCGGGGGAAGGACGACGCCCGCGATGCCCTCGTCACCATCCACCCGGGCGCCGGCGGAACGGAGTCCCAGGACTGGGCGGAAATGCTCATGCGGATGTACCACCGCTGGGCCGAGGCCCACGATTACGAGGTCGAGGTGCTCAACCTGATGCCCGGCGAAGAGGCCGGGATCAAGAGCGCCACGCTGGAGGTCCGGGGCCGCCACGCGTACGGCTATCTCAAGGCCGAGAAGGGCGTCCACCGGCTGGTCCGCATCTCCCCCTTCGACGCCCAGGGGCGCCGGCACACCTCCTTCGCGAGCGTGTTCGTCTATCCCGTGGTGGACGACGAGATCGAGGTGGACATCCAGGAGAAGGACCTGCGCGTGGACGTCTTCCGGGCGTCGGGTGCCGGCGGGCAGCACGTCAACAAGACGAGCTCGGCGGTCCGGATCACCCACATCCCCACCGGGCTCGTGGCCGCCTGTCAGCAGGAGCGGAGCCAGTTCCAGAACAAGGCGACCGCCATGCGGATGCTGCGGGCGGCGCTGTACGAGCGGGAGGTGGAGCACCGGGAGGAGGAGAAGCGGAAGCTGGAGGACGAGAAGACGGAGATCGGGTGGGGCAACCAGATCCGGTCGTACGTCTTCCAGCCCTACACGCAGGTCACGGATCACCGGACGGAGCTGAAGATCGGCGATGTCCAGCGGGTGATGAACGGGGATCTCGACGAGCTGATCGAGGCCTATCTCAAGGAGTTCGGCGCGAAGGTGGCATGACGAGCCAGGTGGAGCGGGACCGCCGGCGCACGCTGGAAGAACTGCGCGCACGAGGGATCGAGCCGTTCGGCTATCGCTACGAGGTCACGCGGTACGCGGCGCAGGCGCGCGAGGACTTCGAGAAGGCGGAGACCGCCGGCGGGCTCGGCGAGGGCGGGGAGGGCGAGGCGGTGCGGCTGGCGGGGCGGCTCACCTCGCTGCGCTCGCACGGGAAGGCGACGTTCGCGGACCTGGCGGACCGCTCCGGCCGCATCCAGCTCTTCTTCCGCAAGAACGTGCTCGGGGGGGCGTACGACCTCCTGGACCTGCTCCACGTCGGGGACTGGGTCGGGGCCGAGGGGCGGACGATGCGGACGCGGGCGGGGGAGGTGAGCGTCGTCGTCACCGCCTTCGAGCTCCTTTCGAAATCGCTCCGCCCGCTGCCGTACGGCAAGGAGGAGGTGGACGCGGAGAGCGGCGCGCGCGTGGTCCACAGCGGCTTCGGCGACGTGCAGCAGCGCTACCGGCAGCGTTACGCGGATCTGGCGGTGCACCCCGAGGTGCGGGAGATCTTCGTCGCCCGGGCGCGGGTGGTGCGGGCGCTCCGGGACTTCCTGGATGCCCGCGGCTACATCGAGGTCGAGACGCCGGTCCTCCAGCCGCTGTACGGGGGGGCGGTGGCGAGGCCGTTCACGACCCACCACAACGCCCTGGACATGCCGCTCTACCTGCGCATCGCCGACGAGCTCTACCTCAAGCGGCTCATCGTCGGCGGGATGGAGCGCGTCTACGAGGTGGGGAAGGATTTCCGCAACGAGGGCATCGATCGGACGCACAACCCCGAGTTCACGATGCTGGAGCTCTACCAGGCGTTCGCCGATTATCACGACATGATGGACCTCGTGGAACAGATGCTGGCCTGCGTCGCCACGGAAACGTCCGGCAGCACCGTCGTCGAGGCGGAGGGGGCGCGCATCGACCTGGCGCCGCCGTATCGTCGCATGAGCTTCCTGGGCTCCCTGGGGGAGATCGGTGGCCTGGACGTGGGTGCCATGGACGTCGAGGCGCTGCGCGCCGCGGCCCGCGAGGCGGGTGTCGAGGACGTGGGCGCCATGGGACACGGGAAGCTCCTCGATGCCCTGTTCGGCGCGCTGGTGGAGCCCGCGCTGGAACAGCCGGTCTTCATCGTGGACTACCCCCGGGAGCTCTCGCCGCTGGCGAAGCCGAAGCGGGGAGAGCCGCGGCTGACGGAACGGTTCGAGCTGATCATCGCCGGCCGCGAGATCGCCAACGCCTTCAGCGAGCTGAACGATCCGGACGACCAGCGGGAGCGGTTCGAGGCGCAGGCCGAGCTGCGGGCGCGGGGGGATCTCGAGGCGGTGATGGTGGACGAGGACTACCTGCGGGCCATGGAGTACGGGATGCCGCCCACGGGGGGTGTCGGGATCGGGGTGGACCGGCTGGTGATGCTCCTCACCGGCCAGCCCTCGATCCGGGACGTCATCCTGTTCCCGACCATGCGCCCGGAAGAGGGGGCATGAAGCGTCTCGACTGGTTCATCGCGCGCCGCTACCTGGCCTCCCGCCGCAAGGGGCGGTTCGTTTCCCTGATCACGCTGATCGCCGTGGGAGGTGTCTTCGTCGGGGTGGCCGCGCTCATCATCGTGATCGCCGTGATGACCGGGCTACAGCGGGACCTGCAGGCGAAGATCATCGGCATGAACCCTCACGTCTACGTGTTCCAGCAGGGGCGGGGGTTCCGGATGCCCGACTGGCGGCCCGCCCTGGAGACGGTGCGGCAGGCCCCCGGGGTCGTGGTCGCCGAGCCGTTCATCATGACGCAGGTGGCGGTTTTTGTCCCCGGGACCGACTACGCCCAGGCGGGGATGCTCTACGGCGTCGACCCGGCCCCCGAGAGCGGCGGGCTCACGACGGTCCAGAAGCAGATCGCGTCCGGCGAGCTGGACTTCGGCCCGACCTCCACCGGCTACCCGCCGCTGGTGATGGGCCGCCGGCTGGCGGAGCGGCTCAGCGTGTTCCCGGGGGACACCATCCAGATCGTCTCGCTGGAGAACTTCAACACCGGCGGCGGCGGCGAGATGGTGCCGATCATCCGCCCCTTCGAGGTGACCGACCGGTTCTCCACTGGCATGTACGAGTACGACTCGAACTTCATGTACGCGGCGCTGGAGCCGGTGCAGGACCTGCTCCACCTGGAGGATGGCGTCGGCGCCATCGGCGTGAACGTCTCGGACCCCTGGGCCGTGCAGGGGACGGCGCAATGGATCCAGGACGAGCTGCGCTTCCCGTACTACACCAACGACTGGGTCCAGCTGAACTCCTCCCTCTTCTCCGCTCTCAAGCTCGAGAAGATCGTGATGACGGTGATCCTGTTCCTCATCGTGGTCGTGGCGGCGTTCAACATCATCAGCACCCTCATCATGGTGGTGGCCGACAAGACCCGGGAGATCGGGATCCTCAAGTCCATGGGCATGAGCGACCACACCGTGCTGCGCATCTTCATGCTCCAGGGGCTCGCGATCGGCGTCGTCGGGACGCTCCTCGGGACCGGGCTCGGGCTCGGGCTGACCTGGGCGCTGGACACCTACCAGTTCATCGAGCTGCCCGGCGACGTGTACTTCCTGGACAGCCTCCCCGTGGCGCTGGACCCCGTCGATGTCGCACTGATCGTCCTCCTCAGCGTCGGGGTCGCCTTCGCCGCGACCATCTACCCCGCACGCCAGGCCGCCGGGCTGCTGCCGGTGGAGGCGATCCGCCATGACTGATCTCTTCGCGCGCGTCCCGAACGGGAAGCCCGGGGCCTGGGACGTACGGCCCTCCGCGCCGGCGGTCCGGACGGAATCCCTGCGGCGGGTGTACGAGAGCGGCGACACCGAACTGGTGGTGCTCGATGGTGTAGACGTGGAGGTCGGGGCGGGGGAGGCGGTCGCGATCATCGGGACGAGCGGGGCGGGGAAGTCGACGCTGCTCCACCTGCTGGGTGGGCTGGACCAGCCGTCCGGCGGGGAGGTGATCATCGCGGGCCGTGAGCTCAGCGGAATGGGCAGCTCCGAGCTCGCGACCTTCCGCAACCGGGTGATCGGCTTCGTGTTCCAGTTCCACCACCTGCTGCGGGAGTTCTCTGCGGTGGAGAACGTGATGATGCCGATGCTGATCGCCGGGGAGGAGCTGGGGCCGGCGGAGGCACGGGCCATGGAGCTGCTCGGCGAGGTCGGCCTGACGCTGCGCGCGTCGCACCGGCCGTCGCAGCTGAGCGGGGGCGAGCAGCAGCGCGTGGCGGTGGCGCGCGCGCTGGCGAACCGGCCGGCGGTGCTGATCGCCGACGAGCCGAGCGGCAACCTCGACACCCATACCAGCGAGCAGCTCCACGACCTGTTCTTCCGGCTGCGGGCGGAGCACGGGGTGGCCCTGGTGCTGGCGACGCACAACCGAGAGCTCGCCGACCGGACCGACCGCGTGCTGCGGCTGGCGGACGGACGGCTCGAGAATCTGTATCCGGACGCGACGTGATGCTCTGCGACCACTGCGGCGAGAAAGAGGCGGTCATCCACCTCACCCAGATCGTCGACAACCAGATGGGCACGTTCCATCTGTGCGAGACGTGCGCGGCCGACAAGGGGCTGGAACCCGAGGCGGCGTCCGCGAATTTCCCGCTCACGGACTTCCTGGCGCAGCTGAGCCAAGGCGAGCGAGCGCTGCAGCCCGCCGATACCCCGTGCGAGTACTGCGGCATGACGCTGAAGGACTTCAAGAAGATCGGCCGCCTCGGCTGCCCGCACTGCTACGTGACGTTCGAGGGGCACCTGCGGGGTCTGCTGCGCCGGCTCCATGGCGGGACCCAGCACGTCGGCAAGGTCTACCTCCCGCCGGACCCGAGCGAGGCGGAGCGGGGAGAGCGGCTGTCGCGGCTGAAGCGGAAGCTGGAGCGGGCCGTCGCCAGCGAGGACTTCGAGCGCGCCGCGCTGCTGCGGGACCAGATCCGCGAGCTGGAGATGACCCGCCCATGAAGGACCTGGGATCGGTCGGCGATTTCGGGCTGTCCTGGCTCGAGGGGAGCGGGCCCCACTCGGATATCGTGCTCTCCACGCGCGTCCGCCTCGCACGCAACCTCCAGGGGTACCCCTTCAGCCCGAGGATCGATGACGACGCGCGGCTGCGGATCCTCAGCAGCGTGCAGCGCGCCGCCAGCGCCGGCCAGATCCTCCGTGACGGCATCGCGGTGGACATCGCCTCCCTCCCGAAGCTGTCACGACGGGTCCTGCTGGAGCGTCACCTGGTATCCCGGGAGCTGGTCGGGGAGGGCTCCCCCGGTCCTCACGCGGGCGCCGGGCTGGTGGTGGGCCCGAACGAGGAGGCCGGCCTCATGGTCAACGAGGAGGACCACCTCCGGCTCCAAAGCCTCATGTCGGGGCTCCGGCTCCGGGACGCCTACGGCCAGGTGGACGCGCTGGATGAGGAGCTCGCCGGCCAGCTGCCCGTGGCCTACCACCACGAGTTCGGCTATCTGACCAGCTGCCCGACCAACGTCGGGACGGGGCTCCGGGCGTCCATCCTCATGCACCTCCCGGGTCTGGTCCTGACGAAAGAGATCGGCAAGGTCCTGCAGGGGATCGGGCAGGTGGGGCTGACGTTCCGGGGGCTGTACGGCGAGGGCTCGGAGGTGGTGGGGAACTTCTTCCAGATCTCCAACCAGACCACGCTCGGCAAGCCCGAGGAGGACCTGATCGACCACCTGCACAAGATCGTCCAGCAGGTGATCCAGTACGAGATGCAGGCCCGGAGCGTGCTCATGCGCGAGGCGCCGGCGGTGATGGAGGACAAGATCTGGCGGGCCTACGGCCTCCTCCGTTATGCTCGCTCCCTGAGCTTCGACGAAGTCATGAACCTGCTCAGCGGCGTGCGTCTCGGCGTGAGCATGAAACTGCTTCCGGGACCCAGTGTATACACGCTGAACAAGGTCATGATCTATACCCAGCCGGCCCACCTGGAACAGGCCGCGGGGCACCCGTTGAGCGAAGCCGCGGGCGATGTGCAGCGTGCCAGCCACGTGCGACACGCGCTCGAGACCGACGCCGACCCGGACCCGGACCCCGGTGGGAACGGCTCGGAAGTTGAATAGGGTCGCCGCTACACGACGACACCCGCTGCGAGGGCACTGATGAACTACAACTTCACCGATCGCGTGCGGAAAGTACTCGCCATGGCCCGCGAGGAAGCCATCCGTCTCCAGCACGACTACGTCGGTACCGAGCATATCCTCCTGGGGCTGATCCGGGAGGGCGAGGGCGTCGCGGCGGCCGTTCTCATGAACCTGAACGTGGACCTCGAGCAGATCCACGAGCGGATCGAGGAGTCGGTGAAGAAGGGGAAGGCGACGATCGCCCTCGGCGAGCTGCCGTATACGTCCCGTGCCAAGAAGGTGCTGGAATACGCCATGGCGGAAGCCCGCGAGCTCAACCACTCCTACGTCGGTACGGAGCACCTGCTGCTCGGCCTCCTGCGCGAAGAGAAGGGGATCGCCGCGCAGGTGCTCAACTCCCTCGGCCTGACCCTGGAGGATGCCCGGGGCGAGACGCTCAAGCTGCTGGGCAGCGACGTGAACCCCTCGCAGCCGTCCACCCCCGGGGGCGGCGGCGGTGGCGGGTCGAGCCAGAAGGGCGAGAAGAAGTCGAAGACGCCCGCCCTCGACCATTTCTGCCGTGACCTCACGGAGCTGGCGCGCAATGCCGAGCTGGACCCGACGATCGGGCGGGCCTCCGAGATCGAGCGCGTCATGGAGGTGCTGTCGCGCCGGAAGAAGAACAACCCCGTCCTGATCGGCGAGCCCGGCGTCGGCAAGACGGCGATCGTGGAGGGTCTGGCACAGCTCATCGCGAAGGGCGACTGCCCGGACAGCCTGAAGGACCACCGCGTCCTCGCCCTGGACATGGCCGCCGTGATCGCCGGGACGAAGTACCGCGGCCAGTTCGAGGAGCGGCTGAAGGCGATCATGAACGAGATCGCCCAGAACAAGAACATCATCCTGTTCATCGACGAGCTCCACACCCTGGTCGGGGCCGGCGCGGCCGAGGGCGCGATCGACGCGTCCAACATGCTGAAGCCGGCGCTGGCGCGCGGCGAGCTGCAGTGCGTCGGCGCGTCCACGCTCAACGAGTACCGCAAGTACATCGAGAAGGACGGCGCGCTGGAGCGGCGCTTCCAGACGGTGATCGTCGACCCGCCGACGGTGGACGAGTCGGTGGAGATCCTCAAGGGGCTGCGCAAGCACTACGAGGACCACCACCGGGTGGAGATCCCCGATGAGACGCTGACCGCGTCGGCGCGGCTCTCGGAGCGCTACATCACCGATCGGTTCCTCCCGGACAAGGCCATCGACGTGATCGACGAGGCCGGCGCCCGGGCGCGGCTCGCCACCCAGGTCCCGCCGCCGGAGGTGACGGAGCTCCAGCAGGAGATGGAGCAGCTGGCGGAGCGGAAGGACGAGTCGATCCGCGACCAGGACTTCGAGCGGGCGGCGGAGCTGCGGGACCAGGAGCGGGAGCTGCAGAACGAGATCCGGCGCCGGCAGGAGAAGTGGGAGGAGGAGCGGAAGCAGCATCGCCCGGTGATCGGCGTGGAGGAGGTCGCCTTCATCGTGAGCCGCTGGACCGGGATTCCGGTCACGCGGCTGAAGGAGGCGGAGACGGAGCGGCTGGTGAACATGGAGGAGGAGCTGCACACGCGGGTGGTCGGGCAGGACGAGGCCATCGCGGCGATCAGCCGGGCGATCCGGCGGAGCCGGGCGGGGCTCAAGGACCCGAACCGTCCCATCGGGAGCTTCATCTTCAGCGGCCCCACGGGCGTCGGGAAGACGGAGCTGGCGCGGGCGCTGGCGGAGTTCCTGTTCGCGGACCGTGATGCGCTGATCCGGGTGGACATGAGCGAGTACATGGAGAAGTTCTCCGTGTCCCGACTCATCGGCGCGCCTCCGGGCTACGTGGGCTACGAGGACAGCGGCACGCTGACCAAGGCGGTGCGCCGCCGGCCGTACAGCGTGGTGCTGCTGGACGAGATCGAGAAGGCGCACCCGGACGTGTTCAACATCCTCCTGCAGGTCCTCGACGAGGGGCACCTGACGGACAACTACGGCCGGGTCATCGACTTCAAGAACACGGTGCTGATCATGACGTCCAATCTGGGCGCGCGAGACATCAGCACGGGGAAGGGCCAGCTCGGCTTCCACTCGCGCGATGCCGAGACCAGCTACGATCTGATGCAGAACAAGGTGCGCGAGGAGATCGAGCGGGCCTTCAACCCGGAGTTCCTGAACCGCGTGGACGACATCATCGTCTTCCACCAGCTCAGCAGGGAGCAGATCGCGCAGATCGTGCACTTCATGCTGAAGGACGTGCGCGCGCGGCTGGCGGAGGAGGAGCTCTCGCTCAGCCTGACGGAACAGGCGGTCAAGTTCCTGGTGGACCGCGGCTACGACGAGAAGTTCGGCGCGCGGCCGCTGCGGCGGGCGATCCAGCGGCACCTGGAGGACCCGCTGTCGGAAAAGATCCTGGTATCGGAGTTCTCTGCCGGCGACGAGATCCGGGTGGATGTCGCGCCGGAAGGTGACGCTCTGGAGTTCCGCGTCCCCTCTTCCACGAAAACATGAAGCATCGACCGATGAAGCGGATCAGGGAGGCGGCCGGGACCCTGGCCGCCTCCCTGGTCGCGTTCGCCTGGGTGAGCCCCTCGGCCGCGCAGCAGACGCCCGTCATGCCGGTGGAGCCCGTCCCCGTCGAGGCCATCGACGTCCGCGGGAACGAGCGCATCCCCGAGGACATCGTCCTCTCGACGGCGGGGATCCGGCTCGGCGACCGGGTGACGTTCCGGGAGATCCAGCAGGCGATCCGCCGCCTGTGGGTCACGGACCAGTACGCGGATGTGCGGATCCTCGCCGAGGAAGTGAGGCCGGAGGACCCGGCCTCCCCCGTGCGGCTCATCATCGAGGTCGAGGAGCAGCCGTACGTCGCCTACCTGGAGTTCCGCGGCCTGGAGAACGTCCGGGCAGGGACGGTGCGGGACACGGTCGGGCTCCGGAGCGGCCAGGCGTACGATCCGGCCCGGCTCGTCGAGGCCGAGCACGTGATCCGTGAGATGCTGGCGGAGAAGGGGATCCGGCTGCAGCGGATGGAGCACCGGCTCGAGCCGATCGCCGGCGTCGAAGGCGAGTACCGGCTGGTGATCGATGTCGAGGAGGGCCAGCGGGTGGCCATCGCCGAGGTGGTCATCGCAGGGAACGAAGTCTTCGCTGACGACGAGATCAAGGACGCGATGTCGACCCGGGAGGAGGGGTTCCTCTGGTACCGCCCGGGACTCTTCGACGACGAGGTCCTGCGGCAGGACCTGCGGAGCACGCTGCCCGACTTCTACGGTCGTCAGGGCTACATCGACTTCACCGTGCTCGGGGACACGCTGGTGGTGGACCCGGAGACGGGGAAGGGCCGGCTGACGGTGCGGGTGAGCGAGGGGGCGCGCTATCGTCTGGTGGGCTTCGAGGTCCGGGGGAACCGCCGGTTCCCGACCGATGACCTGAGCCGGTACTACGAGAGCGCCCGGGGTGGGCTGCTGTCGAGCTTCGGGATCGGCGGCATCGGGGCGGAAGCGGGGCAGGTCGCCGCCCAGCGGCCGGTGTTCAACCAGTCGCGGTTCCAGCAGGCCACCGAGGACGTGTTCCAGCTCTATCGCAACGAGGGCTACCTGTACGCCCAGGTGATGCCGTTCGTGGAGCGGGTGGAGACGGACGACGGCGAGCCCGGGGTGCGCGTGGGGTGGGACATCGTGGAGCGGGAGCCGGCGTACGTGAACCGGGTCTCGGTGGTGGGGAACACGTACACCCACGAGAACGTGATCCGCGACCGCATCTTCGTGCTGCCCGGGGACGTGTACAGCGAGGAGATGCTGATCCAGAGCTACCGTGCCATCATGGGGCTCGGCTTCTTCGAGGCCCCCCTCCCGACGCCGCGGATGGAGCAGCTCCCGTCCGGGGATGTGGACGTGACGTTCGAGGTGAAGGAGAAGCAGACGGGGAGCTTCAACTTCGGGACCACCATCGGGGGCTGGGGCGGGCTGGCCGGCTTCATCGGCTTCGATCACCCGAACCTGTTCGGCCAGGCGAAGTCCGGCAGCGTGCAGTGGCAGTTCGGCACCCGCTACAACAACTTCTCGGCGAGCTACACCGACCCGTCCGTCCGGGGATCGCAGATCAGCGGATCGGCGTCGCTCTTCAGCACCAAGCAGAACCGCTTCTTCCAGTTCACGGAGGGCGAGTACCGCCGCACCGGCGGCTCCCTCCGGTTCGGGCTCCCCTTCCCCTGGGACCGGCGCTTCAGCCGCGTCTTCGTCGGCTATCAGGTGGCCCGCACCAAGTACGAGAACCGCAGCGACGAGGAAGGCTCCGTGTTCGGCCTGCCGCCGGGGCTGCTGAGCACCGCGACGCTCTCGCTGCTCCGGAACACGCTGGACAGCCCGCTCTTCCCCACCGTGGGGACGCGCAACGAGATCCGGGCGGAGCTCTCCGGCGGCCCGCTGGGCGGGGACGGCGACTTCCAGAAGTACACGGCCGTGGGGAGCTGGTGGGTCCCCGTCGGACAGCTCGGGGGCGGGCAGGTGGGCGTCCGCCCGGTCCGGCTGGCCCTGGGGATCACGGCGGAGACCGGGGCGGTCTTCGGCGACGCGAGCGGCTTCCCGTTCGAGCAGTTCTGGATGGGCGGGGTCCAGTTCGGGCAGCCGCTGCGCGGCTACGATGAAACGACCATCACGCCGCTGGGGTATGTGCCGAGCGGGAGCAGACTGCCGCTGATCAGCAAGCTGGGGAAGGCGTACGTGCGGCTGAGCGCGGAGTACGCCGTCCGCTTCAACGACAACGTGTCGGTTTCGGCGTTCGGCGACGCGGGCAACCTCTGGCGGGATCCGCTGGAGGTGAACCCGTCGAAGCTGTTCCGGGGCGCGGGGCTCGGGGTCCAGCTGGTGACGCCGTTCGGGCCCATGGGCCTGGACTACGCGTACGGCTTCGACAGGACCGAGCCGGGCTGGCAGCTGCACTTCAAGTTCGGACAGACGTTCTAGAACGCCGAAAGGTGGTGGAGGCATGAAGCAGGTGATTCGTTCGGGCATGGCCGTTTTCGCCCTGCTGGTCGGGGCAGCTTCGCTCCCGGCGCAGGCTGCGCCGAAGCTGGTGTTCATCAACTCGCAGCGCGTGATGGCGGAGGCCCCTGAGATCCAGCAGGCGCGTAGCGCGCTGCAGCAGGAGATGCAGCGCCTGGAGCAGCAGATCGCTCCGCTGCAGACGTCGTATCAGACCATGCTGGAGCAGTACCAGCAGCAGCAGGCGATGATGACGCCGGAGAACCGCCGCGAGCGGCAGCAGGCCCTCGGGGCGAAGCAGCAGGAGATCCAGGAGAAGGCGGCCGAGCTGGAGCAGCTCGCGCAGGGGAAGCAGCAGGAGCTCCTGGAGCCCGCCCTCGCGCGCATCAACACGGTGATCGAGCAGCTCCGCAGCGAGCGGGGCTACGCCTTCGTCTTCGATGTCGCCGGCGGCGGTGTCATCGCCGCCGATCCGGCGCTGGACATCACGGACGAAGTGCTGCGCCGGCTCCGGGCGCTCGCGTCCCAGGGGTCGTGACGCGGAGCTCTTCCGTTCCGGCCGCTGGAGGGCGATGAACGCGTCCGCCATCGCCCGACTGCTCGACGCCGAGCTGGAGGGGGGAGCCGACCCGGAGATCACGGGCGCGGCTCCCCTCGATCGTGCGGGCCCCACGGACCTCTCGCTCGTTGCACATCCCCGCTACCTCTCCTACGTTGAGCCGTCGCGTGCGGGGCTGTTCCTCGTCGCCCGGCCCCTCTCGGGGCGGGTGCCGCAGGATCGGCCCCGGATCGTAACGGACGACGTCCACGGGGCGCTCGTGCACGTGCTTCCGGAGCTCTACCCCGACGTGGCGCCGGCGGCCGGCGTGCACCCCACCGCGGCGGTCGCCCGGGACGTGGTCCTGGGGGAGGACGTCACCGTGGGGGCGTACGCGGTGCTCGCGGCGGGCGTCCGGGTCGGAGCCCGGACCCGGATCGGTGCGCACGTGGTGGTCGGGGAGGGTTCTGACCTCGAGGAGGACGTCGTGCTCCACCCGCACGTGACGCTCTATCCCGGCGTCCGGATCGGTCCGCGCTCCATCATCCACGCCGGGGTGCGGCTGGGGGTGGACGGGTTCGGGTACGCCCCGGTGGGCGGGGTGCCGCGCAAGGTGCCGCAGGTGGGCGATTGCGTCATCGGGGCCGACGTGGAGATCGGGGCGAATTCCACCATCGACCGGGGCTCCATCGGCTCGACGGAGATCGGCGACCACGTGAAGATCGACAACCTGGTCCACATCGGGCACAACGTGCGGATCGGCGCGGGAACCATCATCGTGGCGCAGGTGGGAGTGTCGGGGAGCACGCGGATCGGCCGCGGCGTCACGCTCGCGGGGCAGGCCGGGCTCCAGGGGCACGTGGAGATCGGCGATGGCGCGACCATCGGGGGCCAGGCGGGTGTGTTCGGCGACGTTCCCCGCGGGGAGACCTGGAGCGGCTATCCCGCGCGCCCGCACCGGGAGGCGCTCCGTGCCCAGGCGGCGCTGGCGCGGCTCCCGGAGCTCAGGGCGCGGGTGGTGGAGCTCGAGAAGCGGATCGAGGAGCTGAAGACGGGGGAATGAGCGAACCGAGGCAGCAGACGCTCGCGGGCACCGCCGAGCTGGACGGGACCGGGATCCACACCGGGACGCCGGCCCGCCTGCGGTTCGTTCCGGCGGAGCCAGGGGTGGGGATCCGCTTCGTGCGCACGGACCTCGAAGGGGCGCCGGCCATCCCGGCGACGCTCGAGAACGTGTCCGAAACGGACCTGGGCACCACGCTGGCGGTGGGGAACGCCGAGGCGAAGACCGTCGAGCACGTGCTCGCGGCGGTGGGCGCCCTCCTGGTGGACAACGTGACCATCGAGATGTCCGGACCGGAGGTCCCGATCATGGACGGCAGCTTCCAGCCGTTCCTCGAGGTCATGCGTCGGGCGGGGGTGGAGGAGCAGGACGCGCCCGTCCGGGTCCTCACCCTCGACCGCCCGGTCACGGTGACCGGTCCGCGGGGGGGACACTACGTGGCCGCGCCCGCGGAGGATTTCCGGATCTCCGCGACCATCGAGTTCGACCACCCGCTGGTGCGCCGGCAGTTCGCTTCCTTCAACATCGATGGCACCTTCGCCGAGGAGATCGGCCCGGCGCGGACGTTCGGCTTCCTGCGCGACGCCGAGGCGCTGCACGCCCGGGGCCTGGCCCTGGGAGCGACCGCCGCGAACGCCGTGATCCTGGACGAGCACGGGCTGGTGGATGGGGAGCTGCGCTTCAGCGACGAGTTCGTGCGCCACAAGATCGGCGACATGGTGGGCGACCTGACGGTCCTCGGCGGGCGGGTGCGGGCGCACATCGTGGCGGAGCGCCCGAGCCACGCCGGCAACGTCGAGCTCGGCCGGGCGATCCTGGCCGCGCACCGCCGGAGTCGCGCCGGCGTGGTGGACATCACGAAGATCATCCAGTACCTCCCGCACCGGTACCCGATGCTGCTGGTGGACCGGATCATCGACTTCGAGGCGGGGAAGCGGATCGTCGGGATCAAGAACGTCACGATCAACGAGCCGTTCTTCCAGGGTCACTATCCGGGTCACCCCGTGATGCCGGGGGTCCTGATCATCGAGGCGATGGCGCAGGTCGGCGGTCTGCTGCTGATGGACAGCATCGAGGCGCCGGAGGACAAGGTCGTGTACTTCATGACCATGGACAACGTGAAGTGGCGGCGCCCGGTCACCCCCGGCGACCAGCTGGTCTTCGAGCTGGAGATGCTCCAGTTCCGCCGCCACACCTGCCGGATGAGGGGCGTGGGGTACGTGGACGGCCAGGTGGCCGCGGAAGCGGAAATGATGGCTCGCATCGTGGATCGCTGATGGGAGGCAGGACGCTGAGGATGAACGGCCCGCTGTGGACGGGGATCCACCCGTCCGCGCTGATCCACGACGCCGCCGAGCTGGGGCCCGACGTGAGCGTGGGCCCGTGGACGATCATCGGGCCCGGCGTCGCCATCGGGGCGGGGACGACGGTGGGACCGCACGTGCTGATCGAGCGCGACACCGTGATCGGACGGGACTGCCGGATCCACCACGGCGCGGTCCTCGGCACGGACCCCCAGGACCTGAAGTTCGAGGACGAGGTCACGCAGCTCGTGGTAGGGGACCGGACGGTCATCCGGGAATAC
This sequence comes from Longimicrobiales bacterium, assembly GCA_035513575.1. Classification (GTDB taxonomy): domain Bacteria; phylum Gemmatimonadota; class Gemmatimonadetes; order Longimicrobiales; family RSA9; genus JAHWKI01. The sequence continues at coordinate 143,231 of DATKBW010000134.1, read as the reverse complement.
GCCACGCTGAACCGCGGGACAGGGGCGTCGGGGCGCACGGCGGTGGGGGCGGACTGCATGCTGATGGCGTACGTCCACGTGGCGCACGACTGCCACATCGGCGACCACGTGATCCTGTCCAACGCCGTGAACATGGGGGGTCACGTCACGATCGGGGACTGGGCCATCGTCGGTGGGCTGACGCCGATCCACCAGTTCGTCCGGATCGGGACCCACGCCTTCGTGGGCGGGGCCTCCCGGGTCAGCAAGGACGTGCCGCCGTACGTCCGTGCCGCGGGGAGCCCCATGGAGCTGTCGGGGCTGAACAGCGTGGGGCTGCGCCGGCGCGGGTTCAGCGACGAGGTCCGGCTCGAGCTGAAGCGGGCCTACCGCCTGTTCTTCGCGTCCGAGCACAACGTGTCCCAGGCGCTGGAGCGGGCACGGACCGAGCTGAGCGCGCTGCCCGAGGTGGAGACGTTCATCGCCTTCGTGGAGGAGAGCGAGCGGGGCGTCGCCCTCTAGACCCGCCATGTCCCTTCGCATCGGAGTCATCGGAGTCGGGAGTCTCGGGGTCCACCACGCCCGTCTGGCGCGGGACCTCCCCGGCACCAGCTTCGCCGGCATCCACGACATCGACCCGGATCGGCGCGCGCAGGTCGAGGCGGAGCTGGGCGTGGCGTCCCACGCGGCGCTGGACGGGCTCCTGGACGTCGCGGACGCCGTCGTGGTGGCCGTCCCCACGTCCGCCCACGAGCGCGTGGCGGTCGCGGCGCTGGAGCGCGGGATCCACGTCCTGATCGAGAAGCCGATCGCCGAATCACTGGCGGCGGCCGACAGGATCCTGACGGCCGCGGCCGCGGGACGGGCGCTGGTCCAGATCGGTCACGTCGAGCGGTTCAACGGCGCGCTGCGGGCGGCGGAGCCGTACCTGGACGAGCTGCTGTTCGTGGAGAGCCACCGGCTGGCGCCGTTCGGTCCCCGGGGAACCGACGTGGCCGTGGTGCTGGACCTGATGATCCACGACCTCGACCTGGTTCTGAGTCTCGCCCGTCGGGAGGTGACCGCCATCTCCGCCGCGGGGATCCCGATCCTCACGGCGAGCCCCGACATCGCGAACGCGCGGCTGGAGTTCGTGGGCGGGGGCGTGGCGAACCTCACGGCGAGCCGGGTTTCGCTCGAGCGGCTGCGGAAGTTCCGGTTCTTCCAGCCCAACGGGTACATCAGCCTGGACCTCGCGGCCGGGAAGGGCGAGTTCCTGCGTCTGCGCCCGGGGGTGGCGCTGGAGCCCGGGCGGCCGGCGGCGGCCGGTAGCCTGGAAGGCCTCGTCGAGCGGGTGGAGCTGGTGGGGGACGGCCGCGAGCCGCTGCGCGTGGAGCTGGAGTCGTTCGTCGCGGCGGTCCAGGGCGAGACGCCGGTGAAGGTCTCGGGGGAGGATGGCCGCCGGGCGCTGGCGGCCGCGCTGGAGATCGTGGAACGGATCGAGGAACATGTCGCTGCTACGAATTCGGCGCGAGCGTAAGACCGAATCCATGGGGCCGGTGCGGCCGCCCCGGTTGAGCCGGCTCATCATCGGACTGGTCCTGGCCGCGCTCGCCATCTGGTACCTCTCCGGCCTGGGGTGATGGCGCCGGCCCCGACGATCTTCCTCTCCGCCGGCGAGCCCTCCGGGGATCTCCATGGCGCCGCGGTCGCACGCGCGCTCCGGCGGCGCTGGCCGGATGCCCGACTCCTCGGGCTCGCGGGTCCCCGCATGGAGACGGAGGGGGTGGAGCCCATCGTCCCCTTCGAGCGGCTGGCGGTCATGGGCTTCGTCGAGGTCGCACGGCACCTCCCCTTCTTCCTGGGGCTGCTCCGGCGCACCGCGAAGATCCTGGAAGAGCGGCGGGTCGACCTGGTGATCCCCATCGACTACCCGGGCTTCAATCTGCGGCTCGCCCGGGCCGCCGCGGCGCGGGACGTGCCAGTCCTGTACTACATCGCCCCGCAGGTCTGGGCCTGGCACCGGAGCCGCGCTGCGAGGCTCGCGACGACCGCGGACCGCCTCGCGGTGATCCTGCCGTTCGAGGAGGAGATCTTCCGGGAGCACGGCGCGCGCGTCCGGTTCGTCGGCCACCCCCTCACGTCGCGGCAGGAGCCCGTGCAGGAGAGGGAGCCCCTCTGCCGGGCGCTGGCGCTGGACCCCGCGCGCCGCATCCTGGCGCTGTTCCCCGGCTCCCGCCTGCAGGAGGTGGAGCGCCACCTGGAGCCGTTCACGGAGGCGGCCCGCCGCGTGGTGGACGCCCGATGGCACGTCCAGCCCGTGGTCGCACGGTCGCCGGACGTGGATCCGGCGGCGTACGCCGCATCGCCCTTCCCCATGACCACGGACGGCCGATCGCTCCTGGCACACGCCCACGCCGCCCTCGTCAAATCGGGCACCACGACGCTGGAGGCCGCTCTCGCCGGCGTCCCCATGGTGATCGCGTATCGCACCCACCCCGCCACCTTCTGGCTGGCGCGGCGGCTGGTGCGGGTGGAGCACGTCGGCCTGGCGAACCTGGTCGCGGGTCGCCGCGTGGCCCCGGAGCTCCTCCAGGAGGAGGCGACCCCCGGCGCGCTCGCCGCCGCGCTGCTTCCGCTCGTGGATGAGGGGCCCGCCCGGTCCGCGGCGCTGGAAGGGCTCCGCGGGGTGCGGGAGGCGCTCCGTCCCGAGGGGAGCGCCACAGCCGGGGACCGGGTCGCGGACCTCGCCGGGGAGCTGCTGGACCGGTGAGGCTCAGGCACCGGCTGGCCGGCGACGCGGGGCGGCTTGCGTTGAACGCGCTGCTGGGCACGGTCCGCTACCGCGTCGAGGGGGGGGAGCATTATGCCCCGCTGGCGGAGGCGGGTCAGCCTGTGATCTTCGCGCTCTGGCACGGTCGGCTCCTCCCGCTCACCTACTTCCACCGGCACGGGCGGATCGCGGCGCTGATCAGCCGGTCCGGCGACGGCGAGTACATTGCCCGGGTGGTGGAGGGGTGGGGCTACGCCACGGTCCGGGGGTCCTCCAGCCGGGGGGGCGGCGAGGCGTTGCGCGACCTGGTCCGCCGGGCCAGGGACGGCTGGTCCCTCGCCCTCACGCCGGATGGCCCCCGCGGGCCGCGGCAGGAGCTCCAGCCCGGCGTGATCACGGCGGCGCAGCTCACGGGGCTGCCCATCGTCCCGCTCACCGGAGGGTGCCGGCGGGCGTGGTGGCCCGGCTCGTGGGACAAATTCTGCGTACCGAAGCCGTTCAGCACCGTGCGGGTGCTCTACGGCGAGCCGCGCTGGGTCCCGCGGGATGCGGACCGGGCGGAGCTCGCGCGCCATGCCGGAGCGCTGGAGGCGCAGCTGAACGCGATGACCGAGGAGGCCGACCGGGATGGCGGACCGGACCGATAGCGGTGGGGAGGGGACAGCTCCCCTCGGGCCGGTGGACGCGGTCCGGCGGCTCTGGGAGGGACAGACGGGGCTCGCCGGCCGCTTCCTGGGGGCCATCCTCACGCCCGCCGAGCTGGGCTACCGGGCCGTGATGGGCGCGAGGAACGCCGCGTACGGCGCCGGTGTCGCTCCGACCGACGTCCCGCCGCTGCCCGCCATCAGCATCGGGAACATCACGGTGGGAGGGACGGGGAAGACGCCGATGGTACGCTGGGTGGTGACACAACTTCAGCGCCGTGGCTGGACCCCCGGAATCCTGCACGGTGGCTACGCGGAGGACGAGCCGGCGCTGCACCGGCGCTGGTTCCCCGACCTCCCGGTGGTCGCCGATCGGGATCGGCTGCGGGGCGCGGGGCGCGCCATGGAGCTGGGCGCGGATGTACTGGTCCTCGACGATGCGTTCCAGCACCGCCGGTTCGGCCGAGACCTGGACATCGTCCTGATCGCGGCCGAGGCCTGGGGCCGCAGCGCCAGGCTCCTCCCCAGGGGACCCTACCGCGAGCCCCCATCGGCGCTGCGGCGCGCGGACATCGTGGTGGTGACCCGCCGTACCGCGCCGCCGGAGCGCGCGGCGGAGGTGGAGGTCGCCGTCGCCCGGGCGTCGAGGCGCCCGACGGCGCGGGTCTTTGTCGACGCCCGCCGCTGGGTGAGGCCGGACGGGTCGCCGAGGCAGGGGCCGCCGTCGGGAGCGGCCATCGGCATTGCCGGTATCGCGCGCCCGGATGACTTCTTCGACCAGGCGGAAGCCGTGGGGGCGCGGCTGGAGGACGCGATCGCGTTCCCGGACCATCACCCGTACTCCGCGGCCGAGGCCGCCGCGATCCTCCGTCTCGCGGCCGGCGGCCCCATCGTCACCACGGCCAAGGACGCCGTGAAGCTCGCGCCGATGATGGAGCTCGCCGACTTCTGGATCCTCGAGCAGAAGATCACGTTCGAAAGCGGGCGGGAGTGGGTCCTGGGAGCGGTGGAGGAGGTCGTGTCGTGATCGAGAGCCGGGCCATGGACGTCCTCGTGATCGGCAGCGGGATCGCCGGGCTCACGTTCGCCCTGAAGACCGCCGACCACGCGCAGGTCGTGCTGGTGACGAAGAAGCGCCGGGCGGATTCCAGCACGAACTACGCGCAGGGCGGCATCGCGGCCGTGATGGACCCGGAGGACGAGTTCGAGCTGCACGTCCGGGACACGCTGAAGGCCGGTGCCGGCCTCTGCCACGAGGCCGCGGTGCGGGCGCTGGTGCGCGAGGGACCGCAGCGCGTGCGTGAGCTCATGGACTGGGGCGCCCGCTTCACGACGGAGCGGGGCCGGCTTTCGCTCGGCCGGGAGGGGGGGCATTCGAGGCGCAGGATCGTCCATGCGCAGGACCTGACCGGGCGTGAGATCGAGCGCGCGCTGCTCGATGCCGTGGCGGACCACCCGGGGATCGAGATCCTGGAGGACCACGTGGTCCTGGACCTCATCGTCGGGGGGGAGGGGGCGCGGCGGGCCTGCGGCGGTGCGCTGGTCTACGACCACAGGGGCGATCGCCTGCTGGCGGTCCGGGCGCGGCGGACCCTGCTGGCCAGCGGCGGCCTCGGCCGCGTGTACCGGCATACGACGAACCCCGACATCGCCACCGGCGATGGCGTGGCCATGGCCTATCGCGCCGGCGCGACGGTGGCCAACCTCGAGTTCGTCCAGTTCCATCCCACCGCGCTCTATCCGGCCGAGGGGCAGGCCATCCTGATCTCGGAAGCGGTCCGGGGCGAGGGGGCGGTCCTGCGGACGCGGGCGGGGGATCTCGTCATGGCGGGGCATGCCGAGGGATCGCTGTCGACCCGGGACATCGTGGCTCGGGCCATCGACCGGGTCCTGAAGGAGCGCGCCGACCCCTTCGTGCTCCTGGACCTCTCGCCCATCGGCGCCGACACCATCGCGCGCCGCTTCCCCTACATCGTGGAGGCGTGCGCCGCGCGGGGCGTGGACGCGCTCCGTGACCCCGTCCCGGTGGTTCCCGCGGCCCATTACGCGTGCGGCGGCGTGCTGACCGACCAGGATGGCCGAACCGCGGTGCGGGGACTGTACGCTGCGGGAGAGGTCGCGTGTACTGGCGTGCATGGGGCCAATCGTCTAGCATCCAACTCGCTCCTGGAGGCGGTGGTTTACAGCCATCGCGCGGCCCTGGCGGTGCGGGCCGAGCTGGGGGAGGACCCGCCCGAGCCCGCGGTGGTCCCCGTGGTCGGGGCAGGCGCCGCCCGGGACGGGGGCGAAACGGCGGCGATCGGATCCGACCTCCGGGGGATCATGTGGGATGATTGCGGGATCGTGCGCAGCGACGCGCGGCTCGAGGAGGCGCAGTCGCGCGTGCATGCGTTGCGGGAGAGGGCCGAGGCGCTCTGGGCCCGCGGCCCGGTGGACGCCGACGCCGCCGAGATGCGCAACCTCTGTCAGGTCGCCGCGCTGATCGTCCGGAGCGCGAGGAGCAGGAAAGAGAGCCGGGGGCTCCACTTCAACGTGGATCACCCCCGTACCGATGAACGATTCCGGGCCGACACGGTGCCGTGCCCGTTGGCCGCGAGCGACTGATGCAATCCGTTCCCAATATCATCCGGCCGGACAAGGACCCCGTCCTCAACGAGGAGAACCCGTTCGAGGCGATGATGGAGCGGTTCGACCAGGCCGCCGAGCTGCTGAACCTGGAGCCCGGCATCTATGCGGTCCTGCGGCACCCGGAGAAGCAGATCATCACGTCCGTGCCCGTGATGATGGACAACGGGGAGGTGGAGGTCTTCCAGGGGATCCGGGTGCTGTACAACCCGTCCCGCGGGCCGGCCAAGGGAGGGATCCGCTTCGACCCCAAGGTCACGCTGGACGAGGTGACGGCGCTGGCCGCCTGGATGACGTGGAAGTGCGCCGTCGTCGACATCCCCTTCGGCGGCGCGAAGGGCGGCGTGGTCTGCGACCCCTACCGGCTGTCCACGGGGGAGCTGGAGCGTCTGACGCGGCGCTACACGGCGTCGATCCTCGACGTCCTGGGGCCGGACTCCGACGTCCCCGCTCCCGACGTGAACACCAACGAGCGGGTGATGGCGTGGATCATGGACACGTATTCCATGCACATGCGCCACACCGTGACCTCGGTCGTGACGGGGAAGCCCGTGGCCATGGGCGGGTCGCTGGGACGCCGGGATGCGACCGGCCGGGGCGTGAAGATCGTGGTCCGGGAAGCGCTCCGTGAGCTCGGGATCCCGGTCCACGGAACGACGGTGGCCGTCCAGGGCTTCGGGAACGTCGGCTCGGTCGCGGCCCGGCTGCTCGAGGAGGAGGGGCTCACGGTCGTCGGCATCAGCGACATGACCGGGGCCATCTACAACGCCAACGGCATCTACATCAGCGAAGCGCTGAAGTGGCTCGCCGAGCACCAGTTCCTCGAGGGCTTCCCCCACGGCGAGCCCATCACGAACGAGGAGCTCCTCGAGCTGGACGTGGACGTGCTGGTCCCCGCAGCGCTGGAGAACGTGATCACGAAGCGCAACGCCCCGAACATCAACGCGAAGATCATCGCCGAGGGCGCCAACGGACCCACCACCGCCCCCGCCGACGCGATCCTGGATGAGAAGGGCGTCTTCGTGATCCCGGACATCCTCGCGAACGCCGGCGGTGTGACCGTCAGCTACTTCGAGTGGGTCCAGAACCGCGAGGGATACGCCTGGAGCGAGGAGCTGGTGATCAAGCGGCTCCGGGAGGTCATGATCCGGTCCTTCCACAACGTCCTCGACTACGCCCGGCAGCACAGCGTCAACATGAGGACCGCCTCCTACATGCTGTCCATCGACCGCGTCGCCGCCGTCCATCGGATGCGCGGGATCTACGCCTGAGCCCCGGTGAAGGTCGTCGTCGCCGCCGTGGGACGCCCGGACAAGCTCCTCCTCCCCGCCATCCGGGAGTACGAGACCCGGGCCGGCCGCTACTGGAAGCTGGAGACCACCGAGGTGCGCCCCGAGCGGGCGGCGCAGGGCCGTCCCGTCACCGACGTGCGCAGGCGGGAGGGGGAGCGGCTCCGCATCGCCATCCCGCCGGGAGCCGAGATCATCGTCGTCACCCGGGCGGGCGAGCCCTGGCCGTCGGAACGCCTCGCCCGCTACCTCGGCGAGCTCGCCCTCCGCGGCAGCCCCGGCGCTGCTTTCCTGATCGGCGGCGCTTTCGGCCTCGATCGCACACTCTTCAAGGACGCGGCGTACCAGCTTTCCCTGTCCCCCATGACCCTGCCGCACGACTTCGCCCGCCTCGTCCTCGCGGAGCAGCTCTATCGCGCCGGCACCATCGCGCGGGGCGAGCCGTACCACAAGGGATGAGCGGCACACCGGCGGCACCCGGCACAGCCGTCGCACGGCCCGCGGGCGCGAGCGGAGTGCCCACGTGAGCCTGGACATCCTCGTCCGGACCCTCGGCGGCGGACCCCTCCTCCGGGATTATCTCGCCGGCGATCGCGCCCTCGCCCCGTTCTTCCCCGGCAGCCCCTTCGACCCCGACGCATACCGCCGCAAAGCCGCCGACGTCCGCCTCCGATTCGATCCGGCTTCCCTGCGCGCCATGGCCGGCGCCGTCCGGCCCCTGAGCGATCCCGCCAGGGAGAGGCTCGACCGCATCGCGGCAGGGGAAGGGTTCCTCGTCACGACCGGCCAGCAGCCGGGACTCTTCGGTGGACCCCTCTACACCGTTTCCAAGGCCCTCTCCGCCGTCGCCCTCGCCGCCCGCCTCGAAGCGCTCCTCGACGCGCCCGTCCTCGCCCTCTTCTGGATCGCCTCCGATGACCATGACTGGGATGAGGCCAACCACGTCCATGTCCTCGATTCGGCGAACGCGCTCCATCGGCTCGCCCTGGACGGCGACCCCGCCTCGATCCGGTCCATGGGCCGCCGAGACCTCCAGGGAGGGGCAGAAACAGCTTTGGATCAACTGGCCGATATCCTGCCACCATCAGAGTTTACGCCCATCGTGCTCGAGCGGATTCGAGACGCCTATTCCGGCGGGACGGTGGCGGCCGCCTTCACCGCCATAATGGCAGGGCTCTGCGACGGGCTGACCCTCGGCCTGGTCGATGCCCAGGACCCGGTGGTGCGCCGTCTGGGCGAGCCGGTGATTCGCCGGGAGCTGGAGCGGTCGGAGGCGCACGAGGCGGCGCTGGCGGGGCAGACGGCGCGGCTGGAGGCGGCGGGGTACGGAGGGCAGGTGGCGATCCTGCCGGGCGCGAGCAACGTGTTCTACGAGGATGGGGCGGGGCGGGAGCGGCTGGTGCGGGAAGAGGGGGGTTGGCAGCTGCGGTCCTCGCGGCGGCGCCTGGGCGCGGAGGAGGTGGGGTCGCTGCTGGCGGAAGCGCCGGAGCGGTTCTCGGGGAACGTGGTGCTGCGGCCGGTGGTGGAGAGCGCGGTGTTCCCGACGCTGGCGTACGTGGGAGGGCCGGGCGAGGTGAGCTATCTTGCGCAGACGGGGTGCCTGTTCGAGGCGCACGGGGTGGGGATGCCGCTGATCGTGCCGCGGCTGAGCGTGACGCTGGTGGAGGGGAAGGTGCGGAAGGTGCTGGCGAAGTTCGGTCTGGACGTGGCGGACTTCGGCCGGCCGGTGCACGAGCTGGTTGCGGAGGTAGTGAGGGAGGAGGTGCCGGCCGACGTAGAAGCTGCGGTGGGGCGGCTGCGGGAGAGCGTGCAGGCGGGGTACGAGGCGGTGTACGAGGCGGCGCGTGGGATCGACCCGACGCTGAAGGGGCCGATCTTCCAGGCCCGGGGCGAGGCGTTCAAGGGGGTGGCGGACGTGGAGAAGAAGATCCGGCAGCACCTGAAGGCGCAGAACGAGACGGGGCTCGAGCAGCTCGAGAAGGCGGCGGCGAACCTGGCGCCGCTGGGGAAGCCGCAGGAGCGGGTCCTGAACGTGCACCAGTACATCGCCCGGTATGGTGGCGGGCTTCTCGGTGCGATTCTGGAGCGGATGGAGATCCGGCTGGACGGGACCGGTTCCGGGTGGGCCGGGCCGGAGTGCGGGTAGCCGCATGTGGGGGCTGGTCTTCCTGCTCATCCTCCTGATCCCGCTGCTGGCGGTGATCCTGGACTCGCAGCTGGGTCGTGCGCTGGCCCGCCGGATCGAGGGGGGCGCGCCGGAGAGCGCGCGGCTGGCGCGGCTGGAGTCGGAGCTGGAGCGGCTGTCGGCCGAGGTGGAGCGGCTCCGGGAGCAGGCGGAGTTCACGACGCGGCTGCTGGAGGAGCGGGGAGGAGGAAGGCGGCTGCCGGCCGGGGAGGACGGTGGCTGAAGCTCCGGAGGAGAAACACGGCTCGGGGCGGTCCGCCCGGTGGGTGGCGGCGGGCATCTTCCTGAGCCGGATCGCCGGGCTCGTCCGGGAGATGGTGTTCAGCCGGTTCTTCGGCACGTCGGTGTCGGCGGACGCGTGGCGGGCGGCGAGCAAGATGCCGAACGTGCTCCAGAACCTGCTCGGGGAGGGGACGCTCAGCGCGTCGTTCATCCCGGAGTACTCCAAGCTGCTCCAGGACGGGCGGGAGGAAGAGGCGGGGCGGCTCGCCGGTGTGGTGTTCGCGCTGCTTCTCGCGGTTGCGGGGGCTCTGACGCTGATCGGCGTCCTCCTCGCGCCGGCGCTGGTCACGGTCTTCACGCCGGGGTTCGACGGCCTGCAGCGGGAGCTCACGATCCGGCTCGTCCGGATCCTCTTCCCCATGACCGGCGTGCTGGTCCTGTCGGCGTGGTCGCTCGGGATCCTGAACAGCCACCGCAGCTTCTTCATCCCCTACGTGGCGCCCGTCCTGTGGAACGCGGTGATGATCGGCGCCCTGCTGGTCTTCGGGCCGGGGCGGGGACAGCCGGACCTGGTGATCATCCTGGGGTGGGCGGCGCTGGCCGGGGGCGGGCTCCAGTTCCTCATCCAGCTCCCCTGGGTGTTTCGCCTGGAGCGTTCCTTCCGGCTGAGCCTGAATACGCGTTTCGCGTCCGCCCGCAGGACGATCCGCAACGCCGGACCGGCGACGCTCGGCCGGGGCGTGGTGCAGGTGAGCACGTACTTCGACCTGATCCTGGCCTCGTTCCTCGTGGAGGGGGCGGTCGCGGTCCTCGGCTACGCCCAGACCCTCTACGTCCTGCCCGTGAGCCTGTTCGGGATGTCCGTCGCCGCCGCGGAGCTCCCCGAGCTGTCGCGGAACCGCGACCAGGCGAAGGAGGTCCTCCAGGCCAGGATCCGAGCCGGCCTGCGCCGGATCGCCTTCCTCGTGATCCCGGCCGCCATGGGGTACATCGTCATCGGCGGCTGGATCACCGCGGCCCTCTACCAGCGGGGCGATTTCGGGGCGGACGACGCCGCGTGGACCCATTTCGTGCTGATCGGCTACAGCGTGGGACTCGTCGCGTCGACGGCCACGCGCCTCTTCTCCTCTTCCTTCTTCGCCCTGGGTGACACCCGCACCCCGGCCATCTACGCCGCCGTCCGCGTGCTCCTGGCCGCGGGGCTGGGGGCCGGGCTCATGCTGCTGGGACGGAACTTCGAGGTGGCCGGCCACCCGCTGAGCCCCGCCGGGCTGGCGCTGGGATCCGGCATCGCCTCCTGGGTGGAGTGGTCCCTGCTGCGACGGGCCCTCGGGAAGCGGATCGGGGACGTGCTCCCGGCCACGGGGCCGCTCCTGCGCATGGTCCTGGCCGCGGCCGCGGCCGGCGCGGCCGGGTGGGGGGCGGGCTCCCTCCTGCCGCCGTTGCATCCGATTCCGGCGGGTGCGGTGGTCCTGGGCGCGTTCGTGACGGTCTACTTCGCCGTGGCCACGGCGCTCGGCGTGGCGGAAGTGAAGGGCGTCCTGGGGCGCGTGTGGCGGCGGTTCGGGGGAGGGAAACCGGCCCGGTGAACGGGGTAAGAGGGCCGGCGGGGAAGGGACCCGAACGGGCGGCACCAGGGAATTGAACGAGACACTCGATCGCAAGCTGCGGCACCTGCCGACGAGCCCCGGCGTCTACCTGTTCAAGGACGGCGCCGGGGAGATCCTCTACATCGGCAAGGCCAAGTCGCTGCGCTCCCGCGTGCGCGGTCACTTCAGCGCGGACGCGGCGTGGTCGGCGAAGCAGGAGGAGATGGTCCGGCGCATCGCCGACATCGACACGATGGTGGTGGGGAGCGAGGCGGAGGCGCTGCTCCTCGAGTCGAACCTCGTGAAGACGCACCAGCCGCGCTTCAACATCCGACTGAAGGACGACAAGCGCTACCCGTACATCAAGGTGACGGTGAACGAGCCGTTCCCGCGGGTGTTCGTGACGCGGCAGGTGGACAACGACGGCGCGCGGTACTTCGGGCCGTACACGGAGGTGGGCGCCATGCGGCAGGCGCTGGAGGTGGTGAAGCGCGCGTACACCGTGCGGAGCTGCCGCTACGACCTGCCGACGGAGACGCCGGACCGGCCGTGCCTGGACTACCACATCGGGCGCTGCCGCGCGCCGTGCGTGGGGCTCCAGTCCCGGGCGGAGTACGGCTTGATGATCGACGAGATCCTCCAGGTGCTCGGCGGCGATGTCTCGGGGGTCCGGCGGCGCGTGGTCGAGGAGCTGGGCACGCGGGTCGAGCGGCTCGATTTCGAGCGCGCGGCCACGCTCCGCGACACGCTGGTGGGGCTCGACGCCATCGAGCGGCGCCAGCGGGCGCTGGACGTGCGCGGCGGGGACCAGGACGTGGTGGGCGTCGCCCGCGACGGCGACAGCGCCAGCGCGGTGCTGCTCCGGATCCGCGGCGGGAAGCTCCTGGGGCGCGAGGTCGACCACTTCACCAACCTGGAGTCGGAGGACGAGGCGGCCGTGCTCTCGGCGGTGGCGACCCGGTTCTACCTGGGAAGGGGGGAGCAGGGGCGGCAGGACCTGCCCCGGGAAGTGCTGGTGCCGCTGGAGTTCGAGGACCGTGCGGCGCTGGAGGAGCTGCTGGACGGGGTCGCGGATCGCAGGCTGACGATCCGCGTCCCCCGGCGGGGCGAGAAGCGCCGGCTCGTGGAGCTGGCCGCCCAGAACGCCCGTCACGTGCTGGAGGAGCGGTCGATGCTGGATGACGGCACGCGGACGCGCGCCGACGACGTGGTCTACGATCTCCAGGAAGCGCTGGAGCTCAAGGTGGTGCCGCGCCTCATGGTGTGCTTCGACATCTCCCATACCCAGGGGGCGGAGCTGGTGGGCAGCGCCGTGGTGTTCGAGAACGGCGAGCCCAAGAAGGGCGAATACCGCCGCTTCCGGGTGCGCGGAGAATGGCGCAATGATGACTTCCGGTCCATGCAGGAAGTCGTCGGGCGGTACTTCCGGCGCCGCATGGACGAAGCGCTGCCGCTGCCGGATCTGGCGGTGATCGATGGGGGGAAGGGCCAGCTCTCGGCGGCCGCGGCGGCGCTCGAGGCGGCCGGCGCGACGGACGTCGCCCTGTGCGCCCTGGCGAAACGGGAGGAGGAGATCTTCCTCCCCGGCCGATCGGAGCCCCTCCGGCTGGGCCGCACGCACCCCGGGCTGCGACTGCTCCAGCGGATCCGCAACGAGGCCCACCGCTTCGCCGTCGGTTACAACCGCAACCTGCGCGGAAAGCGGACGCTCTGGAGCGAGCTGGCGGACATCCCCGGGGTCGGCCCGAAGCGGCAGCGGGCGCTGCTCACGCGCTTCGGCAGCGTACGGGCGCTGCGGGAGGCGTCCGTGGCAGAGCTGGCCGCGGTGCCCGGATTCTCCGCCGCGCTCGGGCAGAGGATCCTCGAGCACCTGGGGGCGGAGTGAGCCGGGTCCGGACGCGCTTCGCGCCCAGCCCGACCGGCAGCCTGCACGTGGGGAACGCCCGCATGGCGGTCCTCAACTGGGCGGTGGCCCGTCACCACGGCGGGGACTTCATTCTGCGCATCGAGGACACGGACGCGGAGCGCAACGTGCCGGGCGCCGAGCGCGCGCTGCTCCGGGACCTGGCCTGGCTCGGGCTGGACTGGGACGAGGGGCCGGACCCGGAGGGTGAAGGGGAGCGCGGCGACCGGGGGCCCTACCGGCAGAGCCGGCGCCTGCCGCTCTACCGCCGTCACCGTGACGCCCTGCTCGCCTCCGGCCGCGCCTACCGGTGCTTCTGCTCCGCCGAGACCCTGGAGGCGGAGCGGAGCCGGGCCCTGGCGGAGGGGCGCGCTCCCCGCTACGCCGGGACCTGCCGCGACCTCGCCGCGGACCGGTCCGCCGAGCGGGACGCGGCGGGCGACCCGTACGTCGTGCGGCTGGCCACGCCGGAGCGGGGAGAGATCGTCGTCGACGACGTGATCCGGGGCCGGGTCGTGTTCGACGCGTCCGGGATCGGGGATTTCATCCTGGTCCGCTCGGACGGCCTCCCGACGTACAATTTCGCCGTCGTGGTGGACGATCTCGAGATGGCCATCAGCCACGTCATCCGCGGCGCGGGCCACCTTTCGAACACGCCGCACCAGATCCTGCTGTACGCCGCCCTCGGGGCGAAGCCGCCGGTCTTCGCCCACGCGCCCACCGTTCTCGGCCCCGACCGCCGCAAGCTCTCGAAGCGGGAGGGCGCGCGGCCGCTCGCGGCGCTCCGGGCCGAGGGACTCCACCCCGACGCCGTGGTCAACTACCTCTCGCTGCTGGGGTGGTCCAGCCCCTCCGGCGACGAGGTGCTCGAGCCGGCGCGCATCGCCCGCGAGGTCACGCTCGACCGCCTCAATGCCGGCGACGTGGTCTTCGACCCCGACAAGCTCCGCTGGCTCTCCGGCCAGCATATCCAGCGGATGAGTCTCGACGACCTGGCCGCCGCCGTTCGGCCCCACGTCGAGCGGAGCCCGGCGGCGCCGCTCCTGGACGGCCGGTTCTCCGCTGCCCTGGACGCCGTACGCAGCCATCTCACGGCGTTCTCCGAGGCACCGGACCACCTGCTCCCCCTCCTGGGGCCCGCGGCCCCCGACGCCATCGCCCGGCACGCCGCGCTGCGGACCGATGACACCGCGCTGGGCGTGCTCCGCCAGGCGCGCCGCCGGCTGGCGGCCACCGAGCCCTGGGAGCCGGACGCGATCCAGGGCGCCCTGAAGGAGGCCGGAAAGGATGCGGGGGCCTCCGGTCGCCGCCTTTATCTCCCCATCCGCGTCGCTCTGACCGGTGAGGAGCACGGCCCGCCCCTGCCCGCCGTGGCGGTCGTGCAGGGGCGCCAGGGCGTGCTGGATCGCCTCGATGCCGTCCTGGCGGCGGCCTCCTCCCCCTCCTGACCACGGTTTGACCGCCGGGCGCGCTCCGCCCTAGATTCCCGCGTTTATGCGGAAACCGAGGCACGCCTGATGCGGGCGCTCATTATCGATCCCTTCGCGGGGATCAGCGGCGACATGTTCCTGGGGGCGCTGGTGGACCTGGGGCTTCCGCCGGAGTGGCTGCGCGCCTTCGTCGCCGGGCTCGGGCTCGGGGCGGAGGTGTTCGTGGAGCGGGCGGACCGGAGCGCGATCGCCTGCGGGCGCGTCCGCTTCGAGCTTCCTCACGAGCACGTGCACCGGCACCTGGAGGACGTGCTGGGCATCGTGGAGCGGTCCGGCGTCCCCGGCGCGGTGCGGGAGACGGCCGGCCGGGTGTTCCGGCGGCTTGCGGAGGCGGAGGCGGAGGTGCACGGTGTAGCGGTCGAGCGGGTGCACTTCCACGAGGTCGGGGCGCTGGATTCTATCCTGGACGTGCTGTGCGGCGTCGCGGCCGTCCGGGAGCTCGGATTCGAGGCATGCTTCACCCGCCCCGTCGCGGTGGGCTCGGGGACCGTCCGGATGGCCCACGGGACGTTCCCGCTCCCGGCGCCGGCCACGGCGAAGCTGCTGGCGGGTCTGCCGGTGCGGGAAACGGGCTACGCCGAGGAGTGCACGACTCCCACGGGCGCGGCGCTGGTGGCCACGCTCACGGAGGGTCGCGGCCCGCCCCCGGAAGTCGTCTGGGGCCGCAGCGGCTTCGGTGCGGGGACGCGGGACCCGGAAGGCCGGCCGAACTGCCTGCGGCTGATCGCCTGCACGGTGGCGGCGCAGGGCGGCCGGATCGTGGCGGTGCAGGCCGACCTGGACGACCTGGCGCCGGAATACGTCGTCGCGGCGCGGGACGCCCTGCTGGAGGCGGGAGCGCTGGACGTCACGCTGATTCCGGTGGACATGAAGAAGGGCCGGCCGGGGGTGCGGCTGGAAGCGGTGGCACCGGAACCGTCGCTCGCGGCCGTGCTGGAGACGCTGTTCCTGCACACCAGCACGATCGGGGCGCGGTACTGGTCCGTGGAGCGGGCCGTGCTGCCCCGGGAAGAAGAAGTGGTGGAGTGGCGCGGGCAGCGTGTGCGGCGCAAGCGCGTCCGGCTGCCCGACGGGACCACGCGGGCGAAGCCGGAGTACGACGACGTGATCGCCGCGGCGCGGGCCCTGGGGCTACCGGCCCGGGAGGTGCGGGAGCGGCTCGAAGAGGGGCGGACCGATGGGGAATGATCCGGAGGGAGGGATGACCCGATGAATCACGGAGGCTTTCGAATGAATCGCGGCAAGGGTGCCATCCTCGCGCTCGCGCTGGCAGCGCTGACGGGGTGCGCGAGCTCGGGCGGCGCGCCGGGCGCCGGGGACACCACGGTCGGCGGCACGCGGCCGGCGGACAACACGTACACCCGCACGGCGGGGGTGCACCTCGCGCAGGCGACGACGATGGACGGCGAGGAGGCGCGGCAGCAGTACCAGGCCGCGGTGGACGCCGCGCTCCAGTCCATCGAAGCCGAGCCGGGCAACGCGAAGGGCTACCTGCTCGCCGGCCAGGCGGCGGTGGGGACGGGCGATTTCATCCGGGCGGATACCATGTTCGACCGGGCGGAAGCGCTCTATCCGGGGTACGCCGACCAGATCGTCTCGGAGCGGGAGCAGGGCTGGGTGCAGGCGTACAACACGGGGATCGAGCACGTGAACGCGCAGAACATCGAGGCCGCGCGGGACCTGTTCGCCGCGGCGGACCGCCTCTACCAGGCGCGCCCGGAGGCGCGCATGAACCTCGGCTGGGCCAACATGCGGCTCGGCAACACCGAGGGCGCGATCGAGGCGTACCGTGGTGCGCTGGAGATCCTGCACGCCCCGGCGCCGGCGGGGCTGGACGAGGAGCAGGTGGCGGGCTGGGCGCGCGATCGCCGCATCGCCTCCTTCAACCTGGCGACGCTGCTGGCCCAGAACGGGCAGCCGGGGGAGGCGGCGGACGTCCTGGGCGACTTCCTGGCCCGGAACCAGGACACGCTCGATTCCCCGACGGCGCTCCAGGCGATGACGGCGCAGGCCAACTTCCTGGCCCAGGCCGGGCGCACGCAGGAGGCCGAGACGCTCATGGCATCGATCCGGCAGCGGTCGGACCTGAGCAGCGCCGATCATTTCCAGGTCGGGATCGGCCTCTTCAACACCGGGGACTACGCCGCGGCCGCGGAGGCGTTCGGGAAGTCCGCCGAGCTCAATCCGTACTCCCGTGACGCGCTCCTGAACCTCGTGCAGTCGCTCTACTCCGAGGCGCTGGATCTGGAGAAGGAGCCGGCGAGCGCGGAGCGGGACGCCCGCATGCGGGAGATCTACATGAAGATCGTGGAGGCGGCGGATCAGGTCCGCTCCTTCGACCCGCTGAACCGCAACCTGCTGAGCTTCATGCTGCGCGCCAACCGGGGTCTCGAGGGTCTGTCCAACCGCACCGAGGCGGAGCGGTTCCGCCAGGCCAGCCAGGACCTCTTCCGGGCGTACCAGGCACAGGAATACGAGGTCGCGGACATCTCGCTGAACCTCCAGGGCGGGGATGTGGCCACAGTGACGGGCGTGCTGACGAACCTCAACGGCCAGGCCGGAGCCCAGGTGCGGCTCCGCTTCACGGCCGTCGACCGTAACGGTGGCGAGATCGACTCGGAGGTCGTCGCGATCGCGCTCCCCGCCGTGAACGAGGCCGTCGAGTTCCGTACCGGGCTCGACCTCTCCAGCGGGGAGTTCGCGGGCTGGAAATACGAGGTGCTCCCGTAGGATCCAGCGGTCGCGTGGCCCGTGCGAGGCGCCGGCTCCCGACGGGGGGCCGGCGCCTTCCTCCTGTCGCGGTCCGGTGTACGCTTCTTGCACCCGGCTCGCCCCGTCATACAGCGGCCACCCGGGATCGGAATCGACATGAACGAATGCCCCCAGTGCGGCGTGCGCGTGGCGCCGGGACACGCTACCTGCCGGAGCTGCGGCGCCGATCTGCACCAGGAGACCCGGCGCTGCGAGCGCTGCCGGGAGACCATCGCCGGGGACGCGGAGGCGTGTCCCGCGTGCGGGCACCTGAGGACGGCCGCGGCGTGCGAGCGGCACCCGGACCGCCGGGCCGAGGGCGCGTGCGCGCTGTGCGGCCGGGTCCTGTGCGAGGAGTGCGACCGCGGTACGCGGAACTACCACCTGTGCGAAGAGCACGCGCAGGTCCCCGTGATCGAAGGGTGGGCGGAGGTCGCCTCCATCCCCGATGCCGTGGAGGCGCAGCTGATCGAGGAGAACCTGCGAGCCGAGGGGATCGAGGCGCGGATCCTGGATCAGAAGGACCATTCGGCGTTTCCGGTGGAGTTCGGGGACCTGGCGCGGGTGCGGGTCCTCGTGCCGACCTACGCATACGGCGAGGCGGAGCGGGTCCTCGCGGCGCATCGGGACGCCGCCGGGGAGGTGAGCTTCGGGTGCCCGCACTGCGGCGAGCCCTACGAGGAGGGGGAGAAGGTGTGCGGTGCGTGCGGCGAGGCGCTGGTGTAGCGCGGGCGGCGGTTGAGAGCGTCCGGGGATCAGGTTATCTTTGAGCGCTGAAAACGCTCGGAAGCCAGGGCGGTCGAACGGCCGCCCTTCGTCATCAGGGGATTCATGGTTCGCGTTGCGGAAGTCCTGCCCGGCAGCATCGCCGAGGAGCTGAGGCTCCGGATCGGCAGCCGGATCGTGCGGATCAACGGCGAGCCGGTGCGGGACGTGATCGATTTCCGCTTCCTGGAGGCGGACGGACGGCTGGAGCTGGAGGTCGGCGGGGAGGCCGGGGAGCGGGTCCTCTACGACATCGAGAAGGACCCGGGGGAGTCGCTGGGCGTGGTCCCGGCGCCCGACGCGGTGCGGGAGTGCGCGAACAAGTGCGTCTTCTGCTTCATCGACGGGAATCCGCCGGGGGTGCGGGAGTCGCTGGATCTGCGGGACGACGACTTCAGGCTGTCGTTCACCTACGGGAGCTACGTCACGCTGACGAACCTCGGTCCGCGTGGGTTCCAGCGCCTGATCGACCAGAGGCTCTCGCCCCTGTACGTGAGCGTCCACGCGACCGAGCCGGAGGTCCGGATGCGGCTCCTGGGCGTGCCCCGGGGTGGCGAGATCGTGGACCAGCTCCGTCGGCTCACGGAGGCGGGGATCGAGGTGCACACGCAGGTGGTGCTGTGCCCCGGCTGGAACGACGGCCCGCACCTGGAGCGCACGCTGGAGGAGCTCCGCCACATCGGTCCGGAGATCCTCTCCGTGTCCGTGGTCCCCGTCGGCCTCACGCGCTACAACGTGGACCGGCCGGTCCGTCTCCTGTTGGCGGCGGAGGCCGGGAGGGCGATCGCACAGGTGGAGGCCGCGCGGGCGCGCTCCCTGGCCGAGCGGGGGACGGGCTGGGCGTATGTCGGGGACGAGATGTTCCTCATCGCCGGCCGCGAGGTCCCCGGCGAATCGTACTACGACGACTGGCCGCTGACCGAGAACGGCGTCGGGGCGGTGCGGCAGGTCCTCACGGACGCCCGCGACCTCCTCTCGGATCCGCCCTCGCTCGCCGGTCGGAGGGTCGCGCTCGTCACCGGGACGCGGATGGCGGAGGTGCTCGGGCCGCTGATCCCCTCCATCGCCGCGGCTACCGGCGCGGAGCTGAGGCTGGTGGCCGTGACGAACCGGCTGTTCGGGCCCACGGTCACGACCGCGGGGCTGCTGGCGGGCGCGGACATCCGGGATGCGCTGATGGCGGAAGGCCCGTTCGACGCGGTCCTCCTTCCCGCCGAGGCGCTGAACGACGACGCCCTCTTCATTGACAGCCTCGGATTCGACGCCCTCGGGCGCGCGGTGGGCGCCGACCTCGTCCCGGCCCACACCCTCTCCGCCGCGCTCCGCGCCCTGTGAGCCGAGCGCTACCCTCCGTCGCCGTCGTCGGACGGCCGAACGTCGGGAAGTCCACCTTCTTCAACCGCATCGTCGGGCGGCGCCAGGCCATCGTGGAGGGCACCCCCGGCGTGACGCGCGACCGGAACTTCGGCCGCGCCGAATGGGCCGGGCGCGAATTCTACGTGGTGGACACCGGCGGGCTGGACGTGGAATCCCGCGAGCCGATGGCCGCGGCCATCCGGCGCCAGGTGCTGGCGGCGCTGGATGAGGCGGAAGTCATCGCGTTCGTGGTGGACGGTCGCGCCGGCGTCCATCCGCTCGACCAGCGGATCGCGGAGCTGCTGCGGAAGGCCCAGCGGCCGGTCATCCTCGTCGCGAACAAGATGGACCGGCTGCCGGAGGAGGTGGGCCATCTCGAGTTCTGGGAGCTCGGGCTGGGCGAGCCGCTCCCGGTGAGCGCGCTGTCCGGCCGGGGCTCGGGGGACGTGCTGGACGTGGTCGTGTCCCATCTACCGGGGGCGGAAGAGCCGCCCGAGGAGGCGCTCCAGATCGCGGTGATCGGGAAGCCGAACGTGGGGAAGTCCAGCTTCATCAACCGTCTCCTGGGGGAGGAGCGGCTGGTGGTGAGCGAGGTGGCGGGGACCACCCGGGACAGCATCGACACGCTGCTGCGCTACCACGGCCGGTCGCTGATCTTCGTCGACACGGCGGGGCTTCGCCGCCAGGCCCGGATCCACGAGAGCCTGGAGTTCTACAGCGCGCTCCGGACGGAGCAGGCGGTGGACCGGGCGGATGTCTGCCTGCTCCTCGTGGACGGGACGGAAGAGATCCACGTCCAGGACCTGAAGATCGCGGAGATGGCGTGGAAGGCGGGCTGTGGGCTGATCGTGGTGGTGAACAAGTGGGACCTGGTGGAAAAGGAAACCAGCACCGCACCGGCGTTCGAGCGGCATCTGCGCGAGCGGGCGCCATCGCTGCGGTGGGTGCCCGTGATCTTCACGTCCGCCCTGACGGGGCAGCGCGTGCAGAAGGCGCTGGACGTGGTCCTCGAGGTCGCCGCGGAGCGGGAACGGCGGGCCACGACCTCGCAGGTGAACATCGTCCTGCGGCAACTGGCGGACCGGCAGCCGCCCCCGCATTATCGAGGCAGGCCCGTCAAGATCCTGTATGCGACGCAGGCCGCAGTGAAGCCCCCGACGTTCCTGATCTTCGTGAACCACAGGCAGGGCGTGACGGAGAATTACCGCCGATACCTCTACAACGGATTCCGTGACGAGTGGGGCTTCATCGGCACGCCGATCCGCCTCAAGTTCCGCAGCCGGAAGGAGGAGGAGGGGCGGTGAGCTGGCTGCTACTCCTGGTGGCCTACCTCGTCGGCGCCACGCCCACGAGCTACGTGATGGGACGGCTGGTGCGGCGGATCGACCTGCGGGAGCACGGCAGCGGCAACCTGGGGGCGACCAACGCGTTCCGGGTGCTGGGCTGGAAGGCGGCCCTCCCCGTCATGCTGGTGGACGTGGCGAAAGGGTGGGTGCCCACCGCCCTGTTCCCGCTCTGGGATGGCGCGCCCGCCGCCGAGTGGGCGCTGGCCTACGGCGCCGCGGCCATCGTGGGGCACGTCTTCTCCATTTACGTCGGCTTCAGGGGAGGGAAGGGCGTGGCCACCAGCGCCGGCGTGTTCCTCGCTCTCGCGCCGTGGGCGGTGCTCATCGGCTTCATCGTCTGGGGCGTGACCGTGACGCTCACGCGGATCGTGTCCCTCGCCTCGATCCTCGCCGCCCTCGTCCTGCCGGTGGCGGTGTTCGTGACCAACGAGCCGCCGTTCGAGCTCGTTCTCTCGGTGGCGCTCGCGGCCTTCGTGATCTACGCCCACCGGGCGAACATCCGGCGGCTCGCGCGCGGCGAGGAAGCGCGCTTCGCGAAACGCAAGGAGGCCGGGTGAGCGAGCGGGTAGCCGTGGCCGGGGCGGGGAGCTGGGGGACGACGCTGGCGAACCTGCTGGCGAAGAAGGGACACCCGGTCGTCCTGTGGTCGTTCGAGGAGGACGTGGTGGAGGCCATCACCCGGACGCGCACGAACCCGGTGTACCTCCCGGATGTGCCCCTGGATGATCGGCTGCGCGCCACCGCGTCGCTGGAGGAGGCCGTGGAGGGAGCGGACGTGCTGGTGTCCGTGAGCCCGTCGCAGCACGTGCGCCAGGTCATGCGCCGGGCCGCGCGGGTGATGTCCAGGAACGCCCTCGTGGTGAGCGCGTCCAAGGGGATCGAGACCGCGACGCTCGAGACCATGGCGGAGGTGCTGGAGGACGTGCTTCCCGAGGGCACGCACCGGTCCACGTGCTTCCTTTCGGGGCCGAGCTTCGCCACCGAGGTGGCCCGCGAGCAACCCACGGCGGTCACGGTGGCGGCGCGGGACACGGCGGCGGCGCGGCAGGCCCAGGAGCTGTTCCAGACCGATTACTTCCGGGTCTACACGAGCCACGACGTCATCGGCGTGGAGCTGGGCGGCTCGCTCAAGAACGTGATGGCTCTCGCCGCGGGGATGGTCGCCGGACTCGGGTACGGCCACAACACCCGCGCGGCGCTGATCACACGCGGGCTCGCGGAGATGAGCCGCCTCGGCGTCTCCCTCGGGGCCAACCCGCTGACGTTCATGGGGCTCGCCGGGATGGGGGACCTGATCCTGACGTGTACGGGGGAGCTGAGCCGGAACCGGTCCGTGGGCTACGCCCTCGGCCAGGGCCGCAAGCTCGACGACGTCCTCCGCGAGATGCGGATGGTGGCGGAAGGGGTGGAGACCAGCCGGGCGGCCCACGACCTGGCGCAGCGCGAGGGGATCGAGATGCCCATCGTCGCCGAGGTGCACGCCGTGCTCTTCGAGGGACGCCCGCCCGACGAGGCGGTGCGGAGCCTGATGCTGCGGGAGCCGAAGGCGGAGCTGTGGCGGTGAAGCGAGCGAACGTACGCGGCGCGGGCCCGTGGTGAAGAGCCCCCTCTCCGTGACTTCCGGATCTCCATGACCGAGCGGCCGATCATCCGCAAGGAGTACTACTCCATCGGCGAGGTCTGCGAGCTGGTGGGGCTGAAGCCCCACGTGCTGCGGTACTGGGAGAGCCAGTTCCCGGCCCTCAAGCCAGCGAAGAACCGTGCGGGAAACCGGGTCTACCAGCGGAAGGAGATCCGGCTGGTCATCCTGGTGAAGCGGCTCCTGTACGACGAGAAGTACACCATCGAGGGGGCGCGCCAGAAGGTGGACGAGCTGCGCAAGGGCGGGGAGCTGGAGGGAGCCATGCGACCGATGCTGGACCGCGCCACCGTCGATGACATCCGGCGCGAGCTCAGGGAGATCCTGCAGATCCTGCGGGGAGACGCCGGGGGCTGATGGACATCCTGGTCACGAACGACGACGGCTATCTGGCGCTGGGAATCCGCTCGCTGATCCGGGCCGCGGCGTCGCTCGGCCAGGTCCACGTGGTGGCCCCCGACCGGGAACAGAGCGCGACCAGTCACTCCCTCACGCTCCACCACCCCCTCCGCGCCCGGGCGGTGAGCGATGCCACCGTCGTCGATGGCACGCCCACCGACTGCGTGATCCTGGCCGTGGGCGAGCTCCTGGAGCGGCGCCCCGATTTCGTCCTCTCGGGCGTGAACCACGGCGCCAACCTGGGGGATGACGTCCTCTACTCCGGGACCGTCGCCGGGGCCATGGAGGCGACCCTCCTGGGGATCCCGGGCGTCGCCGTCTCCTACGCCGGACGCGACGCGGAAGCGATCGAGGCCTGGGAGCCGTTCCTGATGAAGGTCCTCGCCCGCATCACGGGCCGCGGCTCGTTCCCCGAGGAGACGCTGCTCAACATCAACATTCCGCCCGTCGCCCCCGCGGATGCCAGGGGCGTCCGCGTGACGCGGCTCGGCCGCCGCGCCTATGAGGGGTCGCTCACGCGGGCCATGGACCCGAACGGCCGGGAATACTTCTGGATCGGGGGAGGGGAGAGCCGCTGGTGGGGCGGCGCGGAATCGGACTTCCAGGCCATCCAGGACGGATACGTCTCCGTCACTCCGCTGCACCTGGACCTGACGAACCATCAGCTCCTGCAGGACATCCGCGGCTGGGATCTCGACGGCTGATGGATCCGTACGCCCGCAAGCGCCGGCGACTCGTGGATGCGGTGCGCGACGTGGGCGTCTCGGACCCGCGGGTGCTCCAGGCCGTCGCCGAGGTGCCCCGGCACCGGTTCGTCCCCCCCGCGGTGGTGCGGCGGGCGTACGAGGACAACGCGCTCCCCATCGGGTTCGGACAGACCATCTCGCAGCCGTCCCTCCAGGCCCTGTACCTGCAGGTCCTGGGGATCGGGGCGGGGGACCGCGTCCTGGAAGTCGGCACGGGGAGCGGGTACCAGACGGCGCTCCTCGCCCGCGTCGCCGGGAACGTGTACTCGGTGGAGCGGATCCCCGAGCTCGCGGTGCGGGCGCGGCAGGTCCTGGATGCCCTCGGCTACCGGAACGTCGCGCTCCTGACCGGCGATGGGACCGTCGGGTGGTCTCGCTTCGCGCCCTACGACGCCATCCTCGTGGCCGCCGCGGCCCCGGATGTGCCACAGGCGCTGGTGGACCAGCTCGCGCCCGGTGGGCGGCTGCTCATCCCTCTGGGGGACCGCGACAGCCAGACGCTCACGCTCGTCCGGCGCGCCGCCGACGGCGGCACGGAGCGTGAAACGGTGACCGCGTGTGTCTTCGTCCCCCTGATTGGAAGGTTCGGTTGGCCCGAATGAACGAGAGCACCGCGCGCGGGCGGGAGGAGGAAGAGGAGGGGGAGGGGGAGGGGATGCACGGGGAGGACGTTCCCGGCCCGGCGACCCCGGGTGTGGCGGCGAAGGTCGGCTGGATCCGTCGCATGTACGACTGGGTCCTGTCCTACGCGGACAGGCCGCACGGCGGGTGGGCGCTCTTCGGCTTTTCCTTCGCGGAGTCCTCCTTCTTCCCGATCCCGCCGGACCCGCTGCTCATCGCCCTGGCCCTGGGCTCTCCCCGGAGGGCCCTCCGGTTCGCGGCGATCTGCACGGCCGGCTCCGTCCTCGGCGCAATCGCCGGGTACGCCATCGGCTGGGGGCTGTGGTCCGCCGTGGACCAGTTCTTCTTCTCGTACGTGCCCGGCGTCTCGCCCGCGTCCTTCGAGCGCGTGCGGGTGCTCTACGACACGTACGACTTCTGGGCCATCTTCGCCGCCGGGTTCACCCCCATCCCGTTCAAGGTGTTCACGCTGTCGGCGGGGGCCTTCGCGATCTCCTTCCCGATCTTCCTCCTGGCGGGCGGGATCAGCCGCGCGGCGCGGTTCTTCATCGTCGCCGGGCTCATCTACCTGTACGGCCCGCCGATCCAGGGGTTCATCGACAGGCACTTCGATCGCCTGGCGTGGCTGTTCCTGATCCTCCTGGTCGGCGGCTTCGTCGTGATCAAGGTCGTCCTCGGCTGACCGTCGGTTCGGTGGCGTGGACGCCGAAAACGTCCTATCTTCCTGCCGTGCCTCCCCTTGGAGCCTCCCAACCAGGAGTCGGCGATGACGCTGGAAGGCCACGGCGCGGGCGGCGGTGACACGCCCACCCCGCCCGCCAGGACCCGCTGGGCCGAGGAAGCCGCGGACGAAGAGGACCTCATCCTCCCGCCCTACGTCCCCGGCGCGGGCCGGTCCGCCGCCCGGACCCCCGAGGGGGGCGCGCCGGCGGATGCCGCCCCGGCGCCGCCCGAGCCCGACGCGGGAGATCCATGGGGCGGGTCGGTCGACCTGGCCGACCTCGAGCCGGAGGCCGCCTCCCGGACCGTCGAGCCGGAGCCGGTCGGCCCCGCCAGCGAGCCGGGAGCCTCCCGCGACTACCCGTGGGACGACGCAGCGCTTCCGGGAGGGGGCGAGCTCGAGCCGGAGCACGCGGCCGCGACAGCGGACGAGGACGAGTTCCCCTTCGCCGCGTTCGACATCGAGGGGAGAGCCTACGAGCCCCGGGAAGTAGCCCTGGAGGCGGAGGGGGCGGGCGCCCGGGCGGGACCGCCGCACCGGAGGACCCCGGAGGCGGAGGCGCTCGCCGAGCGGCTGGAGCATCTCGCCCACGTCCTGCGGCGTGAGGGGCCGGCCGGCGTGGAGCGTGAGATGGACTCCCGGGATCGACTCACCTCCCTGCTGGCGGGCGTGCTCGCGGGCTACCGCGCCCGCATGGAGGAGTGACCCGGCAGCGGCGACCGACCCGGCGCCGCGACAGAACCGTGACCCGTCCTGCGTCTTCCCCTCGAGCAGATCGTACTCGTTTCCACAGGGGGGTTCCATTGAGGTACACGGTGATGGGAGGGAGGACGCCGGTCCTCCTCGCGCTCGGCGCCCTCGCGGCCGGCGCGTGCTCGTCGGTCACGGGCATCGCGCCGCAGGACACGGTCGCCGCGGACAACATCGAGGCCCGGATCGGGGCCGGCGTCGTCTTCCTGACGATGACCTTCACCCCTGACGCGAGCATGGACGCGCTCTTCGAGGGGCCGGTCACGGCCGACGAGAACGGCTGTCTGCGGCTGGTTTCGGCCGACCTCCACACGGTCGTGTGGCCGCATGGCCACAGCTTCGAGCAAGTGGGCGGCACGATCCGGATCCTCGATGCCTCGGGCGACCTCGTCGGGCGCGTCGGCGAGACCTTCCGCCTGCCCGGCGGAGAGGTGGAGTCCCTCCACGACGGGCTGGGCTTCACGCAGGCCGACCGCGACCTCGCGGAGTCCCACTGCCCGGGCCGCTACTGGATCGTCGCCCCGGAGTGATCGATCCCTGGCAGGGGTCGATCCAGGGGGGATGAGGACATACGCCACACACGCACCGGCCGGTGTTGACCCTCCGGCGCAGCCCGGGGTAAACTCCCATCGGTATCGAGGGCCCGTAGCTCAGGTGGATAGAGCATCGGTTTCCTAAACCGAGGGTCGCAGGTTCGAGTCCTGCCGGGCCCGCTGCACCAATCGGCCGCCAACCCCCTCGGGGCGGGCGGCCGATTCGCGTCCGGGCATCGGCGGGCCCTAGATTCCCGGGACCCGGTGCCCGGAGCCGGAAATCGCAACGGTGCCAGCGGAATTTTGAAACGACCTCTGCTTCCCATCCTCCTGGTTTCGGCGTCCGGCGCGGCGGCCCAGGCCACGTTGCCGGAGCCGGTGGGCTACATCAACGACTTCGCCGACGTGATCCCCGTGGAGGCCGAAGCGCGGATCCAGCGGATCATCGACGAAGTGCGGGCGCGCTCGGGGGGCGAGATCGTGGTGGTGACGCTCCGCTCGCTGGAGGGACGGACGCCGGACGAGGTGGCGCTCCAGATCGGGCGGGAGTGGCGCATCGGCGCGGCCGGCGAGGCGGGGGACCGCGGGCGGAATACCGGCACGGTGATCCTGGTGGTGCCGAAGGAGACGTCCGGGACGGGTCGGGGCGAGCTGAAGATCGAGCTGGGCGAGAACACCAACACGTTCATCACCGCGGCGGAGGCCGGCCGGATCCGGGACGCGTACATGATCCCCGCCTTCACCGCGGGGGACTACGGGACGGGGATCACGGCGGGCGTCGCGGCGTTGGCGATGGAGTACGCCGAGAATTTCGGCTTCGAGCTGACCGGCGACGTCACGCTGCCGGAAGCCGGGGAGCGGGAGGAAGGGCGCGGGTCGTGGGTCGTGTGGCTGGTCCTGTTCGTCATCCTCTTCAGCCTCTTCGGGCGGCGCCGGCGCCGGAGGGCGTTCCCGATCTTCCTGCCGATTCCCATGGGCGGGGGGCGCCGGCACCGGGGCGGGTTCGGGGGCTTCGGCGGGGGTGGGTGGGGCGGGTTCGGCGGTGGGGGCGGTTTCGGCGGGTTCGGGGGCGGCGGCGGATTCGGCGGCGGCGGCGCAGGAGGGAGCTGGTAATGGCGGATCTGCGGGGTGAAGCGGGGGAGTTCACGCGGCGGCTGCGGGAGGCGCTGGGGGAGCGGTTGCGGGCGGTGGTGCTCCACGGCTCCGTCGCCAGACAGGAGGCGGTGGACGGCGTGAGCGATGTCAACCTGCTGGTCCTGGTGGACGCGGCGGACGCGTCGCTCCTGCGCAGGCTGGCTCCCCTCGCCCGGGAATGGCTCGAGCGCGAGCGCGCGCTCCCGCTGCTGTTCGGCTGGGACGAGTGGCAGGCGTCCCTGGATGCCTTCGCCATCGAGACATCCGACATGCTCGAGGCGCGGGTGATCCTCCACGGCGACGACCCCCTGGCCGATGCCGTGGTTCAGCCCGAGGAGCTCCGCCTCCAGGCCGAACGGGAGCTCCGGGGCAAGCTGGTTCACCTCCGGGAGGGGATGCTCGTCGCCGCCGATCGCCCCGAGGACCTGGGGCGGCTTCTCCTCACCGCGCTCCCCTCCGTCGCCACGTATCTGCGCGTGGCGCTGCGGCTGGCGGGGAAGGCCGTCCCGGGAACCACCCCCGCGGTGCTGCGGGAGGCGGCGACCCTGCTGGGCGCCGAGCTCCGGCCGCTGGAGGAGCTCTGGGAGCGACGGAGCCGCCGCGAGGTACCGAGTCCGGACATCGACGATCCGCTCGTCCGGGCGGTCCACGCGGTGCTCGAGGACACGGTCCGGTACGTTGACACCCTGTCGGGAGAGGATCGATGAAGCGCATGACCATGCTGGTGCTGCTGCTGGCGCTGCCGCTGAGCGGCTGCGGCTACAACCGCATCCAGGAGCTGGACGAGAGCGTGGAGGCCCGCGAGGCCGACATCGAGGCCGAGCTGATGCGGCGCAACGACCTCATCCCCAACCTCGTCGCCACCGTGGAGGAAGCGGCGCGCTTCGAGGAGGAAACGTTCACCGAGGTGGCCGCGGCCCGCTCCGGGCTCACGCAGGCCCGCGAGCAGCTCGAGCGGGCGGTGCAGGGCGACGCCGGTGCGGGCGAGCTGGCGGCCGCCAGCTCCGCCGTCGGCGAGAACCTCCGGCTGTTCCTGAATGTTGCCGTGGAGGCATACCCCACGCTGACGGCCAACCGGAGCTTCATCGCGCTGCAGGACGAGCTCACCGAGACGGAGAACCGGATCAGCGTGGCCCGCCGGGACTACAACGACACCGTGCAGGCGTACAACACGTACATCCGGCGCTTCCCCCAGACGCTCACGGCCCGGGTCATCGGGGCGGAGCGGAGAGAGCCGTTCGAGGCCCCGGAAAGCGCCCGCACGGCCCCCCGGGTGGAGTTCGGCGGAGGGGACCGGGAGGGGTGATCGGGGCCGACGTTCTCCTTGACATCCCGGGGCGGAGGGGCGCAAACTAGGCGCGGTCCAATCGGGGACCCCTGCCGTTGTTTTTCTTCCCGGACCCGAAATACGAACACACGCTCCGATGGAGGAGTCATGAAACGCGTTCTTACGTCCGTGTTGGCCCTCGGCCTGCTCGCGAGTCCCGCGGCGGCGCAGGGGGACCTTCTGTCGGCATGCGGCAGCATGACCGTCACGTTCACGCCGTTCACGCCGTCGAGCGCCGAGCGGGACAACGCCGAACAGCAGCTGCGGTTCCTGTGCGGGCAGGTGGTGGCCGCCCTCACGAACGTGCAGCCGACGATCGGGATCGGATTTACGGGCGGCAATCCCGTGCTCGGCACGGCCACGACCATCGGCCGCCGCCTGGGTCTGTTCCCCCGGATCAGCGTCACCGCCCGGGGGAACCTGGCGCTGGCCGACGTGCCGGACCTGCTGAATGGGTTCGATGCGACGATCGGCAGCAGCGGGCAGCTCCCGCCCATGGAAACGAACATGGTGCCGTTCGGGGCGCTCCAGGGCGATGTCGCCCTGGGGCTGTTCAACGGGATGTCCGCCGGCCCCCTCGGCGGCTTCGGCGCCATCGACCTGCTGGGCAGCATCTCGATGATCCCGGCGGTCGAGCAGACGGGCATGGCCGATCCCATCATCAACTGGGGCGCGGGTGCCCGGATCGGCATCCTGAAGCAGGGGCTGGTGCTCCCCGGGATCTCGGTTTCCGGCATGTACCGGAACATGGCCGAGGTGTCGTTCGGCGACCTGGACGCGGGCGATCCGGCGGAGTTCTCCACCGACCTGTCCATTCTCAGCCTGCGGGCGGGCATCTCGAAGGGCATCCTGGCCCTGGATTTCGCCGCGGGCGCCGGGTACGACATGTACAGCAGCGACGTCGGGTTCGACTTCGTCCTGACGTGTCCTCCGAACGAGTGTCTCCCGGCTGTGGAGGCGCGGGTGGAGCCGACGGAGCGGATCGAGGGCGAGCTGAAGACGGCGGCGTGGAACGTCTTCGGGAACGTGGGTCTGAGCCTGCTGGTGGTGAACGTGGTCGGGGAGCTCGGGTACCAGAAGGCCACCGAGGTGGTCACGGCCGCGGACTTCCGGGA
This sequence comes from Longimicrobiales bacterium, assembly GCA_035513575.1. GTDB lineage: Bacteria > Gemmatimonadota > Gemmatimonadetes > Longimicrobiales > RSA9 > JAHWKI01. Next base: position 113,350 of record DATKBW010000134.1, on the reverse strand, counting down.
CGCGGGGCTTCCCGACCAGCAGCCCACGGCGGGGGACCTCTCGGGAGGCCGGCTGTTCGGGAGCGTCGGCGTCCGTTTCACGTTCTAGACGGCTCGGAGGCAGGACCTCCGGACGACGCCGGGTCCCTTCGAGGGGCCCGGCGTCGGATTTTTCCTGACTTCGCCTTCGAGGGGTTTTCCCCCACAAGGCGCGGGGGTTTCGGGATTGAACCCCTCCTCCACGGGCGCTATGTTCCGCGCCAACGCAAAGATGCACCAGTGGAGGGGAGTGGCGCGGTGAGGTACGGGGTGGTCGCCGAGGGGGTCGCGAAGCGATTCGGGCGCCGATGGGCGCTCCGCGGCGCGAGCTTCCGCGCGGAGCCCGGGTCCGTGCTGGCCCTCATGGGCCCGAACGGGAGCGGCAAGACGACGCTGCTGCGGATCATGTCGACGTCGCTCCGGCCCACGCGGGGCGGCGGCTCCGTCTTCGGCCACGACCTGATCCGGGAGGCGGACGCGATCCGGGCGCATGTCGGAGTCCTCTACCACGCCGCCGGCTTGTACGGCGACCTCACGGCACGCGAGAACCTGGAGTTCGCCCGGCGCATGTGGGGCGGCCAGGCGGCCGTATCCGTGGACGAGGCGCTCGAGCGCGTGGGGCTCGCCCACGCGCTGAACGACCGCGCGGCCGGCTTTTCCTCGGGCATGACGCGTCGACTCGGGCTGGCGCGCCTCGTCATGCGCCCCCCCCTGCTCCTCCTGCTGGACGAGCCATACGCCAGCTTCGACGCGGACGGGATCGAGCTGGTGCACACCCTCGTGCGGGAGACGGCGGCGCGGGACGGCATCGTGCTGATCGCGACCCACGACCCGGAGCGGTCCGCGGCCGTGGTGGACGGGGTGCTGCGGCTGCGGGACGGGCGGGTCATCGCGGAGGACGCCCCGTCCGTCGGGGGGATCCGCCTGGCGGCCGGGGGTACGATGAGCATCGGCGCGGAGGGGCGCCGGTGAGCGTCCGGGCGGAGGCGGGGCGCGTGGCGGCGGTCGCATGGAAGGACCTGACCACGGAGCGTCGCTCCAAGGCCAACTTCAACGCGGTCCTCTTCCTCGCGGCGCTCATGCTGCTGATGTTCGGCTTCGCCCTCGGGCCGGACACGGCCACGCTGCGCACCGCGGCGGCGGGGATCCTGTGGCTGACGGTGCTGTTCAGCGGGAACCTGGCGTTTCACCGGAGCTACCAGGTCGAGCTGGAGGGTGGGGCGCTGGAGACGCTCCTGCTGTATCCCGGCGTGCGCAGCTCGATCTTCCTCGGGAAGCTCGTGGCCAATCTGGTCTTCGTGCTGCTCGTGGAAGCGGTGCTGATCCCGCTGGCCATCGTGCTGTACGACGTGCCCCTGGGGGGCGCGACCTGGATGGTGCCGGTGGTAGTGTTCCTGGGCACGTTCGGGTTCGTGACGCTCGGGACCTTCTACGCTTCCATGGCGAGCCGGAGCCGGGCCCGGGAGGTGCTCCTCCCCCTGCTCCTGTTCCCCATGCTGGTCCCGGTGCTCGTCGCCGCGGTCGAGGCCACCGCGGCGCTCATGGGTGGGGACATCATGGCCGAGAGCGGGCGGTGGATCCGGCTGCTCGTGGCGTTCGACGTGATCTTCCTGGGAGCGGCGATCGCCGCCTTCGGGGCCGTCATAGAGGAGTGAGATGAGCGAGCCGAGGGACGAGCGGGACGTGCGGGTGCCCGCGTGGCTGGTGGTGGCCAGCGGGGTCGCCCTCGCGGCGGTCGTGGGGGCCCAGGTCTTCGGGTTCCGGACCTCCCCGCCGGAGGCGGGGATGGGCGACCTCCAGAAGATCATGTACGTCCACGTCCCGGCGGCCTGGAACGCGTTCCTGGCGTTCTTCATCGTCTTCTGGGCGAGTGTGGTGTACCTGTGGAAGCGGACGGAGCGGGCGGACCTGCTTGCGGCCTCGGCGGCGGAGGTGGGGGCCCTCTTCACCGGGCTCACCCTTGCCCTCGGATCGATCTGGGGCCGCCCGACCTGGGGCGTCTGGTGGACCTGGGACGCGCGCCTGACGTCGACCGCCGTGCTCTTCATCATCTTCGCCGGCTACCTGGCCCTCCGGTCCTTCACGGAGGACCCGGACCGGCGGGCCCGGTGGAGCGCGGCCGTAGGGATCTTCGGTGCGCTGAACGTGCCCATCGTGTACATGTCCGTGCGCTGGTGGCGGACCCTGCACCAGGTGCAGTCCACGCCCGAGACGCTGTCGCCGGCGTACAAGGCGGGGCTGCGGCTGAACGGGCTGGCGTTCCTGCTAGTGCTGGTGGTGTTCGTGGCGTGGCGGTTCCGCGCGGCCCGGATCGAGCGGCGGGCGGATCTGGCACAGGAAGAGGCGGCCCTGGAGGGGAGAGAGCTCCATGTCTGAGTGGAACTTCATCATCGCCGCCTACGCGGTCGCGTGGGCGGGACTGATCGGATACGCGGGGTGGCTCGTGGTTCTCAATCGCCGGGCGCAGGCGCTGGCCCGGGACGCAGGAGGTGGCGGGTGAAGGGACGGAAGGCTGTCATCGTCGTCGGGACCCTCCTGGTCCTGAGCGGATTCGGCTACCTGGTGTGGGGCGGGCTGGGCAGCAACATCGTCTACTTCCTGACGCCCACCGAGCTCATGGCGCGGGGGAACGCGGCGTTCGACGCGCCGGTCCGGCTGGGCGGGCAGGTCGTGCCCGGATCCATCGCGTGGGATGCCCAGGCGCTCGACCTGCGCTTCCAGATCAGCGATGGCGAGTCGAGCCTGGAGGTGCGCTCGAAGGGGGCGCCGCCGGCCATGTTCAAGGACACCATGGGCGTGGTGGTGGAAGGGACGCTGACCCGGACGGGGGTGTTCGAGTCCACGAACCTGATGGTGCGGCACTCCAACGAGTACCGGGCGCCGCCGGAAGGGCACCGGCCGGTGGACGTGTACCAGACGCTGATCCGCGAGGACGGCCAAGGGTGACCAGGCTCCTGGGGGCCAGCGCGACGGCGTTCTCTCTCGCGCTGGCGCTGTACGGCCTGGTCGCGGCATGGTGGGGCGTCCACGCGCGACGGCCCGAGCTGGTGGCGAGCGCCCGTGCGGCCGCCTACGCGATCTTCGGCCTCATGCTCGTGGCCAACGTGGCCATGGTCTACGCCCTCATCACGCACGATTTCAGCATCTCGTACGTGGCGCAGGTGGGCAGCCGTGCGACCCCGGTTCTCTTCACCGTCATCTCGCTCTGGGGCGCCCTCGAGGGGTCGATCCTCTTCTGGGGCCTCGTGCTCGCGAGCTTCACCGCGGCCGTCGCGTTCCTGCACCGCCACCGGGACAACGACCTGTTCCCGGTGGCCATCGGGACCATGCTGGCGGTGGGCGCGTTCTTCTACTTCCTGCTGCTCGGACCGGCCAATCCGTTCCAGGCGGTGTTCCCGGTCCCGGCGGACGGCCCCGGGCCGAACCCGCTGCTGCAGAACCACTACCTGATGGCGGTCCACCCGCCGCTGCTCTACCTGGGCTACGTGGGGATGACCGTCCCGTTCGCCTTCGCCGTGGCCGCGCTGGCCACGCACCAGACGGACGACCGCTGGCTGCGGCTGACGCGGCGCTGGACGCTGGCCGCCTGGGGATTCCTGACCCTCGCCATCATTGCCGGGATGTGGTGGTCCTACGAGGTGCTCGGCTGGGGCGGCTACTGGGCCTGGGACCCGGTGGAGAACGCGTCGTTCCTGCCGTGGCTCACCGCGACCGCGTTCCTCCACTCCATGATGGTGCAGGAGCGGCGCGGGATGCTGAAGGTCTGGAACATCAGCCTGATCATCGCCACCTTCGTCCTGACGATCCTGGGCACGTTCCTCACCCGCAGCGGGATCCTCTCTTCCGTGCACGCCTTCGCGGAGGGGCCGATCGGCTACTACTTCCTCGCGTTCATCGCCGTGGTGCTGCTCGCCAGCCTCGCCCTCGTCGCGGGGCGCAGCGGGGACCTGCACAGCGAAGGGCGGCTGGATTCGCCGGCGTCGCGGGAGACGGTGTTCCTGCTGAACAACCTGGTGCTGGTGGCGTTCACCTTCACGGTCCTGCTGGGGACCCTGTTCCCTCTGGTGGCCGAGGCCGCCCGCGGGGTGCGGGTCACGGTGGGAGAGCCGTTCTTCAACCGGATGACGCTGCCGCTCGCGGTCATGCTCCTCTTCCTGGTCGGGGTGGGGCCCGTCCTGCCGTGGGGACGCGCGGACCGGCGGCACCTCCGGCGCTTCGCTGCTCCGGCCGTCGTCGGGTTCCTCGCGGGCGCGCTGGCGTTCCTGTGGGGGGCGAGGTCCCCGCTCGCGCTGGCGGGGTTCGCCTTCGCCGGCTTCGCCCTGACCGGGAACGTTGGCGAGTTCGTCTCCGGGGCCCGGGCGCGGATGCGTGCCCACGGCGAGAACCCCCTCGTGGCGTTCGGCCGGCTGGTCGCCGCGAATCCGCGGCGGTTCGGCGGCTATACCGCCCACATCGGCGTGCTGGTGGTCGCCACCGGGATCCTGGGCTCCTCCACGTTCACCACGGACCGGGAAGCGACGCTGGGGCGGGGCGAGAGCTTCACGGTGGGCGACTACACGATCCGCTACGACGACATCTGGGCGCGGGAGGAGCCGCGTCGCTTCGTGGTGGCCGCGGAGCTGGGGATCTTCAAGGGTGGGAAGCGGATCGGGACGCTGGATCCCCGGCTCAACTACTACCAGATGAGCGACCAGCCGATCTCCACCCCCGCCGTCCGGTCGCGAGCCCACGAGGATCTCTATATCAACCTCATGGCGTTCGAGCGGGACGGCTCCAGCATCACCATCCGGGCGCTCATCGAGCCGCTCGTCGCCTGGATCTGGGTGGGCGGCCTCATGATCGGCGGGGGTGCCCTCGTCGCCCTCCGCTATCGGGGCCGCCGCGCCGATGACGCGGTGGCGCGGGCGCCGGTCCGGGTGCGGGAGCAGGTGACCGCATGAGCTGGAAGCGGGCGGGCTTCGCCATGCTCGTGGCGATCCCGCTGATCGCCCTGTTCGCCTTCGGGCTGCGACGCGGTGACCCGCGGCTCATCCCGTCCCCGCTGGTGGGCCTTCCGGCCCCCGCGTTCGCGCTGCCGGTGCTGGCGGTGCAGGGCCCGGCGGTGGGCGGGGAGGAGACCACGGGCGAGACGGTCCGGCTCGCCGATCTGCGCGGCCAGGTCGTCGTCCTGAATTTCTTCGCCTCGTGGTGCGGCCCCTGTCGGGTCGAGCACCGCGGCCTCACGCGCACCGCCGCGCGCTACGCGGACCGCGGCGTGCGGTTCTACGGGATCGTGTACAACGACACGCCGGCGGCCGTGCGCAGCTACATCCGGCAGCTCGGCGGTCAGAGCTACCCGGCGCTCCTGGATCCCGGACAGCTCGTGGCCATCGATTACGGGCTGGTCGGGGTCCCCGAGACGTTCTTCATAGGCCGTGACGGCGTGGTCCGCCGCAAGGTCTTCAGCGCCGTCACCGAGCAGCAGCTCGTGGAGGAGATCGAGGCGCTGCTGGCCGAGCCCGCGCCGGCGGTGGATGCGGACTCCGGCACGACGGCGGAGCCCGGCGCATGAGCGGGAGGGCGGTGGCCGCGGCGCTCCTGGCGCTCCTGCTGATGGCCGGCCGCGCGGCTGCCCAGGAGGCGACCCCTCTGGCCGAGCCCGCCGGCGTCGCGGGACAGGACGCCGTGGCCGACATCGCCCGGGCGGTCGCCCGGGACCCCGGGCTCGAAGCCCGGGCGACGCGGCTCGCCGCGGAGCTGCGCTGCCCCGTCTGCCAGGGCCTCTCCATCCAGGACTCCCCGTCGCCGCTGGCCCTCCAGATGAAGGACCTCATCCGGACCCAGGTCGGGCAGGGCTACACCGACGCGGAGGTCCGGGGCTATTTCGTCAGCAAGTACGGCGAGTGGGTGCTGCTCGAGCCCCGCGCCAGCGGCTTCAACCTCCTCGTGTATCTCCTGCCGGCCCTTGCCCTCCTGGCGGGCGCCGCGCTGGTCGTGGTGGCGGTTAGGCGGTGGACCGCCCCGACGGAGGAGCGGGCGGGGCCATAAGCGGAGTCGCGGCACGCTTCCACGGTCACGCCCACGCGCCCCACCCTCGCCCCGACCGGCCCCGACGACTAACTTCCGGCGCGGGACGACCCCCATGTCCTCGGCGCCGGCGCGGGGCATGACCCGGACCATCACGGAACGCTGAGCCAGGCTTCGGAGCTTCGATGTACCCCGTCCTCTTCCGCATCGGTGATTTCACCGTCACGTCCTTCGGGCTCATGATGTTCCTCTCCTTCGTGGTGGGGGCATGGGTCCTGGGGAAGCAGCTCGGGAAACGGGGGATGGACCCGGAGCTCGCGTGGGACATGCTGCTCTGGGTCGCCCTGGGCGGGATCCTCGGCGCCAAGCTCTACTACATCGGGCTCCACCTGGACGACCTCGCGGCGAATCCGCTGCGCGAGCTGACGAACCGGGGCGGACTCGTCTGGTACGGCGGGTTCATCGGCGGCGTCAGCGCGTTCTACTGGCAGGTGAGGAAGCGGAAGCTGCCGCTGGCACAGACCTTCGATGCGACGGCGCCGGCCCTCGCCATCGGCTATGCCGTCGGCCGCGTCGGCTGCTTCCTCGTGGGCGACGACTACGGCCGCCCCACGGACTCCTGGGTCGGCATCGCCTTCCCGGAAGGGTACCCGCCGAGCACCGCCGGGTACTTCCGATCCATCGGGACCCGGATCGCGGCCGAGATCCCGGACACCGCGGTGCTCGCGGTCCACCCGACGCAGCTGTACGAGGTCGGCGCGGCGCTCATCATGTTCGCGATCCTGTGGCGCCTCTCCGGAACGCTGAGGCCGGGTCGCCTCTTCGCGGTATACATGGTCCTTTACGCGATCGAGCGGTTCCTCGTGGAGTTCGTCCGGGCGAAGACGGACCTGTTCCTGCTCGGGCTCACCACTTCCCAGATCGCCAGCATCGCGCTGGTGATCGGCGCCGCGATCATCTGGCGCAGGACCGCTGGCGCTCCCCGGCCGGGAGCCGGCGTGCCGCCTGCCCCCGCGACGGCCGGACGCCCCTGACGGTGCGCGGCGCGGCCACGCCTCTCCTCCCGGTGCGCGCCGCGGCCGTCCTCCTCCTGCCGGCGCTCCTGGCCGCGCTGCCGCCCCGGGAGGCCGCGGCGCAGGGGCCGGACGCGGCGAGTCCGACACGTCCACCCGCGCCTCCGTACGCCGCACCCAGGGTCGCGTTCTCCGTCACGCTCGGGACGCTCGGCGTCGGGGATCTCCAGGCGCAGCCGGTCCTGGCGGAAGTCGTGGACGAAGCGGGGGTCCCGACGGCAGCGGATACCCTGGCCAGGACGCTCGGCGCGGAGGACGGGTTCCAGGTGGGGGGATCCGCCCTCGTGGGGCTCACGCCGGCCTGGGCCGTCCGCGCAGGGCTCACCCTGGGGCGAGCCACCCTCGTGGCCGGCTACGCCGGCGAGGAGGCGTACGAGCGGGGCGCCCGGGGGCTGGCGGGGCCGGCCTCGACCGATCTCTCCGTCCTCGCCGCGGAGGGAGCGCTCCGGTTCCGGCTGCCGTCGGGGCGACGCGTGCAGCCATACGCGGAGCTCGGCGTGGCCCTCGTGCGGGTGGAAGCGGCAGACACGTCGTTCCCCGGGGCGGGCTCGCTGACCGGGGAGGCGTCCCCCTCGGTGCTCGGGGCGCTCGGGGCGATCATCCCGATCCGTGGGGCGCTGACGGGGCGGGTGCAGGCGTCCGCGCACTATCTCCGCACGCCGGCCGGGCTCGCGCCCGCGGATGCGCCGGTGGCGGCCGGGGACACGCTGCGGCTGACGTTCGCCGCCGCGCGGGCGGCGCCCTTCGCCGATGCCACGCGCGAGGTGCTGCGGGTGCTCCGGCTGGACATCGGGCTCAGTCTCGAGGTGGGCCGGGTCGCTCGGCCGAGAGCCGCACCCGCCGCTGGGACGTCCGCGCCTCGCCCGTAGCGGCGTCGATCACGCGCAGGCCGATGCGATAGAGCCCGGCATCCGCCCTCGACAGGTCCATGTTCACGGCGACCGGAGCGACGCCGCCCCCCGCGACATCGTCCCAGCGGATCCGCAGGGGCTGCTCCCGCTCCACGATCCCGAGCTGGCGCCCGAGCCACCGCACGGCCTGCCCCAGGATGGACCCTTCCGCCTCCCGCTCCACCGACCACTCCACAGAATAGCGGCCGTCGCGCCGGAGTCCGCGGGCGAGGGCGAAAAGGCCCACCCGCGAGCCGGTGGGCAGGACGAGGGAAGGGTGCGGTTCGAGGACCGGATCGTCGTAAGCGGAGGGGAGGGAGTCCCCGAACGGCGCCGCCACGATGAGGTCGCTGAGGGCGAAATCCTCGACGCCGGCAGCGACGGTTCGCGGCGCGTCGATGTCCACGCGGTACTGCGAGAGGCCTGCGAGGCGGGTGGAGTCGTCGAGCATCTCGACGCGGTAGACCCATGCCCCGGGCGGGACCCGCGCCGAAGCGGAGAGCGCGGTCCCGGACGCGGACCCGGCGCGGACCGTGGCGGCCACGCGGAGCACCTCGGTGCCGGAGGTGTCGAGGACCGCGAGGATCCCGCGCGGTGCCACGGGCGTCCGGGGCTCCGTGGTATCCGGGGCGAGGACCGCGTCCACGCGCAGGACCGCCCCGGTCCCATCGGGAATCCGGGTGGCCACGTGGTCCATGGCCCGCAGGCGGAGCCGGACCGGCGCGTACGCGGAGGGCGCGGTGTCGCGGACCAGCTCGTGGCGGATGCCCGGCGGCGGCGCCTCCGGCAGGCCGCGGGTCAGGAGGGCCGCGGGCACGAGCGCCACGGACGCCGGATCGAAGCTCTCGATGAAGCGCGGATCCGCCGAGAGGAGGTGGGGCTGGAAGTCGCGGATCCGCTTGCGGCCCGATGCGATCCCGAAGCGCAGGAGGATCTCCTCGTGGTCCTTTCCCCAGGAGATCTTGCCCCGCACGCGGGGCGCCTCCGCGAGGATGGCGCTCCAGGCGTGGCGGGCGTAATGGGCCGTCCGGCGCTCGTTTCCCGGCTCGAGCAGGGAGGGGTCGGAGAGCGCCCAGAAACGGCGGTTGTAGGCCTCCCGCTCGGCGGGTGAAAGGTCGCCATAGGCGGCCCGCTCCCGCCGCTCCAGCAGGACCCGCACGTCGTCCAGACGACGGCGCCGCTCGTCGTCCATCCCCGCCCGGGCGCTGTCGAACAGGGCCTCCGCCGCGGCGAAATCGCCGCCCTCGTGGAGGGCCATCCCCAGCAGGAGCAGCGCGGCCGGATCACGCTTCGCCGCCCAGACGTGGGTACGGGCGGCCGCCGCGGCTTCGCCGGTACGCCCGGACTCCACCAGGAAGCGGACGAGGAACCCGGCCGCCTCGGGGTGCTCCGGCTGGGCGGAGAACCAGCGGCGGTGGGCGCGAACCGCGACGGTCCGGGCGTCGGCGACCGCGGGGGGCTCCGGCGGGGGCGGGGGGTCGGGGGTGTCCGAAGGGGAGTCGTACCAGAAGCAGAAGCGGCCGATCCGCTCGTCGCACTGGTCCGCTCTCCGGCCGCCGTCGTTCGTCGCGGGGGCCAGGCGTCGCTGGAGCGACTCGTAGTGGAAGGCGGCGGTGCGAGCCGCGCGGGCGAGGGCGCGCGCGTCGGGGCCGTGTTCCTGCCGGGCCAGCGCGCCGTCCTGGACGGCGGCGTGGGGGAGGATGGCGAGGACGAGGATCTTCAGCACGGGCGGGGAGCTCTCCAAGTGGAACACCGCTTGCTACCTGCGCTGCTACGGAACGCAGAATCCCCAGGAAAGAGGACGCGAACGGCCGTGGCGCGCAAGGCGGGTTCGATCGTGCTTGACCGGCTGCGGGAGCGGATCCTGCTCGGCCGGTACTTCGGCTGCTGGAGCCCGGGCGATCGCCTTCCGAGCGTGCGGGACGTCGCGCTTCTCGAGGAAGTGGATCGCAAGACGGCGGCCGCCGCGTACCGCCACCTGGAGCAGGAGGGGCTGGTCCAGGTGGCGGCGCGCTCCGGCGTCTACCTCCGGAGCGCCGATTCCCGGGAGGAGAGCGGTGATCCGCTGCGGAGGCTCCACCGGCAGTGGCTCGAGCAGACGCTGACCGCGGCGACGGAGCTGGGCCTCGATTCGAGCTCCGTCGCCCGCATGCTCCACGCGGTGGCAGCGGTGGAGAGCCACCGGATCCCGGTGGTGGACGATGACGACGACCACGCGGCCCTCCTGGCTCGGGAGCTGATCACCCGCACCGGCCTCGACTGCGCCGGCTGTCGCGTCCGGGACCTTCCGGCCCACTCCGGGCCGCTGCGGGAGGCACCGTTCGCCGTGGCGACCCCCACCATGTCGCTCCGGCTGCGCCCGCGCCAGCATCACCTGCCCGTCGTTCACGCCACCCTCGCCCCGGAGCTTCTGGACGAGGTCCGGGACCGCGCCCGACGCGGCCCCGTCGTCGTGGTGGTGGGGACGGAGGGGCTGGCCCGGGAGCTGGGGCAGGCGCTCGAGCACGGGCTGGTGGGACCCGCCAGCCGGATCCGGGTGGAGCGAGCGAGCGCGGCGGGGGACGGGAGCGGACTGGGGGCGGACGGCGCCCAGGTCGTCGTCTGGCCGGGGGCGCCGGCGTGGGCCGCGCGTCTGGAAGGGGCGGGGAACGGCCGCCAGCTCGTCGCCGAGCAGACCGTGCGGGAGATGCGCCGCCAGGTGGCGCGGGCGGCGCTGGAGTACGTCAATAGGTCCACCGCCGCCTGATCACCAGCAGGACCTGCCGGTCCACGCCGATGTCGTTGACGGGGACCGGGAGACGCCCCGCTCCGATCGCGCCCATGTACCGCTCCGGCTCCCAGCTCAGCTCGAGGGTCCACTGCCGGTCGATCCGCCATTCCGCGGCGAGGACGAAGAGCTCGTTGCCCTGCTGGAGCGGGGTTTCCAGCGTGACCAGCACATCCTCGCTGCCGATGCTGAACTGCTCGCCGGCGATGATCCAGATGTTCTGGAAGTCGAAGAGCCCGGCGCCGCGCTGCTGAAGCTGGAACTGATCCAGCCCCTCGAGGAAGTCGACCTCGCCGAGCTCGGCAGACAGGAGGTCGTAGCCGCCGAAGAGGGTGCCGATGTCGGAGATCCGGCCGTAGAGACCCTGCTGGCCGCCGAGCGGCACGTCACCGGCCGTGTACGATTGTCGCCCGAACAGGATCAGGCTCAGCAGCTCGGATTCGGCGATCGCGACGCCCTCGGCGCTGCCGAGAGACAGATGGGGGTTGTTGAGGTTGCCCGTGATCCGGACCCGTACGTCGATCACGCCGCCTTCCGCCACCGTCGCGACGCTGCGTGAGGCCGTGATGTCCAGCCCGGGATTCGGGTCCGGCGAGCCGAAAAACCGGATGTTCGCGGAGACGATATTGAACCGTCTCGTCACCGGTCCGACGCGGAGATTGAACGTGCCCTGCTCGCCCATCAGCGTGCCCTGGATGGTGAGATCGTTCCCGACGGTTTCCAGGTCGAGCGTCCCGCGCAGCTGCGCCCGGGCCTCGTCCGTGACGAACCAGAGGTCTGTCCCGGCGACGAACTGGAGGTTGGTCACGCGGACGGGCGGCTCCCTCGAGCCCGGGATGTCGAGCTCCCAGGTGGCGATGGGGGCGAAGGTTTCGGCCACGCCCACGAGCCGGTCTCCCAGCCGGTCGCCGCCCGTGAACGGCGCGAGGCTGACGGAGCCGTCATCCATGACCACCCGCCCGGAGACGACGGGGCGGCTGAGGGGGCCGGACAGGCGGAGGCGGCCGGTGGCGGCCGCGTCGTCCGCGCTGCCCACTCCCTGGGGCTGGAACCCGTCCAGCGTGGCGGTCAGGTCGAAAACCGGGTTGGTGAGCTCCGCGAAGGTCATCCGTCCTTCGAGGGTGGCGGTGCCGCCCGAGTGGACGACCATGCGCTGGACCCGGAGCTCGCGGCCGGAGAAGGTCGCGAGCCCGGCGATGTCCGTGTAGCGCTTGTCCAGCATCGGGACCGTCACGGCGCCGTCCGCGAGCTGGATATCCCCGGTCAGGCGGGGCTGATCGAACGTGCCCGCGATCCGGACGTCTGCTCGCAGGAGCCCTTCCAGATCCTGCACCGAGCGGATCCCGGGGTCCAGCGTCCGGAGGGGGAAGTCGTCGGTGACCAGGCGCACGTCCATCTCCCGGCCGTCCACCATTTCGAGCGAAGGCGGCAGCCCGAGAGCGAGGCGCGCGGGGATCCGGCCATTCAGCTCCACGCGGGCCGAGTCGCCAAGGACAGCGGTCCCGTCCACGATGAGCTCGGTCCCCTCGTAGCGCACCGTCGCCCGGGCGGTCCGTACGGCCACGTCCCGGACCGTGCCCTCCATCAGGGTGAGGTTCAGGTCGATATCGGGTGCGTCGGAGGGCCCGCGGACCGTGCCGTCGAGGGAGAGCTCGCCCTCGATGCCGAGATCGACCCCCAGCAGGCCGCTGAGCTCCGCCACGGGGACCCTGTGCACATCGACCACGAAGTCCGCCTGATCGAGCGGCGCGACGGTGCCGGCCACGCCCAGGTGCCCCTCGCCGCCGGTCTGCTCCATTCGCAGGCCCTCGACGCGGACCGCGTTGCCGGCGGTCCACGCGATGCGGGCGGGGGAAGGGAGGCGCCAGCGCTGGTCCTCGAAATCCACCTCGACCACCCGGAGCTCGATCGCGCGACCGCCGGCCTCCTCGACCAGGCCGGACGCCTGCAGCTGGAGGACGCCCCCGCCCAGCTGCTCGGCGCTGAGCGCCACCTCGAAGGTGGGACCCGTGAAGTCCACGTCCAGCTCCAGTGTCGCGAAGTCGCCCGAAGGCGTGCGGATCTGACGGCCCGCGATCTCCGCTTCGATGGCGGGGAACCGGGCTTCCCCGAAGCGGCTGGTGTAATCGGCCTCGAGCCGTTCCGCCGCCCACTCGCCGAAGCGGAAATCCCGGGCCTGGACGCGGCCGGAGAGCTGCGGCGCGTCGAGGGTGCCGGACACCTGGCCTTCGGCCTCGAGGGCCCCGCGGGCGAAGCGCGCCCGCCCCTGCGGGTCCGGTGGCAGGTACGGCGCCAGGGGATCCAGCGACGCAACCTGGAGGGCGTAGCGGATCGCGCCGCCGCCGCCGCCCACGAGCGCCCACTGGCCCTCGGCGGCCAGCGCAACGGGGCCGAGCTCGAGGTGCCCCGCCTGGACGTCCAGCCGCCCCGCGGAGAGGTTGGCGCGGAGCGCGATCGTGTCCCCGGGCTCCGAACGCCACCCCGTGAAGGTGCCGTTGAGCCGGACGTCCGCGTCCGCGGTGGCGAGCTGGGTGCCCCTGCCCTCGAGATCGAACGTCGCGTGCATCTGGGCCGGCGGCATGGCCGGTTCGAAGATGGACCGGAGCTCCACCCCCACGAGGGTGCCGCTCACGTCGTACGCGGGGACGGGTCCGGTGAGGTCGACGATCCCCGCCACGGTGACGATCCCGCCGCCGGCCTCGAGGCGGACGTCCATCCGCACCGGTTCTTCGGAGGGGAGCCCGGTCAGCGTGACGGTCCCGCTGACGGGGCCCGCGAACGGGAGCCCGGGCACGATCGCGTCGAGCGCGGTCAGGGGAACGCGGTCCAGGGTGGTGGTGATGCGGTCCAGGGCGAGCCCGGCGGGCGTGAAGGAGACCTGCCCCTCGAGCTGCGTCTCGAAGGGGGCGGCGGCGACGCTGGTGGCGAGGGTCGCCCGGAGGTCGAAGCGGATCTGGCCGCCGCTCCCCCTCAGGGTGCCGCGGAGCGAGCCGGTGTAGGGCAGGGGCCCCGTGAACGCTTCCACCAGCGAGAGCGCGAGGGGGTCCACCCGCAGGTCCACCGATTCGAGCGTGAACCCTCCCGCGCCGAACACCGCCCGGAGCGACCCGCTGGCGGACGAGCCGGGAGCGGTGATCGCGAGGGACGTCAGCGTCACGGCGGTCTGCCCGCCACCCGCCGGCTGGATGCGCAGCCGGAAGGAGCCGGTGGCATCGGCGGGGACCTCGGCCCGGAGCCAGGGCAGGTCCGCGATCCGGAACCCCTCCGCGCGGAGCTCCGCGTCGAGCCCCAGGCCGCCGAGCTCCGGGTTCCAGATCCCCGACGCGTCGGCGAAGGTCGAGGAGCCGAAAGCGCCACTCTCGATCTCGAACGCCACCCCGCCGTCCACGAGCCGCAGACGCGCGTCCTCCAGCGCGACCGCGCGCGTGAGCGTCCCGCCGGCCGTATCCGGGAGCTCGAGGGCGGCTTCGGCCGATGCGAGGTGGAACGTGGGGGGTGCCGTGCCGCCGATCCTTCCGGACGCGAGGCGGACTTCCAGCGAGCGCGCGGCGATGCGGGTGTCGGGAAGCTCGATGATGATCTCGCCCTCCCGGACGACGATGTTCGCCAGCGTCATCGACAGCCCGCCGCCGCCGCGCCCGCCCTCGCCCCCGTTTCCGTTGAGCAGCGGTGCCAGCGCGGGCTGGTAGTTCCACCGCCCGCGCCCGTCCCGCACCAGCCGGATCTGCGGGCGCGAGATCTCGCCGCTGGCCACACGCAGGGCGGCCCCGCCCCCACCGGAAAAATCCACCACGAAGACGGCGGACGGTACGTCCAGGAACGGCCGGCCCGCCGCGTCCCGCCACACCACCTGGCCCACCCGCACCCGGACCGCGCCCGCGGGACGGAGCGCGACGGGGTCGAGCCGCTGGTCGATCCCCTCCTCGAATCCCTCGATGTTGAAATCCAGCGACGCGGCGCCGGTAAGCGCGTCCCCGCCCCCCTCCTGGAGGAGGAAGAGGAGGATCACCAGCCCCGCGGCGAAGGTGAGCCCCGCGACGATCCCCGCCGGGAGCCGGCCGCGACCGGTGCGCTCGGCGGTCATCAGAACGCCTGCCCCACGGCGACGTGGATCCGGAACCGCTCCCAGATGCCGGGGTCGTGGGGCCGATACGAGCCGTCCACGCGAAGGAGCGTGTTCGTATCCGGATCAGGCACGAACAGCGGCGCCCGCGGCTCCGGGTACGGGTTGTACGCGAAATCGATCCGCGCCGGGCCCACGGGGGTGCGGATGCGGATCCCGACCCCGGGTGTCACGGCCCAGCTCGATGTCAGCTTCCAGACCGGCTCGAGCCCGACGGTACCCGCGTCAACGAACGCGGCCATCCGCGTGAGGTCCGAGAGGAACGGGGAGGGGAAGCGCAGCTCGACGCTGGTGACCGCGACCGACGTCCCGCCCGACGGGATGAAAGCCACGTCCAGGTCGCGGTCCAGGGTGTTGACCTCCTCCGGCTGCACGTTGTCCCGGTTGCGGAACAGCCAGATCCCGGGGCCCAGCTCGCCTCGCCTGAAACCCCGAACGCTCGACGCGCCGCCGGCGAAGAAGCGCTCCTCCGGGGCGATGAAGTCGTCCTGGCCGCCGATGGTGGCGTCGGTGATGAACGTGCCGACACGCAGCCGGCCGGCGAGCACCCACCCGGGGCGGACCGGCCGGTAGATCGAGCCGTCCGCGCTGGTCCGGACGAAGTCGTAGCTGGAGCCCAGCAGGGGCGTGGCCCACTGCGTTCCCACCCGCACGACGTAGCCACGCGTGGGGTCCACGGGGCTGTTGCCGCGGTCCCGCAGCCAGGAGACGCCGATGGCGTTGCGCCAGCGCGGCTCGGCGAGTGCCGCCAGGTCCGCCGGGTCGCACACGAGGAAGGCGTAGCAGTAGAGCGCGGGCACCGCTTCCGTCACGCGCCGCTCCGCCTCCACCGTGCCGGTGAGCACTTCCCGGACGGCGAGGCGGTGGACGAGGTTGAACCGGGCACCTTGCGCGGTCCGCTGATACAGACCCGGCTCCGACTGACGCTCCACCCAGGCCCCGAGGGCGATCTGGTTCCTCGGAGTGAAGAAGTACGGCTGGGACAGCTCGCCGGCGAGGCGGTAGTCGAGGTCGCGCGCCACGGTGTCGTTCGCGGCCTGGCAGAGGGAGCTGCCGGCGAAGTCGGTGGGCTCCCCGATGCCGATCCGGCTCAGGGAGCCCGTCAGCGAGAGGCGGCGCGCGCTCGTCAGGAAGCTGCGGTCCGTCCACTGGGCCGTGAGCCGGCCGCACTCGATGGTACCGTACCCCGCCGACGCCTCCACCACGTGCTCCGGCGCCTCCACGAGCTGGATCAGCACCGTTGCGGTGGTACTGTCCGCGGGTGTGAGCTGGATCGAGTCGGGAGCGACCACGACCCCCGCGAACTGCACGAGCTCCAGCTCGTACAGGTTGCGCTGGCTCTCCGACAGCTTCCTCAGCTGCAGCAGGTCGCCCTGCTCGAACGTGACGTGACGGAGCGCCGTGCCCCGGTTCAGCTTGTCCGCGCCCTGGATGACGATGGAGTCCACCACGACGCGCGGGCCCGGCACCGCCACCAGCCACGCGGTCGCGCGGTCCTGGATGGTGTCGACGGAATAGTTGCGGAGAACCTCGGCGTAGGCGTGGCCGCGGACGAACAGTGCCCGGCGGACCGTGTCGGCGGAGGCGAGGAAGCGGCCGAGGTGGAACAGGTCACCCGGCTGGAGTGGCAGCTGCGCCTCGAGCGAGTCGGGGTCGGCGATCCCTTCCGTTCCCTCGACGACGACGGAGTCCAGGACCACGCCATCGCCCCGTCGCACCACGAAGAACACCGCGACCGGTCCATCCTCGCCTCCGATCTCCTCGATCTCCGGCACCACCTCCGTCCCGAAATACCCGCTCTGGCGGTACAGGAGGTGGAGGCGCGCCAGGTCGGAACCGATCGTGCCCAGGTCGATGTGGCGGCGCTTGAGCCCCCAGTTCGTGCCCGGGAAGCAGAACGGCAGGATGCCGAGCAGCCGGCACTTCGTGGGCTCGGTCTCCGTCAACGTGTCCAGGGAGTCCTCGCTGAACGGCTCCGGGTTCACGAACTCGACCTCGTCGATCTCCCGGCCCGCGTACTCCTCGAGGTGAGGATACGCCTCCACGACCGCCGGCTTCGCACACGCCGCCGAGCCGAATACCGTCAGGCTGAAGAGGGCGAGTCGTGCCGCTCGCCCGAACCGGGCTGCTGCCATCGATGGTCCGCCCGAGCCTCGCTGGTCGTGGAATTGCCGATCCGCGTTGGCCGGCATTGCAAGCCATACGCCACCCCTCCCCGGGGCGCCGCATCTGGTATCCTTCTTGCCCGCCGCCCCTGCGCGATGACCCGACCAGATCAGCGAAGCGAGCCGTCCATGAATCGCTCGAAGCCCCGCCGCCGCGCGCCGGCCGCGCTCGTCGCTGTCACCCTCTTCGGCCTGGCCGGCTGCGCCGACGAGGACTCGGGGTCGCTCCAGGGCGCCCGGGGCGGCTCCATTCCCGCTCCCGCCTTCCCGGCGGTCACGGACACCGTGCTTGCCGCGGGCCCCGGCCGGGACTGGCCGCTCACCGGCGGCGACCTCGCCAACCGCCGCTTCTCGCCCCTCGACCAGATCGGCACGGGCAATGTGGACGAGCTGGTGCCGGCGTGGATCCATTCCACCGGGATCGAGGGCGCGCTCGAGACGACACCGGTGGTGGTGGGGAACACGCTGTACGCCACGAGCGCGGGGGGGCGCGTCATCGCCCTGAACGCCGCCACCGGAGAGGAGCTCTGGACGTACGATCCGGAGCCTGAGATCGTGACGCTCTGTTGCGGCGCCACGAACGGCGGCGTAAGTGCTTACGGTGAAATGGTATACGTCGTATCGCCCGACGCGCGCGCGATCGCGCTGGACGCCCGGACCGGCCGGCCCGCCTGGGAGCGCCGGCTGGCGGATCCGGCCGCCGGCTACAGCGCGACGATGGCGCCCCTCGCCGTGGGCGGGCAGGTCTTCGTCGGGGTGGCGGGGGAGCGGTACGGCATCCGGGGGTTCCTGGCCGCGCTGGACGCGCGGACGGGGGTGGAGCGGTGGCGGTGGTTCACCGTTCCGGACGATTCCACGGGGTGGTGGGGTGCGTGGACCGAGACGGAGCCATTCGGGACCACGCTCAACCGCGACCTCCCCGGCGAGCGGGCGGACAGCTTCAACACGCGGTGGAGCTGGAACGTGGGAGGCGGCGGGATCGCCACCACGCCGGCCTACGACGCGGCCACGAACCGGCTGTTCGTGAACGTGGAGGCGCCGGCGCCGCTGCTCGACGGCTCCATCCGGCCGGGCGACAACCTGTACTCGGGGTCCATCGTGGCGCTCGACGCCAGAACCGGACGGGTCGCCTGGCACGCCCAGTACCTCCCGCACGATGTCTGGGGGCTCTCCGGCGGGAGCCCGCCCTTCCTCTTCGAGAGGGGAGGGGGGACGTTCGTCGGATTCGCCGGACGCACGGGATGGGTCTACGTCTTCGAGGCCCGGACCGGTCGGCCGGTGCTGCGCTCTGACAACTTCGTCCCCCAGGAGGGGCTCTTCACCGCGTACCCGGAGGAGGGCGGCATCCGCATGGCGCCAGGCGTCAACGGCGGCAATGCCGGGGCACCGGTGGCCTACGACCCTCGCTCCGGCACCGTCTACGTCGGCGGCGTCCATCAGCCGATGGTCTACACATCGGCGGCGGAGCCGTACCGCCGCGGCGAGCTGTGGCTCGGCGGCACCGTGCGCTTCGCCCCCGGCGAGGACCAGTGGGGGACGGTGACCGCCATCGATCTCGGGGATGGCAGCATCCGGTGGCAGAAGCGCACCCCGCGTCCCGTCCACTCCGGCGCCCTCGCCACGGCCGGAGGGCTCCTCTTCATCGGCCAGGGGAGCGGGACCTTCGACGCCTTCGCCGCCGGGACGGGCGAGCTGCTCTGGCAGTTTCCCACGGGCGCCGGAGTCCACGGCGGCCCGGTCACGTACGAGGTGGGCGGCGTGCAGTACGTCGTCGTCCCCTCGGGCGGCAGCTTTCACTTCGGGACCCCCACCGGCGACGACCTGATCGCCTTCGCCCTGGCCTCGCGACGACCCGCCCGCAACACGAGCGAGTACCGGACCCCCGATTACACCCGCGGCGGACCCGCCACGACGGGGGAGGGCGGGGTCCGCCAGGCGCCCGCACCCCGGCCGGCACCCGGCGACACGGGCGCGGCGACGGCCCCGGGAGCCGCTTCCAGTGCAGCCCCCGGGGCGTCGAGGCCGCGAGAACCCGCCGCTGTGCGCGGGGCTTCCGTTGACTCGGCGGGGACGCCTCGGTAACTTCCCGCGCTCGCTGCGTTTTGCCGCGTCCTCACACGATGCGGCTCCTTTTTTTCAAGTTCGCCACGAATGGCCAGACACCCGACGTCCTCCCGGGTTCACCGGGATTCCAAAGAGGGCCCCGATGACGTGTTCGTCTCCGGCGTGGAGCGCACCGTCGCCTGGGCCAGGAAGCACCAGCGGACCCTGAGCATCGCCGTCGTCGCGGTCATCCTGCTGGTCGCCGGCTTCCTCTACTACGTCAACTACCAGCGCACTCTCGAGACCCAGGCCACCCAGCGCTTCACCGAGCTCCAGGGCACCATCGCCAGCGGGAACTTCCAGCTGGCCATCCGGGACCTCCAGGGATTCGTCGATCGCTTCGGCTCCACGGAGGCCGGGCGGCAGGCACGCCTCGTCCTGGCCGAGATCCTCCTCCAGGAAGGACAGGCGCGCCGGGCCGGCGAGGTACTCGGGACCCTGGCCGAGGACGTCGACGAGCCTCTCGGCATGGCCGCCGCCCGCGTCCAGGCCGCCGCATTCGAGGCCGTCGGGGACCACGAACAGGCCATCCGCCTCTACCTCCGCATCGCCGACGCCGCGCGGTTCCCGTTCCAGGCGCGGGAATCCCTCGCGGATGCCGCCCGCGTTCGCCTCCAGAACGGCGACGCCGACGCGGCCGCCGACCTCTACGAGCGCGTCCTCGGCACCTTCGACACCGACGAGGCCGGTCGCGGCTACTTCGAGATGTGGCTCGCCGAAGCACGCGCCCGCGCCGCCGCGGGCGGGAACGCGGCGCCTCTCGCCCCGGGCGTCAGCCCGGATCCCGTGGGCCCCGACACCGGGAGCCTCGACACCGACGCCGGTCAGCCCTGACCGGACCAACCATCGGCCCCTCGGAGAGCGTACCGGCGGGTCGTCTACGCATAATATACATTATGTAAACTTGCGGAGACGCCAGGGGCCTCGAATCCCTCCCCTCCCACGACCGATCGAGGATGGGACGGGGGTTCAGGAATGTGGAAAGTGGTCCGCTCCCGCGGGCCGCTGCCGCCCGTCGGCTCGTGGCGCTCCTGACAGGTGCGTGAGGGTGTCCATGATCCGCTCCCCCACCGCCGGGAGCGCCGCCTCGCGGTCCTCCCTCCGCTCCACGCGGCCGAAGTCGAGCGGCGGGCCGAAGGCGATCCTGACGCGTCCGCGCCGGAAGGCGTGGTCCCAGCGGGGCCAGACGTGGTAGGTGCCGGCGATCCCGCACGGCACCACGGGAGCGCCGCCCTTGAGGATGAGGCGGAGCGCGCCGAGACGCGGAGGCTGGAGCCGGCCGTCCCAGCTGCGTTCTCCCTCGATGTAGATCCCCACGCCGTAGCCTTCGTGGAGCCGGCGGAGGGCGATCCGGACGGCCTGGGGGTCGGTCTCGAAGCGGCGCACCGGAAAGGACTTCAAGCGCCGGAGCATCCTGCCGGTCAGGGGGTCGGAGAACTGCGTGCTCTTGGCCATGGTGTAGACCTCGCGTGGCACCACCGTCTGGATGAGCATCGGATCGAGATAGCTCTGGTGGTTTGCGACGAGGAAGAACGGGCCCTCTCGCGGGATGTTCTCGAGCCCCGTCACCTCCACCGTCCCGGCCAGCGGGAAGAGCGTCCGGACGACGCCCTGGATGAAGCGATAGAAGGTCACCGGGTGACGATCCTGGGCTGGAGCTCGACGATCTCCCCGCGCCCGGTGCGTCGATAGAAGTCGCCGAGCGCGAGGGCGAGGAGCCGCTCCCAGAGGAAGCTGGAGTCCGCGTTGAAGGCGAAGGAGGCGAGGGGGTGGTGGGCGCCGCGGATCTGGAGGGCCCGGGAACTGGCCTGGACGGCCCTGAGATCCTCGAATGGCCACGCGACGGGGTCTCCCCCCTCCCCGCGGTACGCCAGCCGCTCCCCGGCCATTTCCAGCGTTCCCGACGACTTCG
Source organism: Longimicrobiales bacterium (assembly GCA_035513575.1). Lineage (GTDB taxonomy): Bacteria > Gemmatimonadota > Gemmatimonadetes > Longimicrobiales > RSA9 > JAHWKI01. The sequence continues at coordinate 92,293 of DATKBW010000134.1, read as the reverse complement.
CCCCGAACACCTCGATCCGGTTCACGTACCGGCCGGACTCCCGCACGACGTCATAGCGCGCGACGAAGCGGGCGGTCACGGCGGCGGTCCGGATCGGGTCGCCTGCCCCGAGGAGGGTGGCGGGGTCCGGGAGGGCGTCGACCCATTCGGCGGCGCTCCGGAGCTGTTCGGCGCCGTCGGGGGAGCGGGCGCGGATGCGGGCCCCGCGGACGCGGTCGTAGCGCGTGGCGCAGCGGGCGCAGGTGCGGCCATCGGCGGACGCGCGGAGGCCGCGGTCGAGGCCACAGCGCGGACAGGCCCAGAGGAGGTCGGCGATGGCCACGGGCTCAGAGGCGGCGGAAGAGGTCGCGGAAGCGCAGGGTCCAGACGCGCCAGACCGCTTCCCAGATGATGCGCCTGGACATCTTGGACTCGCCGATGTCGCGGTCCGCGAAGACGATGGGGATCTCGCCGATGGCGAAGCCGCGGCGCCAAGCGCGCAGGCTCATCTCGATCTGGAAGGCGTATCCCTCGGACAGGACGCGGTCGAGGTCCATGGCCTCCAGGACCTTGCGCCGAAAGCACTTGAACCCTCCTGTCGCATCCGTTACTGGAAGTCCCGTGACGACGCGGGCGTAGAGGTTCGCGAAGTAGGACAGGAGGAGGCGTCCCATGGGCCAGTTGACCACGGTGACGCGGCCGTGCAGGTAGCGGGAGCCGAGGACGACGTCGAACCGGCGGATCGCATCGAGGAACTGCGGGAGGTGGGCGGGGTCGTGGGAGAAGTCGGCGTCCATCTCGAAGAAGATGTCGTAGTCGCGGGCGAGCCCCCACCGGAAGCCGGCGAGGTAGGCGGTGCCGAGGCCGAGCTTCCCTGCCCTGTGGAGGACGTGGACGCGGGGATCCCCGTCCGCGAGGCGGTCGGCGAGGTGCCCGGTGCCGTCGGGGGAGGCATCATCGATGATGAGCACCTCGATGCGCGGGTCCTGCTCGAGGACCAGCGGCACCAGGCGCGGAATGTTCTCGCGCTCGTCGTAGGTCGGGATGACCACGAGCACACGGTCGATTCCAGCCTCCATCGCCGTAGGTTGAAGAAGGATAGGTCGCGGGATAAGTTGCGAGCGGAACCGAAACTACCTTGCCGCGGACGCGCCTACAAGTGAAGGTCCTGCAGATCGTAACGGCGTATCCGCGGGCCCCGGACGATCTCATCACCCCCTGGCTGGTCGAGACGCTGAAGCGCCTCGGCGCGCGTGGCGTCGAGGCCGAGGTCCTGGCCCCGGCCTACCGGGGCGGCGCCGACCAGGTCGTGGACGGGATCCGGGTCCACCGCTTCCGCTACGCCCCCGCGCGCTGGGAGGACCTGACCCACGACCAGACGGCGCCGGACCGCGTCGCCGACCGGCCCGCCTACCTGGCCCTTCTCCCCGGGTACGTCCTCGCGGGGTCCCGGGCCGCCGCCCGCCTGGCCCGGACCGGCGCCTTCGATGTGCTGCACGTCCACTGGCCCCTTCCCCACGCCCTGTTCGGCCTGGCGGGGCGCGCGGCCGGGGGCGTGCCGCTCGTCTGCTCGTTCTACAGCGTCGAGCTGACCTGGGTGCGGCGGAAGATGCCGTACCTGAAGCCGTTCCTGCGGCGAGTCATCCGGACGGCGGATGCGGTGACGGCGATCTCGTCGTCGACCGAGGCCATGGTGCGGGAGCTGTACGACCGGCCCGTGCTGCGGATCCCTTTCGGGGCGACGATCGAGCCGGAGGTCCCGGGCGACCCGGCGCCGTGGAGGGGCGGCCGCCCCTTCCGCGTGCTGTTCGTGGGCCGCCTGGTCGAGCGGAAGGGAGTCGAGCACCTGATCGCCGCCGTGGCCCGGCTGCGGGCGGGGCGCGACATCGAGCTCCACGTGGTGGGCGACGGCCCCTACCGCGGCCGTCTCGAGGCGGCCGCCCGGGAGTCGGGGAGCGCCGGGGCCGTGCGCTTCCACGGGTTCGTGTCCCGGGAGGAGCTTTCGCGCCGGTTCGCCGAGAGCGATGTTTTCGTCCTTCCGGCCGTGGTGGACGCGAAGGGCGACGTGGAGGGGCTGGGGGTGGTCCTCATCGAGGCGCTGCGGTACGGTACACCGGTGATCGCGAGCGCGGCGGGCGGGATCGTGGACATCGTACGGGACGGCGAGACGGGGCTCCTGGTCCCGCCGGGCGACGAGGCGGCCCTCGCGGGCGCCATCGCGCGGCTCCAGGACGACCCTGCGCTCGCCGCGCGGCTAGTACGAGGGGGGCAGGCCCACGTGGAACGGGAGTTCGCGTGGGACGAGGTGGTGGGGCGGCTGGTGGACCTGTATGCGGAGCTGGCGGGGGCCGGGTCGCCGGCCCCGGCCGAACGGTGAACCGGGGGAACACGAGCGGATGGGACGTCGCGCGCTGATCACGGGGATTACGGGCCAGGACGGCAGCTATCTGGCGGAGCTGTTGCTGGCGAAGGGCTACGACGTCTACGGGCTCGTGCGGCGGTCCAGCACGGTGAATTTCGAGCGGATCGCGCACCTTCAGGACCGGGTCGAGCTGATCTACGGCGACGTGACCGACTACCATTCCCTGGTCTCCGCGGTGAAGCAGGCGCGGCCGGCGGAGCTGTACAACCTGGCCGCGCAGTCCTTCGTCCACACGTCCTGGACGCAGCCGGAGCTGACCGGTCAGGTGACGGCGCTGGGGGTGGTGCGGGTGCTCGAGGCGATCCGGCTGGTGGACCCGACGATCCGGTTCTACCAGGCCTCGTCCAGCGAGATGTTCGGGATGGTGCGCGAGGTCCCGCAGAAGGAGACGACGCCATTCTACCCCCGCAGCCCGTACGGTTTCGCCAAGGTCTACGGCCACTGGGCCACGGTGAACTACCGGGAGAGCTATGGCATCTTCGCCGTGAGCGGGATCCTGTTCAATCACGAGAGCCCGCGGCGGGGGCTGGAGTTCGTGACCCGGAAGATCACGGACGCCGTCGCACGCATCAAGCGGGGGCAGCTCGGCGAGCTGAAGCTGGGCAACCTGGAAGCGAAGCGGGACTGGGGGTTCGCCGGGGACTACGTCGAGGCCATGTGGCGCATGCTCCAGCAGAAGGATGCCGCCGATTTCGTGATCGGCACCGGCCAGGCCCACAGCGTCCGGGACTTCCTGGACGCGGCGTTCGGCAGCGTCGATCTCGACTGGCGCGACTACGTGGTGCAGGACCCGGCGCTGCTCAGGCCGGCGGAGGTCGAGCACCTGGTCGCCGACTCCGCGGCTGCCCGGACGCGCCTGGGCTGGGAGCCGCGCGTCGACTTCCAGGAGCTCGTCCGCATGATGGTGCAGGCGGACCTGGCGCGCGTCGGTGCCCGCGCCACGAGAGCCCGGAGCCGATGAGGGTCCTGGTCACGGGCGCCGACGGCTTCGTCGGGCAGCATCTGGTGGCGGCGCTGATGGAGCGCGGCCACGCCGTGACGGGGGGCATTCGCGGCGCCTCCCCCGCCCCGGGGACCCTCCCGGGAGAGATCGCGGCCGCCGTGGCCTGGCGGGATTTCGACCTGCGCGACTCGACCAGCGTGGAGGAGCTGGTCGCCGCGGCCGACCCCGAGGCCGTCCTCCACCTCGCCGGGATCTCCTCCGTCTCGGAGAGCTGGCAGGATCCCGAGACCACCTTCGACGTGAACGCCACCGGCGCGCTGCGCCTGCTCACCGCCCTGCGCCGGCTCCCCGCCCCCGCCGGTCCTCGGCCGGTGCTGCTCGTCAGCTCGGGGGAGGTCTACGGCGCCGACGGCACCGAGGAGACACCCCTCACCGAGGAGATGCCGATCCGCCCGGTCACCCCCTACGGCGCCAGCAAGGCCGCGCAGGAGCTCATCGCCGACGTCCTGGCCGATCCGTCCCGGATGCGCCTCGTCCAGACCCGTAGCTTCCAGCAGATCGGGCCCGGGCAGCGCCCCACCTTCGTCACCGTGAACTGGGCCCGGCAGCTCCTGGACATCCGGGACGGCGCGCAGGCACCGGTGCTCCGCGTCGGGAACCTCGACATCCACCGCGACTTCCTGGACGTGCGGGATGCGACCGCCGCGTACATCACCCTCATGGAAGACGCCCCCTCCGGCGTCTTCAACGTCTGCTCCGGCCGCTCCTGCTCCCTCCGCCGCCTCCTCCAGCTCCTGCAGGACGCCGTCGGGGTGAGCCCCGAGATCCGCGTCGCCGCGGACCGCCTCCGGCCCGCCGAGATCCGCTCCCTGGTCGGCAGCCCCCGCCGGCTCACCGACGCCACCGGCTGGACCCCCGCCATCCCGCTGGAAGAGAGCATCCGGACCCTGGTGGCGTCTCTCGACCACGCCCCCCGCCCCGCCTGACACGAGGCCCGCGTGGAGCGCTCAACCGCCGCAAGCCGCACCGACACCTCGGCCCTCGAGCCTCGCTACCTCGCGCTCCTCGAGGCCCAGCGCGCCGACTGGTGGGACTCCGCGAACTTCGACACCTGGAAGAACCTCTACGTCAGCGAGTATGCCCGCGGGCACTTCGTCCTGGAAACGCTCCGCAAATACCTCCCGGACCGCAACCTCCGCGCTGCCGACGTCCTCGATGTCGGCTGCGGCGACGCCGGCGTTCCCATCGCCTTCGCCGAGGCCGGCGCCCGCGCGGCCGGCCTCGAGCCCCACGAGCCCAGCGTCCACCGCGGCCGCGTCCGTGCCGAGGAGCACCACGTCGCCGTCGACCTCCGCCACGGCGTCGCCGAGGCGCTCCCCTACCCCGACGCCTCCTTCGACCTCGTGATCCTGGACAACGTCCTCGAGCACGTGCGGGACCAGACCCGGACGTTGACGGAAATTCATAGAGTTCTTCGGCATGATGGGATACTCTATATGGTGACACCCAAGCCATTGTCTCTCTATAGCTTATGGAACGATCCCCACTACGACCTCGCAGGTCTGGTCCTGCTGCCGCGCCGGCTGCAGATCTGGTACTTCGAGCGGGTGCGGGGCGGGGGTGAGGGGACGTACGACGTGGGGAGGATCCCGACGCGCTGGCGGCTGCGAGGTCTGCTGCGGCGGTCGGGGTTCGAGACGGTGGTGGGGCCGCGGGAGCTGTGGGTGCACTACCTTCGGGAGCGGATCGCGCGGCCGGAGGAGATCCGTCCGGGAGTGAAGCGGCGGCTGGCGGGGTGGCTGAAGGCGCGGCGGTGGCCATTCGAGAACGCGGTGCTGCGGTGGTTCTGGGACGTGGCGATCGGGTCGAACTTCTTCATCGCGCGGAAGGCGGGCGGGGGTTGAAGGTCCTGCACCTGATCTACGACGACCCGGGGAACCCGTGGGTGGCGGGGGGCGGCGCGGTGCGGGCGTTCGAGATCTACCGGGAGCTGGGGGACCGCGTGGACGCCACGATCGTGAGCGGGAGCTACCCCGGGGCGCGGGACGAGACGGTGGGGGGCGTGCGCTACCGCCGCCTGGGGGCGAGGCGGCCGTACGCGTGGAGCCGGCTGACGTACGCGGTGGCGGCGTCGCGCCTGCTGCGGAGGGCGCGCTACGATGCGGCGGCGTTCGAGTTCTCGGTGTACACGCCGATCCTGCTCCCCCGGAAGCGGCCGATCGGGCTGGTGATCCACCACATCACGGGGCCGACGGCGCGGGAGCGGTTCGGCGGCGTGGTGGGCGGCGTGGTGGCGCGGTTGGAGCGGCGGATGCTGCGCGGCGCGGGCCGGATCAGCCTCTCGGCGCAGTGGGGCCTGGAGCAGGTGAAGCCGCTGGCGCCGGAAGCGGCTCTGCACCTGGTGGGGGCCGGCGTGGCCGACGAGTTCTTCGCGGTGGAGCGGCGGGAGTCGGACTTCCTGCTGTTCTTCGGCCGCCTGGACCTCTTCCAGAAAGGTCTGGACACGCTGCTGGCGGGGTACGCCGCGCTGCGGCGGACCCGCCCGGGGTCCCCTCCCCTGCTGATCGCGGGGCGCGGCAAGGACGCGGGGGCGGTGGAGCGGATGGCCGGCGAGCTGGGGATCGCGGAGCACGTGCGGCTGCTGGGGCCGGTGACGGACGCGCGTCGTCTGGAGCTGCTCGAGGGGGCGCGGGTCCTCCTCATGCCGTCCCGCTTCGAGGGGTTCGGTCTGGTGGCGGCGGAGGCCATGGCGGCCGGTGTGCCGGTCGTGGCGGCGCGGGCCGGCTCGCTCCCGGAAGTGGTGGACGAGCCCCGCGGCGGCATGCTCGTCCCGCCGGACGATCCGGCCGCCCTGGCCGCGGCCACCGCGGCCCTGCTGGATGACGACGAGCGGCGCGCGCGCCTCTCCGCGAGCGCCCGGGACTCCGCGCGCCGCTTCCGGTGGGCCACGGTGGCGGAGCGGCATCTCGCCTTTCTCGAGGCTGTGGCCCGCGACTCCTGACCCGAACCGGACGACGCATGGCGAAGCAGCGAGTTGAAGCGATGGCTCCCGATCCCGCGGCCGGCGACGGCGGGGTGCCCATCTCCACGGTGCTGGCCGCGGCGGTGTTCTTCGGCCTGGCGCTGCTCTACTTCTTCCCGGCCCTGCTGCCCGGGCGCGGGATCTTCGGCACGGATTACCTGGCGGGAGGATACCCCTTCAGCGAGTTCATCGCGGGGCGCCTGCGCGCCGGCGAGCTGCCCAGGTGGGTGCCCTACGTGTACGGCGGGCTTCCCCTGTTCGCGAACGCCGGGAGCACGTTCTACCCGGTCTGGCTGCTCGCGGCGCTGCTGGTCCCGGCCGCGCTGATCCTGCCGCTGCTGTTCGTCGTCCAGTTCGGGCTGGCGGGGCTCGGCATGTTCCTGCTCCTGCGGGAGCTCGACGTGCGCCCCTGGATCGCCCTCCTCGCCGGCCTGGCCTTCGAGTTCACCGGCCTTACCCTCTCGTACGTCTATGCCGGCCACGATGGCCGGATCATCGTCGCCACCCTCGCGCCGATGTTCCTCTTCTTCCTGCACCGGCTGGTGCGCACGGGCGGCCTCGGTGCGTTCCTCGGCGCAGCGGCGACGCTCGCGGCGTCGCTCCTCTCGTTCCAGGTGCAGAGCAACTACTACCTGCTGCTGGCCGGGCTGGCGTGGGGGATCTTCGCGCTGGTCGCGCACCGGCTCCGGGGGCGCGCTCTCTGGACGCGCCTCGGGCTCGCCCTCGGCGCCGTGGCCCTGGCGTTCGTGCTGAACGCGGTCAACTTCCTGCCGTTCCTGGAGTACGTGGACCAGTCGCCGCGCGGCGGCGAGGGGCGGGGGTACGAGTACGCGACGTCGTGGGCGATGGCGCCGGCGGAGCTCAGCTCTCTCGCCGTCCCCGAGCTGATCGGGGCGTCCGTCCAGGACCCCAACACAGGCGAGGCGCTGTTCCCGCCGTATCGCGGGCACAACGTCGTGAAGCTTCACACCGAGTACGCGGGCGCCTTCGCGCTGCTCTTCCTGCTCCTGGGCGCGTGGTACGCCCGCAGGGATCGCCGGTGGTGGTTCTTCGTCGGCCTCGGCGTCTTCATGCTGACCATCGCCTTCGGCGCCGCGACGCCCCTCTACCGGCTGTACTATGAGCTGCTGCCGGGGACGAAGCGGTTCCGCGCGCCGTCCATCTCCTTCTTCCTCGTCTCGATATCCCTGGTGGCCATGGCGGGGCTGGCCATGGAGCACCTGGCGCGGGCCAGGGACCTGGCGGATCGCAAGCGGCTGCTGACCGATCCGCTGGCCGCGGGGCGGTGGCTGGTCCTGGGCGCCGGCGTGCTCGCGCTCCTGCTGATCGTGGTGGGCGGCGGCGGCGCGGGCGGCGAAGCGCCCGGGTCGGAGCTGGGGTTCGCCCGCTTCGCGGTCTTCCTCCTGGGCACCGCCGGGGTGGTCTGGCTGTGGCTGATCGGGCGGATGGGCCCGAGGGTGGCCGCGGTGGTGCTGGGGCTCGTCGTGGTGGCGGACCTGTGGGTGGTCGGGCGGCGGTTCTTCCACACCGTCCCGCCGCCGGAGGTCTCGTTCCGGAGCGACGACGTGGCGGATGCGCTCCGCTCCCGGCCGGGCGAGGACCGCGTCTGGGTGCTGCCGGGAGCCCTCACGAACGCCCGCTATCACGGCGAGGGCAACTACCTGATGTTCCACGACATCGACCAGGCGGGGGGCGAGCATCCGAACCCGCTCCAGCGGTGGTACGAGTACGTGGGCGCCGGGGAGCGGAGCTACGTGGACTGGCACAACTTCCTGGATGGCGGGGCGGCGTTCCTGAACGCGGCGAACGTGCGCTGGATCGTGAGCATGGTCCGGCTCGAGGGCGCCCCCCAGTTCCCCGCCGTGCGCCTGGTCCACGGCGGCCCCAGCGCCCTCGTCTACGAGAACACCGCGGCGCTCCCGCGGGCCTGGCTGGTGGGTGACGTCCGGGTCGTCGCGGAGCCGGATGGCGCGCTGGAGGTCCTCCGCAACCCGGCCTTCGACCCGCGCCTCCAGGCGGTGGTCCACGAGGAGCCGGCCCTCCGGCTGAGGCCCGGGCCGGTGGCGGGCGAGGCGCGGATCGAGGCGTCGTCGCCGGACGAGGTCCGCATCGCCACCCGGGCCGACCGCGCGGCCTTCCTCGTGCTGGCGGACAACCATTACGCCGGCTGGGAGGCCACGGTGGACGGCGAGGCCGCGCTCATCCTGAGGACGAACCACACGTTCCGGGGCGTGGCCGTCCCGTCCGGCGAGCACGAGGTGGTGTTCCGTTTCCGCCCCGGCCGGATGTACGCGGGCTTCTGGATCTATCTGGCGGGGATCCTCGGGATCGGCGGCTACGCCGCCTGGGCGCTCCTCCGCCGGCGGCGGGCGCCGGAGCCGGCGGTGGCATGACGCGCGGCCGGTCCTGGTGGCGCCCCGTGGCCGGGGCGGTGCTCGTGGCGGCGGCCGCCGTGTTCCTGGGGCTCACCGTCGCGAGGAACTGGCACGAGCTCTCGGCGTTCGACTGGCGCCTGCGCTGGCTCCAGCTCGCGGCGAGCGTGGTGGCGCTCACGGCGGTGCTGGCGTGGGGCGTCGTCGTGTGGAAGCGGGTCCTGGACCGGTTCGAGCACCCCCCCGTGGGGCTGGACGTGCTGCTGCGGATCTGGTTCGCGTCCAACCTGGCCCGCTACATCCCCGGCAAGATCTGGCAGCTCGTGGGGGCCGCCGAGCTCGCGCGGGGGGCCGGACTCTCCCGGGTCGTCGTGCTCTCGTCCATGATGGTGCACGTCGGCCTGAGCCTGCTCTCGGCCGCGGCGGTCTCGGCCGTGGCCATGGCAGCGTGGGACGCGGTTCCCCTTCCCACCCTGCCCCTCGCTCTCCTCGCCGCCGGCTCCGTCTTCCTGGTCCACCCGCGCGTCATTGACGCCGGGCTGCGGCTCGTCCCCCGGGTGTTCCACGACGACCTGCTCCGCTGGAACGGCCGGTGGACCGACGGACTCGTGCTCCTCGCCCTCTCCGTGGTCTCGTGGATCCTCTACGGCCTCGCGTTCGTCCTCTTTCTGGACGCCATCGCGCCCGTCCAGGCCGGCGCGATCCTCCCCCTCACCGGGATCAACGCCCTCTCCTTCCTGGCCGGGTACGTCGCGTTCCTGGTCCCGGCGGGTCTGGGCGTGAGAGAAGGGGTCATGGCCGGGCTGCTCCGCCCCCTGGCGCCGGCCGGGGTCGCCGCCGTGATCGCCATGGTGTCCCGCCTGTGGACCATCGCCGCCGAGCTGCTGGGCGCCGCCCTGGTCCTCGGCCTCACGAGGGCGCCGGAGCGCGGGGGCGGGTCCGCCGGGGGCGACGAGCGGCCGACCGCCGGCCCTCCCGGGCCCGTGACGCGGTCCTAGCGGATCCGCCCGCCGGGGCCGTCGGGCGCCCGCGCGCCGTCGTGGTCGAGGCGGCGGCGGAGCCGCTCCACTTCCGAGCGCTGCGCCGCGATCATCTCGGCCACCAGGCCGAACCCGAAGAGCAGGAAGCCGAGCGTTTCCAGGAGTACCACCAGGTAGAGGAGGGGGCGGAACCCGAAGGGGGGCATGGCGTGCTGCACGCGGAGCACGATGGTGACGACTCCCACGACCACTCCCGCGGTCGCCATGAGCAGCCCGCTGAGCCCGAAGAAGGTCATGGGCTTGCGGGAGAACAGCAGGTAGAAGGCCACGGAGAGGAGGTCGAGCAGCCCGACGATGATGCGGGTCCGGCCCGAGTATTTCGCGACGCCGTGCCGCCGCGGGTGGAGCGTGATGTCGATCTCGGTCACGGTGAATCCCCGGTCGTACGCGAGGATCACGAAGAAGCGGTGCCAGTCGTGCCGGAGCGTCACCTCGTCCAGGACCTCCCGGCGGAACCCCTTCATGGAGTTCAGGTCCGAGACCGGCACCTTGAAGAGCAGCCGACTGAGGCGATTGTAGGTGCTCGACACCGCGGCCTTCTCGTAATTCCCCACCTTCCGGCCCGTGACGATGTCCCACCCCTCCGCGAGCGTGTCGAGGTAGCGCGGGATCTCCTCGGTGTCGTGCTGGAGGTCCGCATCGTAGAGGACCAGCCATTCCGCGTCCGTCGCCTCCGCACCGGTGACCAGCGCCTCCGTCTTGCCGAAGTTGCGCCGGTGTCGCACGACCCTCAGCCGGTCCCAGCCCTCCGCCCGCGCGGCGGCCGCCGTGCCGTCCGTGGAGCCGTCGTCGATGAGGATGACCTCACCGTCGAGGCCGTGGCGCTCCCACGTGGCCCGGAGCTCCCGGACCAGCTCGGGGACGTTCTCCACCTCGTTGTACGCGGGCACCAGCACCGCGAAGCGTTGCTTCACGTCGCGAAGCGGCGCGGCGCGCTCGGCGATCCTGGCCGTGGGGGAGACGGGTGTGCTCATGGGGGTGGATTATGCCGCGGTTTCCGGCGGACCGCCACCTGTCCCGGGGAGCTATGGGTCGGCCCCGGCCTCGCGGTTATTACTCACGCGAAGGCGCGAAGGGGGCGAAGACGCGAAGTGGGACGACGACAACGACGACGACAGCAACAACAACGACAACAACAACAGCAACAGCAACAGCAACGGCGACGTGGAGGAAATGGGAGAGGAGCAACGACACGGGGGGATGTCTGATCCCGAGGCTACGGCGACGGCGGTGGTGGACGCGGCGTTCCGGATCCACGTGCGGCTCGGGCCGGGGCTCCTCGAGTCGGTCTACGAGGCCCTCCTGGCCTACGAGCTCAGGCGGGGCGGGCACAGCGTCCTTTGCCAGAGGACCTTCGGGTTCTACTACGACGACGTGCTGGTGAAGCGCGGCCTCAAGGCCGACCTCATCGTGGACGACTGCGTGGTCGTGGAGGTGAAGGCGGCGGAATCCACCGCGCGCGTCCACAAGCGACAGCTCTTCACCTACCTCCGCGCCCTGGACTTGCGCCTCGGCCTGGTGGTCAACTTCGGCGGCGCGACGATGAAGGAGGGGCTGTTCCGGGTGGTGAATCACCACGACGAAGCCGGATCCCCGCTCAGGATCGCGCAGCCGCCGCCCCGGCGGCCGCGGAAGTGGACCCGGTTGCGGAGCTGGATCCGCCACCGGAGCAACTGAGCCCGACAAAAAAAGAGGCGGAAGACTTCGCGTCGACTTCGCGTCGACTTCGCGTCTTCGCCCCCTTCGCGCCTTCGCGTGAAAAAAATCGCGTGAAAGCCTTCGCGGTCGTCAGACCCGCTTCCGCATGCGCGCGCTCAGGATCCCCAGCTGGTCCCTGTACTTGGCCACGGTGCGCCGTGCGATCTGGACGCCTTCCTCCTTGAGGAGGTTGACGATGGCCTGGTCGGTGAGGGGCTTCTTCGGGTTCTCGTCGTCCACCAGCTTCTGGATCTTGGCCTTGATCCCCCGGGCGCTCACGTCCTCGCCGCTCGTGGTGGAGAGGCCGCTGGAGAAGAAGAACTTGAGCGGAAGCACGCCGCGCGGGGTCTGGACGTACTTCTCGTTCGTGACGCGGGACACCGTGGACTCGTGCATCTCGATGACCTCGGCCACCTCTCGCAGCGTCAGGGGCTTGAGGTACTGCACGCCCCGCTCGAAGAATTCGCGCTGCCGGTCCACGATGAAGTTCATCACCTTCAGCATGGTCTGGCGGCGCTGCTCGATGGCCTGGATCATCCAGTTCGCGCTGTTCAGCTTGTTGCTGATGAACTCCTTGTTCTCCCCCTTGAACTTGCTCTTGTCCCGCGCGATCTCGCGGTACGCCCGCGACAGCTTCAGGCGCGGCAGGCTCGTGTCGTTCAGGAACACGTGGTACTCGCCGTCGATCTTCTCGACGATGAGGTCCGGCGTGATGTAGTTGTCCGAGGGGGCGGCGTACTTGAGCCCCGGCTTCGGGTCCAGCTTCGCGATCTCGTCCGCCGCGGTCTGGACCTCCTTCGGGGTGATGGAGAGCTCCTTCGAGATCTCCGACCAGCGGTGGTTGATGAGCTGGTCGAAGTAGTCGCGCACGATGCGGAAGGTCAGCGTCTCCTCGAGCTCCTGGTCCTTGAGCTGGAGCACGATGCACTCCCGGAGGTCACGGGCGCCCACCCCGGGCGGGTCGAGGCGCTGGAGCACCTCCAGCATCCGTTCTCCGTCCTCGAGGGAGAACCGCTCGAGCGGCTTCCCGTCGTCCGCCCACACTTCGCCGGCATCCTCGACCCACTCGTTCAGGCCGTCCACGACCTCCTGAAGCGAGCAGACGAGGTACCCGTCGTCGTCGATGTTGCCGATGATCTCCTCGCCCAGCAGGATCTCCCGCATGGACAGCCGCATCAGCTTGAGCTGGTCGGCCAGGTGGTCCGCCAGGTCCCGCGTCTCCACCCGGACGGGCTCGAAATACTCCTTCTGCTCGTACTCCTGCTTGCGACCGCCCGCGTCGAAGCCGTCCAGGAGGATCTCCTCCCAGTCGATCTCGTCCTCCTTGTCCTTCTCCTTCTCCTCGTCGCCCTTCAGGTCTTCGGCGTCGACGAGGGGCTCCTCGAGGTCGAGGAAGGGGTTGTTCAGCATCTCCTGCTTGATGTGCTGCTGGAGGTCCATCAGGGGCATGTAGAGCAGATCCATCGCCTGGTACAGGCGTGGATTGATCTTCATCTCCTGCTTCAGCTGCGTCCCCTGATAGAGGCCGGTCCTGATGCTCATACCATCTCCGGCTTGAGATATCGTCCTCGCATCCGGCCCGTCAGTGTCGGGCCGAAATAGATTTCCGCCACATCGTCGTTCCAGACCAGCTCGGCCACGGTGCCGGAGACCCGCACACGGCCATCGTACATGATATAGGCCCGGTCCACGATCTCCAACGTCTGCTCCACGTTGTGATCACTGATGATCACACCGATCCCGCGGTGCCTCAGGTCGGCCACGATCTGCTGGATATCGTGGACCGCGATCGGGTCGACCCCCGCGAAGGGCTCGTCCAGGAGCATGAACTTGGGCCGGCTCACGAGGGCCCGCGTGATCTCCAGGCGGCGGCGCTCGCCGCCCGAGAGCGAATAGGCCTTCGACTTCCGCAGCGGCTTGAGCCCGAGCTCGCCCAGCAGCCGCTCCAGCCGCGCCAGCCGTTCCTTCCTGGGCAGCCCCATGGTCTCCAGGATGGCCAGGATGTTGTCCTCCACCGTGAGCTTCCGGAAGATCGAGGGTTCCTGCGCCAGGTACCCGACGCCCACCTGGGCCCGCCTGTACATCGGCGTTTCCGTCAGCTCCCGGTCGTCCAGGAAGACCCGCCCCCGGTCCGGCCGGATCAGCCCCACCATCATGTAGAAGGTGGTGGTCTTCCCCGCCCCGTTCGGCCCCAGGAGGCCCACGATCTCCCCCTGTGAAACCTTGATGGTGACCTCGTTTACGACCTTGCGCTTGCGGTAGACCTTCACGAGGGACTCGGCCCTCAGGGTGCTGTCCGTCCGGCGGCGCGGGGCATCTTCGGGCCGGGCCTGGACGGGCTGGCGACCGTCCTCTCCCAACAAGATCCGTACCGTTTCCTCCAGGTCGGCCACGAACGCCTCGCGGACGAGCGCCACGTCGTGCCAGATGCCGTGATCAATCCGCACCCGCTGCCACGCGTCGGCGCCCTCGGGCTCCGCGCTGGCGATGTCCGCCTGGGCGGTGCGGGAGAGGACATGATCGCCGAGGTAGCGGGCGACCTGCTGGGAGGAATCGGTCTCATCCGTCGAGCCGGGGCCGATCACGGCGCGGTCGGGGAAGAAGCGGGCCTGCGCCGTGCGCACGGCGGTCACCCAGTCGCTCCGCTCGGCCACGCCCCCATCGTCCGCGACCCGCAGCAGCTCCAGCACGGCGAGGGCGACGGAGCCGTCGTGCCGCGGGATGTCGGCGATGAAGCGCCGGATGCGCTCGGCGCCGCTCATCACGTCGCTCCCCCCGCGGCCGCGCCGGTCCGCACGGCCGGCGGCGACGGTCCGCTCCCGCGCCCGCCCACGGGGTCCAGATACACGCCGTCCAGCGGTCCTTCCGCTTCCACCCGCGCCACCTCCCCCCCGGTCATGAACAGGATGATCCGCCTGGCCTTCATGAAGTTGATCGCCCCGCGCTCCCCTTCCCGTTCCGCGTCCACCCGGTAGAGCGACAGCGCCGGTCCGCTCCCGCCGATCACGACGACGCGCTCGAGCACGATCTCCGTGGAGTCCCCCGCCGCCGCCACGGTGTCCGCCGCGGGGATGGCGGCGAAGTAGCCGATGATGGTGTCGCCCTGGATCCAGTCCCGGGCCACCGCGGCGGGGAGCCCCACGGCCAGGGAGTCGAGCGGTCGCTCGCCGTATCCGCGGCCCACGGCCCTCACCTCCCGGAGCCGGCCGGAGTCGGCCACGGCATCGATGGAATCGGCCCGCAGCCGGAAGCCTTCGGCGAGGGCCAGCGCGCGCTCCCTCCCGGCCCCGGCCGTGTCGGCCGCCCCGGGCGGGGGCGGGTTCCAGGCCTCGAGGCGTTCCAGCGCACCGGCCACGAAGCCGATCCGCAGCCGCTCGGATTCCACCGTCAGCTCCTCGGACACCAGCCGGGTGCGGACCTGTGCCCGCACCTCCCGCAGGGCGTCCCCCTGCACGAACGCGTCGATCCGCTGGCCCTCCAGCCGGTACCGCTCGTCCCGGACGTGGGCGCGGCCGAGCAGCGTCATCCGCTCGGTGGGCTCGCTGTAGCGCGCGGAATCGGACGCGCCGGTGGTCGCCCCGCGCTCCAGCTCCACGCGGCCCCGGGCGAGAAAGAGCGTGTCCCCGATGAACTCCAGCCGGTCCGCCGTGACCTCGAGCGGGGCCGCGCCGTCGTCACCCCGGGGCGGGACGGCGGGAGCCCCGCCCGGGGCGGGCGCCGGAGCGTTCCGGAGCACGGCGCGGGGGCGGCCGCCGCGGATCACGACGTGGGAGGTGCGTCGGGCCGGGGACTGGCGGAGGTACTGGAGCTCCTGTCCGGTGACGACGGAGCCGTCCTCGAGGTTTCGCAGCACCACGTTGCCGCGGGCGAGGAGCTGTTCGGTCCGGCCGAGGTAGTTGGCCCACTGTGAGGTGAGCTGGGTCGTGCTGTCGCGGTAGGCCACGGCGCCCACCAGCTCGAGGGCGGCCTGGATGGGGTTGTAGACGGCGCTGTCGGCGGCCAGCGTGACATCGCCCGTGCAGCGGAGACGGACGGGGTCGCGGAAGTACCAGACGCTCTCTCCCCGGGCGTTGGTGATCCGACGGTAGTCGGCCGGCTGGATGAGGTCGCACGTTCGCGCCTGCGCGGCGGCCGCCGCCGGGGCCGCCAGAAGCACGATCGTCCCGAAGGCGAAGCCACCCCATCGCCGCATGGTCAGAACTCGATGCGGATGTTTTCGCCCGTGCCCTTGAAGACCTCGATGTTGCGCATGTCTTCATCGGACGAGAACCCCTGCCCTTCGAGGCGCGTCTCGTCCTCGAACACGACGGTGGGGACGTCGCTCCAGATCCGCCCGGTGGACGGGTCGTAATGGAGCTCCTCCGTCAGGATCCGGCGGTGGCCCTCGGTGGTGACCAGCACGACGCTCCCCCGGGCCACCATCCGGTTGGTCCGCATGTCGAGCGTCCCCTCCAGCGACGTCAGATGGGCCGTCTGGGCGCCGTCGGCGTCGTACAGCTTGAGGTCCACGGGGCGCCAGAGCGTCCGTGCCGAGTCCTCGAACACGTACGCGGTGTCGGCGTGGAGGCGGGCCCGCAGCGTGCCCATGTCCCTGATGTCGTGTCCCGCGTCGAACATCACCTGGTCCGCCGGGAGGTCCTGGAAATCCCGGCCGGAGACGGGGCCCTCCTCGCGCCCGCAGGCGGTCGCGGTGAGCAGCGCCGCGGCGAGGATCCAGCGCGCCGGCCTCATACCGCCCCCGCCCGCATCAGGTCGTGGAGGTGCACGATGCCGCGCAGACGCCCGTCCGGGTCCACCACCGGGAGCGCCATGATGCCGTGGGTCTCCATCTGGAAGACCGCGGCGGCGGCGAGGGTGTCGGGATCGATGACTTTCGGGTTCTCGTTCATTACGTCCCTCACGGGCACATCCAGCACGTCGTCCCTCTTTTCCATGAGACGGGTCAGGTCGCCTGCGGTCACCACGCCGATCACGTGGCGCCGCCCGTCCACGACGACGACGGTGCCGCGCATCTCCGCGAGCAGCACGACACAGCGCCGCATGAGCTCGTCCCTCCCGATGGTGGGCAGGAGTGCCTCCTCGGAGACCATGACGTCGCGCACCCGCAGCGTCAGCTTGCGCCCGAGGGCGCCGCCCGGATGGAGCCGGGCGAAATCCTCCCGGCTGAAGCCCTTCCGGAGCAGCAGCGCCACCGCTAGCGCATCGCCCATGGCGAGCGCCACCGTGGTGGAGGTGGTGGGCGCCAGGTCCAGCGGGCAGGCCTCTTCCTCCACCGAGCAGTCCAGGACCACGCGGGCCGCCCGTCCCAGCGTCGACTCCACGCGCCCCGTCATCGCGATCATGGATACACCGGAGCGGCTCAGAAATTCCACGAGCCCGGCGAGCTCTTCGGACTCGCCGCTCTTCGAGATCAGGAGCGCGACGTCATCGCGGCCGACGATCCCGAGATCGCCGTGGAGCCCTTCGACCGGGTGGAGGAACATGGCCGGCGCGCCGGTGGAGGTGAGGGTGGCGGCGATCTTCCGACCGATGATCCCGCTCTTCCCCACCCCGCTCACGATCACGCGGCCTCCGGCCCCCTCCATCAGCCGCACCGCGTCCAGGAACGTCCCGTCGAGACGCTGCGCCAGCCGCGCCACGGCCTCGGCTTCGGCGCGGATCACGGCGCGCGCGCGCTCCAGCAGCTCGGCCGCGTCGTCGACCCGCGTGGGAATCTCCAGCGCGCTCCGCTCCCCGCTCACAGCCCCTCCAGGTGCTCGGGGACATCTCCACCCTCCTCGCGGGAGCGGCAGTACGCTTCCACGAGCCGCTCCCACTGGCCCCGGGCGTGGAGGAGCGCCTCGGCGAAATCCCGCACCGCGCCCTCTCCGCCGGCTCGCCGCGTGACCCACCGCGCCTGCGCCCGGATCTCGGGGGCCGCGTTGGCCACGGCGACGGGGAGCCCTGCGCGCCGCATGACGGGGAGGTCGGCGAGGTCGTCGGCGACCATGGCCAGCTCGCCCCAGTCCGCGCCTTCCCGGGCGAGCACCCGTGCGACGACCGGGGCCTTCCGCGAGCCCTCCTGGAGACACTCCACCCCCAGCTCCCTGGCCCGGATCTCCGTGGCTCCAGACGCCCGCCCGCTCACCAGGACCACCCTGAGCCCGGCCCATTCCAGCATCTTGATGCCGAGGCCGTCCATGATGTGGAAACGCTTGAGCTCCACCGCCTCGCCGCCGGCGGCGCGCCCGAGATACACGCCGTTGTCCGTCAGCACCCCGTCCACGTCCAGCACGACGACCCGGATGCGGCCGGCGAGCTCCCGGGGGATCCCCTCAGCCACGGGCCGCGGCTCCGGCCTGCGGGGCGGCCAACACCTGCCGCAGCGCCAGGACCTGCTCCAGCAGCGGACGGAACGCGTCCAGGCGGAGCATGTTGGTGCTGTCGGAGGGCGCCCGCTCCGGCGCGGGGTGGACCTCCAGGAACAGCGCGTCCGCCCCCGCCGCGACGGCGGCACGGACCAGGGGGAGGATGAACTCGGGGTCGCCACCGCTCACGCCGGCGCCGAGCCCCGGGCGCTGGACGGAGTGGGTCCCGTCGAAGACCACGGGCGCCGCCGCGGCCCGCCGCATCCGGAGGAACGAGCGCATGTCCACCACGAGGTCCCCGTAGCCGTAGAAGGTCCCGCGCTCGGTGACCGCCACCCCGCCGGTCGCGTCGCCGGCCGGCCGTGCTTCCCGCACCTTGCCCGCGGCGCCCCGCATCTCCTCCGGCGCCATCCACTGTCCTTTCTTCACGTTGACCGGTCTCCCGGTCGCCCCGGCGGCCCGCAGGAGGTCGGTCTGCCGGCAGAGGAAGGCGGGGATCTGGAGGACGTCGCACGCCTGGGCGGCGGCGTGTGCGTGCTCCGGCTCGTGGATGTCGGTGAGCACGGGCAGGCCGCTCGCGTCGCGGACGCGCCGCAGACGCTCGAGCCCGTCGTCGAGCCCCGGGCCGCGGGGGGAGGCGCCGCGGCTACGGTTCGCCTTGTCGAAGGACGCCTTGAAGATGAGCGGGAGGTCCAGGTCCGCCGCGATGCGAGCGAGCGCGTCCGCCACGCGGAGGTTGAGGTCGTCGTCCTCGAGGAGGCACGGGCCGGCGATCACGAAGAACGGGCCGTCCTCCGTGAACAGGGCGTCGAGCCCCTCCCGCCGCGAGGTGGGACCGGGCATCAGACGCGGCTGGACACGGGCCGGGATTCCGTCCGGACCGGGCCTGCGGAGCCGGCGCGGTCGCGGCGTTCCCGGGCGGCGGCGATGAACGCCGCGAAGAGCGGGTGGGGCCGCATGGGGCGGGACTTCAGCTCCGGGTGGAACTGGCACCCCAGGAACCACGGGTGGTCGGGGAGCTCGAGGATCTCCACGAGGTTCCCGTCCGGCGAGAGCCCGCTGAACACGAGCCCGTGCTCCGCCAGCACCTCGCGGTAGTTGTTGTTGACCTCGTAGCGGTGGCGGTGGCGCTCGCTGACATCGGTCGTGCCGTAGGCCTCGTGGGCCCGGGACCCGTCCCTGATCCGGCAGGGGTAGGCGCCGAGTCGCATGGTCCCCCCCATGTCCGTGATCTGCCGCTGGGAGTCCATGAGGCAGATGACCGGGTCCGTCACCTCCGTCAGGAACTCCACCGAATGCGACTGCGTGAGGCCGCAGACGTTCCGCGCGTACTCGATGACCGCGCACTGGAGGCCCAGGCAGATGCCGAAGAAGGGGAGGTCCCGCGTGCGCGCCCATTCGATGACCCGGAGCATCCCCTCGATCCCGCGCTCGCCGAACCCCCCCGGGATCAGCAGGCCGTGGTAGTCGCTCATCCAGTCCAGCGACTCGCCGTTCTCGAAGTCCTCGCTCGACAGCCAGTCGACGGAGACGCCCACGTCGTTGGAGATGCCTCCGTGGATCAGCGCTTCCTGCACGGACTTGTACGCATCCACCAGCGCCGTGTACTTCCCCACCACGGCGATGCGGACGGTGCCTTTGGACGGGTGGTGGATCCGGTCCACCATGGCACGCCACGGCCCCAGGTCCGCCTCCCCGGTGTGGAGCGCGAGCTTCTCCAGGGCGATCTGATCCAGCTTCTGCTTCTGCAGGGCGAGCGGCACCTCGTAGATCGTGCTGACGTCCCGTGCCTCGATCACGCCGGCCACGTCCACGTTGGTGAACAGCGCGATCTTGCGCCGCAGATCATCCGAGAGCGGCCGGTCCGTCCGGCAGATCAGGATGTCCGGCTGGATCCCGATCTCCATCAGCTCCCGGACGGAGTGCTGCGTCGGCTTCGTCTTCAGCTCGCCGGCCGCCGCGATGAACGGGATCAGGGTGAGGTGGATGAACAGCGTGTGCTCCCGCCCGACGTCCTGGCGGAACTGGCGGATCGCCTCCAGGAACGGCAGCGACTCCATGTCGCCGACCGTCCCGCCGATCTCGGTGATCACCACGTCGTGGTTGGGCGCGAGCCGCCGGATCGCCGTCTTGATCTCGTCCGTGATGTGCGGGATCACCTGCACCGTGGCGCCGAGGAAGTCCCCCCGGCGCTCCTTGGTGATCACGTCCCGGTAGATCCGCCCGGTGGTGATGTTGTTGGCCTGCGAGAGCGACTCGTCGACGAAGCGCTCGTAATGGCCCAGGTCCAGGTCCGTCTCCGCGCCGTCATCCGTCACGAACACCTCGCCGTGCTGGTACGGCGAGAGCGTCCCCGGGTCCACGTTGATGTACGGGTCGAACTTCTGGATCGTCACCCGGAGCCCGCGCTCCGCGAGCAGCCGGCCCAGCGAAGCGGCGGCGATGCCTTTCCCGAGGGAAGAGACCACGCCGCCGGTGATGAAGATGTATTTCGTCGGCTGACGATTCTGTTCACTCATGCGCCCGTTTCCCCCTCCATGGTCTCTGCCTGGCGCCGCAGCCGCGCCTCGGCCCGCGCCGCATCCTCCGGTGTGTCGATTCCGCCCTCGGCTTCGTCCACGACGGCCACCCCGATCCCCAGGCCCGCCGCCAGCGGCCGGAGCTGCTCCAGGCGCTCGATCCGCTCCAGCCGGCCCTCCGGCAGCGCGACCCAGCGACGCAACGCCCCGGGGGTGAAGGCGTAGATGCCAATATGCCGCAGCCAGAACCCCGATGCGAGGTCCGCCGGCCCCGGCTCCCCGCCCCGCAGATGGGGGATCGGAGCCCGGGAGAAGTACAGCGCACCGCCCCGGTCGTTCCGCACCACCTTGACGATGTCGGGATCCCCGAGCGCCTCCGTCGCCCCCAGCGGCGCCGCGACGGTCCCGACGTCCCAGCCCTCCGCCACCATGCCCACCGCGCCCGTCACCGCGTCGCGGCTCACGAACGGCTCATCCCCCTGGATGTTGAGGATTACATCGAACCCTCCAAACGACGGCAGGGCAGCGACTTCGGCCACGCGGTCGGTACCCGATCGATGGTCCGCGGAGGTCAGGACCGCCTCCGCGCCGAACCGCTCGCATGCCGCCAGCACCTCCGTGGCGTCGGTGGCCACCACCAGGCGGTCCGTCGCGGCGACCTCGCGCGCGCGGCGCCACACCCATTCGATGAGGGGACGGCCGGCGATGGGGCGCAGGGGCTTGCGGGGGAGCCGCTCCGACCCGAGGCGGGCCGGGATGACGCCGAGGACGGCGCTCACGGTGAGGTGGGGTGCGCGGACACCGGCGAATGTAGGCCGCCGGGGCGCCGGCTGTCAAAGCCGGCGTTCGCCCGCTCCTCCTACGGCCGCTGCCAGGGATGGCGGCCGCCGAACGGCCAGGTCAGTCCGATGTCCAGCTCGGCGTTGTCCGGGTTCGACGGCTCGAACATGTACCGGAAATAGAGCGAGAAGAACTGCACGCGGGCCCCCACCTCCTGGCGGAAGTCCCGCTCCTCGCCCTGTGCCCACGCCATCCCCGCCGCGTGGACGAGCTGGAAGTCGGGGGCGCCGAGGAACGGGACCGCGAGCCGCTGCGGCAGCGGGATGATGTACTTCGTCTCCACGAAGACCACGTGGTCGCCGTAGAACTCCGCGAACCCGGCAGTCTGGATGGTCCCGGAGCCGCCGACGAAGCCCCAGCGCTGCCGGGGGAGCGAGCTGCGCCCAAGGGGCGCCTGGAGGTGGGCCTCGATCTCGAGGGTGTGGTTCGCGAGGGCGTGGGCCGCCCAGTCGCCGTCCAGCGTGACGCGGCTGAACGTGAACGCGCCGTCCAGCGCGTCGATGGCCCGCTCGAAGGTGAGCGTCGCGTCGGCCACGGTCTCCATCCCTTCCCAGGCGAGCTCCAGGATCCCCACCACGCTGGTGGTCCGGCCATCGTCGATCGCCGGGTTCACCCGCGTGCTATCGCCGAGGATGTGCCAGGGCTCATCGCCCGGAAGGGTGCGGGCGTCCTCCACCTCGAAGCGGGCGGAAACCACCGCGAACAGGCTCCTCTGCTCGTCCCCGATCCGGCGCGAGACGCCTGCCCAGGCCCGGTCCACCTCGTGGTAGTCACGGTAGTCCTTTCCACTGAGCAGATAGTTGAGGGAATTCATGAGATCCCCCCGGATCCACTCGTCGTTCGTGTCGCTCCGGTGCTCGTAACCCCCCGCCACGGTGTAGGCGCCCGCCTCCACCCCCAGCTCGGCGCCGTAGACGGGCTCTCCCAGCTCCGTGCGCCACCCCGCCTCTCCCCGGACGTACGGCCGCGCGGTCCCGATCATGGGGAGCCAGTACGTGGCGCCCGCGACCACCGTGAGGCCGTTTACGCGGTCGTACGTCGGCGACTGCAGTCCCCGGATGCCATCCAGCTGGAGGCGGGACTGCGCGCCGGTGGCGACGATGACCAGCCCTCCGCCTTCCCCCTCCACCACCTCGTACCGCGCGGCCGGAAGATCGATGATCGCCCCGCCGACCTCGGCCAGCTGGGAACGATAGACCCCCCCGTTGAGGTTCACCACGTCCCCCCGGATGACGGCGCCGGGGCGCACGAACGCCCCCGCCTGCACGAGCACGAGGTCGTCCAGCAGGACCCCCTCGACGATGATGGTGACCTCTCCGAGGACCAGGACCGGTCGCGCAACGGTGTCCCCGGCGGCGATCAGGGTGTCCCGGGTGACGACGAGCGGCTCCTCCCGGAGGAGACGGGACAGGCGACGGTCCAGGGCCGCGTCCGACGCGCCCTGCCGGGTGACCTGCTGGGTGGCCGCGGGGGCCGCGAGACAGGCCGCGAGGAGAACAGCCATGGCGGCGGCGCGCATTGTCATGCCGTGACCTCCAGGAAATTGCGCAGCACCCGGTCGCCGTGCTCGCTGGCCACAGACTCGGGGTGGAACTGCACGCCCCACACCGGGTGCTCCCGGTGCCGCACGGCCTGGATCTCGTCGGTCCACCCCGCCTCGTCGGTCCAGGCGACCACCTCCAGCGACTCCGGCAGCGTGGCAGGGTCGATGACGAGGGAGTGGTAGCGGGTCATGGAGACCGGGGTGGGGATGCCCGCGAACAGCCCGACGCCTCCGTGCCCCACGGGCGAGACCTTCCCGTGCATCAGCCGCCGGGCCCGGACCACCCGCCCGCCGTAGGCCGCCCCTATGGCCTGGTGTCCGAGGCAGACGCCGAGGATCGGCACCCTGGAGCCGAGGCGCCGCACGGTCTCGACCGAGATCCCCGCCTCGCCCGGCGTGCACGGCCCCGGGCTCACGACGATCCGCTCGGGGGCGATCCGCTCGACGTCGTCCACGGAGAGCTCATCATTGCGGCGCACCACGACCTCCGCCCCCAGGGCGCCGAGGAGCTGCACCAGGTTCCAGGTGAATGAATCGTAGTTGTCGATGACCAGGATCATGAGCGCGGATGATAGCGGCGATGCACGTCGCGGAGGTAGTCCCGGTCCACGTGGGTGTAGATCTGCGTGGTGGAGATGTCCGCGTGCCCCAGCATCTCCTGCACCGCGGCGAGGTCCGCGCCCCCCTCCAGGAGGTGCGTGGCGAAGGTGTGGCGCAGGGTGTGGGGGGTCACCCGCTTCGTGATCCCCGCCCGCTCCACGTGCTTCCGGAGGATCTTCCAGACCCCCATCCGGCTGAGACCCTCGCCCCGGGCGTTCAGGAACACGGCCCCTTCCCCGCGGCCGCGGCCCCGCTCCAGCCGGGGCCGTACGTCCCGGAGGTAGATCCGGAGCGCCCGCACGGCCGCCCCCCCGACGGGGACGAGCCGCTCCTTGGAGCCCTTCCCGAACACCGTCGCGAACCCCTCCTCCAGGTCGAGGTCCCGCACCTTGACCCCCGTCAGCTCGCTGACGCGGACCCCGGACGCGTACGCGAACTCCAGTATGGCCCGGTCCCGCCAGTACAGCGGGTCGGCAGCGTCCGGGGCCTCCAGCAGCCGTTCCACGTCGCCATGGCCCAGGACGTCGGGGAGGCGGCGCCAGATGCGGGGAGGCTCGAGCTGCTCCGTCGGGTCCCGCTCGATGAGCCCCTCCGCCAGCAGGAAGCCGAAGTACGTGCGGGTGGCGGAAAGGGTGCGGCGGATCGACGTGGCGGCAAGGCCGTCATCCTTCAGATGGTAGCCGAACTCGCGCAGGTCCGTGGGCCCGGCCGCACCGGGGTCCCCGACGCCCCGGCCCTCCAGGAACTCCTTCAGCCGGGCGGTGTCGCGGCCGTAGGCATCCAGCGTGCGGGGAGAGAGGCCGCGCTCGTACGCGAGATAGTCGCGGAACCGCTCCAGGTGGAAGCTCACGGGCGCGGCCCGTCTTCCGGGGGGGCACCATCGCCCCGGTCGCCCCGGCCGTGGGGGTGCCGGGTCCGCCACCACCAGCCCGCCACGATGGCCACGAGGCCCAGAGCGACCAAGAGGAGCGCGCTGCTCACGTCGTTGAAGATCGAGATGATGGCGCCGAGGTTCCGCCCCGCGAAGGCGCCCAGGTAGACCAGCAGGCCGTACCAGACGGCGGAGGCGACCACGATGGGCGGCACCACCTTCCATGCCGACACATGCGACACGCCGGCGAAGACGGGAACCATGGCGCGGATCCCCGGCAGGAACCGGGTCAGGAAGATCGCGGGGATGCCGAACCGGGAATAGAAGCTGCCGATCTGCTCCAGCTGGTGCTCGCGCAGGAGCCACCGCGCCACGGGCAACTTGAAGAAGCCGCGGCCGTACCTGCGGGCGAGGACGTATACGCCTACGGCGGAGAGGACGTTGGGGAGCCAGGTCACCAGGAACACCGTCCACGGGTCCGCGGCCCCGCGGGCGGCCAGCAGGGCACCGGCGAGCACGAAGGTGTCCGCCGGGACCGGCGGAACGACGTTCTCGGTCGCCGCGCCGAGTCCCAGGATGAGGTAGATGACGAAGGCGGGGAGCGACGTCAGCCACTGCAGGACGCCGGGGACGCTGTCCACGGGCGATCAGCCGCCGGAGACCAGGGCGACGGCCAGGGCGGCGACGCCCTCGCCCCGCCCGATCCAGCCCATTCCCTCGTTCGACTTGCCCTTGACGGACACCGCCGCCGGACCGATCCCCAGCGCCGTGGCCAGGCGGTCACGCATCGACGCCACGTGCGGGCCGATCCGGGGCGCCTCGCAGACCACGGTGACGTCGACGTTGGAGGGGGTGAACCCGTGGTCGCGGAGCAACGCGACCACGCGCTCCATGAGGTCGATGGAGTCGGCATCGCGCCACCGCTCGTCGTCCGGGGGGAAGTGGGCGCCGATGTCGCCCAGTCCGGCGGCGCCCAGGAGCGCATCCGTGACCGCGTGGGCCACCGCGTCCGCGTCGGAATGCCCCCCCAGGCCGCGCTCGTGGGCGATGACGACCCCGCCCAGAACCAGGCGCCGGCCCTCGGCGAAGCGGTGCGAATCGTAGCCGATTCCCACCCTCACGGGGAACCCCCGGTCAGCCCTCCCACCGTCGGATCGCCAGGCAGACGTTGTGCCCGCCGAAGCCGAAGGAATTGGTGAGCGCCGCGGCCACCGGACGGTCCCGCCGCTCGTTGTGGGCGTAGTCCAGGTCGCACGCGGGGTCCGGCGTGGCGAAGTTGATGGTCGGCGGGATCGCGCCGTGCCTGGTCACGAGGGCGGTGATGATCGCCTCTACGCCCCCGGCGGCGCCGAGGAGGTGTCCCGTCATGGACTTGGTCGAGCCCATGACCAGCCCCCTCGCGGCCTCGCCGAACACGGCCTTGACCGCGAGCGTTTCGTTGAGGTCGTTGGCCGGCGTGGAGGTGCCGTGGGCGTTGATGTAGTCGATGTCCCCGGGCGACAGGTCCGCCTCCTCCAGCGCGTACCGCATCGCGAGCTGGGCACCCGCCCCCTCGGGAGCCGGCGCGGTCATGTGGTAGGCGTCCGCGCTCTGGCCGTACCCCACCACCTCCGCCACGATGTCGGCCCCCCGGCTCATGGCGTGCTCCAGCGACTCCAGGATCACGGCCCCGGCGCCCTCCCCCAGCACGAAGCCATCCCGCTCGGCATCGAAGGGACGGCTCGCCTTTTCCGGCGCGTCGTTGCGGCTGGACAGCGCCTTCATGTTGGAGAAGCCCGCGATGGCGAGGGGTGTCACCGTCGCCTCCGTCCCGCCGGTGATCATGACATCGGCGGCGCCCCGCTGGATGAGTTGGAACGAGTTCCCGAGCGCGTGGGCGCTCGACGAGCAGGCGGAGACGGTGGCGTAATTCGCGCCCCGGGCACCGAAGCGCATCGACACCAGCCCTGCGGCCATGTCCGGAATGAACATGGGAACGAAGAAGGGGCTCACGCGTCCCGGCCCGCGCTCGATCATCACGCGGGTCTGCTCCTCGAACGTGGCGATCCCGCCGATCCCGCTCCCGATGATCACCCCGACCCGGTCCCGGTCGGCCGGCTTCAGATCCGGGCCGAGCCCCGCGTCCTCGACGGCCTGCTGGGACACCGCCATGGCGAGCTGGGCGAACCGGTCCGCCCGGCGCGCCTCCTTGCGATCCATGTACTGCACCGGATCGAACCCCTTCACCTCGCAGGCGAAGCGGGTGGCATAGCCCTCCGACGCGTCGAACTGCGTGATGGGGGCCGCGCCGCTGGTGCCTTCCAGCAGCGCGTTCCACGTGCTCTCCACGTCGTTCCCCACCGGCGTCACCAGCCCGAGTCCGGTGATTACCACCCGCTGGCCCTGCGGCGTCCGTGTCTCCATCGATGCGGCCGCGGAGCTAGTCCGCCTGATGGTTCTGGATGTACTTGACGGCGTCGCCGACCGTCTGCAGCTGCTCGGCCTCCTCGTCCGGGATCTCCATCCCGAACTCCTCTTCGAACGCCATGACGAGCTCCACCGTGTCGAGCGAGTCCGCGCCGAGATCCTCCACGAACGACGCCTGCGGCGTCACCTTCTCCGCCTCGACGCCCAGCTCGTTCACAATGATCTCCTTGACCCTCGCCTCGATGCTCTCGGCCATCCTGTCCTCTCCGTGTGAAATGGGGGTCCTGCTCAAACCACCATGCCGCCGTCGACCACGATCACCTGACCGGTGATATAGGACGCGTCGGGTCCCGCCAGAAACCGTACCACGCCGGCCACGTCCTCCGCCGCACCGAGCCGACCCAGCGCGATCTGCTGCTGCAGCGACTCCCGTGCCGCGTCCGTCAGGTCGGACGTCATGTCCGTTTCGATGAACCCGGGAGCCACGGCATTGCACAGCACGTTCCGGGAGGCCAGCTCCTTCGCTACCGACTTCGTCAGCCCCACCAGACCGGCCTTCGACGCTGCGTAGTTTACCTGGCCCCGGTTCCCGGTCAAGCCGACCACGCTCGTGATGTTGATGATCCGGCCGCCCCGCCGCTTCATCATCCCCCGCGCCGCCGCCCGAATCATGAGGAAGGCGCCCTTGAGATTCGTATCCAGGACCAGGTCCCAGTCCTCCTCGGCCAGGCGGACCATGATGTTGTCGCGGGTGATCCCGGCGTTGTTGACCAGGATGTCCACCGCGCCGAGCTCGCTCTCCACCCGCTTCACCAGCCCGTCCACCGCCGTGGCGTCGGTCACATCGCAGGCGACCCCGAGATGGCCATCACCCCCGAGCCCCTTCGCGGCGCCCTCCGCCCCGTCCGCGGACCGCGCCGTGATCACCACCCGGGCGCCGTCGGCCGCGAGTCGCTCGGCGATGGTCCGCCCGATCCCGCGGCTCGCCCCCGTCACGATCGCGACCTTCCCTTCCAGCGCTCGGTCCGCCATCCCTCACCCTCCCGGGTAGGATTCCGCCTGGTCCGCCGTCCCGAGGCTCGTCACCCCGGCCTCCCGGTCGATCCGCTTCATCAGCCCGCCCAGCACGTTGCCGGGTCCCAGCTCGAGGAACCAGTCGATCCCGGCGTCCCGCATGGTACGCATGGAGGCCGTCCACCGCACGGGGGAGGTCAGCTGCCGGACGAGCAGACTCCGCGCTTCCACGGGGTCGCTCACCGGCTTCGCCGTGACGTTCGACACCACCGGGAACGCCGGCGGGTCGAGCTCGACCGCCTCCAGGTGCGCACGGAGCCCCTCCTCCGCCACGGCCATCAGCGGGGAATGGAACGCGCCGGAGACGTTCAGCGGCACCGCCCGCTTCGCGCCGGCCTCCCTCGCCAGCTCCATGGCCGCGCGCACCGCCGGCTCGTCCCCGCTGATCACGATCTGACCGGGGGCGTTGAAGTTGGCGGGGACGCACTCCCCGCCCGTCGCCCGCGAGGCCTCCCGGCACACCCGCTCCAGCGGCTCGTCGTCGAGCCCCAGGACCGCGGCCATGGCCCCGGGACGCTCCTGTCCGCTCCGGAACATGAGCTCTCCCCTGCGCCGGACGGCCCGGACCGCGTCCTCGAACGTCAGCGCCGACGCCGCCACGTACGCGCTGAACTCGCCGAGGGAGTGTCCGGCGGCCAGGGCGACGTCCGGAATGCGTTCCCGGACGACGTCGAGCACCGCCACGGAATGGGTCAGGATGGCCGGCTGGGCGTTGTGGGTGGCCGTGAGGTCGTCCTCGGGGCCCTCCCACATGAGCCGGGAGAGGGGGACCCCGAGCGCCTCGTCGGCGCGTTCGAAGATGCGGGCGGCCGCGGGAAACCGGGCCGCCAGGTCCTGCCCCATGCCGACGAATTGTGAGCCCTGACCGGGGAAGAGCAGACCTACCACCGCACCACCGCCGACGCCCAGGTGAAGCCGGCGCCGAAGGCGGCCATCATGACGATCGAGCCTTCCGCGATCCGCCCCTGCTCGAGCGCCTCGTCGAGAGCCACCGGGATCGTCGCCGAGCTCATGTTCCCGTACCGGTCCACGTTCACGTAGACCTTCTCCATGGGGATGTCGGCGTAGCGGGCCGTGGACTCGATGATCCGGACGTTGGCCTGGTGCGGGATGAACAGGTCGATGTCCTCGCCCGTGAGCCCCGCCCGCAGCAGCGCCTGGTCGGCGGACTCCGCCATGGACCGCACCGCCGCCTTGAACACTTCCCGCCCCGCCATCTTCACCAGGTGGTTCCGCTCCTCCAGCACCGCCACGTCCATGGGCATGCGCGTCCCGCCGCCCGGTCGCCACAGGAGCTCGGCGAGGGTGCCATCGGAGCGCATGAAGCTCGAGATCAGGCCGCGGCTGTTCTCCGATCGCTTGACGATGGCGGCCCCCGCGCCGTCGCCGAACAGGACGGCCGTGGACCGGTCCCCCCAGTCCACGATGGAGCTCATCTTCTCCGTGGAGACCACCAGCGCGATCTCCACGCGCCCCGCCATGATGTGGCCTTCCGCGATGGAAAGGGCGTAGAGGAACCCCGAGCACGCCGCGGAGATGTCGTAGGCCGCGGCGTTGGTGGCGCCGAGGATCGCCTGGAGGTCGCACGCCGTGGAGGGGAGGAGCCGGTCCGGCGTGGCCGTGGACAGCACGATCACATCCACTTCCCCCGGGTGGACCCCGGCGCGCTCCATGGCGATCCGCGACGCGTTCGCGCCCATCTCGGCCGCGCACATGTCGGAGGCCGCGATGCGCCGCTCCGTGATCCCCGTCCGCTCGCGGATCCACTCGTCCGAGGTGTCCAGCTCCTTCTCCAGGTCCCGGTTGGTCACCACCCGGTCCGGCAGCCAGCGGCCGGTCGAGGTGATCTCCACTGCCGGCTTCGGTGCCTTCATCCCGCCTCCGGGTGCACGCCGACCTCCTGACGGATATGGCCGACCATGTGGGCGTTCGATGCGGTCATCGCCGCTTTCAGCGCGTTGCTGATCGCCCGGGGCGGAGAGCCACCGTGGCAGATGATCGAGATCCCGTTCAGCCCCAGCAGCGGCGCGCCGCCGTACTCGGCGTAGTCCAGGATACGGGTCACCCGGCCGAGCCGGGCCTCCGCCAGGTCCTCGGGCAGGTCCTTCCGGAGCAGCCCGAACACGAAGCCGGCCACGCTCTCGTAGAACTTCAGCAGCACGTTCCCCACGAACCCGTCGGTCACCAGCACATCGCAGACGCCCTCGATGATGTCGCGCCCCTCGACGTTGCCGATGAAGTTCACGTCGCTCTCCGAGAGCAGACGGTGCGTTTCCACGGCGAGCTCGTTCCCCTTCTCGGGCTCTTCCCCGATGTTCAGCAGCCCGACCCGGGGCACTTCGCGGCCGAGCACATCATGGGCGTAGACGACGCCGAGGCGCGCGAACTGGACCAGGTGCCCCGGCTTGCAGTCCACGTTGGCACCGGCGTCCAGCATCACCAGCGGACCCGTGGCCGTCGGCAGGAGCGTGGCGATGGCGGGGCGGTCCACGCCCGGAAGGGGGCGCAGGATGAACAGCGACGCGGCCATGACGGCGCCGGTGGAGCCGGCGCTCACGAACGCGTCCGCCTTGCCTTCCTTCTGCAGATTGAGCCCGATCACGATGGACGAGCTGGGCTTGCGCCGCACCGCCGTCACCGCCGGCTCGCCAGGAGCGATCCGGTCGGGGGCGTGCACGATGTCCAGACGGTCGTCCTCGCGCGCCCCCAGCCGCTCGAGCTCCGTCCGGATCGACCCCTCTTCGCCCACCAGGGTGATCCGGAACTCTCCGTTCGTCTCGCGTAACGCCTGGACCGCCCCTTCCACCTCGACGGCGGGGTGACGATCGGTCCCCATGGCGTCCAACGCGATGCGCAAGGCGCCGCCTCTCGTTACAGCTCTTCGACGTCGATGACCTGCTCGCCCCGATACGTCCCGCACGACGGGCAGACCCGGTGCGGCAGCTTCGGATCCCCGCAGCTCGGGCACACCATCAGCGACGGGACCGGCGCCTTCTTGTCGCCGTTCCGCTTCCGCTTCCGCTGCTTGCTGACCTTCTTCTTCGGTACGGCCATTTCCGTTTCCTCCCTACGCGTCCTTCATCAGCCGCCGGAGGGGAGCCCAGCGCTCGTCCGTCTCCTCTACCGTGCAGGCGCACGTCGCTTCGTTCAGGCTCGTGCCGCAATGCGGGCACAGCCCCCTGCAATCCTCGCGGCAGGAGGCGTACCGCGGCACCGCCAGCAGCACCTGCTCCCGCACCGCATCGGCCAGGTCCAGCTCCGTCCCGGTCTCCGGCAGCGCCAGCACCTCGCCGTCCTCCTCCTGCTCGCCCTCCCGGAACAGCAGCCCCACTTCCTCCTCGATCGCCACCGCCACCGGCGCCAGGCACCGCCGGCACGCCAGCCCGAACGTGCCCGCGATCACACCCCGGACCACCACATCAGCACCCGCCTGCTGCGCATCCAGGCGCACGGACAGCGGCGAGGTCGCCGTCACATCCAGGGTTTGCCAGAAGGCATCATCCGGCGGAACATCCGCGTCGATCCGCGCGCGGCCCTCTCGCCGCAGCCGGTAAAGATCGAGCCGAAGCATAGCTCGTAAAGATGCCGGCATTGCCCCGGACTGTCAACGTGGGGGGACGCTCCGGTATTCGCCCCCACCCGGGCGTCCGGCCCGCCTTCCGACGAGGGGTGGCAAATGCTTTTCGCACAATGGTTTGGAGCCGCTCACCTGAGGCGCAGGGTCGGGCGCCGGCAGCAGGCTGGCGGCGGGCTCAGCCCACGTTCAGCTCGTCGGCGGCCGCGAAGAAGAACCGGATCTCCTGCGCGGCGTTCTCCGGCGAGTCCGAGGCGTGGATGGAGTTGCGCTCCTTGGACTCGGCGAAGAGGGCACGGACGGTGCCCTCCTCCGCCTCGGCGGGGTCGGTGGCGCCGATCGCCATCCGGAGCGCGGGCACGGCGTCGTCGTTCTCGAGGATCACCGGGAACACGGGGCCCGAGGTCATGAACTCGACGAGGGAGCGGTAGAACGGCCGCTCGCTGTGGACCGCGTAGAACTCCATGGCCTGGGCCTCGCTGAGGCGGAGGGAGCGGATGGCGCGGATCCGGAATCCGGCCTCCTCGAGGTGGCCGAGGATCCGGCCGGTGAGGTTGCGGTAGACGGCGTCCGGCTTGATGATGGCGAGCGTCTGGCTCATGGCGCTATGCCCTTCCGAAGAGTTTTCTGATGATGTCGGCCCGTGCCACCATGCCGGTGATGGCGCCGGCCTGAACCACGGGGACCTGATCGACGTCCTTGTTGATCATCATGGACGCGACCTCGCTGACGCCCAGGTCCTCGGAAACGCAGAGCACGGACCGGGTCATGATGTCGCGGACCGGCCGCATGAGGGGCACTTCCCCTCCCTCGCCCCCTTCCGACCCGGCTCGCGGGATGTGCGGGAGCAGGGCGCGCATGAGATCGCCGTCGGTGACCAGACCCAGCACCTCCTCCTTGTCGCCCACGACCGGAACCGCGTGGAGACGCCGGCGGAGCATGAGGTCCAGCACGCTGCGGACGCTGGCGTCCGGCGCCACCGTGCGCACGCGGTGGACCATGACGTCGCGGACGCTCAGGCTGGGCTGCACCCGCAGGTCGCGGATCTCCGGCAGCGCCAGCACGGCGGCCGCATCCGGCTGGGCCACCAGCCGGTCCACGATATCCGACCGGCGGAGCAGCCGCGCCAGCGTCGAGGTCGTCTGGAGGTACAGGCTCGCCGCCTCCTGCGGGGCCAGGATCAGGGCGATGACGCGCGGGCGCGCCTCGAGCCCGGACTCCAGCGGGATGATCCGCTCCGGCGAGATCCCCAGCGCCAGCGTGAGGGTGTGGACCGCCTCCGAGCGGTAGTGCGGCAGGACGACGTCATCGCTGATGGCCACCATGTCGCGCAGCGGCTCGGTGCGGACCCGCTTGCGGAGCGGCTCCGAGGCGTCCACCGCACCGCTCGCTTCCAGGCGGTCCATCAGCTGCTCGATCCCGTTCCGCAGCCCGTTGGCCCGGAGCGGGATCAGCACGTGCTCCGGGCGGAGCAGGTCCAGGAGGTTCATGGGTGGAGGACCACGCCCCCTACGCCGCGTCCCGGATCAGCTCGACCACGTCCGATGGCCGCTTCATCACCGCGATGCCGTTCTCCTCGAAGGCCTGCATCTTCTCCTCGGCCGTCCCCGCTGACCCGCTGATGATGGCCCCGGCGTGCCCCATCCGCCGTCCGGGGGGCGCGGTCTGCCCGGCGATGAACCCGACGACCGGTTTCCTCATGCTGTTCTTCACATACGCCGCCGCCTGCTGCTCGTCGGTCCCGCCGATCTCGCCGATCATCACCACGGCGGCGGTGTCGGGATCCGCTTCGAAGGCTTCCAGGCAGTCGATGAAGTTGGTGCCGATGATGGGGTCGCCGCCGATGCCGACGCAGGTGCTCTGGCCGATGCCGGCCCGGGTGAGCTGATAGACCACCTCGTAGGTGAGGGTGCCGGAGCGGGAGACGACCCCGATGTTGCCCTCCCGGACGATCTGGCCGGGCATGATCCCGACCTTGGCCTTCCCCGGGGACAGCGCGCCGGGGCAGTTCGGTCCGAGGAGGCGGGCGCCCCGCTCTCTCACGTAGGGGTAGACCCGGGTCATGTCCAGGACGGGGATCCCTTCGGTGATGGCGACGATGAACCCGATCCCGGCCTCGGCCGCTTCCATGACCGCGTCGGCGGCGAAGACGGGCGGGACGTAGATGACGGTGGTATTCGCGCCGGTCTCGCGCACGGCGGTGTCCATGCTGTCGAAGATGGGGACGCTCCCGGCGGCCCCCGCGTCGAAGGAATGCCCGCCCTTCCCCGGGGTGACGCCGGCGACCACGCGGGTGCCGTATTCCATCATCTGGATGGTGTGGAACGAACCGTCGCGGCCCGTGATCCCCTGGACCACCAGACGGGTGTCGTTGTCGACGAAGATTGCCATGGGTCGGATTCGGAGTTCGGATTTCAGGGCCTGGTCAGGCGTCAGCGGGCGTTCTGGACGGCCCGCTTGACGACATCGTCCATGGACGTGGAGGCGGTGAAGCCGGCCTCCTCGAGGATGCGGACGCCCTCCTGCTCATTGGTGCCGGTGAGCCGGATCACGAGGGGGACGCTCACGTCCATCTGGCCGGTGGCGGTGACGATGCCGTTGGCCACGTCATCGCAGCGGGTGATGCCACCGAAGATGTTGAAGAGGATCACCTTGACGTTCGGGTCGCCGGTGATGATGTCGAGCGCGCTCACCACCTTTTCGGGATTGGACGACCCGCCGATGTCGAGGAAGTTGGCGGGCTCGCCGCCGTAGAACTTGATGAGGTCCATGGTGGCCATGGCGAGCCCGGCCCCGTTCACCACGGCGCCGATGGTGCCATCCAGCTTGATGTACGTGAGGCTCGCGTCGCGGGCCTTGATCTCGGAGGGCGGCTCCGAGGACGTGTCCCGCAGCGCCTCGATGTCGGCGCGGCGGAACAGCTCGTTGTCGTCGATGTTCATCTTGGCATCGATCGCCCTGACCTCGCCCGTCAGCGTCGTGATCAGCGGGTTGATCTCCGCGAGGGATGCGCCGCTGGCCACGAAGGCCTCGTAGAGCTGGCCCATGATCTTCGCCGCGGCGCGCTGCTGCTTCGCGTCGTCGTACAGTGCCGTGGCGAGCCAGTAGGCCTGGAACGGCAGGAGACCGTAGCGCGGGTCCACCGCGAGGCGGCGGATGGCCTCGGGGTTGGTGGCGGCGACCTCCTCGATGTCCACCCCGCCCTCGCGGCTCACCATGAACACGGGCCGCTTCGAGGCCCGGTCCACGATGACGCCGACGTACGCTTCGTCGGCGATGTCCTCGGCGGGGGTGACCAGGACCTTTTCGACGGTGAGGCCCTTGATCTCCATGCCCAGGATCTTCTCCGCGTGCCCGCGCGCCTCCTCGGCCGAGCGGGCCAGCTTCACGCCACCGGCCTTGCCGCGTCCGCCCGCGTGGACCTGCGCCTTCACGACGACCGTGCCGCCGTATTTCCCGGCGAGCTCGCCGGCCCGCTCGGGCGTCGTCGCGACCTCCCCGGGCGGGACGGGCATGCCGTGTCGGCGGAAGATGTCCCTGGCCTGGTACTCGTGGATGTTCATCCTGTGGTATCCCTTCAGCCCATGCCCGGCCGAGCCGGCCGGATCGTCGTTCCGGTCTTGCCTTCCACCACGTCCAGCCCCTGGTCGAGGCGGCCGATGTGGGCGGCCGCCCCGCCGCCCTCCACGAAGGCCAGCGCCGCTTCCACCTTCGGGCCCATGCTCCCCTTCCCGAGCTCGCCGCTGTCGAGCATGCGGCGCGCCTCGGCGGGCGTCATGGCGGGCACGAGCGCCTGTTCGGGCGTCCCGAAGCTCCGGTAGACCCCGTCCACATCCGTGAGGATCACGAACTCGCTGGCATCGATGTCCGCCGCCAGCACCTGGCCGGCCCGGTCCTTGTCGATCACCGCGTCCAGCCCCTCGAGGCCCAGCGTCGGGTCGATGTAGACGGGGCACCCGCCGCCGCCCGCCGCGATGACGATGGTGCCCGCCTCCACCAGGCGCCGGATCTGTCCGTGCTCCACGATCCGGATCGGCACCGGAGAGGCGATCAGGCGACGATAGCCTCCCGCCACCTCCCGCAGCGGAACCCCGGCGTCCCGGAGCGCCCTGGCCGCGTCCCCCGCGATCACCCGGCCGATCGGCTTGATCGGGTCGCGCGTCAGCGGGTCGTCCGGATCCACCACCACCTGGGTGATGATAGTGACCACATCGCGCTTCACGCCGAACCGGTCCAGCGCGTTCTGGAGGGATTGCTGCACCATGTAGCCGATCCACCCCTCCGTCCCGGCGACGAGCACGCCCACCGGCAGCGGTGGCAGCTCGTCGCTCGCGGCCTCGTTGCGGCGCAGGTCGTCCCCGATCTGGGGGCCGTTGCCGTGGACGATGGCGATCCGCCACCCCTCCCGTGCCAGGGCGACCAGGGGCTCCAGGCTCTTCCGCGTGTGGGCGAACTGCTCGTGGATGTCACCCGTGCCGCCCGGCGGTTGCAGCGCATTGCCGCCCAGCGCCACGACGATGGTCCGGGGCTGCCCGGAGCGGGGCGACATCATAACCGGCCCCCCGGGGGGCGGCAACCGAACAGCGGGCCGGTTTTCGCGTTGGTGCGCCACATCCCGCGCCTCACCCTCCTGTCGGGGTCGAGCCGCCCCGGGTGGTGTCCTCGAGCACCGCGCGGAGCTCGCTCAGCAGCCGGCCGTAAGCGGCCCAGTCCCCCTCGCGCAGGCGGGCCTCGGCCTGGTCCAGCAGGTCCAGCGCGCGACGGGACCAGGCCGGCCGCGGAGCCCCCGGGCCGGACTCCCGCGACGGCCGCGACGGCGCGGCGGACTGCCCCGACAGGCGGGCAAGGGCCGCGTCGAGGGTGGGCTCCATGGCGACGCGGCTGCCGTCGCTCACGACCACGCTCCACAGCTGCGGGATCGGGTTCTCCTCGGCGCTGAGGAAGAGCGGCTGGACGTAGGTGATGCTGCTGTCGAGCGGCACCACGCGCAGGTGCCCCATGTCGACGCCGCTGCCGCGGTTGCGCAGGAGGGAGAGCTGCTGCGAGATGGACGCATCCTGCTCGATCATGGCCTGGACCTGGCCGGGACCGGGGACCTGCTGGTCCCGCGGCAGCTCGAGCAGGGTGAGCTGGCCGTAGCGCTGCGGGTCGCTCCTCGCCAGGAGCACGGCCGTCATGTTCTGCCGGCCCCGGGCGATGAACGGCATGCTGGCCAGGTACTCCGTCCCTTCTCCCATGGGGACCGGCATCAGCGCGTAGGTGGGCCGGTACTCCCGCAGCGCGCCGCTGAGGGCGGGCTCCTGCGGCCTCTGCCAGACGTCCTGCCCCGCGTAGAACACCTCGGGCCGGTCGATGTGGTACTCCTGCAGGATCTCCGCCTGGAGGAGGAAGGCGAGCTCGGGGTAGCGCAGATGGCCCCGGAGGATGGCCGGAATCTCCGCGGCGGGACGGATGAGGTCCGGGAACAGGCGGCGGTAGGTCCCGAGGAGCGGATCCGCGTCATCGAGCGCGTAGAAGGATACCGCCCCCGTCACCGCGTCCACGGTGGCCTTCACGGAGTTGCGCAGATACCGCGTCCGGAGCCGGCCCACGGTGACGGCCCGCGCCAGGGGGAAGGACGCGGTGGCGGTGTAGCCGTCCAGCAGCCAGACGATGCGGCCGCCGGCGATCACGGGCAGCGGGTCGCTGTCCCAGAGGAGGAAGGGGGCGATCTCGTGCACGCGCTCCCGCAACGAGCGGCGGAAGATCAGGCGCGCATCGCGGCCCACGTCGCCGGAGAAAAGGAGCGTCTCGTCGCCGAACCGCCAGGCGAAGGCGAGCACGCGCAGGAACGAGCTCAGCGGCACGCCCCCCGGGACGTCGATCCCCGGGCGACCGGTGAACGCCGTGTCCCGCCCCGGAACGATCACGGCATAGCCCGACATGCTCTCGCCGAAAAAGACGGAGGGGTGCGTCAGCCGCAGCCCGTCGGGCGCATCGGCCTCGGTGACCACCGGGCGCAGGTCACGAACCCAGAGCTCGGGCCCGCCCTCCCCCCGCTGCTCCCCGTGGGCGGCGGCCACGACCGCGCCCATCCCGCGGATGTATTCCGGGTTCAGGTGCAGGCTCTGCCAGGTCCGGTTGCCCTCTTCCAGCCCCTCCAGGTAGAACTCCCGCACCCCGATCAGCACCTGCACCTCCTCGCCGGGCGGGCCGTAGCGGTCGTAGTCCACCGCCGGGAAGCGGTAGTACTGGAACAGGGCCTGCTCCTGGTTCAGCACCTGTCGGACCAGGTCCGGGTCCCACAGGGGCAGCCTCCCGCGGAGCGGCTCCCGGCGCCCCGGATCCCCACGCCCCGGGCGGTACGGGAACGGCCGCCGCTCCAGGCCATCGAGCCCGTACGCACGCCGGGTGAAATCGATGTTCCAGCGGATATAGGGGGCCTCCCGGGTCAGCTCGTTCGGCTCGACCCGGAACTTCTGCACCGCCGCGGGCCACGCGGCGCCGACGATCAGCCCGGTCACGAGAAGCGCGCCGAGCCCCGCCACGGGCGCCGTCAGCGAGCGCTTCCATGCGCCGTACAGGATCGCGGCGCCCGCCGCCAGGGAGGCGACCGCCATGATCCAGTACCCGGGCAGGCGGGCGTGCGCGTCGGTGTAGCCGAGCCCGCCGCCGATCCCGCTCCCTTCGACGACGAGGAGGTAGCGTCCCACCCAGTAGCGGATCCCGAAGAGCAGGAGCATGGCGGCGAGAAGCCCGGCGAGGTGGAGGCGCGCGGGCGGGGACAGCACCAGGCGGTTCTCCTCCCAGCGCATCCCGCCCACCAGCACGTGGCCGAGGGCGACCAGGGCCAGGCTCCATACGGTGGCGAGGATGATGAGGTCCAGGACGTCGGTGATCACCGGCAGGGTGAACACGTAAAAGGCGGGGTCGTGGCCGAAGACCGGCTCGGTGAAGCCCCAGGAAAGATGCCGGAGCCAGGCAGCGACGCCCAGCGCCGAGGCGCTGTCGAACTGGAGCTCCGCGAGCCACCAGCCGCCCAGCGCCGCGACCGAAAGCGCGGCCGCCAGGACGTGGCGCCGGGGGATCCGCTCCGCGATCTCCAGGTTGCCGTAGCGGCGGCGGACCCGGACCGGGCCCAGCTGCCTGGCCACGAGCCAGAGGTTCAGGAAGACGACTACGGCCCCGACGAGCCCCGCGGCGGCGCGCACGGAAAGGACGATGGCGAGCCGCCGCCAGAAGACGGGGCGATACCCTGTCTCGCCGTGCCACAGCACGTCGGTGTAGAACCCGACGCCCGCCCGGCCCAGCACGAGGAGGACCAGGATGGCGAGCCCCGCCAGCAGCAGCACACGCCCGGGGCGGCGCCCCATGTCAGGTCGTGACCCCCTGCGTCCTCAGCCAGCCCTCCATCGTGGATCGGATCGCCTCGAGCTGGTCCTCCGTCCGCGCCTCGTAGCGGAGCACGAGCACGGGCTGCGTGTTGGACGCCCTGAGCAGCCCCCAGCCGCCCTCGAAGAGGATCCGCGCCCCGTCCACGGCGATCACCTCGTGGTCTTCCGAGAACGACGCCACGGCCCGCTCCACGATCTCGAACTTCCGCTCCTCGGGCACCTCCACCCGGATCTCCGGCGTGGACACGTAGCGCGGGAACTCGGCCGTCCGGGCCGACAGTGGGCGGTCCGAGCGCGCCACGAGGTCCACGAGCCGGCACGCGGCGTACAGCGCGTCATCGAAGCCGTAGTAGCGGTCGGCGAAGCAGATGTGCCCCGACAGCTCGCCCCCCAGCGGGGCCCCGGTCTCCTTCATCTTTTCCTTGATCAGGGAGTGTCCCGTCTTCCACATGATGGGCTCGCCCCCGTGCGCCTCCAGCACCTCGGGGAGCGCCTGCGAGCACTTCACGTCGAAGATCAGCTTCTGCCCCTCCCCGTCCCGCTCGATCAGGTCCAGGGCGAAGAGGAGGAGGAGGATGTCCCCCCGGATGATCCGGCCGGTCTCGTCCACCGCGCCGATCCGGTCCGCATCGCCGTCGAAGCCGATCCCGACCTCGGCCCCCTCGCTCCGCACCCGGGCGATGAGGTCCACGATGTACTCGTCCACGGTCGGGTCCGGGTGGTGGTTGGGGAACGTGCCGTCCGAGTCGCAGTACAGCGGCACCACTTCCGCGCCGAGCGCTTCCAGGAGATCGACGGCCACCAGGCTGCCCGTGCCGTTGCCGCAGTCCGCCACGACCTTCACCGGGCGGGCCAGCTCGAAGCGACCGGCGACATCGGCGATGTAGTCCCGCAGGACCTCCCGCTCCTCCTCGGACCCCGAGCCCGTGGTCCATTCCTGCCGCCGGATCCGCTCCTTCAGCCGCTGGATCGCCTCGCCGTAGAACGACCGGTCGCCCACGAGCATCTTGAAGCCGTTGTACTCCGGCGGGTTGTGGGACCCCGTGATCTGGATCCCCCCATCCGTGCCGAAGCGGTTGGCGGCCCAGTACAGCACCGGCGTCGGGACGGTGCCCACGAAGATCGCGTCCACGCCGGCCGCGCGGAGGCCGTCGATCACCTGCCGCGCCAGGGCGGGGGAGCTGGGACGGTTGTCGTGCCCCACCACGACCGTGAGGCCCCCGGCACCACCGCGGCTCTCCCCCAGCTCGCTCGCGAAGGCCCGGCCGATGAACGTGGGCATGTCGCCGGTGAGGTCCCGGTCCACCACGCCGCGGATGTCGTATTCCCGGAAAATGTGCTCGTTCAGGGCCATCGTGGTCCGCCGTTCTCCCGCTTCGCGTGAACAAAACGCCCCGGGCCCCGATCGGCGGGGCCCGGGACCATCGTCGGTGCCGCGCTCCCCGGGCTCAGGGCGCGGCGATACCCGGCACGAGTGGCCGCGTCAGCGTGGCCGCGGTCCGCTCGGCCACCTCCAGCAGCTCGCCCGGGAATATCCCCAGCAGGAGCACGGCCACCGCGGCCGCCACCAGCGCCGTGCGCACCCCGGCGGACACGTGGATCTCCGGCGTGGCGGCGCCCGGCGCCGCCTCGCGGAACCACATGTACCACGCCACCCGCAGATAGTAGTAGTACGAGACCAGGGACGTGAGCACGAGCACGACCGCTAGCTCGACGCCGCCCCGCTCCACGATGGACCGGAGGATGGCGAACTTCCCCCAGAACCCGCCCGTCGGTGGCACGCCGGCGAGGGACAGGAGGAAGACGGTCATGGTCACTCCCACCACGGGCTTCCTCCAGCCCAGCCCGCCGTATTCCGCGAGCCCGAGCCTCAGCTCGTGCCGGCCGGCGACCAGGTAGACCACGGCGAAGGAGCCCATGGTCATCAGGGTGTACACCACCAGGTAGTACAGGTACGAGGCGGCGCCCAGGTTCGTCGCCGCAGTCAGCGCCACGAGGAGGTATCCCGCGTGGGCGATGCTGGAGTAGGCCAGCATCCGCTTGACGCTGTCTTCGGCGAGGGCCACCAGGTTGGCCACCACCATCGTGGCCACCGCCAGCCAGTAGGTCAGCACGCCCCACGTCTCGTACATGCCGCCGAAGCCCACCAGGAACACCCGCAGGAAGGCCGCGAACGCCGCCGCCTTCACGGCCGCGGCCATGAACGCCGTCACCGATGCCGGCGCGCCCTCGTAGGCGTCGGGCGTCCACATGTGGAACGGCACGGCCGCCACCTTGAAGGCGAACCCGATGGCGAGGAACGCCATTCCGCTGGTGAGGAGCAGGTTGGCCCCCACGCCGTCGATGC
The DNA here is from genome assembly GCA_035513575.1 of Longimicrobiales bacterium. Taxonomy (GTDB): domain Bacteria; phylum Gemmatimonadota; class Gemmatimonadetes; order Longimicrobiales; family RSA9; genus JAHWKI01. Next base: position 51,323 of record DATKBW010000134.1, on the reverse strand, counting down.
CCACCGCCGCGCGGATCACTATCAGATTCACCGATCCCGCGCCGCCGTACACCATGGCGATGCCGAACAGGAAGAACGCGCTCGAGAAGGCGCCCAGGAGGACGTACTTGAGGGCCGCCTCGGCGGAGCGCCGGTCGCGCCGGTTGAGCCCCGTGAGGACGTAGACGGCCACGGACATGAGCTCGAGGCCGAGGAAGATCAGCATCAGGTCGCGGGTGCCCGCGAAGAACATCATGCCGATCGTCGCCAGCAGGATGAGCACGTAGACCTCGCCGTGCCGCATCTTCTCCTCGCCCAGGTGCCGCCACGAAAGAGGCACGAAGAGCGCCGCCGCCCCGAGGAACAGGAAGTTCGTGTACACGCGGAAGCCGTCCAGGGCGATCACGGCGGCCGGTGCCGTCTCCTCCAGCCCCAGGAGCCACCCGTTGGCCACCGCCGCCGCCGCCAGCGTCAGGACGGTCAGCCACGCCACGGCGGGCCGTGCCGGCCCCCCCGCCTCCCCCCGCTGGAACACGTCCACCATCAGGACCACGAGGGCCCCGATGGTCAGGACCACCTCGGGGAGCAGCGCCGCGAAGTAGTGCAGCGGCGTCGAGTAGTCAATCGGCATGCGCCGCCTCCGTCCCGGTCGACGCCACCGCCCCGGTCGACGCCACCGCCCTCAGGGCCTCGGCCGGGGGCGGGGTCACCAGCTCGGCCTGTCCGAACGTCGGCGCCCGCTTCCGCTCCACGCCCTCCAGCAGCTCCACGACGCTCTGCTCCGTCCGTTCCAGGAACGGCTTCGGGTACACGCCCATCCAGATCATGACGACCACCAGCGGCAGCAGCACCGTCAGCTCCCGGCCGCTCAGGTCCTTCAGGTTCCGGTTCTCGGGCCGGTCCGGCGCGTTGAACCAGATCCGCTGCACCATGGGCAGCATGTAGTACGCGGCGAAGATCACCCCCGTGGACGCCACCAGCGCGATCCACGGGTGCGTCTCGAACGTGCCGAGGAGCGCCAGGAATTCCCCGACGAACCCGCTCGTTCCGGGCAGCCCGATGCTCGCCAGCGCGGTGATCACGAACACGGTGCCGAACACCGGCATGACGGCGGCGAGCCCACCGAAATCGGCGATGGTGCGCGTGTGACGGCGCTCGTACAGCATGCCGATCAGGAGGAACAGCGCCCCCGTGGAGACGCCGTGGCTCAGCATCACGATCATCGCGCCCTGCACGCCCCGCAGCGTCAGCGCGAAGATCCCCAGCACGACGAACCCCATGTGGGCCACGGACGTGTAGGCGATCAGCTTCTTCGCGTCCGGCTGCACCGCGGCGACCCAGGCGGCGTAGGTGATCCCCAGGAGGCCGAGGATCATGAGGGTCAGCACGATGGCGGGGTCCGTCGCCGCCTGGGGGAAGAACGGCAGCAGGAACCGCAGGAAGCCGTACGTCCCCATCTTCAGGAGCACCGCGGCCAGCACCACGGATCCGGGCGTCGGTGCCTCCACGTGGGCGTCCGGCAGCCAGGTGTGGAACGGGAAGAGGGGCACCTTGACCGCGAACGCCAGCGCGAACGCGCCGAAGAGGAGGAACTGCTCCCGGAACGTCAGCGGGATCTGGAGCAGGTCCGCGTACGCGAACGAGAGCCCCCCGGTGAGCATCCGGTACTTGTAGACGAGGTACAGGATGGCCACGAGCATCAGGAGTGATCCCGCGGCCGTGTACAGGAAGAACTTGATGGCCGCGTAGATCCGCCGCTCCCCGCCCCAGACGCCGATGATGAAGTACATCGGCACCAGCATGAGCTCCCAGAAGACGAAGAACAGGAACAGGTCCAGCGCCGCGAAGACGCCGATGATCCCCGTCTGGAGGAGGAGCATCATGCCGTAGAAGGTCCGCTCCCGGCTCGTGATGTAGCGGAACGAGCCGAGGATCGTGAGCGGCATGAGGAACGTCGTCAGGAGCACCAGCAGGACGCTGATGCCGTCGATCCCCAGGGCGTAGCTGATCCCCCACGACTCGATCCACGGCAGCGTGGACGAGAACTGGAATCCGCCGATCCCGGCATCGAACGCGAACCACAGCGGGATGGAGACCACGAACTCCACCAGCGCCACTGCCAGGGCGACCTGCTTCGCCCGGGCGGCGGGTGTGGCCAGCGTCAGGGCGCCCCCCAGGAGGGGGAACCACAGGAGGAAGTGGATCGCCCAGCCGCCGTAGCCCATCGCGTTCAGGAAGTCCATGGCGTTACAGGCCCCGCGCCACCCAGCCGATGATGATCAGCGCCCCCACCACGATGGCGAAGGCGTACGCGTTCAGTCCCCCGGTCTGCAGCCGCGAGCCGACCCAGCCGAGGCCGCGGGCGACCGCGCCGGCCCCGTTCACCATCCGGTCGATCACGCCCACGTCGACGTAGCGCCACAGCGCCCGGGAGGTCCGGAGGACCGGCTGCACGATGGCGCGGTCGTACGCCTCGTCCACGTACCACTTGTTGTAGAGCACGTTCGCGAAGCCGCGGTACGGCGCCGTCTCCGTGGCGGGCTTGCGCTCCTGGCGCCCGAGCCACGCCGTCGCGGCGACGATGACCACCACCGCCAGGGCGAACGAGAGCATGGCCCAGAACGCCTCGCCGCCGCCGAACGGCGCGGCGTGCGCCAGCTCCCCCACCCGGGTCTCGAGGACGTGGTCCGCCCCTTCCACGACGGGGTGCAGCCACCCGTGCAGCCATTCCGAGTGGGGGAGCGAGCCGAGCACGGGCATGCGCCCGATCGCCTCCGGCACGTTGATCCACCCGCCCACGATGGAGAGGAAGGCCAGCACCGAGAGGGGCACCCACATGACCGCCGGCGCGCCGTGGATGTGCTTCCCGGCCGCGCCGCTCCGGTTCTCGCCGTGGAACGTCAGGACCATGAGGCGGGTCATGTAGAACGCCGTGAGCAGGGCGGCGATCAGCGCCATGACCCAGACGAGCGTGAACCACCCCTCGAACGGGCCGACCGACCGGGCGGCGGCCTGCCAGATGATCTCGTCCTTGGAGAAGAAGCCGGCGAACGGCCAGACGCCGGCGATGGCGAGCGTCGCGATCCACATGAAGATCCAGGTCTTCTTCATGTGGTGCCGGAGCCCGCCCATGTTGCGCATGTCCTGCGCGTCCCAGTCCTGGTGCGTGTGGTGGAAGGCCTCGTGCATCGCGTGGATCACCGCGCCAGCGCCCAGGAAGAGCAGCGCCTTGAAGAAGGCGTGGGTCATCAGGTGGAACACACCCGCGGCGTACGCGCCCACGCCCACGCCGATGAACATGTAGCCGAGCTGCGAGACGGTGGAGTACGCCAGGACCTTCTTGATGTCCGTCTGGGCCAGGCCGATGGTCGCCGCGAACAGCGCCGTGAGCGCCCCCACCACCGCGACGGTGATCATGGAGACCGGGGCCAGGGCGAACAGGACGCTCGAGCGGGCCACCATGTAGACGCCCGCCGTCACCATGGTGGCGGCGTGGATCAGCGCGCTCACGGGCGTCGGCCCGGCCATGGCGTCCGGGAGCCAGACGTAGAGCGGGATCTGCGCGCTCTTCCCCGTGGCGCCCAGGAAGAGGAAGAGCGTGATCACGGTGATGAGCGCGCCGCCGTACGCGAACGTGCCCTCGGCCGCCTCGAACACGCCGACGAAGTCCAGCGTGCCCAGGTGGGCGAAGAGCATGAACATGGCGACGAGGAACCCGAAGTCGCCGATCCGGTTCACGATGAAGGCCTTCTTCCCCGCGTCCGCCTTCTCCCGGTCCCTGAACCAGAACCCGATCAGGAGGTAGCTGCAGAGGCCCACGCCCTCCCACCCCACGAACATCACCGGGAAGCTGGCGCCGAGCACCAGCGTGAGCATGAAGAAGACGAACAGGTTCAGGTACGCGAAATAGCGCGCGTACCCCGGGTCCCCCTTCATGTAGCCCACGCTGAACACGTGGATCAGGAAGCTGACGCCGGTGACGATGATGGTCATCAGCATCGACAGCTGGTCCAGCTGCAGCGCCGCGTCCACCTGCAGGTCCCCCACCGGCATCCAGGACCAGTAGCTCCGCACGACCGGGTCGTGCAGGTCCGCCCCGAGCATCCCGACGAAGTTGATCAGCGCCAGCGCGAACGCGATCCCCACCACGCCGGGCCCCACCCACGTCGGGATCGCCTTCCGCTCGGGCCAGCGGAACGCCGCCAGGCCGTTGAGGAGGAAGCCGAGGAAGGGCAGGAGGACGATCAGCCCCGGGAGCGTCGGCTCGAAGTGCTCCACGCTACCACCTGAGCAGGTTGAAGTCCTGGGTATCCACCGTCTCCTGGAGACGGAAGATGGAGATGATGATCGCCAGCCCCACCGCCGCCTCCGCGGCCGCGACCGTCATCACGAAGAAGACGTACACCTGGCCCTCGATGCCCACCTGCTGCGACAGCGCGACGAAGGCCAGGTTCACCGCGTTGAGCATCAGCTCCACGCACATGAAGAGGATGATGGCGTTGCGGCGGATCAGGACGCCGGCCACGCCCACCGCGAACAGGATCCCCGACAGGATCAGCGCCTCGGTCAGCACGTCACACCCTCCGCTTGGCCAGAAGGACCGCGCCGATGATGGCCGCGAGCAGGAGCAGCGACACCACCTCGAACGCCACGACGTACTCCCGGAGCAGCGGCATGGCCACGGCGCCCACCGCGCCGTACGCGGCCACCGCCTCGTCCGGCCGCATCCCGGCTCCCGTGACGATGAGGGTGCTGTCGTGGGTGAAGGTCCGCATGGTGAGCCACGCCAGGACCCCGGCCGCCACCGACCCGCCGGCGACCCACCCCGCCGTGCGGAGGTCCGAGCGGTAGTCGTGCCCCAGGTTCAGGAGCATGATCACGAACAGGAACAGCACCATGATGGCGCCGGCGTACACGATCACCTGGATGGCGCCGATGAAATGGGCGTCCATGAGGATGAAGAGGACGCCCAGGCTGAACAGCGTCAGCACCAGCGACATCAGGCTTGCCACGGGGTTCCGCCCGGCGATCACGCCGATCCCGCCGCCGAAGGCCAGCGCGGCGAAGGTCCACCAGAGCAGCTCCGGTACGTTCATTCGGAGAGCGGGTCGCTCGGGTCCCAGAGCGCGGTGACCGGGTGGTCCTGCGCCATCAGCCGGTCCAGGTCGTAGACGAAGCGGTCGCGGCTGAATTCCGCCGCCTCGTAATCCTGCCCCATGTGGATGGCCTCCACCGGGCAGACCTCCTGGCACATGCCGCAGAAGATGCAGCGGAACTCGTCGATCTCGTAGACGATGGGGTAGCGGTTCCCCTGGTCGTCCTCCCCCGGCACCAGCCGGATGCAGTTGGCCGGGCAGATCGTCGGGCAGAGGCCGCACGCCACGCACTTCGGACGCCCGTCCGCGTGCACCTCCATCCGGTGCGTGCCCCGCCACCGCGGCGCGATGTCCGGCTTCTCGTCCGGGTACTCCTGCGTGACCTTCTTCGGGTCCACCAGGTGCCGGAACGTCAGCGCCATCCCCTTGAGCGCCGCCCGCAGGTACGAGGTCCCGCTTTCCGGACGACGGACGTGCCTGACTCCGATCGCCATTCAGACTCCTCCCTCTCTCACACGCCCGCCCCGCTCGTCACCGCCGGCCGCTCCGGCGCCACCACCTCCGCCGCCGCCTCCCGCGGGGGCACCACCTCGCGCTTCGCGGAGCCGCCGGCCAGGATCCGGTCGCTGTCCAGGACGTACAGGAAGATCCCCATGGCCACGAGGTTGATCGCGGTCAGGATCAGGCCGTAGCCGAGCCCGTACGGGATCCCCAGGCTGTCCAGCGCCAGGATGCTCGCCCCCATGACCATGATGTAGGCCAGGGCCGTGGGCAGCATGGCCTTCCACCCCAGGTCCATGATCTGGTCGTAGCGGAAGCGCGGTAGCGTCCAGCGCACCCAGACGAAGACGAAGGCGAAGAACAGCGTCTTCGCGGCGAAGGCGAAGAACGTGAGCAGCGACTTCCACCACGCCGGGTCCGCCCCTTCCACCACGCCCGGCGCGACGACGCGCATGTCGTCGCCCTGCCAGAACGGGATGTCCCAGCCGCCGAAGAAGAGCGTCGCCATGAGCGCGGACTGGGTCAGCAGGTGGGCGTACTCCGCGATCATGAACATGCTGAACTTCATGGACGAGTACTCCGAGTGATACCCGGCCACGAGCTCGGCCTCGGCCTCCGGCATGTCGAACGGCAGGCGGTTCGTCTCCGCGAACGCGCTGATCACGAACAGGAAGAATGCCAGTCCCAGCGGGAAGGCGAACCAGATCCCGAGCCCCTCCTGCTGCACCCACACCATCTCCGGCAGCGTCACGTCCCCGACCAGCATGAAGATCGGGATCAGACTCATGCCGAGGCTCACCTCGTAGCTCACCATCTGCCCCGACGCACGGAGCCCGCCGAGGAACGCGTACTTGTTGTTCGAGGACCACCCGGCCAGGAAGAGGCCGTAGACCCCCAGGCTCGAGAACGCCAGGATGAAGAGGATCCCGATGGGCACGTCGGCGATGATCATGTCCACCAGCCCCCAGGGCGTCGGCAGCGGCGCCGCCCAGGGGATCACGGCCATGAGCAGGAACGCCGGGGCGATGGCCAGCATCGGCGCCAGCATGAAATAGAACTTCGACGCCTCCCCCGGGAGGTTCTCCTCCTTCAGCAGGTTCTTCAGCCCGTCCGCGGCCGGCTGGAGCAGCCCCCAGGGTCCCACCCGGTTCGGACCCAGACGGTCCTGGATGAAGGCGGAGAAGCGCCGCTCCGCGAGCGTCCACATGGCGACCACGACCAGCGTCACCACGAACGCGACCACCACCTTCACGGTGGACGCGATCAGGAACGCGGTGTCGGAGAGCGCGCCGATCTCGTGCATGTCAGCCCCCGACCCCCGGGCCGGCGCCGATCCGCACCGGCTCGTTCAGCAACGCCCCCCGCGTGCCCAGCTGCGCGTAGCTGAGGCCGCCGAAGGCGTCGTACAGCTCGGCGATCCGGACGAAGGCCGCACCCGCGCTGGCGGGGGCCTGCCCGTCCTCGAGCCCCGCCAGCAGCACCCCGAGCACCTGCCACGCCGGCCGCGCCTGCGGCGGCGGGTTCAGACCCGGCCAGAACCGCTGAACGCGCCCCTCCACGTTCGTGAACGTCCCCTCCTGCTCGGCGAAGCTGGTCACCGGGAGGACGAAATCGGCGTCCCGCACCGCCGGGGCGTCCACCGCGCCCAGGTAGACCACCAGCGAGGCGCCGGAGAGCGCTCCCTCCGGCAGGTCCGCCAGCGGGTCCCCCAGCACGACGACGGCGCCGCCCTTCACGTCCACGCCACCGGCCCCGCGGTCGTCGCCGACGCGGTGGAACCCGAACTCTTCCAGCCCGCGGGCGTTGGCCGAGAGGTCGCGGCGGCGGGTGAGCTTGGGGAAGCCCGGGAGCGCGACCTCGTCCGGGGCGCGGGGGGAGCGGTACACCGCCTCACCACCGCCCACCACTTCCTGGAGCCGCCGGAGGAGCCCGTTGTCCTCGTTCCCGTGATAGGGCGAGCCGACCACGGTGGCGCCGCCGGCAGCGCGCAGGCGGTCGACCAGGGCGCGGATGGCATCCTGCCAGGAGACCGGCTCGAGCCCGCGGGGGCCCTTCATCCGCGGCTCCTCGATGCGGCTGCCCGAGGCGCGCCAGCCGAGGGTCCCGGCCCCCCGGTCGCCGTCGGCGGCCGCGCCGCCACGCGCCACGGGGTAGGAGGCTTCCGCGGCGCCGCGATTCATCCACTCGTAGGTGTAGCGCCCGTAGTCGCACATCCAGTAGGAGTTGACGTCGGGGTTGTGCCGCGGCTTCAGCCGCTGGACCAGGTTGTCCCGGACGTCCAGCGTGATGTTGCACCCCTGCGAGCAGCTGGGGCAGATCGAGGGCGTGCGGTCCAGGTCCCAGGCGCGGGCCTTGTGCAGGAAGTCCTTCGAGAGCAGCGCCCCCACCGGGCAGATGTCGATGATGTTGCTGGCGAAGGGCGAGCCGTCGAGCCCCTCGTCGAAGAACGTGTCGATCACCGACCGGTTCCCCCGCTGCACGACGCACAGCCGCTCGTCGCCCGCGACCTCCTTCATGTAGCGCGTGCAGCGCGTGCACATGATGCAGCGGTCGCCGTCGTAGATGACGTCACCGCCGAAATCGTCCTCCCCCAGGACCCGCTTGGGCTCCACGAAGCGGCCGCGCTTGCGCCCCTCCTGGAACACGTAGTCCTGGAGCTTGCACTCCCCGGACGCATCGCAGACCGGACAGTCCAGCGGGTGATTGATCAGGTAGAACTCCAGCACGCCCGTCCGCGCCTCCGCGGCCTTCTCGGCGTCCGTCCGGATCACCGCGCCGTCGGAGACCGGCGTGACGCACGCGGGCTGGAGCTTCGGCGCGCCCTCGACCTCCACCAGGCACATCCGGCACATCGCCGGCGCCGAGAGCGCCGGGTGGTAGCAGTAGTGGACGATCCCGATGCCGATCTGCTCCGCGGCCTCGATGATCCGCGACCCCTTCGGCACGGTCACCTCGTGGCCGTCGATCGTGCAGGTGACGGTTTCCGTCTGCCTTCCGTTTGCCATTCGCTTCCGGGCCTCTATGCCGTCGCGACCACCGCGCCGGCCGGGACCTGCACCCCGCGCCGGCCGCCCACGAGCCGCTCAATGTCTTCCGGGAACTTCTGGATCCAGCTGGTGACCGGGGCCGCGGCCGAGTCGCTCAGCACGCAGATGGTCGTGCCGGTCACGTTCTTCGAGACGCCCAGCAGCGTGTCCACGTCCTCGGGCGTCCCCTGCCCCGCCTCGATCCGGCGCAGGATCTTCACCATCCACGCGGTGCCCTCCCGGCACGGCGTGCACTGGCCGCAGCTCTCGTGGGCGTAGAACTCCACCATCCGGCGGACCTGCGTGACCAGGTTCGTCCGGTCATCCATGACGATGACCGACGCGGTGCCCAGCATGCTCCCCGCCTGCGCCACGCTCTCGTAATCGGAGGCGAGCCCCTCGATCTCCTGCGCCGTGAGGATCGGCACGGAGCTCCCGCCGGGGATGACCGCCTTCAGCTTCCGGCCGTCGCGGATGCCGCCGCAGACGTCGTGGATCAGGTCGTCCATGGGGAAGCCCAGGGGGAGCTCGTAGTTGCCCCGCCGCACGACGTGCCCGGACACGTTGAACATCTTGGTGCCCGGGCTCTTCTCGGTCCCCCACTGCCGGTACCACGCACCGCCGTTCAGTACGATGTGGGGGATCGAGCAGAGCGTCTCCACGTTGTTGATGGTGGTGGGCTGGGCGAACACGCCCGAGACCGCCGGGAAGGGCGGCTTGATCCGCGGCTGGCCGCGGCGCCCCTCCAGCGAGTTCATCAGCGCCGTCTCCTCGCCGCAGATGTAGGCCCCCGCCCCGAGGTGGAGGGTGACGTCGATGTCCACGCCCTTTCCCAGGATGTCCTTCCCGGCCAGCCCGGCGGCGTACGCCTCCTCGATGGCCCGCCCCACGATCTGTGCCGGCTCGAAGAACTCGCCACGGACGTAGATGTAGACGTGCTGCGCGCGCATGGCGTACGCGCCGATCAGCGCCCCCTCGATCATCTGATGGGGCGTCCACCGCATCAGCTCCCGGTCCTTGAACGCCCCCGGCTCCGACTCGTCCGCGTTCACCAGCAGGTACTGCGGCCCCTTCGGCTCCTTCGGCATGAAGCTCCACTTCACCCCCGTCGGGAACCCGGCGCCGCCCCGGCCGCGCAGCCCGCTGGCCTTCACCTCTTCGATCAGCGCGTCCCGGTCCATCCCGAGCGCCTGCTCGAACGCCCCGTACCCGCCCAGCCGCCGCCAGCCGTCCAGCGTCCGCGTGGCCGGGTCGCCGAAGCCCCGGCTCATCACTCGTGCCTCACGCGCGTGCGTGTATGGATACGCCATGGCGCTACCTTTCCCCTTCCCCTTCCTCTTCCCCGCCCATCGACTTCGACTTCGACCCGTCGCTGTTCGAAGTCGAAGTCGACGTCGCCCGTCCGGCGGCGCCATCCACCGGATCCACCCCGTGCCGCTTCAGGCGCTCGAGGAGGTCCGGCACATCCCCCACCTCGACGTTCTCGAAATAGCGGCTGTTGACCTGGACCGCGGTCGGGAAGCCGCACGCCCCCAGGCACTCCACCTCGATCACCGTGAACTCGCCGTCCTCGCTGATCTGCCCGGGCTCCGTGCCGGTCTGGGCGAGGAACGCCTCGAAGACCTCGTGGCCGCCGCACAGGTTGCAGCTCACGTTGGTGCACACCTGGATCAGGTGCCGCCCCACGGGCCGCTTGTTGTACATGGTGTAGAACGTCGCCACGCCCCGGACCGCGGCCGGCGACTCGCCCAGCTCGCGCGCCACCGCGTCCATTGCGTCCTGCGAGAGATGGCCCCGGATCTCGTGGGCCAGGTTCAGCACCGGGAGCAGCGCGGCGCGCCTGTTCGGGTAGCGCGAGAGGATGGTGTCCAGGCGCTGGCGGTGGGGGCCCTGAAAGAGCGGCGCCTCCGGGTCGCCGTCCGCCCGCAGGTAGGGGTACGCGGTGACGCCCCCGTGGGCCCACCCCTCCGGCGGCTGGATCCCCACGTAGCCGGCCCCCCGGACCTCGGCCTCCGTGAGGTCGAACTCCCCCGTCTCCCCTGCCCAGCCCGGATTCTTCATCGAAGTCGAAGTCGAAGTCGAAGTCGTCGCACTAGCGGTCGATCTCGCCCAGCACGATGTCGATGCTGGCGTTCGTGGCGATCACGTCGGACAGCAGGTGCCCCTCCACCATCTGCGGGAGCGCGCTCATGTTCACGAAGCTCGGCCCGCGGATGCGCCACCTGACCGGCTTCGGGCCGCCATCGCTCACCACGTACATGCCGAGCTCGCCCTTCGAGCTCTCCACGCCGAACCAGCTCTCCCCCGGCGGCGCATTCACCCCCTCCATCACCACCTTGAAGTGGTGGATCATGGATTCCATGTCGTTCATGGCGTCCGTCTTGGACGGGAGGATGACCCGCGGGTCGTCCACGTTGATGGGGCCGTCCGGCAGGCGGTCGAGGGTCTGCTGGAGGATCCGCAGGCTCTGCCGCATCTCCTCCATCCGGCACAGGTACCGGTCGTAGTTGTCCCCCTCCGCGCCCACGATCACATCCCAGTCGTACGTCTCGTAGTCGTAGTAGGGACGGTCCTTGCGCACGTCGTAGTCGATGCCCGAGGCCCGGAGGATCGGGCCCGTGAGACCCGCGCTCACCGCGTCCTTCGCGCTGATCCGTCCGATCCCCTTGTTCCGGCCGATCCACAGGTTGTTCGTGCTGAGGAGCGTCTCCACCTCGTCCAGCGTCTTCGGGAGCGTGTCCACGAAGTGCTGGATCTCGTCGGTGAAGCCGGGCGGGAAGTCCGCCATCATCCCGCCCACGCGGGTGGCGGACGTGGTGATGCGGGCGCCGGTCAGCGCCTCGTGCAGGTTGTAGATCCGCTCCCGCTCCTGGAACGTGTACAGGAAAACGGTGAACGCGCCGATGTCGATGGCGGTGGTGCCGATCCAGAGCAGGTGGCTGAAGACCCGGTCCAGCTCCATGAGCATCACGCGCACGACCTTGCACCGCTCCGTGATCTCGATCCCCATGAGCTTCTCGACCGCCGCCACGAACGCCACGTTGTAGATCAGCGGCGCCAGGTAGTCCATGCGGTCGGTGAGCGGGATGATCTGGTTCCAGCTCCGGTACTCGCCCAGCTTCTCGAAGCTCGAGTGCAGGTAGCCGATGTGGGGGATGCAGCGGATCACCGTCTCGCCATCCAGCTCGAGGACGAGCCGGAGCACGCCGTGCGTGGCCGGGTGCTGGGGACCGATGTTGAGGAGCATGTGCTCGCTGTGGAGGTCCGGCTCCACCCCCTCCGGCAGCACCGGCGACCGGACCGCCCGGCCGTCCACTCCCACCAGCCCGCTCCGCCCCACCTCGTACTCCACCGTGCGCCTGCTCATCCGCCCTGCTCCTCCATGTCCGGGTAGACGTCCCGCGGGTCCCGCGACTCGCTCGTGTCCGCCGGGAAATCCGCGCTCCCCACCGTCTCTCCGGTCTGCTCCGCCCGCGCCCGATCCTGGGCCCGCGCCCAGTCCCCCTTCTTCAGCACTTCCAGCTCGGAGGGCGCGTAGTGGTCAGCCAGGTCGAACGACAGCGCCCTCCGCGTCTGCTCCGCTCGGCTGAACCGGCCCCGCAGCGGGAAGTCCTTCCGCAGCGGGTGCCCTTCCGCGTAATTGTCCGGCATCAGGATCCGCCGCAGGTCCGGATGCCCCCCGAACTGGACGCCGAACATGTCGTAGGTCTCCCGCTCCAGCCAGTCGGCCGTGCTCCAGAGCGGCACCACCGTCCGCACCTCCAGCCCCTCCAGCGGCAGCTCCACCTTCACCCGCAGCTGGCGCCGCCGCGGGATCGACCACAGCTCGTAGACCACCTGGATCGGGCGGCCGCCCCCGTAGTCCACCGCGGTGACGTCCCGGAGCAGGTCGAACTCCTGGTCATCCCGCAGCCACGTGAGGACCTCCACGTTGCGGTCCGCCGGGATGAACACCACGTGCTCGTCCCCCGCCTGGATCTCGTGATGCAGCACCGCGTCCCCGAACCGCTCCCGCAGCGCCGCCACCGACGGATGCGACGACGCGTCCGCACCCTCGCCCCGGGCCGCCTCGGGCCCCTCCGTCGCCTCCGGGCCCGATTCCAGCCCCTCCAGCCCATTCCGGAAGTCGTCCGCCATGCGACGTTACGGCCGCCGGTCCCGCGGCCGCGCCAGCGCCCGCGTCGTCACCAGCCCGCTCGCCCGGTTCTGCTTCGTCGAGTTGCCGAACGGACCCGCGATCTGCTCGATCACCTCCGCCGGCAGGTTCGGACGCCCCGTCCGCTCCGGGTCCTCCTTCCGCAGCGCCTCGTTCGTGACCGACTCGCCCTTGATCTTCTCCTGCAGCATCAGGATCCCGTAGATCAGACCCTCCGGCCGCGGCGGGCACCCCGGCACGTACACGTCCACCGGGATGATCGTGTCGATCCCCTGCACCATCGAGTACACGTCGAACACACCCCCCGTCGACGCGCACGCACCCATGCTGATCGACCACTTCGGCTGCGGCATCTGGTCCCAGATCTTCCGCAGCACCGGCGCCATCTTGTAGCTCACCCGACCCGCGCAGATCAGCAGGTCCGCCTGCCGCGGGCTGAAGCTCATCCGCTCCATGCCGAACCGCGCCACGTCGAATCGCGACGCGTAGCTCGCCATCATCTCGATCGCGCAGCACGCCGTCCCGAACGGCATCGGCCACAGCGAGTTGCGCCGCGCCCAGTTCACCACGAAGTCCAGCTTCGTCGTCACCCACCCCGGGCTCCCGTCCTTCTCCGCCCCCAGCACCGGCAGCTCCTGGCGCTCCGCTAGTCCCATCGGAGCCCCCCCTTCTTCCATTCGTAGATCAGCCCCACCGTCAGCACCGTCACGAAGATCGAGGCGGCCAGGAACCCGCCCCACCCCAGCTCCCGCATCGCCACCGCCCACGGGATCAGGAACACCGTCTCCAGGTCGAACACGATGAACAGGATCGCCACCAGGTAGAACTTCACGCTGAAACGCTCCCGCACGTTACCCAGCGGCGTGATCCCGCTCTCGTACGGCGTCGACTTGGCCGGGGTCGGCCGCAACGGACTCAGGACCTGCGACAGGACCACCAACCCGATCGCCTGTCCGATCGACAGGGTCATCAGGATCAGAATCGGTGCGTAGGAGCGCAGCATTTCGGGGTGCTTCCGGCCCTTGTGAAAACGTTCACTTGATCGGCCGCCGACAACCTACCCGCCCGCTCCGAAGAGGTCAAGGCGACCCGGGTTGCCGGCGGGGTGGTCGGTTCCGTACGTTGGGCGCCTCGATTCGGGAGCACCTTTCATACCGACCCGCAGCGACCCGGAGGCCCCCCGACGATGGCGATTCTGAGCGACCACTGGATCCGGAAAATGGCCACCGAGCACGGCATGATCGAGCCGTTCGAGGCCGGCCAGGTCCGGGACGGTGCCATCAGCTACGGCTGCTCGAGCTTCGGCTACGACATCCGGGTGGCGGACGAGTTCAAGGTGTTCACCGACGTGTACTGCGTGGTGGTGGACCCGAAGAAGTTCGACGACCGGAGCTTCGTGGACATCACCGGCCAGGGCCACTGCATCATCCCGCCGAACTCGTTCGCGCTGGCCCGGACGCTGGAGTACTTCCGGGTGCCGTCGGACGTGCTCGTCGTATGCGTGGGGAAGTCGACGTACGCGCGGTGCGGGATCATCGTGAACGTGACGCCGCTGGAGCCCGACTGGGAGGGGTTCCTGACGCTGGAGATCAGCAACACGACGCCGCTGCCCGCGAAGATCTACGCGAACGAGGGGATCGCGCAGCTGCTGTTCTTCCAGGGGGACCAGGTGCCGAGCGTGACGTACGCGGGGCGGAGTGGGAAGTACCAGAAGCAGCGGGGGGTGACGCTGCCGCGGCTCTGAGCGAGCCGCGGCAGCGCCGAGCGGTCAGTCGACGTTCCGCGGATCCCAGCTGGTGAGGAAGTCCTCGTCGAGCGCATCCAGGCGCAGCATGTCGTCGGAGCTCAGCTCGAAGTCGAAGACGCATGCGTTCTCACGGATGCGGTCGCGGTTCGTGGACTTCGGGATCGTGACCACGCCGTGGTGGAGGGACCACCGGATGAGGACCTGCGCGGGCGTGCGACCGCGAGCGGTCGCGATCTCCACGACGGTCGGGTCGTCCAGCTTTTCCGTCTTCGTCAGGGGGCTGTATCCTTCGATGACGATCCCGCGAGCCCCGCAGAGCTCGACGACGTCGAGACGGCTCCGGTAGTTGAAGGGATGCAGCTCGATCTGGTTGACGGCGGGAACGACGTTGCCCTGCTCCAGCACCTCCTCCAGATGCGGTACCATGTAGTTGCTGACGCCGATGGCCCGGGCCCGCCCCTCCTCCCGGATCCGCTCCATGGCGTCCCAACTCTTCTGCCGGCGGCTGGATTCGGGCCAGTGGATCAGGTAGAGGTCCACGTATTCGAAGCCCAGCCGGGCGAGGCTCTCGTCGAACGCGCGGAGCGTGGACTCGTAGCCGTGGTCGTCCTTGTGGAGCTTGGTGGTCACGAACACATCCTCACGGGGGACTCCGCTCGCGCGGATCGCCGCGCCGACATCGGCTTCGTTGCCATAGAGCGCGGCGGTGTCCACGAGGCGGTAGCCGGCTTCCAGCGCCCAGCCGACCGCGGCGCGCGTCTCCCGCCCCGCCGGGCTCCGGAAGGTGCCGAGCCCGAACAGGGGCATGCGCCCGCCGTGGTCGAGCGCGATGGTGGAGTCGATTTGCAGCGCGGTGCCAGGTCTCATGGGTTCGAGCCGTGCAAGCCGCGGACCGGGCCGACCCCTGAGGCGCTCGCTGCCCGTACCGAGCTCAGGCCGCGCAGCGGCCGGCCCCTGTCTCAGCCCTCTTCCGCGCTCCGCTCCCCGAAGCGGGTGTCCAGCATCAGCAGCGCGGCGCGGTTCTCCCCGGCCATGTCGAGCTGCTCCACGGCGCGCCCGGTGCTCTGTTCCTCCTCCACCTGCTCCTGGATGAACCACTGGAGCATGATCAGCGTCGGGTAGTCGTCGGCGTAGCGAGCGGCCTCGTACAGCCGGTTGATCTGCGCGGTCACCCGGCGCTCGTGGTCCAGGGCGGCCCGGAAGGCCTCCTGGGGCGTGCCGAAGCCCTTCGCCGGCTGGTCGATGTGCCGCAGCTCGATCTCTTCCCCACGCTCCACCAGGTAATCGAAGAGCCGCATGGCGTGGCCCGACTCCTCCCGCGACTGCATCCGGAACCACTTCGCGAATCCGCCGTAGCCGTGCGTCTCGAAGTGCGCCGACATGGCGAGGTAGAGATAGGCCGCGTAGAACTCGTGTCCGATCTGGTCGTTGATCAGGCTCTTTACGGTCGCATCCATTCCCGACTCCTCGTCCGGATCAATAATCGATATTTGGAGGAGATACGCGGGGGGAGGTCCCGTGTCAAACCGCCGCCCGGCCGATCCGGCGAAAGGTGGGCCCCGGGGGCGAGCGGCCGGTTCCCGAGGATTGCGCGCCTCGCCGTAAGCTTTTCGCGCCGGGCGGCATCATAGGGCCAGCACCCACGGGCGCGTTGCCGAACCTCCTGCTCTACTCCCTCCTCGACGGCGGCGGCGGCGATGGCGGCGCGCCGTGCACCGGGTGCGAGGAGTACACCGGCTCCCTGAGCGGCTCCGGCGACTACGACTGGCAGCCGAACGGGACCTACTACTACAGCGGGTCGGGGACGCACCGCGGGTGGCTGAGCGGACCCTCCTCCGCCGACTTCGACCTGTACCTCGACAAGTGGAACGGCTCGAGCTGGAGCATCGTGGCGCGCTCCATCAGCTCGACGTCCGAGGAGAGCATCAGCTACAACGGCTCCTCCGGCTACTACACTTGGCGCATCCACTCCTACAGCGGGAGCGGATCGTACACGTTCTGGCTGGACCGGCCGTAGTCCGCCACCCGGCCTGATGAGCGGAGGTTCCGGGCGGCTGTTCCGCCCGGGGCCTTCACCCAGCGCTCTCGGCTGCGAGATTTCGCTCGCCCGCCCCTCAGCCCACCAGCGACCCCGGCCGCCTCCGGCTCGCCCGGTACAGGTCGCGGTTCAGCCACGCGATGTAGTCCACGCTGATGCCCTTGGGACACGCCACCTGGCAGGCGCCGTGGTTGGTGCAGTGGCCGAAGGCCTCCTCGTTCATCTGGGCGACCATCCGCCGGGTCCGGGAGTCCCGCTCGGGCTGACCCTGCGGGAGCAGGTTCAGGTGCGAGACCTTGGCGGCGGTGAACAGCATCGCCGACGCGTTGGGGCACGCCGCCACGCACGCGCCGCAGCCGATGCACTCGGCGGCGTCGAAGGCCAGGTCGGCGTTCTCCCTGGGGACCGGGATGGCGTTGGCATCCGGGGCCGCGCCCGTGCGCACGGAGATGTAGCCGCCCGCGGCGATGATCCGGTCGAACGCGGTCCGGTCCACCACCAGGTCCCGGATCACCGGGAACGCCGTGGCGCGCCAGGGCTCGACGGTGATCTCGTCGCCGTCCTCGAAGGCGCGCATGTGGAGCTGGCACGCCGTGGTCCGCTCCCAGGGGCCGTGGGCGTAGCCGTCGATCATGAGACCGCAGGTGCCGCAGATGCCCTCGCGGCAGTCGTGGTCGAACGCCACCGGCTCCTTCCCCTCCCCGATCAGGCGCTCGTTCAGCACGTCGAGCATCTCGAGGAACGACATGTCCTTCGAGATGTCCGCGAGCGGGTAGGTCTCGAACCGCCCCTCAGCCCTCGACGACGGCTGGCGCCAGATGTGGAGTGTCAGGTTCATGCGTCAGAGTTCACAGTTCACATTTCAGGTGCGCGCCGCTCACTTGTACGACCGCTGCGACGGTGTCACGTACTCGAACGTGAGCGGCTCCTTGTGCAGCGCCGGCCGGGCGCCCACGCCGGTGTGCTCCCAGACCGCCACGTACGAGTAGAGGTCGTCGCGGCGCTGCGCTTCGCCTTCGGGCGTGGTGTGCTCGACGCGGTAGTGCGCGCCGCACGACTCGTCGCGGTCCAGCGCGTCGTAGGCCATGAGCTCGCCGAACTCGAGGAAGTCGGCGACGCGGCCGGCCTTCTCGAGCTCCTGGTTGAGGTCGGCCCCCTCCCCGGGGACGCGGACCTCGCGCCAGAAGCGTTCGCGGAGCTGCGGGATCTCGGCCAGGGCCTGCCTCAGGCCCTCCTCGCTGCGGGCCATCCCCACGTGGTCCCACATGACGCGGCCGAGCTGGCGGTGGAACTCGTCCACGGTGGTATCGCCCTTCACGCCGAGGAAGCGGGCGACGCGCTCCCGGACGCTGTCCACGACCTCCTTCACCGCGGGGTGATCCGCGCCCCCTTCGCCCTGCCCCTCCCGGGCCAGGTAGTCGCTCACCGTGGCCGGGATCACGAAGTACCCGTCCGCGAGCCCCTGCATGAGCGCGCTGGCGCCCAGCCGGTTGGCGCCGTGGTCGCTGAAGTTCGCCTCCCCCGCGACGAACAGACCGGGGATGGTGCTCTCCAGGTTGTAGTCCACCCAGAGCCCGCCCATGGTGTAGTGGGGCGCCGGGTAGATCCGCATGGGCGTCCGGTACGGGTCGTCCCCCGTGATCTTCTGGTACATCTCGAACAGGTTGCCGTAGCGCTCCCGGATCGTGTCCTCGCCCAGGCGCTGGATGGCGTCCCGGAAGTCGAGGAACACGCCGTTCTTCATCGCGCCGACGCCCCGGCCCTCGTCCACGGCCTCCTTCGCCCGCCGGGAGGCGATGTCGCGGGGCGTGAGGTTGCCGAAGCTGGGGTACAGGCGCTCCAGGTAGTAATCGCGCTCGGCTTCGGGGACCTGGTCCGCGGGACGACCGTCCCCCGGGTCCCTGGGCGCCCAGATGCGCCCGTCGTTGCGGAGCGACTCGCTCATCAGCGTGAGCTTGCTCTGGTAGTGCCCGCTGGGCGGGATGCACGTCGGGTGGATCTGGGTGAAGCACGGGTTCGCGAACCCGGCGCCCCGCTTGTGGGCCCGCCACGTCGCCGTGACGTTGCACCCCTTGGCGTTGGTGGACAGGTAGAAGACGTTGGCGTACCCCCCCGTCGCCAGGACGACGACGTCGGCCAGGTGCGTCTCCAGCTCCCCGGTCACCATGTCCCGCACCACGATCCCCCGGGCGCGCCCGTCGACGACGATGAGGTCGAGCATCTCGTGGCGGGCGAACATCGCGACGGTCCCCTCGCCGATCTGCCGCTCCAGGGCCTGGTAGCAGCCGAGGAGCAGCTGCTGACCGGTCTGCCCCCGGGCGTAGAACGTCCGGGCGACCTGCGCGCCGCCGAAGGAGCGGTTGTCCAGCATGCCGCCGTATTCCCGGGCGAACGGGACCCCCTGGGCAACCGCCTGGTCGATGATGTTCAGGCTCAGCTGGGCCAGCCGGTAGACGTTGGCCTCCCGGGAGCGGAAGTCGCCGCCCTTCACGGTGTCGTAGAACAGCCGGAAGACGGAGTCGCCGTCGTTCTGGTAGTTCTTGGCGGCGTTGATCCCGCCCTGGGCGGCGATGCTGTGGGCGCGGCGCGGGCTGTCCTGGTAGCAGAAGCACTTCACCCGGAAGCCGAGCTCGCCCAGCGTGGCCGCCGCGGCGCCGCCAGCGAGGCCGGAGCCGACCATGATGACGTCGTATTTCCGGCGGTTGGCGGGGTTCACGAGCTTCATGGCGAAGCGGTGGTTGTCCCACGCGTCGGCGACGGGCCCCTGCGGGACATTCGTATCGAGGTTCATCGAGAAACGATCCCGGTCAGGACGGCCAGCGGAATGGAGGCGTAGCCGGCCGCGATGAGCGCGGCGGTCCAGAGCGCCACAGGCCGGCGCCAGCGGTTGTACCTGGGGTTGTTGATGCCGAACGTCTGCGTCGCGCTCCAGAGCCCGTGATACAGGTGGAGCCCCAGCGCCACCACGGCGATGATGTAGAAGAGCGAGACCCAGAGGTTCTCGAAGCCCATCACGACGTTGTTGTAGGGGTCGGCGGCGATGAAGCCCGGGTGCACGGTCCCGAACGTCAGGTGGAGCAGGTGGTAGATCACGAAGGCCAGGATGGTGATCCCGCCCCACGTCATGGTCCGGGACGCGTAGCTGAACACCTGCGGCCGGTACACCCGGTAGCGCTGCCCCCGTGCCCGCCGGGTGCGGAGCCACAGCTGCGCGTAGGCGCCGATGTGGACGAAGACGGCGAGGAGCAGGAGGACCCGGAAGATCCAGAGCGCGCCCCGGTCCGGGATCATGGGCGTGCCCGCCACCCGAAGCCACTCGGCGTAGTGGTTGAACGGGTCGGCGCCGAAGAAGACCTTCAGGTTGCCGACCAGGTGCAGGATGATGTAGAGGAAGAGGACGAGGGAGGAGATCGCCATCAGCCACTTCTTGCCGATGGACGTCTCCGTCAGGCGGACCGGCGCCGCGGTGGCCATGGGGAGCTAACCGAGGGCGGCCATGGTCTCCCGGACCGCATCGGCGCTCTTCTCGAGGGCCTTCCGCTCCTCGTCCGTGAGCTCCACCTCGATGATCTCCTCGATCCCGTTCCGGCCGAGCTTGCAGGGCACGCCGAGGAACAGGCCGTTCATCCCGTACTCCCCCTCGAGCCACGCGGCGCAGGGGAGGATCCGCTTCTTGTCCAGGACGATCGACTCCGTCATCTGCACCACCGCGGCCGCGGGGGCGTAGTACGCGCTCCCCGTCTTGAGGAAGCCGACGATCTCCGCGCCGCCCTTCCGGGTGCGGTCGATGATCTGCTCGAGGCGGCCCGCCTGGATGAAGTGGCCGACGGGGATCCCGCTCACGGTGGTCATGCTCGCGATGGGGACCATGGTGTCGCCGTGGCCGCCCAGGACCAGCGCCTGGATGTCCTCGACGCTCACGTCCATCTCCATGGCCAGGAACGACCGGTAGCGCGCCGTGTCCAGCACCCCCGCCATGCCGATCACCCGCTGCCGCGGAAAGCGCGTGGCCTCCTTCGCGACGAAGGCCATCACGTCCAGCGGATTGGAGACCATGATGATGATGGCCTGCGGAGACGATGTCTTCACCTGGTCGGCGACCTCCCCGACGATCTTCGCGTTCGTCTTGAGGAGGTCGTCCCGGCTCATCCCGGGCTTGCGGGCGATCCCCGCCGTGATCACCACGATGTCCGAGCCGTCGGCGGGCCCGTAGTCGTTCGCGCCGCTCACGCGGGCGTCGAATCCCTCGATCGGGGCCGACTCCCACATGTCCAGCCCCTTCCCCTGCGGGATCCCCTCGGCGATGTCCACCATCACCACCTCGCGGGCGAGGTGCTTGCGGGCGATCCCCTGCGCGGCGGTCGCGCCGACGTGCCCCGCGCCGACGACCGTGATCTTGCCAACCATGGCTCCCCGAACCCTTTCGCGTCGTGAATTCAGCCCAGCGCGGGCAACGTAGGGAGGGGCCGGGGGGGTGTCAACGAAAGGGCGGCGCCGTGGCGAGGTCCCCCGCCGCACGCGCCTCGTACGGCTCTTGCGCCCCACCGGAAGGAACCTCTGAAAAGGACTTATCCATGCGACTTCTTCGTGCGGTTCCGCTCCTCCTCGCCGGCCTGGTCGCGGGGACCGCGTGCGACGACGACGGGACCGGCCCCGACCGCGAAGATGTGGCCGGGCTCTACCAGGCCACGACGCTGGTGGTGACGGACGGGGGGGCGGATACCGATGTCCTGGCCGAGGGCGCCTTCATCACCCTCGGCCTGACCGCCGCGGGCGCCACCAGCGGGACCCTGTTCGTCCCGGGGGGGAACGACGATGGGAGCGACCTCACGGCGGACCTGACCGGGACGTGGACCCTGCGGGGGGACGTGGTGACGCTCGACCATGCGGCGGACACGTTCCTGCGGGACCTCGACTTCACCTACGAGGACGGCCGCCTGCTGGCGACGACGACGGAGCTGGAAGTGGTCCTGACGCGGCAGTAGCGCCGCGGCGGCAGCCGCTCAGCCGCCCACCTGCGAGAGGGCGAGGAGGCCGCCGGAGCCCGCCGCGCTCCCCTGCACCAGCTGGTGCCGCTCGGGCTTGATCCGCAGCGTCCGCTCGATCAGCGGCTCCAGCGGCTCGCCCGCCCGGAGCGGGTCGCGGAGGTTCGTCTGGATGTCCCCGAACAGGCAGGGCCGAAGCTGCCCGTCCGCCGTGAGTCGCATCCGGTTGCACCGGTCGCAGTAGTTGTGGCTCATGGGGGTGATCACGCCCACGGTCCCGGGGGCGCCGGGGAAGCGGTAGTAGGTAGCCGGGCCGTTCCCCGGCGGACCGGTGGCGGGCTCCAGGTCCCCGATGCGCCGCACGCGCCGGAGCATCTCGGCCGCCGGTACGTACTCGGCCGCGGAGATGCCCAGGTTCTCGCCGACGGGCATGACCTCGATGAACCGGACGTGCCACGGCCGGTCCCGGGTGATGGCCGCGAAGTCCGCGATCTCGTCATCGTTGCGGCCGCGCATGACCACCACGTTGATCTTGATGGGCGAGAAGCCCAGCCGCTCGGCGGCATCCAGCCCGGCCATGATGCCGTTCCAGGAGCCCGGGCGGCGGGCGATGGCATCCACGCGCTCCGGTTGGAGCGAGTCCAGGGAGATGTTGAGGCGATCCACCCCCGCCTCCCTGAGCTCCTCCGCGGAATCCGCGAGCAGCACGGCGTTCGTGGAGAGGGAGAGGTCATCGATGCCGGCGACCGCGCGGATCAGGCGGACCAGCACGGGGAGGTCCGGCCGGACCAGCGGCTCGCCGCCCGTCAGCCGGACCCGCCGCAGCCCCATGGGCGCCATCACGCCCACCACGTCGGCGATCTCCTCGTAGGACAGGAGCTCGGACCGCTTCAGCCACGGCATTCCGTGCAGCGGCATGCAGTAGACGCACCGCAGGTTGCACTTGTCCGTGACCGACACGCGCAGGTACTCGATGCGACGCCCGAAGGCGTCACGCATCCCCGGCTCCGGCGCGGGATCGCGCCCCTCGAACGGCGCGACGCCGTTCCCGCTACTCACCGGCGGGCTCCGGCACGGGGGGCGTCACCCCGTCCACCCACCGCGCGTCCCCGGCGACGTAGTGCTCGCGCTTCCACACCGGGAGCCGCTTCTTGATCTCCTCGATGACGTAGCGGCCGCCCGCGAAGGCCTCGGCGCGGTGAGGAGTGGAAATCGCGATGGCCACGCTCACGTCCCCGATGGCCAGCGGTCCCAACCTGTGGACGACGGCGACCCGATCGCTCCCGGCCAGCGCCGCGGCCTCGCCCGCGATCGCCGCCAGCTCCCGCGTCGCCATGCTCTCGTACGCCTCGTACGTGAGCGCCTCGACCCGGGCACCCTCGTGGCGGTCCCGCACCGTGCCGAGGAACAGCAGCACGGCGCCGTCCGCCGCCGAGCCCACCGCGGCCAGGACCTCCCCGGGATCGATGGGGTCGTGGCTCACCCGGGCGCGGACGCTCACCCGCCCGCCACCGGTGGGAGGAGCGCGACCTCGTCGCCGTCGGAAAGCCCCGTGGACAGGGGCGCGTGCGCCTCGTTCACCGCCAGCGCGGGCTCGGCGGGCAGGGCCGCCAGCCCGTCCCGCTCGCGGAGCCGGGCGACGAGATCGCCCGCGGTGGAGCCCGTCGGGAGGTCGACCTCCAGGGTGTCGGCCCCGGCGAGGTCCCGGTACGTGGCGAAGAAGAGGGCGCGGATCCGCATGGTCCCAACATACCCGCCCCCACCCCCGGGGTTCAACGGGGGGGCCGGCGCCCTCTCAGCTCCCGCACCTGCTCGTTCAACCGCATGCGCATCATCAGGAAGTGCGCGCGCTGTCGCGGGGTGAGGAACTCGGCGAGCCGTTCCTGCTCCCGGCGCTCGAGGGCGTGCTCGCGCTGCGTCAGCGCCTCCATGTCCCGGAGGAGGGCCTCGAAGGTCGACGACGGCGTCGTCTCGTCCTGCGCCGCGGCCACCAGCCTCTGCCGCAGCGCGAG
This sequence comes from Longimicrobiales bacterium, assembly GCA_035513575.1. Classification (GTDB taxonomy): domain Bacteria; phylum Gemmatimonadota; class Gemmatimonadetes; order Longimicrobiales; family RSA9; genus JAHWKI01. Next base: position 27,783 of record DATKBW010000134.1, on the reverse strand, counting down.
GCTCTCCCGCGCCAGCTCGCGCCGTGCCCGGGCGCCGTCCTCCAGCACGCCACGCAGCCGCCCCCGCTGCGCGGAGTCCAGCTCCAGCCGGCGCGCGGCCATGCCCAGGAACCGGGCGCGGACCTCCTGTTCGAGCCGGTCGCGCCGCTCCGGACCCTGACCCTGCCCCTGGCTCGTGGCCCCCACCGGGATGGCGAGCGCCAGCAGCACCGCACACATCACCTTCCTCATGGCTCCATCTCCTCCAGCAGCGTCTGCAGGTCCTCGGTGGTGAGCTCGCTCAGCACCAGGTCCCCGGCCACCACCGTGCCCGTGGCCGGCCAGGCGCCATACGGGTGGTCCGCATCCGCCGCGAGCGCCACGGCCTCGGGTGCGTCCGGCGATCCTTCCGCTCCGGGCCGCCGATCCGGGACGCCGATCCAGAGGAGGGCGAGACCGGCGGCGGCGGCGAGGGGGAGCGCCCAGGGGCGCCAGGCGCCACCACGCGGGCGGCGCCGCGCCACCGTGGGACCGCCGGTCCCCTCCCGCACGGCTGTGCGGATCCGCGCTTCGAGCCCGGCCGGAGGGGTGACCCGGGCGTGGGCGATCCGCGTCAGAAGCGCGAGCTCTTCACGGCAGCGCGCGCACTCCGGCAGGTGCTCCCGCACGCGCGCCGCCCGTGCCGGCTCCAGCCGCCCGGCGGCCAGGTCCGGCAGAGCGTCCGCGTGGAACTCGCAGCCCGTGCTCATTTCAGCAGCTCCCTCAATCGTTTCACGCCGAGGTGGTAGTTCACCCGCGCCGACCCCTCCGACATGTCCGTCAGGTCGGCGATCTCGCGATGGCTCAGCCCCTGGTGGAGGCGGAGCGTCACGGCCAGCCGCTGCTTCTCGGGGAGCGCGGCCAGCGCCCGCTCGGCCCGTGCCGCTTCCGTCCGCGCGACCGCCTCCCGCTCCGGATCGGCGTCCCCGCCGAGCGTTTCGGACACCAACTCGAGCGGGACCTCCCCCCGCCGCGTCCTGGTCCGACCCGCGGACCGCGCGGTGTTGAGCGCGATCCGCAGCAGCCAGGTCCGGAAGCTCGCGTCGCCCCGGAAGCCCTTCAGGGCGCGGAGCGCCCGCACGAAGGCGTCCTGGGCGGCGTCCTCGGCGAGGTCGGAGTCCCCGAGGACCCGGTACGCCAGCTCGTAGACCGCCCGGCTGTGGCGGGACACCAGCGCGTCCAGCGCCGCCCCCTCGCCCAGCCGCGCCCGTGCGACGAGCGCCTGGTCATCCTCGTCCGCCATCGCGGCCATGGCCCTTGCGGTCCTCACTCCCTTATGGACGGCCCGGGGCCGCCCGATGTTAAACACGCGCGAGGCCCCGCCCGGCCTGCGCCGGACGGGGCCTCCCTCCCCTCACGGCCGGGGGGCTCAGTTGCCCGCGGCCACCATGTCTCCGACCTGCTCGCGGAGGTCCTTCGAAGGCTTGAACACGGGGACCACGCGGGACGGCACTTCCACGCGGTCGCCGGTCCGGGGGTTCCGCGCCACCCGCGACTTCCGCTCGCGCACCTTGAACGTGCCGAACCCGCGGATCTCGATGTTCTCGCCCTCGCCGAGCGCGGCCTTGATGGCGTTCAGGAGCCCGTCCACCACCAGCGCGCAGTCCTTCTTCGTGATGCCAGGACCGATCGCGTCGGCCACCTGTTCCACCAGATCCGCCTTCGTCATGTCTCCTCCATCCCTCCGGGGTCCGCGGAAGCCGCGTCGCTCCCGAGCTCAGTGCACGATGTACTTCAGGACCGGACTCGTTCCGGTCAGTGGATCGACCAGCCGTCCCAGCGCCCGCATGGCCGTCCGTCCCAGCAGGAGCTCCGCCAGGATCCCGTCGCGTTCGCGCGGGGGCCGGACGATGCGGGGGTCCGGTCCCAACCCTGCCATCTCGCCCGCCAGGGCGATCGCGTCCTCCAGGTTTCCCAGCCGGTCCACCAGCCCGCGCTGCGCGGCCTGGCGGCCGGAGAAGATGCTCCCATCGGCCAGCGGCCTCACCTGCTCCACGGTCAGCCGGCGCTCCTGCGCCACCACCTCAATGAACTGACCGTGTACATCCTCCACCATCTCGGCGAGTACCGCCCGGTCCTCCGGGCCCATGGGCCGGAACGGCGAGCCGAGGTCCTTCTGGGCGCCACCCTTCACGATCTGCATGTCCACGCCGACCTTTTCCATCAGGGCGCTGACGTCCGGGAACTCCATCAGCACACCGATGGAACCGGTGATGCTCCCCGGCAGCGCGAGGATGGAATCGGCGCCCAGCGCCACGTAGTAGCCGCCCGATGCGCCCACCGTCCCGATCGACGCCACCACCGGCCGGTCATCCGCTTCGCGCAGCTTGCGCAGCTCCTGGTAGATGCTCTGGGAGGGCGCCACCACGCCGCCCGGCGAGTTGATGGCCACCACCCACCCCTTCACCGACCGGTCGCGCTCCAGCCGCCGCACGTCCTCGATGAACTGCTCGTCGTCGCTGATGATCCCGTCCACCTCGACGATGGCGATCCGGCCACCGAAGGCGAGACCGGCTCCGTCGCCGACCGCCAGGAGGACGGCCATGGAGAGGCCCGCGAGGGTCATGACGGAGAGCACGGCTATGACCAGCGCCGTTGCGAGGGAGCGACGAGACACGCCAAGTCACCGCGAGTTCAGAAGTTAGGCCGGGGGGGCGCGAAAGGACTAGACTAACGCGCTCGAGTCTCGCAAGTCAAGGCTCTCCTCGCACTTGCGCCATTTCCGACACGAATCGATCGAAGAGGTAACGCGAGTCGTGCGGGCCGGGCGCGGCCTCGGGATGGTACTGCACGCTGAAGACCGGCCGCTCCCGGTGCTCCAGCCCTTCCACGGTGCCGTCGTTCAGGTTCAGATGCGTCACCCGCAGCGCCGGCGCGTCCTCGATGGCGTCGCCCTCCCCGGCCCGTACCGCGAACCCGTGGTTCTGGGCCGTGATCTCCACCGCGCCGTCCGCGAGGCGCTTCACGGGATGGTTCCCGCCCCGGTGGCCGTACTTCAGCTTGTACGTGTGGCCGCCGAACGCGCGGGCGAGGAGCTGGTGGCCGAGACAGATCCCGAACACGGGGATCCCCCGGTCCGCGGCGCCCCGGATGGTCTCCAGCGCGTGGGCCACGGCCTCCGGGTCCCCGGGGCCGTTGGACACGAACAGGCCGTCCAGCCCCGACCCCAGCACTTCGGCCGGCGTGGCGCCCCTCGGGACGGTGCGCACGCGGCAGCCGCGCTCCGCCAGCAGCCGGGGGGAGTGGCCCTTGATGCCGAAGTCGTAGGCGATCACGAAGAACCGCTCCGTCCCCCGGGCCGGAATCTCGTACGCCTCGGCGGTGGAGACCTGGCCGGTGAGGTCCAGCCCTTCCATGGGCGGGTGGGCGGCCAGCCGGGCGCGGACGTCGTCAGGGACCAGGCTGGCCGGGGCGAGCACGCCCCGCATCGCGCCGGCGGAGCGGATGTGGCGCGTGAGCGCCCGGGTGTCCACCTCCGTCAGCGCCACGACGCCGGTCCGCGCCAGGTAGTCCGGGAGGGACTCCCGGCCGCGCCAGCCGGTGTACGTGGGCGACATCTCCCGCACCACGAACCCGGCGACCTGCGGCCGTTTCGACTCCTCGTCCTCCGGCGTCACCCCGTAGTTGCCGATGAGGGGGTACGTCATGGTGACGATCTGCCCGGCGTACGACGGGTCGGTGAGGACCTCCTGGTACCCCGTCATGGAGGTGTTGAAGACGACCTCGCCCAGCGCCACTCCGGGCGCCCCCACGTACTCGCCGCGGAAGATCCGCCCGTCCTCCAGCAACAGGTAGCCCGGCTCGCGCGGCGCCACGTCCTACTCCAGCGCCCGGGCGCGGGCCTCTTCCGCGACCCGGCCGGCGAAGGCGTCCCGGTCCAGGACCTCCTGCTTGCGCCCCGCCCCGCGCCGGCGCACCGCCACGGTCCCCGCCTCCGCCTCCCGCTCCCCCACCACGGCCATGTACGGGACCTTGTGGGTCTCGCCGTCGCGGATCCGGTAGCCGAGCGTCTCCGACCGGTCGTCCAGCGACACCCGGACGCCTCGCTCGCGCAGCTCGGCCGTCACGGTCCCCGCGTACTCCCGCTGCTCGTCGCTGATGGGCAGCACCCGGACCTGCTCCGGCGCGAGCCAGACCGGGAAGGCGCCCGCGAAATGCTCGATCAGGATGCCGATGAACCGTTCCAGGGAGCCGAACATCGCGCAGTGGATCACGACGGGGCGGTGCTCCGCGTTGTCCTCGCCGGTGAACTTCAGATCGAAGCGCTCCGGCGCCGCGTAATCGAGCTGGATGGTCCCCAGCTGCCACGCGCGGCCGAGGGCGTCCTCGACGTCGAAATCGATCTTGGGCCCGTAGAAGGCGCCATCGCCCTCCTTGAGCTGGTAGGGCAGCGCGAGGGCGTCGAGGGCCTCCCGGAGGGTGCCCTCCGCCCGGTCCCACATCTCGTCGCTCCCGATCCGCACCTCCGGCCGCGTGGCGAAGCGCGCCGTGAATTGCAGCCCGAGGGTGCCGTAGAAGTACCGGATGAGCTCCACCATGCGCCGGACCTCCTCGGCGACCTGGGACTCCATCAGGTACACGTGCGCGTCGTCCTGCTGGAACTGCCGGACGCGGGTGAGGCCGCCGAGGGCGCCCGACACCTCGTTGCGGTGGAGGACGTCCTGCGTCGCGTAGCGGAGCGGCAGCTCGCGGTAGGAGCGGTGCCGGGCCGCGAACAGGAGGTGGTGGGACGGGCAGTTCATGGGCTTGACGCCGAGATCGGGCTCGCCGGACTCCCGGTCCAGCACCAGGAACATGTTCTCCCGGTACTTGCCCCAGTGCCCGGAGAGCTCCCAGAGCGCCTTGTTGTAGAGGAGCGGCGTCTTCACCTGCTGGTAGCCGTTGCGGGACAGCACGTCCCGCATCCACCCGAGCAGCGCGTGGTAGATCGTCGTCCCCCGGTCCGTCCAGAACGGCGCCCCGGGCGCCCAGGGGTGGAACAGGAACAGATCCAGCTCCCGGCCCAGCTTGCGGTGGTCGCGGCGGCGCGCCTCCTCCTGCCGGTGCAGGTAGGTCGCCAGGTCCTCCTCGCTGAACCACGCGGTGCCGTAGATCCGCTGGAGCATCTGGCGGCGCTCGTCGCCCCGCCAGTACGCCCCCGCGGTGGAGAGCAGCTTCACGTGCTTGACGTCGCCGGTGCCGGCCAGGTGAGGCCCGCGGCAGAGGTCCAGGAACGGTCCGTTGCGGTAAACCGTGATGACCTCGTCGTCCCCGAGCTCCTCCAGCCGCTCCAGCTTCAACGGGTCGTCGGCAAACAGCTCCCGCGCCTCCCCCTTCGTCACGACCTGCCGCTCGAACGGCTCATCGGTGGCGGCCACGTCCCGCATCTCGTTCTCGATCCGCTCCACCTCCTCCGGCGTGAACGGCTCCTCCACGTCGAAGTCGTAATAGAAGCCGTCCTCGATGGCGGGGCCGAACCCGATCCCCGCGCCGGGGCGGACCCTGCGCACCGCGGTTGCCAGCACGTGGGCGGCCGAATGCCGGAGCACGCCCAGCGCCTCCGGGCTCTTCCGGGTCAGGATCTCGATGGCGGCGTCCCCCTCCAGCGGCCGGTTCAGGTCGACCACCGCACCGTCGACCTTCGCGGCGACCGCCGCCCGCGCGAGACCCGGTCCGATCCGCGCCGCCACGTCCCCCGCCGTCGCGCCCCGGGGCAGCTCGAGCGCCGACCCGTCCGGCAGCGTGACCGTGACGCTCCCCTTCCCCTTCGCTCCCGCCATCTCCTCTTCCCTTCCTGGATCCACGAGCCCCGAATACTACGAGCCGCGCCCCCCCGGGAACACCCCCGCCGGGGCCGCACCGGCTGGCCCGCGGATCGGGGGTCCGGCGCAACGTGCGGCTTTGCAGATCCTGCCTCCTCTTCTACCTTTGGGCCGCGCGACGAAGCGCCCGGAGGAGCCATTGGAGCATCGACAGGTCGATATGACGGTACAGGAGCAGCTCGAGGACCTCGCCCGCAACCTCCGGTGGGCGTGGCACACGCCGACGCGGAACCTCTTTCGCGACCTCGACCCGGCTCTCTGGGATCGCCTCGGTCACAACCCGGTGGCCCTCCTGCGGCGGCTCGATACCGCCCGGCTGGAGGACCCGGACGTGGCCCGGCGCGCGGCCGCCCTGCTCACCGATCTCCGCACTCACCTCACCGCCGGTGACCGCTGGTACGACGGGAACGGCCCGACCGACCGCCCCCTCACGGCGTACTTTTCCGCCGAGTTCGGCATCACGGAGTGCCTGCGCATCTACGCCGGCGGTCTCGGGGTCCTCGCGGGAGACCACCTGAAGTCCGCCACCGACCTGGGGGTCCCCCTCGTCGCCATGGGCATCCTGTACCGCGAAGGGTACTTCCAGCAGGTGCTCGGGTCCGGTGGGAAACAGACCGAGCGGTTCGAGCCCGCGGATTTCGATGACCTCCCGCTGCGGGAGGTGGAGGGGCCCGAGGGGGTGCCGCTCCGGGTCGCGGCCCCGTTCCCGGGCCGCCACGTCCTCCTGCGGGTGTGGCGCGCCGATGTCGGCCGCGTCCCGCTGTTCCTGCTGGACGCCGACCTACCGGAGAACCGGGCCGAGGACCGGGCGCTCACGGCCCGTCTCTACGGGGGCGACGAGGAGACGCGTCTCTCGCAGGAGCTGATCCTCGGGATCGGCGGCTACCGGGCGCTGCGGGAGATGGGCATCCGGCCGCGTTCCTATCACATGAACGAAGGCCACTCGGCGTTCCTGGGGCTGGATCTCGTGTGGGATCTCATGGAGAACGAGTCGCTCGAGCTGGACGCCGCCATTGAGGCGGCGCGACACCGCTGCGTCTTCACGACCCACACCCCGGTCCCGGCGGGTCACGACCGGTTCGCCCCGGACCTGATGGAGCTCTACTTCACCGGGGTCTCCCGCTCCATGGGGATCCCGCTTGACACGCTGCTCGGGCTCGGTCGCCAGGACCCCGACGACGAGGACGAGCCGTTCAACATGACGGTCCTGGCCCTCCGGCTCGCCGAGCAGGTGAACGGCGTGAGCCGCCTCCACGGCGCGGTCTCGCGGGAGATGTGGCAGCCGCTGTGGCTGGACCACGAGATGGACGACGTCCCCATCGATTTCATCACCAACGGCGTCCACCTGCCGAGCTGGGTGGGTGAGCGGGTGGGGGCCCTCTACGGCGTGGAGCCGGTCGACGTCGGGGTGGACCCCCGCGCCCCGGCGCCGGAGCCCGAGGCGCTGTGGCGTGTCCACGAGGAGCTGCGCGGCGACCTGGTCGAGCGGATCCGCGAGCGAACGGGCGTCCGGCTGGCTCCGGATGTCCTCACGATCGCCTTCGCCCGTCGCTTCGCGACCTACAAGCGGGCGACCCTGATCCTCGGGGACGTCGAGCGCCTGGAAGCGCTGCTGAACGATCGCGACCGGCCCGTCCAGCTGGTTTTCTCGGGCAAGGCGCACCCCCGGGATCAGGGCGGAAAGGCGCTCATCCGCCAGATCGCCGAGCTCTCCGGCACGCCGGCGTTCCGCGACCGCGTGGTCTTCGTGCCCGGCTACGACATCGATCTGGCCCGTCGCCTGGTCCAGGGCGCCGATGTGTGGCTCAACAATCCACGCCGTCCGCTCGAGGCGAGCGGCACGAGCGGGATGAAGGCCGCGGCCAACGGGGTCCTGAACGTGAGCATCCTGGACGGGTGGTGGGACGAGGCCTGGGAGCTGGCGGAGGCGGCCGGCGCCGCCATCGGCTGGGCCGTCGGCCATGGCCGCGAGGCGCTCGAGGAGGAAGAGGGCGACCGCGCGGATCACCGCGACCTGTTCCGGATCCTGGAAGACCACGTCGTGCCGGCGTTCTACGAGCGCGACGCGGCCGGCCTGCCCCGGCGCTGGATGGCCATGATGGCCGACGCCATCCGCGTGGTGGCCCCGTTCTTCAACACGAACCGGATGGTCCGCGAGTACGTCGAGCGCTACATGGCCGCGGCCGATCAGGCGATGTCCGCCGCCGGCTGACCGACCCTCCCCCCGACGCGGAAAGCCCTCCCGCCGCCGAAGCGACGGAAGGGCCTCCCCCCTTCCAGGCTCCAACCCGCGAGCCCCCGACTAGTACATATCACCCATGCCGCCGCCCGGCATCCCGCCGCCGCCGCCACCCTTGTCCTGCTCGGGCTTCTCCACCACCACGCACTCCGTGGTGAGGAGCAGCCCGGCGATCGACGCCGCGTTCTGCAGCGCCGTGCGCGTCACCTTCGTCGGGTCGATCACGCCCGCCTCCACGAGGTCCTCGTAGCTGTCCGTCTGCGCGTTGTAGCCGAAGTTCGCGTCCTTGCTCTCCTTGACGCGCTCGACCACGATCGAGCCCTCCTTGCCGGCGTTGTTCGCGATCTGGCGGATCGGCTCCTCCAGCGAGCGGAGCAGGATCTCCACGCCGATCTGCTCCTCGGCGTCCTCCACCTTGAACTTCGCCATCTTCGCCCGGGCCCGGAGCAGCGCGACGCCGCCGCCCGGGACGATGCCCTCCTCGACGGCCGCACGCGTGGCGTGCAGGGCATCCTCGACCCGCGCCTTCTTCTCCTTCATCTCCGTCTCGGTCGCGGCGCCGACGTTGATCACCGCCACGCCGCCGGCCAGCTTCGCCAGCCGTTCCTGGAGCTTCTCGCTGTCGTAGTCGCTGGTCGACTTGTCGATCGCCACCCGGATCTCCTCGATCCGGCCCTTGATCTTCTGCTGGTCGCCCGCGCCATCCACGATCGTCGTGTTGTCCTTGTCGATCACGATCCGCTTGGCCTGGCCAAGGTCGCCCACCACCGTGTTCTCGAGCTTGAACCCGACCTCCTCCGAGATCACGTTTCCGCCCGTCACCACCGCGACGTCCTGGAGCATCGCCTTCCGGCGATCACCGAAGCCCGGCGCCTTCACCGCGCACACCTTCAGCGTGCCGCGCAGCTTGTTCACAACCAGCGTGGCCAGCGCCTCGCCCTCCACGTCCTCCGCGATGATCAGGAGCGGGCGGCCCATCTGCGCCACCTTCTCCAGCACCGGGAGCAGGTCCTTCATGCTGCCGATCTTCTTGTCGTGGATCAGCACCAGGGCGTCCTCGAGGATCGCCTCCATCCGCTCCGGGTCCGTCACGAAGTACGGCGACAGGTAGCCCCGGTCGAACTGCATCCCCTCCACCGTCTCCAGCGTGGTCTCGAGGCCCTTCGCCTCCTCCACCGTGATCACGCCGTCCTTGCCCACCTTCTCCATCGCGTCCGCGATCAGGTCGCCGATCTCCGGATCGTTGTTCGCCGAGATCGCACCCACCTGCGCGATCTCCTTCTTCCCCTTCGTCGACGTCGACATCTTCTTCAGCTCGGCCACCACCTGCTCCACCGCCCGCTCGATCCCCCGCTTCAGGCTCATCGGGTTCGCCCCAGCCGTCACGTTCTTCAGCCCCTCCCGGAAGATCGCCTGCGCCAGCACCGTCGCCGTCGTCGTCCCGTCACCGGCCAGGTCGCTCGTCTTCGTCGCGACCTCCTTCACCATCTGCGCGCCCATGTTCTCGACCGCGTCCTCCAGCTCGATCTCCTTCGCGACCGTCACCCCGTCCTTGGTCACCGTCGGCGCGCCGAACTTCCGGTCCAGCACCACGTTACGACCACGCGGGCCGAGCGTCACCTTCACCGCCTCCGCCAGCTTGTCCACGCCCTTCTTCAGCTTGGCGCGGGCCTCCGTATTGAACTGAAGCTCCTTCGCTGCCATTGCCACATCTCCTGTCGTCTATTCGTCGGATTCGCTTCGTTGTCTCGCTGCGGCAGGGCCTCAGCCCATCACCGCCAGAACGTCGGACTCCCGCAGGATCAGGTACTCCTCATTCGACACCGTCACCTCCGTCCCGCTGTACTTCCCGTACAGCACCTTGTCCCCCTTCTTCAGCTCCATCTTGATCTGCGTCCCGTCGTCGCTCACCCGACCCGGGCCCACCGCGATCACCTCGCCCTGCTGCGGCTTCTCCTTCGCCGTGTCCGGGATGTACAGTCCGCCCCGCATCTCCTCCGTGTCCTCCAGGGGCTTCACCACCACGCGATCCGCGAGGGGCTTGATCTTCACCGCCGAAACAGTGGCCATGAGTACGTTCCTCCTTCTACCGGTTGAATCGCTTGACCAGAATCTGAACGCTCCGCGTCCGTCGTTAGCACTCTATCCCGTCGAGTGCTAAACGAGACGCGTAGAGTAAGGCGGACACGAGACGGGTGTCAAGGTCCGCCGACGCCCCTGATCCGGTGCATCTCGCGTGCCCGCGCGCCTGGCCAGATCGGCAGGCCGGCGTGTCGAAGCGGCAGGCCGAGGGATCGAGCCAGCGAAGCTCTCAGAGGAGCGAGAGGGCCAGCCGTAGGCCGTGGAGGGTGAGGAACGGCTCGACGCGGTCGACGGTCTGGCAGTGGGGTGCGAGGAGCCTGGCGAGTCCGCCCGTGGCGATGACGAGGGTGTCCTCCTCCCACTCGGCGCGGATGCGGCGGACGATTCCGTCGATGGAGTCCACGGCGCCCCAGAAGATGCCGCTCTGGAGGGCGGTGTCGGTGCGTCGGCCGATGACGGAGACCGGGGGCTCGAGGTCGACGCGGGGGAGCTTGGCGGTGCGGCGGGTCAGGGTTTCGGCGCCGGTGTGCACGCCGGGGGCGATGATGCCGCCGAGGAAGGTGCCGTCGGCAGTGATACAGTCGAAGGTGGTGGCGGTGCCGAGGTCGACGGCGATGGTGTCGTGCTGGTAGAGGCGGGAGGCGGCGAGGGTGTTGGCGACGCGGTCGGCGCCGACGCTGAGGGGATCCTCGACGTCGAGGCGGATGGGGAGGGGCGAGGCGGCGTCCACGATGACGGCGTCGCGGCCGAGGTGGCGTGCGCAGGCGCCGGCGAGGGCGGGAGTGAGCGGGGGGACGACGGAGCAGATGGCGACGCCGGTGAGCGCTTCGGCGTCGATCTGTGCCTCCCGGAGGAGGGACCGGAGCAGGAGGCCGTACTCGTCGATGGTGCGGCCGGGGTGGGTGGAGAGGCGCCAGTGGCTGCGGAGCTCCTCGGCGTCGAAGATGCCGAGGACGGTCTCGGTGTTGCCGATGTCGAAGGTCAGGATCATGCGTCGTCGCTCTCCCGGGCCGCGCCGCTGTCGGCGAGGCGAACCGTACCGGAAATGATGCGGCGGGTGGCGCCATCGTGCTGGACCAGCAGGGCGCCTTCACGGTCGATGCCCGCGGCGCGGCCGGCCGGGCGCCCGTCGACCACCACGTTCCTCCCCCGCAGCGGATCGCGTCGCGCGAGGGCGTCGGTCTCTTCCCCGTCCAGCACCTCACCGCCCGCCGCGATGGCCATGGATACGTCCGCGAGGACCCGCCCCGCCAGATCGGGGATCTCCACCGCGCGCCCCGTCTCCGCGGCGATGGAGGTGGCCCGGGCGCGGAGCTCCGGCGGCCAGTCGTGCGCCCGCTGGAGCACGTTGAGGCCGATCCCCGCGACGACGAACGCGCTCCGGCCCCCCTCTCCGGCCCCCTCGCAGAGCACGCCGCCGAGCTTGCGGCCGCCGACCATGAGGTCGTTGGGCCATTTGATCGCCACCGGGATCCCCGCCAGCGCCTCGACGGCCCGGGCGGCCGCGAGGCCGACGCGGAGGGGGAGGACCCCCGCGGCGGCGGCGCCCGGATGCAGGACGATGGAGAGGAGGAGACCATGGCCGCCCGGCGCGGTCCAGGCCCGGCCGCGACGGCCGCGGCCGCGCGTCTGCTCGTCCGCGAGAACCGCCGTCCCCGCCCGGGCGCCCGCTTCCGCGAGCGCCCGGGCCACGTCGTTCGTGGACCCGACGGAGTGGAAGATCCGGAGCGCGGGCACGCCCCAGCGCTCGCGCCAGACCTCGGGCGGGTGGCCGTGCCAGCGCGTCGCCTCCTCGCCCGGAGCGCCCTTCGCCGCCATGCTCAGCTCAGGTACAGGTAGGCCAGGAACGCGAGGCCGACCGGCCAGACGTACCAGGCGAACTTGTGGAAGCCCTGCCGCCGGACCAGCCAGATGAGGGACTTGATGGCCGCGATCCCGGACAGGAGGGCCGCGAGGAACCCCGCGGCCAGGGGACCGGAAACGGCGATGTCGCCTCCGAGCTCGGCGGCCTGGAGCACGGCCGCTCCGGCGATGGCCGGGAGCGACATGAGGAAGGAGAATTCCGCCGCCCTCTCGCCGCGGAGCCCCGTCCAGAGTCCGGCGGCGATGGTGCTCCCGGAGCGGGAGATGCCGGGCAGGAGGGCGAGGCACTGTGCGAAGCCCATGGCGAGGGCGTGGACGGCCGTCGGCTGGTCGTGGGTTCTCTCGCTTCTGCCGAGCGTCGTGGACCATAGGATGAAGCCCGTCACCACGAGCATGAAGCCGGTCACGTAGGGCGTGTCGAAGGCGGCCTCGATGGGTTCGCGAAAGAGCAGGCCGAGGGCCACCACGGGCAGCGTCGCGAGGATGAGGAGCCCGACGTAGCGGAGGGCCCGGGTATCGCGGCGGAGCGACCCCATGACCAGCTCGGCGAGCTTGCCGCGGTACACCACGATCACGGAGAGGAGCGTGGCGACGTGGAGCGCGACCTCGAGGAATACGCCGGGGGAAGGGATCCCCAGGAAGGTCTGGGCCATGACCAGGTGCCCGGAACTGGAGACGGGCAGGAACTCGGTGAGCCCCTGGACCAGCCCCAGCACGATGGCGTCGAAATAGGTCACCCGTTCAGGATCCTCTCGTAATAGGCTTCGTAGCGGGGAACGACGACGTCGGCATCGAACACCCGTGCGCGTTCCCGGGCGGCGTCGCTCGCCTCCTGCCAGCGGCCGTCCTCGAGCAGCGCGAGTCCGTCGTCGGCCATGGCGTCGACGTCCCCGACCGGCTGCAGACGACCGGCCGGCTCGACGACCACTTCCGGGAGCCCGCCGACGCGGCTGCCGACCACGGGCACACCGCAGGCCATCGCCTCGAGGGCCACGAGTCCGAAGGCCTCGTTGTCGCTCGGCAGCAGGAAGAGATCGGCACAGGCGAGGATCTCCGCGACCGAGTCCTGCTTGCCCAGGAAGACGACGCGGTCGGCCACGCCCTCCACCTCCGCCATCTGCTGGGTGGTTCCCCGCTCCGGGCCGTCCCCGATGAACACCAGCCGGGCCGGCCGCTCGCGGGCGATCCGGGCGAAGATCCGGACCACGTCCGTGACCCGCTTGACGCTGCGAAAGTTGGAGATGTGCATCACCACCTTCTCGTGCTCGGCGGCGAACCGCTTGCGGTGGCAGGGCTCGAGATCACGCCGGTACTTCCGCAGGTCCACGAAGTTCGGCACGACCTCGATCCGCTCCGGCGGGACGTTGAACCGCTCTACCGTCTCCCGCTTCAGGTACTCGGAGACCGCCGTGATCCCGTCGGACTTGCCGATGGAGAAGCGGGTCACCGCGAAATAGGATGGGTCGCGGCCCACCAGCGTGATGTCCGTCCCGTGGAGCGTGGTGACGACCTTCGGCCCCTGGCCTTCCAGGAGCTCCTTCGCGAGCCAGGCGGAGGTGGCGTGCGGAACCGCGTAGTGGACGTGGAGCAGGTCCAGGTCGTGCCGCTCCGAGGCGTTCTGCATCGCCACCGACAGCGCCAGCGAATAGGGGGGGTAGTCGAACAGCGGATACATCGGGACCTCCACCTCGTGGTAGAACACGTTCTCCACGAATCCGGACAGCCGGAACGGCAGGGCGTAGGTGATGAAGTGGATCTCGTGCCCGCGCTTCGCGAGCTCGAGACCCAGCTCGGTGGCGACCACGCCCGATCCCCCGTACACCGGGTAGCCGGTGATCCCGATCTTCAGCGCTCGGCCTGCCATTCCTTCACCACCTCCTCCGCCAGTTCGTCCGTGCCGCGGGTCCCGTCCAGCCACACCGCGTCGCGCGGGAGCTGGTGCCGGAACCACGTGAGCTGCCGCCGGGCATACCGCCGCGTGGCACGCCGGATCCCCTCGACCGCCGCCTCGAGCGGGACCTCGCCGGCGAGGTAGGCCGCGACCTCGGGGTACCCCGTGGCGCTCATCCCGGGATCGCCGGGCCGGTGCCCCGCCGCCAGCAGCCCCCGCACCTCCTCGACCAGACCGGCCTCGAGCATCGCATCCACGCGCCGGTCGATCCGGTCGTACAGCCTGTCCCCGGGGAGGTCGAGGACGAAGACCCGGACCTGGATCGGGGCGGGGCCGGGGCTGTGGGCGTGCCACCACGGCAGCGGTCGGCCCGTGAGGATCGCCACCTCCAGAACGCGGCCCGCCCGCTGGGCTCCCCCGCCCTGCCGCAACCGTGCCGCGGATTCCGGATCCAAGGCCGCGAGCCATCGCTCCCGGTTCCCCGGCGGGAGCGCCCGCAGGAACGCGTCGAGGGCGCGGCGCCGCTCCGCGTCGATGGGAGGCTCCTCGAACAGTGGCCGCGTCAGGGCCCGCAGGAAGAACCCGGTCCCGCCGACCAGGAGGGGGACGCGCCCGCGCGCCCGGGCGTCGCGGATCCAGCGGCGCGCGTCGCGGGCGAAGCGCCCCGCGCTGTAGCGGTCGCCCGGGTCGACGAGGTCGAGGCCGTGGTGGGGGATGCGGGCCCGCTCGGCGGCCGTCGCCTTGGCGGTGCCGATGTCCATCCCGCGATAGACCTGGCGGGAGTCCATGGAGATGATCTCGGCATCGATGCGCCCGGCGATGGCGAGGGCCAGGGCGGTCTTTCCGGAGGCGGTGGGGCCGGTGAGGGCGAGGGCCGGGGGCCGCTCCTCAGCCATGGCGTCCGAAGCGCCGCTCCAGCTCATCGAGAGAGAGCCGGACGATGGTGGGGCGGCCGTGCACGTCGTGGTACGGCAGCTCGGTGGCGAACAGCTGGTCGAAGAGCCGGCGCATCTCGTCGGGGGAGAGCCGCTGGCCGGCCTTGATCGCGGCCTTGCACGCGAAGGTCATGGCGAGCCGCTCGTACTGGTTCCGCGCCGCGCGGGTCAGCTCGCTCCCCTCCGCCAGCTCCGCCACCATCTCCCGCAGGCACCGCTCCGCGTCGAACCACGGGTGCGGGTTCGGCGCCGCGTTGATGATGACCGTGCGGCCGCCGAACGGCTCCGCCTCGAACCCGGCCCGCTGGAGCAGCGACTGGGTCTGCTCCACGACCGCGTACTCACCGGGAGAGAGGCGCAGGGTGACGGGGAACAGGAGCCGCTGACTGGGACGGCCGCCCGCGTCGAAGTCGCGCATGAGCGCCTCGAATAGGATCCGCTCGTGGGCCGAGTGCTGATCGATGATCAGCATCCCGCTGCGGGTCTCGGCAATGATGTACGTGTCGTGCAGCTGCCAGAGCGCATAGCGCCGCTCCGCCGGAACCCCGGCCTCCTCCGCCGCATCCCCGGGCACGCCGTCCTCCCGCGGCTCGCGATCGGGAGCCGCGGCCACGAAGAACGTCAGCTGCCCCTCCCCGTTTGGCCCCACCTGGGGCGTGGGCCGCGCAGGCTGTCCCGGTCGTCCGCCACGGTCGGGCGGACCCTCCGCGGGCGGCGTGCGGATCTGCGGGGGCGGCGGCCTGCGGTCCAGGGTGGCCGCGCTGTCCACCCCCGCCAGGGCGGAGCGGATGGCGGCCTCGAACGCCTCCTCGACGGCGGCCGGCTGGTCGAACCGGACCTCGGCCTTGGACGGGTGGACGTTCACGTCCACTCGCCCGTCGGGCACGTCCAGGTAGAGGAGGAGCGACGGCCTGGCGCCTTGCGGGACCGTCGTCCGGTAGCCGCGCTCGGCGGCGGTCACCAGGGCGCGTTCCCGGAAGGGGCGTCCCCCGACGAAGAGGTGAACGCGACGGGGGCCGCTCACGGCCGCGTCGGGGCGCTCGACCAGACCCGCGACCTCCACCCCGCCGGCGGAATGGGTCACGGGGATGAGCGCTGCGGCGAACGCGTCGCCCCATAGGTCGGCCGCGCGGCTGGGGAGGTCCCGGGTGGCCGGGAGCTCCAGGAGCGTCCTCCCGTTGGACTCGAGGCGGAAGGCCGCGGACAGGTTCGCCAACGCGAGGGACGTCATCACCTCCGCGATGGCTCGGGTCTCGACCGCCGCGCTCTTCATGAACTTGGCCCGGGCGGGAACGTTGAAGAAGAGGCTCCGGACCAGAACGGTCGTGCCCGGCTGCCGGGCGCAGTCCTCGGCGCCCATGATACGGCCGGCGGACACGCGGACGCGCGACCCGACGCCGCCCGCTTCCGCCGTCTCCAGGGTGAGGCGCGACACCGACCCGATGGACGGCAGCGCCTCCCCGCGGAATCCGAACGTCCGCACCGCCCGGAGGTCGTCCTCGCTGCGGATCTTGCTGGTGGCGTGGCGGTCCAGGGCCAGCAATGCGTCTTCGCGGCCCATGCCCTGGCCGTCGTCCGACACCCGGATCTCGGTCTTGCCCCCGTTGCGGATCACCACGTCCACCCGCGTGGCCGCCGCATCCAGGGCGTTCTCGACCAGCTCCTTCACCACGGACGCCGGCCGCTCCACCACTTCGCCCGCGGCGATCTGGTTGGCCAGTGTGTCCGGGAGGATCTGGATCCGGCGCGGCATCAGACGAGCGCGAAGCGAAGGGCGAGGAAGATCACCGCACCGACGGCCCCGGCCGCCGGGAGCGTGGCCAGCCAGGAGCCGACGATGTTCCGGATGACGCGCAGGTTGAGGGCGGCGATCCCCTGGGCGAAGCCCACGCCGATCACCGCGCCCACCAGGGTGTGCGTGGTGGAGACGGGGAGGCCCAGCCGGCTGGCGATGAGGACGGTGGTCGCCGCCCCGAACTCCGCGGCGAAGCCCCGCGTCGGCGTCATTTCCGTGATCTGCTTGCCGATGGTGGCGATGACGCGGTAGCCGTACGTCGCCAGGCCGGTGACGATCCCGACGCCTCCCAGCACCAGCACCCACATGGGCACGGCCACGCGCGTGACCAGGTCCGTGAATCCGACCGCGGTCAGGTTCACCACCGCGGCCAGGGGCCCGATGGCGTTCGCCACGTCGTTCGCGCCGTGCGCGAAGGCGACGTAGCAGGCGGTGACGATCTGGAGCCCGGCGAAGATCCGCTCCACGTACACGTAGGGGCGCACGCCTTCGGGCACCGGCCTGCCCCGCACGCCCACGGCCGTGATCAGTCCGCAGAGGACGCCCAGCCCGATCGCCGCGGCCAGCGCGAGCAGGAAGGGCGGGGTGTCCATCACGTTCTTCAGGACCTTGTAGATGAACGAGAGGACGATCAGGCTCACGACCACGACGATGAGGTACGGCGCGATCTGCCGCGTGGCGCCGATCGGATCGGCGTCCCGCAGCACGCGTCTCCTGATGACCGCGAAGGTGAGGTAGGCCAGCAGGCCGCCCAGAAAGGGAGAGACCACCCAGCTCACGACGACCTGCGCGACGGTCCCCCACGCGATGCCCGCGAATCCCACCGCCACGATCCCCACCCCCACCAGTGCGCCCACGATGGAGTGGGTGGTGGAGACCGGGAGCGAGAGGTAGGAGGCCAGGTGGAGCCAGAGCGCCGCCGCGATCAGTGCCGAGAGCATGCCCAGCGCCAGGACCAGCGGGCCATCGCCACCGAGGGGGCCGGTGGGCGCGAAGAGCGACACCTCGAGGATCTTCCCGCGGATCGTATCGGTGACGTGGGAGCCCACCAGGACCGCGCCCAGGAACTCGAAGATGCCCGCCAGCACGACCGCCCGGCCGAGGGTGAGGGCGCCGGAGCCCACGGACGTGCCCATGGCGTTGGCGACGTCGTTGGCTCCGATGTTCCAGGCCATGTACCCGCCGGCCACGATGGTGACCAGCAGGAGTCCGGCGGCGAGGGTCATCGCCGCGCCAGCATCAGGCGGAGCAGGTCGGCCGTGTTCTCGGCGTGATTGGCGACGGCTCCCAGGACCTCCAGCACGTGCATCCAGATCATCACGGAAACCGGCCCGATGTCATCCTCGACCTCGAACAGCCGGCGGGAAACGGCCCACTGCATCTGGTCCGCCTTCCATTCCATCTTGCCGACGTCCGCCACCAGCCCGAGCGTCTTTTCGGCCTCGGGTCCCGTGAAGGAGGCCTCCTGGAGCACGGGCAGCTCCATGGCGATCTGGTACCACAGCTCGCTGGTCCGCACCACCTGGTCGACGAAGCCGAGCACGTCGTCCCGGATCGCCTCCGGCGTAGGAGTCCGCCGCATGGTCAGGAGCACGCCGAGGTCTTCGGCCGCGTCGGCGATGCCGTCCTGCTCCTTCAGGAACAGCAGGATGTCGCCGCGGTCCACCGGGAGGAACATGGACTTCGGCAGGTGGTCCCGGATCTCGCTTTTCAGCACGTCCGCCTTGTGCTCGAGCTTGGAGATCCGCTCGTACAACGCCTGCGTCGCCTCCCACTCCCCCCGCATGAAGGCGCCGAACAGCTCGGGCAGGAGCCCGACCGTCTCGTGGACCCGCGCGGCGTGGCCCGCCAGCGGCTTGAAAGGCGATTTTCCGAACAGTCCCAGCACGTTACGCATGGCTTCCCCCGACTCCGTAAAACTCTCTGGCGTTGAACGTCGTCCGGGCGGCGACCGCATCGAGCGACTCGCCCGTGATCGTCGCCACCGCTCTCGCTACCTCCACCACGAGGGCCGGCTCGTTGCGTTTCCCGCGGTGGGGCACGGGGGCAAGATACGGCGCATCGGTCTCGATCAGCAGCCGGTCCGGCGGCACCGCGCCGGCGAGCTCCCGGGTGGCGTAGCTCGGGAACGTGAGCAGACCCGAGAACGACACGTACCAGCCCAGCGCAACGCCGGCCTCGAAGAGCGCCGGCGAGCCGGCGAAGCAGTGCAGGACGCCGCGCACGTCGGGGCTCGCGGCCCGGATCATGGCGATCAGGTCCTCGTCCGAGTCCCGGGAGTGCACCACCACCGGCATCCCCGTGGCCGCGGCGAGATCGAGCTGGGCCTCGAAGGAGGACCGCTGGGCCTCCCGCGACGCGTTGTCGTAGTAGTAGTCCAGCCCGGTCTCCCCCACCGCGACGACCTCGGGCTCCGCCAGCAGGTCGCGGACCCGCCCGAGGCCGGCCGGCGCCCGGTCGGCCGCGTGGGGGTGGATCCCGGCCGTCGACCAGACCCCCAGGCGCCGCGCCACGCCCAGCGCCGCGGCGGCATCATCCTCGTCGGACGCGACCGTGACGAACGACCGCACGCCCGCATCCCGGGCCCGCTCCGCGATGACGTCCAGCTCGCCCGCGAAGCGGGGATCCGTCAGGTGGCAGTGGGAGTCGAAGAAGTCCATGCCAGCAAAAGGAGGCCGTCCGGCGTGACCGGCGGCCTCCTCGCGTTCCCCCCGGTGGATGATCAGACCTCCGCGGTGGCCCGGCTCCGGCTCGCGCCCTTCCCGGTGTGGCTCTCGCCGGTGCGCTCCTCGATCTCCAGCAGCGCCGGGGAGGCCACGAAGATGGACGAGTAGGTCCCGACCACCACCCCCAGGATCAGGATCAGGGCGAAGTCCCGGATGATGGGCCCGCCCAGGAGGAAGAGCGCGAGGAGCACCGCGAGGGTGGTCCCGGAGGTCATGACGGTCCGGGGGAGCACGTCGTTGATGGACCGATTGACCAGGTCGATATAGGCACTGCGCCGGGACTTCTTCAGGTTCTCCCGGATCCGGTCGAACACGATGATCGTGTCGTTCAGCGAGTACCCGATGATCGTCAGGACCGCCGCCACCGTCGGGAGGGAGACCTCGAGGCGGAAGATCGAGATGAAGCCGAGGGCCACGAGGATGTCGTGGATCGTCGCGATGACCGCGGCCACGCCGAACCGCCACTCGAACCGGAACGCCAGGTAGACCAGCGTCAGGGCGAACGAGAGGAGGATGGCCAGGAGGGCCTTCCGCTGCAGCTCGTCGCCGATCTTCGGACCGACCGCCTCCGTCCGCACCGCCGTGAACGCGTCCTCGCCGTACTGCTCCGCCACCACGCCCACGAGGATGTCCGAGACGTTGGTGCCCTCCTCGGCGAACTCCGGGACCCGGACCAGGAACTCGCTCTCGCCGCCGAAGCGCGTGATCTCCGCCTGGAACGACGACAGCGCCGAGCGCAGCTCGCCCACCGTCGTGGGCTCCTGGAACAGGAGCTGGACCATCGTCCCGCCCGTGAAGTCGACCCCGTAGTTGACCCACGACCGGCCGCTCAGCTGGAACCCGATCATCGACAGCACGCTGGCCGCGATCACGACGGCGCTCAACAGATAGGCGGAGCGCCGGCGTTCGATGAACCTGAAGTCGGCGTTCTCGAAAAAGCGCATCTAGACTCTCGAATCCTCTCTCAGATGCTGATCGGCTCGGTGGGGCGCTTCCGCTCGAGGTAGAGCAGGAAGAACGTGCGGGTGACGTAGACCGCCGAGAAGAACGATGCGATGATCCCGATGGACAGCGTCACCGCGAACCCGCGGACCGGCCCGGTGCCGAACTGGAAGAGGATCAGGGCCGTGAGGAGCGTGGTCAGGTTGGAGTCCACGATGGCCGACATGGCGTGCCGGAAGCCCTCGTCCGCCGCCGTTCTCGGGACCCTCCCCGCCGCGAGCTCCTCGCGGATGCGCTCGAAGATCAGGACGTTGGCGTCCACCGCCATCCCGACCGTCAGGATCAGGCCGGCGATCCCCGGGAGGGTGAGCGTCGCGTTGAAGGCGGCCAGACCGCCCAGGACCAGGATCACGTAGACGCCCAGCGCCAGCACCGCCAGGACCCCGGCGGCGCGGTAGTAGGCGACCATGACCACGACCACGAGGATCAGCCCCACGATGCCCGCGACCTTCCCCTGATCGATGGAGTCCGCGCCCAGCGACGGCCCGATGGTCCGCTCCTCCATGATCCGGAGGGGGGCCGGGAGCGCGCCGGCCCTGAGCACCAGCGCCAGGTCCTGCGCCTCCGAGAGGGGCGCCGCCCCCATCTGGATCTGGCCCCGCGCGCCGATCCGGCTCTGGATCACCGGGGCGCTGAAGACCTCGTCATCGAGCACGATGGCGATCAGCTCGCCGATGTTCTGGCCGGTGACGCGCTCGAAGATCCGCCCGCCGCGCCGCGACAGGTCGAAGGTGACGATGGTCTCGTTGTACTGCTGGTCCTTGCCCGGCTGGGCGTCCTCCAGCTCCTCGCCCCGCAGGAACGGGCGGTCCTCGAGCACGTAGAGGGTCCGGTAGATCTCTCCCCCCTGCGACACCGAGTCCTGGCTGAAGCGGACCGTCGCGCCGCGCGGCATGGCGCGCTGGACCGTGGGCTCCGCGAGCCAGGTCTCGATCTGCTCCACGTCCCGGGCGTCCACCAGCAGCTGCCCCTGCTGACCCGTCTGGAGCAGCAGCGCGCTGAACGGGCGCCGGGACGGCTCCGTCGGCACCACCGTCGTATCCTCGGCGGCGACCGTGTCCGCCGCGGGCGAGGTGTCGCCGCCGAACAGGAGCTGCTCCACGGTCTCGCGACCCGTGGGCTCCCGCTCGGTGACCCGGCGGGCGGCCTGCTCGCCGAAGGCTGCCAGCACCGCCCGATCGATACGAGGCAGGCCGTTGAGGAAGGCCTGGAACTCCTGCCCGGAGTGGACCAGGAAGAACTGCAGGAACGCGCTGCGACGGATGACGTCCTTCGCGCGCTCCTCGTCCGTGATCCCGGCGAGCTCGACGATGATCCGGTCGTCGCCCACCTTCTGGATCAGGGGCTCCTCGACCCCGAACTGGCCGATCCGGCTCCGGATGATCCGGAGCGCCCGGTCCGTGGCGTCCGCCCGGCTCTCGGGGGTCATGGTCCCCTCGGTGTCCTCCACCTCGAGGACCAGGTGCATGCCTCCCTGCAGATCGAGCCCGAGGGTGACCGGAGAGCACGCCTTCATGGTGCCCGCCGCCTCCCGCTCCTCCACGCAGCTGTTGTAGTTGCCGTAGAGGTAGCCGATGGAGACGGCGATCACCGCGAGGATGATGAGGACTCGGCCCTTCAGGCTGCCGAACATGGTCCTGTGCTCTCTCCCGTGACACTGCGTTCCGGGCGTCGTCGCCCACCCTGCCAAAGACGGAAAAAGGTGACGGGGCCCGGTCCGGTTGTCAACGTCGCCCGGCGCTTCACCGGCGGGCCATCACACGCCAGATCGTGCCCCCTGCATCGTCGCTGATGTAGAGCGAGCCGTCCGGCCCGACGGCCAGCCCCGTCGGCCGGTGGTCGCCGCCCCCTTCCGGTCCCCGGAACCCGTCCGCGAAGACCTCCCATTCGGGGCCGAACGTGTCCCCGCTGCGGGGGACGAACACCACGTTGTACCCCTCCTGCGGGAGCGGGGCCCGGTTCCAGGAGCCGTGGAAGGCGATGAACGCGCCACCGCGGTAGGACGGCGGGAACTGGTCGCCGTCGTAGAAGACGAGGGCGTTCGGCGCCCAGTGCCCGGGAAAGCCGATGAGCGGCTCCTCGAACCCGGAGCAGCGGCCCACCGTGCTGCCGTCGCCGCGATACTCCGGCGCGAGGACCCTCCGCCCCTGCCGATGGTCGTAATAGCAGTACGGCCAGCCGAAGTCGTCGCCGCGCCCGATGCGGACGAACTCTTCCGCGGGGAGCTCGGCGCTCTGCTCCGCGGAGTACAGCTCGCCCCAGTTCTGCAGCAGCTGGTCACGCCCGTGGACCGCGCCGTACAGCTCGCCATCCAGGGGGTTGTGGGTCAGGGCGACGGTGTTGCGGAGCCCCGCCGCGTAGCGCTCGCCATCGTCCATGGTCTGGCCGGGCCGGTCGGCCGCGAAGCGCCAGATCCCGGCGTTGCGCTCCCGCTCCTCGCACGGGTCCTTCCCCGGTGACCCCGGCTGCCGGTCTTCCTGCTGACAGGAGTTGGAGGGCGACCCGATGTTCACGAAGAGGTCCCCGGCCTCCGTGACCTGGACCGGCTTCGCGGCGTGCCCGCCCTGGGCGCGGAGCCCGGCCACGATCACCTCCGGGCCCGCCACCGGCGCGAGGGTCCCCGGCCGGAGTTGGTAGCGGACCACCGCGTCGTTGCGCCCGAAGTAAAGCCAGTCCTCGTGCAGATCGACGCCCGTCCCGCCCTGGTCGTCGATGGGGACCTGTACGTCGGCACGGCCGTCCCCGGTGGTGTCCCGCAGCGCGAGGAGCCCGCCACCCCCGTCGCGTGAGCGGTTCAGCGCCACGTAGACGTCCCCGTTCCCCGTCACGGCCAGGTGGCGCGGCATGGCCAGCCCCTCCGCGACCACGACCGCGCAGAATTCATCGGGGAGCGTGAGCCCACCGTTGTCGGGTGCGCAGTCGGGGCGTTCGGGGGCGGATGCGGTGGGCGCGGAATCGCTCGCGCACGCGGTCCAGGCGAGGACGACGGCGCACGCCAGCAGGCGGGCGGGTCGGAATGCGGTCATGGCCTCCTCCTCCAGCGGTACGTAGAGGGACGGGGATCGCGGAACATGTGGGGGGACCCGGCCCGGGGCAACAGGACCCGGCTATTCCGACCCGGCGCGTCCGACCGGCGATCGGCTCCCTTGCTCGACCCGTTCGGCTGGCCTATCTTGTTGCCTTGCCGCCACATCTCCCCGGCAACTGACGCTCGGCATCGTCGAGCCAGAGTCCGCATTTGACGAACGTGATCACAGCCCGCCGTAGGGGCAACGACCCGGGATCACCACGCCGCGTTCGCCGCCCTCGTTGTACGAATGCGGTCGTCGCAGCGGCTCCCGTCGCGGTCACCGAGACCATCCCTCGACACCCATGAGCGACATGACCTTCGGTCGAAAGGCGCTGGACTACTTCGGCGGCGGGCAGAACAACTGGGTGAAGCTGGGGCTGTCGCTGGCCGCCATGGCCGCGTACATCGTGGCGTTCATCCCGCCGTTCACGCCCGAGAGCGCCAGCGTTCCGCAGCTCGCGGCCACGCCCATCGTCGTCTTCGCCTGGCTGTTCGGATTCTGGGGCGGGACGCTGGCGGCGGTCGTGATGATCCCGTTCAACACGTTCCTCTTCTCGATTGTCACGGAGCAGTCGTTCACCCAGGTGCTGAACACCCAGGACGACATCCTGTCCTCCGTGCTGCTCCTGGTCCTCGGGGCGGTCCTCGGCGGTCTGCGGGACATCGCCGACCAGATGCGCCGCGAGTTCCTGGCCCGCACGGAGGTCGAGGAGGCGCGGCGGGAGAGCGAGGAGCGCTACCGGTTCGTCGCCGAGAGCGCATCGGACGGCATCCTGACCATCGACCAGAATCGCCGGATCCTGTTCGCGAACCGCGCGGCCGAGAAGATCTTCGGTCTGACCATCACGGACATGGTGGGCAGGCCCTTCAGCATGCTGATCCCGGAGCGGGTGCGGGCGGATCACGATGCGGCGCTCACGCAGTACCTCGATACGGTGGTGACGAGCAACCCGGATTACGCGCTCCAGATCGCGGGCCTGGCCAAGGGTCAGCGGGAGATCGCCCTGGAGATCTCCTTCGGGGAGTACGTGAAGAACAACGAGCACATCTTCACGGGCGTGATCCGGGATGTGACGGAGCGCAAGCAGCTCGAGCACGTGTTGAAGCGGGCGAAGGAGGAAGCCGAGCGGGCGAACCGGGCGAAAAGCGATTTCCTCTCCCGGATGAGCCACGAGCTGCGCACGCCCCTGAACGCGATTCTGGGCTTCGCGCAGCTGCTGGAGATGGACGAGCTCGAGCCGGATGAGAAGGAGAGCGTCGAGCAGATCCTCAAGGCCGGCCGGCACCTCCTGGCGCTGGTGGACGAGGTGCTGGACATCGCGCGCATCGAGGCGGGGCGGATGGCGCTCTCCCTCGAGCCGATCAACGTCGGCGAGGTGGTGAACGAGGCGTGGGATCTGGTGCGCCACCGCGCGGACCAGTTGGGGATCTCCTTCAACAACGGCGTGAACGGCCGTTGCGGGGTGAACGTCACGGCCGACCGGCAGCGGCTGAAGCAGGTGATGCTCAACCTCCTGTCCAACGCGGTGAAATACAACACGGAGCAGGGCACCATCGCCGTGACCTGCTCCCCCGGAGCGCTGGGGCCGAACCGCCTCCGCATCGCCGTCCAGGACACCGGGCGGGGGATTTCGGAGGAGGCGGTGGCCCGGCTGTTCACGCCGTTCGAGCGACTGGGTGCGGAGCACACCGGGATCGAGGGGACCGGCATTGGACTGGCGGTCTCCCGGGGTCTGATCGAGGCCATGGACGGGGAGATCGGGGTCGAGAGCGGCGTCGGCCAGGGGAGCACCTTCTGGTTCGAGCTGCCCCTCGATCCGGCGCAGCCCGACACGGGGCTGGCGCGCGAGGCCGCGCCGTCGGAAGCGCGCGTCGAGCGGCCGGTGCAGGCGGCGACCATCCTGTACATCGAGGACAACCCGTCGAACTTCAAGCTGGTCGAGCGGGTCCTCGGCCGGCGGAGCGGTGTGCGGCTTCTCACGGCCATGCAGGGCGGGCTCGGGCTCGAAATGGCGCGGGAGCACCAGCCCGACCTGATCCTGCTCGACCTCCACCTCCCCGACATCCACGGGTCGGAGGTCATGCGCCGGATCCGCGAGGACTCCGTCCTCTCGCGCACTCCGGTGATCATCATCAGCGCCGATGTCACCAGCAACCAGGTGACCCAACTCCTCGATGCGGGCGCGCAGGCCTACCTGCCCAAGCCCCTCGACGTGCTGGAGTTCCTGTGCGTGGTGGACGAAGTGCTCGCCACCTGAGCGCGATGTTCGACGACGAATACCTCGATTCCCGCGTCCTCATCGTCGACGATGAGCCGGCCAACGTCCGGCTCCTGGAACGGATCCTCCAGCGGGAGGGATTCACCGAGATCGAGAGCACGAACGACCCGCGGCACTTCCTCGCGCTGTTCGGCGCGAAGCGCCCGGACATCCTGCTCCTCGACCTCCACATGCCGGGGATGGACGGCTTCGCCGTCATGGAGCAGCTGCGGGGGCGGATCCCCACGACCGACTTCGTGCCCATCCTGGTCCTGACGGCCGACATCACGCCCGAGGCCCGGCAGCGGGCGCTCAGCGCCGGCGCCAAGGATTTCCTCACCAAGCCGGTCGACCCCACCGAGGTGGTGCTCCGCATCCGCAACCTCCTCCAGACCCGGTATTACTTCCGTCAGATGCAGGGACAGAACGAGACCCTGGAGCGGAAGGTCTCCGAGCGCACGCGGGAGCTGGAGCGGGCACAGATCGAGATCCTGGAGCGGCTCGCCCGGGCGGCGGAGTATCGTGACGACGAGACGGGTCACCACGCGCAGCGGGTCGGCCACACGGCGGCGCTGATCGGGCGCCAGCTCGGCATGACCGACACGGACGTCGTGCTGATCCGCCGCGCCGCCCCGCTCCACGACGTCGGCAAGATCGGCATCCCCGACAGCATCCTGCTGAAGCCGGGCAAGCTGACGACGGAGGAGTTCGACGAGATGAAGAAGCACACCGCCATCGGGGCGGGGATCCTCTCCGGTAGCCACTTCCGGGTGCTCCAGACGGCGGAGGAGATCGCGCTCTACCACCACGAGAACTGGGACGGCTCGGGCTACATGAAGATGGCGGGCGACCTGATCCCCATCGCCGCCCAGGTGGTCCACGCCGCCGACGTGTTCGACGCCCTGACCCACGAACGGCCGTACAAGCGGGCGTGGACCGTCGAGGAGGCGCTCACGGAGATCCGCGCCCTCATCGGCCGCTTCTTCGATCCGCGCATCGCGGAGGCGCTGTTCGCCGTGCACGCGGCGGGGCGGCTGGAGGTGAAGGGGGCGCCGCCCCCGGTCGCGGACATCTTCCGGACCGACGGGGCGGAGGACATCCGGGAGCTTGCCGCCCGGGCCGCGCAGGCGGAAGCCCGGGCGCAGGCGCCCGTTCCCGCCGCCGAGCCCGCCGACGCCGCCCGATCCGGCGCCAAGGGCTGAGATCCCGCCGCGGTCAGTGGCAGGTTCCGCGGCCGCCGTCCCCTCCCCCGCCGCGGACGGTGAGGAACTGCCATTCGAACCCGTCCGGGTGCAGCACGACCTCCAGCACGCCGTGGTCGTTGTTGGAGAAGAACTCGCTGTGGGGGTGCACCTGCCGGCTATTGTCCCGCAGCGCGCCGCCCCCCGTGCCCACCAGGAACTGCCGGATCCCCCGCGCCCTGTCGAGGTTCCCATCGGGGTCCAGGGGCGCGAATCGCTCGTAATGGTGGTCGTGACCCACGAGGACGACATCCGCGCCCGCGTCGTACAGGGCGCGGTAGATCGGGCGCACGTCCTCGTCGGCGTTCCCGCCGTGTGACCCCGAGCTGAACAGGGGGTGGTGGAAGTACGCCAGTGTGCATTTCGCCGGCGTCTCCTCGAGCGTGTCCCGCAGCCATTCCATCTGCTCCTCGACGTGATCCGCAGGCAGCTCCGACAGGTTGCTGTTCAGGGCGAGGATCAGCCAGCCGCCGTATCGATAGCTGTACCACCCCTTGCCGGGCTCGCCGGCCGCTTCACCGAAATACTCGAAGTAGGGGGCGGCGCCGGGCGAGCGGTATTCGTGATTGCCGGGCGTCGGGCGGGTCCGCGCCCTGTGGCGGCCCCACGTCGGCTCGTAGCACTCGGCGAAGTTGTCCCTGGTGCCGCTCGGGTACGCGTTGTCCCCGGCGGTCCAGATCGTCCCGGCGATGTGGTCCAGCAGCTCCGCCGTGCGCTCGTCCGTCTCGTAGCCGCAGACCGCGATGTCGCCGGCCCCGACCAGGACCGCGCTGCTCACGTAGACGTAGGCCCGGGCGCTCCTCCCATCCGGGGTCCGCACGGTCAGCAGGGATCGTCCCACGCCGGCCGCGGCGATCCGTCC
>DATKBW010000133.1:0-18646 GCA_035513575.1 Longimicrobiales bacterium | reverse complement strand
CGCTGCCCGAGTATCATAGGCGCCCAGGAAGTCCTGGTAGGCCTGCTTCGCCGCCGGCGAACCGATGTCGATCGTACCGGTGACGGGACAGTTCGACAGCGTGGCCGAACCCGGTGGATCTTCGGTGGCTGTCTGGTTGGTTGCGATACTTCCGTCGATGCTGCCGTCGGTGCACGTCCAGGCTACACGGGCAATCATCCGGTATCCGTCAGCCGGGGCTGCGGTCAACGTGACGGTCACGGTCGCCGTGCCGAAGATGGAGCCTGAAGTGGCCCGGACACTGTTGTCGAATGTGCCCGTCGTGTTGCCGGCGGTGAACAGACCCGTGCTGGCGTCGATGGTGCCGGGCGGGTCTGTTGTGCTCCATACGGGGGTGATCGGCACTACGTTGCCGCCGGCATCTCTGCCCACGGCCGTAAACTGCTGCTGCGCGCCGGTTTCCAGTGTTACCGGATTCGGCGTAACTTCGATCGTCGCGAGCGGACCCGCGATGACCGTGACGGTCGCCGTGCCGAAGATGGAGCCTGAAGTGGCCCGGACACTGTTGTCGAACGTGCCCGTCGTGTTGCCGGCGGTGAACAGACCCGTGCCGGCGTCGATGGTGCCGGGCGGGTCGGTGGTCGACCACACCGGCGTAATTGCGACGATATTGCCGAACGCGTCTCGGCCGACGGCGGTGAACTGCTGCTCCGCGCCGATTTCCAGGGTTACCGGATTCGGCGTGACTTCGATCGTCGTGAGCGGACCCGCGACCACGGTGACCGTTGCGGTGGCCGTGAGGTTAGCGCAGGTGACAGTGATCGTGCTCGTCCCGGGCGTCGATGGCGCGGTGAACAGTCCTGCGGCGTTGACAGTACCACCCCCGGATGTGACCGCGTAGGTCTCGCCTACAAGGATCGTCACGTCCGTCCCGGCGCGCGTACCGACCGCGGTGAGCTGCACCGTACCCGTCGGCTCGACGGTCGACGCAGTCGGCGTCAAAGTGAGGGTTTCCAGCTGTTCGGGACCTGTCGCGTCACTACACGCGATGGCGAACAGCCCCGCGAACACGACTGCACCCATGCCACGTACCATGGATCCGCGCGGCATCCTTGCTGGACGCATACGGCCTTTCATACAACTCATTTGTATTTCTCCTGTCCCGATTGCATACAAACACGAAAAGGGCGCGGGCGCGCTCAGATCGGTTGGTCGATCGCGACGGCAGAGTGCATGTCGTCTCCTTGTCGGGCGGCCTGTGCAATAATCGTGCGTGCCGGGCCGCCTTACGACGCCCGGCTCCAAAGCGCGCTCGGTCCCGGCCTCGGTCGCGCCGAGGAGGCGATCGCCCAATCTCATCTGCTCGCTCGAGTTATCCGGAGAGCGATCCGCGAGCGGAATCTGACCCAGGTCCGGGCTGCGGATCTGCTCGGTATCACCCAGCCTGACGTGTCTGACCTCGTGCGCGGCAAGCTGGGGCGGTTCAGCATGGAGCGTATGGAGCGGTTTCTCAACGCCCTGGACATGGAGGTCCGGATCCAAGTGGGGCCAAAGCCGAAGGCCAAGGAGAAAGCAGGGATCAGCGTTCAGCTCGTGGGGTCCTTGTCGACTCCCGCCGGCTCCACTCATAGGGCTCTGTGAGGCTGACTCACAGAGCCCTTTTTTGGCCGTAATGCATGGGCGGCAGCGGGTGCCGCCAGGAGAGAGTCCGAGCCACGTAGCCGCGGCGATGGGAGTCAGCCGACGACCGTTCACAGGTGGGTATGTCGCAGCGGGCGATCTTCCTGGAACCGGGGCGCCCGGCGCGACGGCGCGCTAGAATGCGTCGGACGGTCAGGCCAGTACTCCACGAACAGGAAATCGAGGCGCGCCGACATGTCCGACAACGACACGCGCCGTGCCCGGCGGGCAGCGGCACCCATCATCCTCCTCCTCCTCCTCCTCCTCCTCCTCCTCCTGGCGAACGCAGGCGCCGCGCGGGCCCAGGGCTTCCTCAGGGTGGACGGGCAGAGGCTGGTGGACGGGGAGGGGCGGGAAGTCCTGCTCCGCGGCATCGGCCTGGGCGGGTGGATGCTCCAGGAGGGCTACATGCTGCGGACGGCGGGGCCGCAGCACCGGATCGAGGCGCGGATCGAGGCGCTGGTGGGGCCGGAGCGGACGGCGGCCTTCTACGAAGCCTGGCTCGCCAACCATACCCGCCGGATCGACCTCGACTCGCTGGCGGCCTGGGGCTTCAATTCGGTGCGGCTGCCCATGCACTACAAGTGGTTCACGCCGGCGATCGAGGAGGAGCCCGTGGCGGGAGAGGTAGCCTGGCGCGAGACCGGCTTCCGGATGGTGGACGAGCTGCTGGCCTGGGCGGGCGCGAACCGGATGTACCTGATCCTGGACCTGCACGCGGCGCCGGGCGGGCAGGGCAAGAACGCCGACATCAACGATTACGACCCGGAGAAGCCGTCGCTGTGGGAGAGCGCGGCCAACCAGGAGAAGACGATCGCCCTGTGGCGGGAGCTGGCGGAGCGCTACCGGGACGAGCCGTGGCTGGGCGGCTACGACCTGATCAACGAGCCGAACTGGGGCTTCGAGAACCTCGGCGAGGACCCGAACGGGTGCGCGGAGCGCGGGAACGGGCCCGTCTGGGAGCTCCAGGAGCGGATCACGCGGGCGATCCGGGAGGTGGACCGGAACCACGTCGTCGTCATCGAAGGGAACTGCTGGGGCAACAACTACTACGGGCTGCCGGCGCTGTGGGATGACAACCTCGTCGTCAGCTTCCACAAGTACTGGAACTACAACGACGAGGCGTCGATCCGGCCCCTGCTGGAGATGCGGGCGGAGCGAAACGTGCCCGTGTGGCTGGGCGAGTCGGGCGAGAACTCGAACCACTGGTTCACGAACGCCATCGAGCTCCTGGAGGGCCACGGGATCGGCTGGGCGTGGTGGCCGCTGAAGAAGATCGGCGTGAACAACCCTCTCGAAGTCGTCGCGCCGCCGGGGTACGACCGCGTCCGGGCGTACTGGGCGGGGGAAGGCCCGAGGCCGACGGCGGATGAGGCCTTCCAGGCACTCATGGAGCTGGCGGAGAACCTGAAGCTGGAGCGCAACGTCCTGCATCGCGACGTCGTGGACGCCATGATACGCCAGCCGCACACCACGGAGGTGGTGCCGTTCCGCGCCCATCCCATCACCGCCCGCGGCGACCACCGGGTCCTCGCCGTGGACTACGATCTCGGGCGGCAGGGCTACGCGTACAGTGACGTGGACACGGCCAACTACCGGGTGTCCACCGGCGGGCCGTGGACGCCGTGGAACCACGGGCAGGAGTACCGCAACGACGGTGTGGACATCGGCGCCGATCCCGCCGGCGGCTACTACGTGGGCTGGACGGAGCCGGGAGAGTGGCTGCAGTACACGGTGGACGTCGTGGACGCGGGGGCGTATGCCCTGACGCTGGAGACCGCCGCGGCCGAGGAGGGCGGCGTCGTCTCGTTGTGGGTGAATGACGTGCCGGTGGCAGGGCCGGTGAGGCTACCGGAGACCGGCGGCTGGCACGACTGGACGGCCACCACCGTGGAAGGCGTTCGGTTAACCGCGGGCCGTCACCGGCTCAGGGTGGTGGTGGAGCGGGGCGGCTTCAACCTGAAGTCGCTTCGGTTCACCACCCAGCGCAGCTCGCAGGTGCAGAGAGCCGCGACCTCATCGCCTCAGGCGTGTGGGGCCCACGCCCTGTCGCCGGGCTGGTACGGCACGCACGGGTCGTATCGGCCGGGCGCCTCGATGTAGCGCTGCGCCTGCTTGCAGCCGATCTCCGACGTGAAGTAGCCGAGCAGCACGAGCTCCTTCATCATGCGGAAATAGTGGGTCGGTGGATCCGCCGTGATCGCCGCCGCCCCGCCGGCGTCGCCCTCGGTGCTCGCCTCCTGGCGCTGATCGCTGAGGAACGCCAGCGACCGTGTCCTGTTCCTCTCCGCGATCTCGTCGCTGCGGGCCTTCTGGTCCCGGTCCAGGACCCGGAGCACATCGAGCCGCTGCTCCGGGGTCGCCACCATGAAGTCGACGTCGTGGGCCCGCCGGCAGGCCTCGTCGACGGCGCGCATGCCCTCCCGGAAGGTGCGTTGCTCCTCGGCGTCATAGGTGTCGGTCACCATCAACGCCATGAAGGCGCCGGTCCTGGCCGCCTTCGCGCCCGGGGTCCCGGTTTCGGGGAGGATCGTCTCGGCGATCTCGTCCAGGAACGCGATCTCATCGGCCGAGAAGGCCGATCCCGCGCCGTCCCCGATCCTGTCCCCTCGCTCGCAGGCGGTGAGGAGCGCCTCCCCCCCCACGAGGGTCAGTCCTCCGAGCACGGCCGTCACCCGGCGGATGGCTTCGCGCCGGTCCATGACGTCACGGGTCACGGTTTCCTCGTGTGCCATCGATCGCGCTCCGGTCAGAGGTTCCGGCGCTCGAGCTCGCGCACCGCGTAGTCGGCGGCGCGGGCGGTTAACGCCATGTAGGTGAGGGACGGGTTCTGGCACGCGGACGACGTCATGCACGCTCCGTCGGTCACGAAGACGTTCGGCGCGTCCCAGACCTGGTTGTTGGCGTTCAGAACGGAGGTCCGGGGATCGCGTCCCATGCGAGCGGTGCCCATCTCGTGGATCCCCATGCCCGGGTAGTAATCGCTGTTGTACATCGCCACGTCCCGCACGCCGCACGCCTCGAGGATCTCGGCCATGTCGGTGGCCATGTCCCGACGCATGAGTCGCTCGTTCTCGCCGGTGGCGCAGTCGATCTTCAGCACCGGGAGGCCCCACTTGTCGGTCCGGGTCTCGTCGATCCCGACCTGGTTCTCGTGGTTCGGCAGCATCTCGCCGAACGCCGTTGCGCCGATGGTCCAGGGTCCCGGCTCGGCCATGGCATCCTTGAACTCTCCGCCCACACCGAGCTCGGCGACCGCCCGGGACCAGCCCTGCCGCGACGCGCTGCCCTGGTAGCCGAACCCCCGCAGATAGGGGCGCCGGTCACCGAAGAGGTTGCGGTAGCGCGGCAGGTAGAACCCGGAGGGCCGACGGCCGTAGTAGTACTGGTCTTCCATACCTTCGATCCGGCCCTGGGCCCCCACCCGGAAATGGTGGTCCATCAGGTTGTGGCCCAGCTCCCCGGAGCTGCTGCCCAGTCCCCCCGGCCAGATGTCGGTGGCGGAGCGCAGGAGCAGCCACGTGGAGTTGAGGGCCGAGGCGCACAGGAAGATCACGGGCGCTGAGTATTCCGTGTACTGCTCCGTCACGGCATCGAGCACCCGCACGCCGGTCGCGCGCTTGCGGTCGGCGTCGTAGAGCACCTCGGTGACGATGGAGAACGGCTTGAGCTCCAGGCGCCCCGTGCGCATGGCCGCCGGGAGCGTGGAGGACTGGGTGCTGAAGTAGGCGCCGAAGGGGCACCCCAGCCAGCACGCGTTGCGGTACAAGCAGGCCGAGCGGCCGGGCAGGGGCTGGGTCAGGTTCGCGACGCGGGCCGGGATGATGTGCCGGCGACCGTCGAACGAGCCTGCGAGGCGGTCGGCGATGACCTCCTCGGCGCAATTGAGTGGCATCGCCGGCTGGAAGCGCCCGTCCGGGAGCTGCGGCAGCCCTTCGTGCGAGCCGGAGATCCCGGCATGGGCCTCGACGTGGTCGTACCACGGCGCGAGGTCCGCGTAGCGGATCGGCCAGTCGATCCCGACCCCGTCCCTGGCGTTCGCCTCGAAATCGTACTCGCTCCACCGGTAGCTGTGTCGGCCCCACATCAGCGAGCGCCCGCCCACCTGATAGCCGCGGAACCAGTCGAAGCGCTTCACCTCCGTGTAGGGCGAGTCCTGGTCGGACGCCCAGAACTCCAGGTTCTTCTCGTTCAGCGGGAAGTCCCGCTTCAGTACCGGATACGCCTCCTCCATTGCCAGAGTGCGGCCCCCGCGATGAGGATACTCCCACGCGCCCTTGGTCGCGTTGACGTAATCCTTGATGTGCTCGACGTTCCGGCCGCGCTCGAGGAGCAGCACGCGCAGCCCCTTCTCCGTAAGCTCCTTGGCGGCCCAGCCGCCGGAGATGCCCGATCCCACCACGATCGCATCATGCTCCTGGCTCTGCACCGCATCCTCCACGATTTGGGATGTCACGGATTTCCCGCACGACGTGGTGTCGAACGCGCGCTGCGGGAATCGGCCCCTGACAATGTAGGTACGTCCACCGGTCGCGACTATGATGACGATCGGTCCGACCATGATGCGGGAGGCCGGGATGGTGCGCGGCGCTCGAGGCTGGGTCCGGGCGCCCCATCCGCGACCGGAGGGGTGCGCCGGCATCCCGTCCCATTCGAACGCTGGCCGATGCAGCACACGAGATCGAATCGATCTGGGCGCGCTGCACGATCCGGGAGCTGACATCCTACTCCGCCGTCATCAGGTCCGCGGCAATGAATCGCTGGATGCGCCATTCGTCATCGGCGCCGCGACGCCACACCATGATGTACGTGCCGCTTACGTCGAGCGGGGGGTCGTCGCCCATGACGATCGTCTCGTCGTAGTCGCCCGTTTCGATCGCCATGTCGCCGTTGATCAGAAGCGGATCGATCGTGAGTTCCAGCGAGACGATACGGCCCGTGTCGAAGAAGCCGCGCCAGAACTCCTCGGCTTCCGCCACGCCGACATCCCTGCCCCAGGAGCCCGCGACGATGATGTCGTCAGTGGAAGTGGGCACGAGCGTGGTTCCCGACGGCCGCCGAAACGAGACTTTCATGGCGGGGATCCGTACGGCCGCCGTGATCACGGTCGGCACGGCCACGCTGGCCGCGTTCATCGGCGCCGGTGGCCTCGGCGATCCCATCGTGGCCGGGCTCGCCCTGTCGGACACGAGGATGATCCTGTCCGGTGCCATCCCGGCCGCGCTGCTGCCGCTTCTGGTGGACGGGGCCCCGGCCGGGGCGGAGAGGGTGGTGAGCCCGGACGTGGTCCGCCGCGGCTGATCGGTCCCCGTCCTACGCCGTAAAGCC
This sequence comes from Longimicrobiales bacterium, assembly GCA_035513575.1. GTDB lineage: Bacteria > Gemmatimonadota > Gemmatimonadetes > Longimicrobiales > RSA9 > JAHWKI01. The sequence goes on along the minus strand of DATKBW010000133.1, from coordinate 11,659 downwards.
GACGTTGATCTGGGATTGCCCGGCGGCGATGCACCGCGCGTAGTATTCCAGGAGGTCCCTGCTGACCGGGTGGATGTTCGGGTTGCGGCGGAGCACGGCGACCTCCGTTGCGGCGAAGACCTTGTCGACCGCGGTGACGCCGGAGCCGATCTGGAATGAGACCTTCCCCACCGCATTCGCCGCGAAGATCCCGGAAACGGAGCGCCAGACGGCGAACCCATCCGGCTTGAAGGGGATCCGCACGCGGTCTTCCAGATCCTTGATATAGTCGAGCAGGTTGGCGTGTCCGCTTGCCGGCGCGGGGACCCGGGCGAGGACTTCCGGCAACGTCTCGAGGGCCGCCAGATCCGGATTGGCTCGCTTCAGGTCCGCGATCTCCTTCCACATCGGCTTGTTGAAGGAGCCCGCGTAGAGCAGCGTCCGGTCCGGCGCGGCTCGGATCCTGGACCGGAGCGTGGGTTGGCCGTTCAGGTATTTGAGGAACCCGGCCGTCTCTGGTTTCAGCGCCATGGTGACCTCCCACAGGAACCCGTCGGTGCCACGGGTCCGTTAGTGACGGGCCGAGAGCAGGTAATACGTTCCGATTCGCGCGTCCCCTGTCCGCTGCCGGCCCACACCGGAAACGACGACGCGGTTGTTCTGTCCCGGACCGGCCTGTCCGCCAGAGGCGAGCGACTGACCGCCCTCCCAGCGACGCTTGCCGAACGTCGTCGAAAGGAGGGTGGGGTCGAACCGACCGTACGGATCGTGCACCACGAGCTTGAACTCCGGCGATGACACGCCGCGCGTGTAGCCCTCGTAGCCCACCACGAGGATGATGTGCCCGGCCACACGGGCGTGGCTGATGCTCACCATCACCGGGAAGCCCCCGTCGATGAACGGCACGATCGAATCGATCGCCCGGGCTTCGTCGGCCACCACCGAATAGTCGAACTTCAGACGGGGAAAATGCCGCTCGAGCCACCACTTCATGTTGCCGTGGGCATTCAGCACCTTCACCGGCCGCCTGGGGTCCTGGTTGATGTCCTTCCAGATGGCTGGGATCTCCCGGGCGCCCGCCGCCGTGCTCTGCTGCACCACCGACCTCTCCAGGTACGTCGCGAACATCTTCAGGCACGTGGACTGGCACGTCACGGCGGTCGGCTGCACGAAATAGGGTACGGGCAGGATCCGATTCAGGCCGGACATGAGCTCGTCTCCTCGGGATCGCGCGGAAGGGTTCGCGAAGGCAAGCGAGCCCAAGGTGCAAGCGCGTCCGGACGGTTGCAATCCTGGCGCGCGTCGGCCGCCGTGATCACTTGGCGCAGGGGCCACCCCGCGTCACCGATCCGCCAGCGGGTCCGTGGTCCTGCCGGGCGACGGCCGCTCCGACTTCGGCGGCTTCGACAGCTTCGGCACCGCCGGAATCCCCAGCGCCACCTGCCTGGCGGGCACGTCCTTCGTCGCCACCGCCATCGACCCCAGCATCGAGTCCGCCGCCATGTGGACGCCCGCCAGGATCGTGGCGTGGTAGGTGACGCCCACGCCATCGCCGAGCACCGTCTCGGGGTTCTCCACGAACCGACCGTCTTACAGCGCGTGCGTATGGCTCTAGACGTTTCACGTAGTCCGCGATGGAGGGATAAAAGGGATAGGAAATCCAAACCCTGTCGGTGACCTTCGGCAGCATAGGACGAGGGGGATCGGCGGGGCGAGGGTGGGCGTGAAGGTGGTGAGCGGCGTTCGGGGCCGGCCTGGCGCGTGGATGGGTCATGCGGACACGACTCGGCTGTCAGGCGCCGCGGGTCTGATCGAGGTCGAGCTCAGGGAGGGGCTCAGGCTCGGCGGGATCGAACGTGGGCGTCTGGTCGAGGTCGTCGGCGGGCAGGGCATCCACCGCGGCGACCGGCTCGGGGTCAAATTCGAACGAGGCCTGGGGCGGACCGCGGGCGGGCGAGAGTCGGGGTGGGGTGGGGCAGGTCGAGGTGGCGGAGGATGGCGCCGACGGGTCCGGGGTCGGTGAGGAAGGCGAGGCTGCGCATGTCCGATCCGCACTCGGGGCAGCGCAGGGGGAAGGCCTCGTAGATGCGGGCGAGGAGCTGGGCCCATCGCGACCGGGCGGCGGCGCCGGTGAGGGTGTGGGCGGAATCCTCGTGGGTGGGCGCGGCTTCACAGGGGTGGGCTTCGTCCGTGGGGCCAGGCGGATCGTCGTAGCGTCGGAGGGCGACGACGCGGGCCCGGAGCCGCGCGTTGGGGGCTAGCACCCCGTGGTACCGGTGGCGAGGGACGCGCGGGGGAGGGATCAGGCGGGAGAGGGCTTCGAGACCCGCTGTGGGGGACCAACCGTCCGGGTCGCGACCCCCGGGTCGCCGAGACCGTCAGTCGCCTCGGAGGACGGTGGCGGGCGGGATACGGGCGGCGCTGCGGGCGGGGGCGGCGCTGGCCAGCAGACCGCCGGCGAGGAGCACGACCGCGGTGGCCGCGAAGGCGAGCGGATCGAGGGTGTGGACGCCGTAAAGCAGCCCGGCCAGGAGGCGGGTCGCGGCCGCGGACAGCGCGAATCCGAGGAGGAGGCCGGTGCCGACGAGGGCGAGGGCGCGTCCTACCACGCTGCCGACGATTCGGGCCGATGTGGCCCCGAGAGCCTGTCGGACGCCGATCTCGAAGCGGGCGCGCCCCACGTTGTAGGCAAGGAGCGCGAGGAGACCGAGTGCGGCGAGGGTCAGCGTGGCGAAGGAGAAGACCCCGGTGAGTGCGACCAGAAAGCGGTCTCGCTCGAACATGTCGCCCAGCGCGGCGTCGTAGGTGTCGGTCCAATCCAGGGCGGAGGAGGGTGCGACATTCGCAAGAGCGCGTCGCACGGCGGGGAGGACCGCGCCGGCGTCCGGGCCGCGTGCGCGGATCGCGAAGCTGACCGTCCGGTTCGGGAACTGGGCGAGAGGGAGAAACAGCATGGGCGCTTCGTAAGCGGGCGCGCGGGGGCCGGTTAGGTGGGCGTCGGCGATCACCCCCACGACCCGCCGGTCGATGCCCAGCGCGGAGATCACGGTGCCCAAGGCCCGCTCCGGCCCGTCCAGCCGCTCTGCCAGTGATTCGCTGATGATGGCCACGGGCTCGGCGTCGGCGTGGTCGCCCCGGGTGATGCCGCGTCCGGCGATCAGCGGGATCTCCAGGATGTCCACCAGGTTCGGGTCCGCGGCGAAGATGGAGACGTTCTCGCCGCTCTCCGATCGCCGCTCGTCCATGCCGGCGTAACGGATCGCGGTCACGGGTGCGGCGATGAGCGGCACGGTCGGCCAGATCCGTCCCACCGCCGACACCCCCGGCACGGCCGCTACGGCATCGAGCGCCCGGTCCTGGAGCGCGGCCACATCGGACATTGCCGGCGCGTCCTCGGCGTTCACGAAGAGCGCCAAGCGCAGCATGCCCTCGGTCCGGAACCCGAGCTCGGCGGCGTTCAGGGAGTGATACGACCGCAGGAGGAGCGCGGTCGAGGTCACCAGCACCGTCGCGAGCGCCACCTGGAACACGATGAGGGCGCGCCCGACCCGACCTTCCGAGCGGCCACCGGCCACGCCGCGCCCCCCGGCACGGAGCACCTCCTGGGGCTCGACCCGGCTCGTCGCGAGAGCGGGGACCAGCGCCGCCACGACGCTGGTGACCCCGAGGATGCCCACCGACAGCGCCATGGCGAGCGCGTCCGGCTCGAGCGTGATGTACGCCGGAACCGGCACCGTGGCCAGCCGCGCGAACAGGCGGAGCAGGAGCGGCCCGAGCAGGAGTCCCACGACCCCGCCGGCAGCGGCCGCCGCCAGCGCCTCCATCGCGAGCAGCCCGAGGGTGCGACGGCGGCTCGCCCCCAGTGCGGTTCGCACCGCGAGTTCCCGGCGACGGGAAAGACCGTGGGCCAGCATGAGGCCCCCGACGTTCGTCGCCGCGACGAGCAGCAGGAGCGCCGCGGCGCCGAGGAGGAGCCAGAGACCCCGGCGGAGGTCCGCCCGCCAGTTCTCGCTCATCGCTTCGACCCGGAACGATGTGCCGGTCCGCTCCTGCGGGTGGCTGGCGGCGATCCGGGCTCCCAGCGCAGCCAGCTCGGCACGCGCGTGGCCCATCGTCGCCCCGGGCGTCAGTCGGCCGATGGCCCAGGCCTGCCCCCGCAGACGGGAAGCGGCGCCGGGGCCGGACAGGGCGGCCGGAACGAAGAACTCCAGCTCCCCGCTGTCATCCTCGATGGTTCCGGTGAAGTCCGGGGTGAGCACGCCCACCACCGTGTAAACACCCTCGGGCGTGCGGATGCCGGTACCGACGACGGAGTCGCCGAACGCGAACAGCCGCCCCCATGCCTCGTGGGTCAGCAGGATCACGCGCGTTTCGGCCTCGTGCTCCTCCGCCGTGAAGAACCGACCGCGGGCGAGGCGGGCACCCACGAGGTCGAAGTACCCCGCCGTCACCCCCTCGCCTTCGACGCGGCGCCCCCCGGTCTCGCTCAGAAACGTCAGCCGCGCCCGGGTCGCCGCCTCCACGCGCTCGAGGGAGCTCAGCTCCCGCAGCTCGACCACATCGGCCAGCGCCACGCCACTCCGGTCGCCCCCCGCCTCCTCGGCCACCCAGACGCGGACGAGCCGATCCGCTTCGGGGAATGGCAATGGCCGCAGGAGGGCCGCGCTGAGAAGCGATGCCACGGCGCTGACCGCGGCCGTCCCGAGGGCGATGCACGCGATCGCCGCGCCCGCCGTGCGAGGCGAGCGAATGAGGAAGCGGGCGGCGCTCTTGAGGTCGGTAGTGTCCATGGATCCGGGTCGCCCTTTGCGGCTCGACATGCAGAAGGCCGGCACTCACCGGGACGGGCACTTGCGACGGCAACGCTCGTTCCACTATCTCGACAGCGGCCGAACTGCTCCTGGCTTAGAGGATTCCGGCCACTCCCGCCCCGTATGGCCGTCGGCGGGCCGGATCGAAACCGGAACGATCGGTCCCGAAAGCGTACGGTAAGCACCGCAACCGCATGCTGGAGCCCACCCCATACCGCTACCGTTCATCCCCAGGAGCCCCGAGGAGCCGAGGCCGGTCCCCGTGCGTCTCCGCCGGGTGTTCAGGTGACAGTCGGGGTACCAGCTGTTCTCATCCTCGCCATGGAAACGTATATGCGCGAGCGGCATGTAAGACGGCTGGCCGCCTGTGTCGGCTCGAACTATCTGCCCGCGGTATGACGGCGAAGTTTGAACTGACTTAGGGTCACGGGGCGGGCGCCCTCATGGCAGCTCCCGCACCCAGATGTTGCGGAAGCTGATGGGCTCGCTCGGGTCCCCGTGGGCCTGGAGCATGATGTGGGCGGGGCCGTGGGCCCGGTAGCGCGGCTCGCCCCGGTAGCGCGTGTCGCCCCGCAGCTCGAAGGCGTCCTGGACCACGACACCGTTGAACAGCACGGTCACGCGGGCGGGGGTGACGAGGGCGCCGTCGTCGTCGAAGCCGGGGGCCCGCCAGACGACGTCGTAGGTCTGCCACTCCCCCGGTGGCCGCGCGGGGTTGGCCAGCGGGACCGCCTGCTTGTAGACGCTGCCGGCCATGCCGTTGACGTACGTCTCGTTGCCGTACGAATCGAGGATCTGGACCTCGTAGCCGATCTCGCGGTCCCGGTCGAAGGCGAGGTAGAGCCCGCTGTTGCCCCGGGCCTGGCCGCTCCCCGTGATGTCGGGCGGGACGCGCCACTCGAGGTGGAGCTGGTAGCTGCCGAAGCGGCGACGGGTGCGGACGTCCCCCGCGGCCTTGTCCACCGTCATCACGCCATCCGCCACGTCCCAGCCGGCCGGCGCGCCGTCGCGGACGTTCACCCACTCGCCGAGGCCGGTGCCATCGAAGAGCACGATGGCGTCGGCGGGGGGCGGGAAGGCGGCGCCGGGGCCGGGTCGTACGACGGGCGGGACGGGGGCCCAGACCTCCGTCGCCTCGGGGGGCGGCAGGTCGGCCTCCCGCTCCTGGGCGGCGGCCGGGAGCGCGGAGAGGATCAGCGCGGCGATGGCGGAGCGGCAGGGGATCCGTGGCATGGGAAGCCTGGGGTCAGGGAGAGCCCGATGAGGGCGGTGAACCAGAGCATGTCGGGGATGCCGGAGTCCGGTCGGAGAAACGTCGTCGCCGGCGGGGAGGAGGGCAACGGTCTCGTGGTCGCCCCGACCGGCCGGCGCCCTTATCTTGGCCCGGCGTCCACCGGACCGAAAGGAGCCCACCGTGAAGACCCCGCGGAGCGTCGCCGCCGTCGTCGTCCTGTCGATCCTCGCCCCGGCCGCGTGCTCGGAGCCGCAGCAGACGCTGCCGCAGCACCCGGAGCCGGCGAACCGGGTCACCGTCGACTATGCCCGTGCCCTGGGCGTGGACCTGAGCGCCATGGAGTACCGCCGCCACAGCGGCCTGTACGTCCAGGACCTCGTCGTGGGCGAGGGCGCGCGTGCGGACTCGGGCGACGTCGTCGCCGTCTACTACACGGGCTGGCTCGCGTCCGGCCGCCAGTTCGATGCGAGGCGGGACGGCCGCCCGTTCGAGGTGGCCATCGGGTACGGCCGCGTGATCGACGGCTGGGACCAGGGGATCGTGGGCATGCGCGTCGGCGGGCAGCGCCGGCTCGTCATTCCCCCCGCCCTCGGCTACGGCGCGCGGGGACAGGGCCCCATCCCCTCCAACGCGACCCTCGTCTTCGACGTCGAGCTGGTGGAGGTGGAGAACCGCGTGCCGGAGCCGGGCGGGGAAGACGGGGCTGACCGGCCCGGGTCGATCACTCCGTGAACCGCGCCAGGTTCTCGAGCGTGGAGGCCAGTGCCGCTTCGTGGTCTTCCCGACGTATCCCCTCGGGCACGTCGTCGCACCGCACCGTCACCCCGGTCCCCGATGGCCCTGGCACGAACGTCCAGATCATCGTCATCACGCCGGCGAAACGGGGGTCCGGCGAGTCGAACGTGACCGCCTGCACGATGGACCGGTCCGGGATCAGCTCCAGGAACCGCACCTCGACCTCGTCGGCGTCGTCGGAAGACTTGCCCGGCGGGTGGCCCGGGTCGTCGTAGGTGAGGCGCATGCGATACGAGCCGCCGTCCCGGAAATCGAACGCCAGCATCCGCCCGGTCATGCCTTCCGGCGGGAGCCAGGCCTCCATCGCCCCCGGGTGCGCGAAGGCCCGGTAGAGGGCCGCCGGGGACGCCCGGATGGCCCGGGCGGCCCGATCGGTTCGCGGGGTCATGGCAGGCCGCCGCCCGCCAGCACGAGCGCCATGCCGCCGCCGTTCGACATGCCGTTCGCGTAGACCCGGTCGGGGTCGATGGCGTAGCGGGCCCGCAGCGTGTCGACCAGGTCGGCGATGAAGCGGACGTCCCGCTCCAGCCCCGGCCCGGCGTCGAACGTGTGCCAGATCTTCGCCGCGACCACGAGGAGCGCGCCGGTCACGATCCGGCGGAACGGCGGGATCCCGATGGTCATTCCGCGGGCGGATCCACGGCGCGGTAGGCCTCGATGACCGCGCGCTCGCCCTCGGGACCCGGCCGGGCGTTGCCGTGCTCCATGCCGAGGATGCCGCGGTAGCCTTTCGCGCGGATGTGGGCGAAGACGTTGCGGTAGTTGATCTCGCCGGTCGTGGGCTCCTTGCGGCCGGGGTTATCGCCGACCTGGAAGTAGGCGATCTCGTCCCACGCGGCGTCCATGTTGGGGATGAGGTTGCCTTCGGTGATCTGCTGGTGGTACAGGTCGTCGAGAATCCTGCACGCGGGGCTGTCCACGGCGCGGCAGATCTGGTAGGCCTGGGGGATGCGGCTCAGGAACTGGCCGGGGTGGTCGCGGGGGTTCAGCGGCTCGAGGACCATGACGAGCCCGTGGGGCTCGAGGATCTCCGCGGCGGGCCGGAGCGTCTCGACGACGTGGGCGGTCTGGAGGTCGGCGTGGAGCCGCAGGTCGACGTGGCCGGGGACGACGGTCATCCACGTCGCGTTGACGCGCCGGGCCACCTCGACGGACGACCGGATCTCCGCCAGGAAAGCCTCCCTCCTGGCGGCGTCGCCGCCGGCGAGGTCCGGCTCGCTCCAGTGGATGGTGTGGGCGACGAAGACGCCCATGCGCATGTCGAGCCGGGCCATCTCCCGGGCGATCCGCTCCTGCTCGGCCACCGGCCGGCCGCGCATGCCGTTGTCCTCCAGCGCGCGGAACCCCTGGTCGGCCATGAACCGGAGCTGGTCGAGGACGTCGTCGCCGGCGAGGTGGCGGAACATGCCGAAATGGGGCGCGTAGTCGAGCGCGAACGGCGCCCGGCGAGCCTCGTAGGCGACGGCGTCCGGGGCCAGCCAGCCGTCCACCAGCAGCCCTCCAGCCCCGGCGGCCGCCGCGGCGTTGAGGAAGTCCCTTCGCTTCATGGCTCCGGCTCCGTCGAGAGGTCGATCACCCGCGCACCCGGGACGGACGCGACGAGGGCGCGCCCGGCGGCGTCGTCGAGGACGCTCAGCGCGGAGGCGAGCACGTCCGCCGTCGTCGCATCCGGCGCGACCACGGTCACCGCCCGGGACCGGGTCACGCCCAGCCCCGTGCGGGGGTCCACGATATGGGAATAGCGAAAGCCGCCGGCCTCGAAGTAGCGGAAGGCGGCGCCCGAAGTGGCCACCCCGGCGTTGGCGACGACGAGGGCGCCGCCGGCCGCCGCGCCGCCCTCGCGTTCGACGGCCACGTGCCACCCCTCCTCCCCCGGCGGGGCGTCGCCCATCGCGATGTCGCCGCCGGCATCGACCAGCGCGGCGCGGAGGCCGCGGCGGGCGAGCTCGGCCAGCGCCGCGTCGGCCGCGTAGCCCTTGGCGATGCCGCCGAGGTCGAGGGCCATCCCCGGACGCGCCAGCCGCACGACCCCCGTGGCCGTGTCCACGTCGAGGCACCGCCAGCCCACGGCGGCACGGGCGCGGGCGAGGCGGACGGAGTCCGGGAGCTCGCCGCGGCGGGCGGACCAGCGCCAGAGACGGGTGAGCGGCCCGACCGTGACATCGAACGCGCCGCCGGTCCGCTCGGACCAGCCGCGGGCGATGGCCAGGATGTCGGCGAGGGCGGGGCTGACCGCGCGGCCGTGCCCCGCTCCCGCCACCTCGGCCAGTCGGGACAGCTCGCTCTCCGGGTCGTAGTCGCTGAGCCGGCGGTCCAGGTCGGCGATCCGCTCGAACGCCGCGGCCGCGCCGGCGGCGGCGGTGGCGCTGTCGGGGGCGAACAGGACGACGCGGAACGTCGTCCCCATGTGGCGCTCGGCGCGCTCGAAGCGCAGGAGGGTGTCCGCGGGCGACCTCGCGGCGGCGACCGCGGCTGGAGCCGCGGCCGGGGAGGCGGGGATGGATCTGGCGGAGGCCTGGCTCGGCGAGGCGCCCAGCAAGGACGCGAGGACCGCCACGGCCAGCGCCGCCTGTCGCGCCGGGTATGCGAGAATGGGACACGGTCTACGCACAGGCACACGCACAGGCACAGGGGGTTCGGGCACCGCCGCTAGAACGCCCGGTCGACGCCGGGGGTCGGGATCGGGTATCGCCCCTTCTCGTCTGGGAGGACGGGCGGCGAGGCGTCCCACGCGAACCACCCGGGCATGAGCGACAGGTCGCTGGCCAGCGCCTCGTCCCATTCGACGACCTGGCCGGAGTAGGTGGCCATGCGGCCGAGGATCGCGGTCATGGTGGCGGTGGCGCCGAGCTCGGCGTCGGCGTGGGCGTGCTCGCCGGCGGCGATGGCCGCGAACAGCTCGTCGTGCTCGACCTGGTAGGGGTTGGGGTCGCGCGAATCGTCGTGCTCGAACAGGGTGCGGCCCGAGGCGGAGCGGATCACGCCCGGCCGGGGCGCCGTCCCGTTCGTCCCGTGGAACGCCTCGGAGACGCGGCTCATGCACCCGGGCATGTGGCGGCACTGGCTGAGGACGCGCCCGCCGCCCTCGTACTCGAGCTCGACGAAGTGGTGGTCGTAGATCTGGCCGTGGTCCGGGCCGGTGCGGACCAGCCGCCCGCCCTGGCCCTGGGCCCGGACGGGGTGGCCGCCGAACACCCAGTTGGCCACGTCGATGTTGTGGATGTGCTGCTCGACGATGTGGTCGCCGCACAGCCAGTTGAAGTAGTACCAGTTGCGCATCTGGTACTCCATCTCCGTCTGCCCGGGCTCCCGCGGGCGCACCCACACGCCCTCGCTGTTCCAGTAGACGCGGCCCAGGACCACGTCGCCGATCATGCCCGCGTGGATCCGGTCCACCCACTCGCGATAGACGGTCTGGTAGTGGCGCTGGAGCCCGACGACGACGTTCAGCCGCTTCGCCTTCGCCACCTCCGCCGCCGCGAGCACCGCCCGCACGCCGGGCGCGTCCGTGGCCACGGGCTTCTCCATGAACACGTGCTTGCCGGCGTCCACCGCCGCGGCGAAGTGGATGGGGCGGAAGCCGGGGGGCGTCGCCAGGATCACCACGTCGACCAGGGGGATCACCTGGCGGTAGGCCTCGAAGCCCGCGAAGCGGCGCTCGGGCGGGACGTCGATGCGGGCCCGGAGGTCGATGTCGCCCCCGAGCCACTCGTCGCGCTCGGGGCTGGTCAGCGTGCGGTAGGACTCCTCGACCCGGTCCGGGAACGCGTCGGCCATGGCGACGAGCCGGACGTCCTGCGCGGTGCTCAGCGCCTGCACCGCCGCGCCCGTGCCGCGGCCGCCGGCGCCGATCAGGCCGACGCGGATGGCGTCCCGGGTCGCGGGTGGGGGCGCCGCGCGGGCGGAGGTCGAGGTCGCCAGGGTCGCCAGGGGAACGGCGCCCAGCGCCGCGGCGGCGCCGGTCCTCACGAAGCCTCGCCTGTCCATGGGCTCCTCCGTGGTCCTGCGGGTGCGGTGAGGCTTCGAATGTACTACCGGCCGAGCAGCTCCGCCCAGTACGCCCGGATCGCCTCGGGGTCGTGGTCGCCGGCGGGGCTCACGAGCCGGAAGCCGACGTGGGGCGAGTCGGTGTTCCACCACCGGCTCTTCGGGATCTGCGGGTCCCGGCGCTTCCAGGCCGCCGATTCGTCGACCCGCGCGTCGCACCGGAGCGCCTCGGGCGGGTCATCGAACGCGCCCCCGCGGACCACGCCGCGGCCGTACGGGTCGCCGCCGAGCACCCACTCGGCCACGTTGCCGTGCATGTCGTGGAGCCCCCACGCGTTCGGACGCTTGCCGCCCACCGGGTGGAACGCGCCCCGGCTGTTCGCCTCGTACCAGGCGACGGAGTCCAGTGTGGCGGCGCCCGCCGCGCCGTACGGGCCCGTGCCGCCCGCCCGGCACGCCGCCTCCCACTGGGCCTCGGTCGGCAGCGTGAACAGGCGCCCCGTCTTCTCCGAGAGCCAGCGGGCGTAGCGCAACGCCGCCAGTCGCGTCATCCCGCCGGCCGGGTGGTCGCCCTTGCCCATGCCGTGGACCGGGTCCTCGTAAGGCGGGCTCGGGCGGGTCACGGCGTCGGCGTCATAGGACCCCGCGCCCGCATCGGCGTCGAGGCGGCGGTAGCGGAATGGCCCGTACTGGTCGTCGGTGACCTCCGTCACCGTCATCCAGAATGGCTCGGGCGCCGGGATCCAGGCCAGGACCAGGGCGACCTCGGTGCCGGGGACCGGGACCACCAGGGTATCGCCGGGCTGCTGGGCGGTGACCGGGACCCCGACGAGGGCGCCGCCGAGGAGGCCGA
>DATKBW010000132.1:0-17167 GCA_035513575.1 Longimicrobiales bacterium | reverse complement strand
CCCCTCGAACGCCAGCGTGTGGGTGCAGATGCGATCGAGGAACCACCGGTCGTGGGAGATCACCAGCACGCAACCGGCGAATTCCAGGAGCGCATCCTCCAGCGCCCGGAGCGTGTCCACGTCCAGGTCGTTGGTCGGCTCATCCAGCAGGATGACGTTGCCGCCGCTCTTGAGCAGCTTCGCCAGGTGCACGCGGTTGCGCTCCCCGCCGGACAGCACTCCCACCTTCTTCTGCTGCTCGGGACCCTTGAAGTTGAACCACGAGCAGTAGGCGCGGGCGTTCACCTCCGCCTTCCCCAGCGATACTTCGTCCCGGCCGCCGCTGATCTCCTCGTACACCGACTTGCCGGCGTTCAGCGCGTCCCGGCTCTGGTCCACGTACGCGAGCTGCACCGTCCGCCCGACGCGCAGCTCACCCGCATCCGGCTGCTCCTGGCCGACGATCATCCGGAACAGGGTGGTCTTCCCCGCGCCGTTCGGGCCCACGATCCCGACGATGGCGCCGGGGGGGATCGAGAAATCGACGGCCTCCATCAGCAGCTTGTCCCCGTATCCCTTCGCCACCCCCCTCGCCGTGATGACATCCCCGCCGAGGCGGGGACCCGCGGGGATGATGATCTCCGCGCTCCGGAGCTGCTCGCGCGGATCCTGCTTGAGCAGGTCCTCGTAGTGGTTGACCCGGGCCTTCCCCTTCGCGTGCCGGGCCTTGGGCGCCATCCGGATCCAGTCCAGCTCGTGCCGCAGCGTCTGCTGCCGGGAGCTGGCCTGCTTCTCCTCCTGCCGCAGCCGCTCCTGCTTCTGCTCCAGCCAGCTCGAGTAGTTCCCCTCATACGGGTGCCCCTCCCCGCGGTCCAGCTCCAGGATCCACTTCGCCACGTTGTCCAGGAAGTAGCGGTCGTGCGTCACCGCCACGATCGTCCCCGGGAACTCCGCCAGGTGATGCTCCAGCCACGCCACCGATTCCGCGTCCAGGTGGTTCGTCGGCTCGTCCAGCAGCAGCATGTCCGGCTCCTCCAGGAGGAGCCGGCACAGCGCCACCCGCCGGCGCTCCCCGCCCGACAGCCGCGACACGTCCGCGTCCGCCGGCGGCAGCCGGAGTGCGTCCATGGCGATCTCGATCTTCCGGTCCAGGTCCCAGAGGTTCGCGTGGTCGATCTGCTCCTGCACCTTCGCCTGCTCCTCGATCAGCGACTGCATCGCGTCATCGCTCATGGGCTCCGCGAAGCGCGCGTTGATCTCGTCGAACCGGCGCAGGATGTCGCGCTGCGCTTTCACCGCCTCCTCGACGTTCCCTTTCACGTTCAGCTTCTCGTCCAGCTGAGGTTCCTGGGGCAGGTACCCGACCCGGACCCCCTTCGCCGGCCACGCCTCCCCCTGGAAGTCCCCGTCGACCCCCGCCATGATCCGCAGAACCGTGCTCTTCCCGGCGCCGTTCGGTCCCACCACCCCGATCTTGGCCCCGGGATAGAACGACAGCCAGATGCCCTTCAGCACCTCGCGCTTCGGCGGGACCACCTTCCGGAGGTCCTTCATGACGTAAATGAACTTCGAGGTGTCGACGACCATGGAATCCGTTCTGCGCTTGCGTTCGGCCCCTGTCCGGAGGGGCGGAATCTAACCGGCATCCGCGCGCCGGCGAAGTGGGCCCCGGCGGGCCGCGGAGCGGATCCGGCCGCACGAACTCCTGCACACCCTCGAGGATCTCGTACGAGCTCAAGGCGATCCTGGGCGCGAAGCTACGGGAGATGCGGCAGGAGGGACGCCTGCGGGCGCTCCTCGAGCGCGCCCAGCCGGTCTACCACCTGACGGTCTCCACCGAGTATCCGGCCGCCGGTCTCGGCAGGGCCGGGGAGTAGGGCCCCTGCACGGCTCAGCTGCCGCCCGGCCCGCTCCGCCGGAGGGCCCGCGAGGCATGGATTCTGCGGCGCCTCGCCGAACCCCGCGTGGCAGAAAACGCCCCGACCGCGCTCCAGCCGCAACAGGTGCCCATGACAGCTCGCTCACCGGAAGAGCTCGGGAACGCTTCGGCTCCCGGCGACCGTACCCGGCCGCTGGTCCTCGCGGTCGAGGACGAGGAGCAGGACTGGCTGATCTACGGCAAGCTGCTCTGGTACAACGGCTATGATGTGCTGCACGCCGAAACCGCGGAGGAGGGGCTGCGGCTGGCCCGCGAGCAGTCCCCTGACGTGGTGCTGGCGGACGTCATGCTGCCGGGCATGAGCGGGATCGAGCTCTGCGAAGCCATCAAGCAGGATCCCGGGACCCGCCATATCCCCGTCGTGCTGCTCACGGGGCGGCCGGAGGAGGAGCTGGGCGGCGCCGCCCGCGAGGCGGGGTGCGCCCGCTACCTGGAGAAGCCCATCGGCCCCATCGACCTCATCCACGCCATCGCCGACCTGGTGGGCCGCGCGCCGCCGACCACCGATTAGCCGCCGGCGATCACCCCCCGTCGCCCAGGACGTCCAGCAGCTTCTGGTGGATCCCGCCGAACCCTCCGTTGGACATCACCAGCACGACATCCCCTTCGCCCAGCTCCGGCGCGAGGGTGCGGACGATCTCGTCCACGTCCGGGATGTAGCCGGCTTCCACGCCATCGGACCGGATGGAGGTCGCCAGCTCCTCCGGATCCATCCCCGTGGTCGCGTCGTAGCGCTCGGGGTGGAAGAGGCCGGCCAGGACCACGCGGTCGGCCGCGCCGAATGCCCGGCGATACGGCTCCTGGAACTCCCGGCGCTGCGCCGTATAGCTCCGGGGCTCGAACACGGCGACGATCCGCCGGCCTCCGCCGAACCGCTGCCGCGTCGCTTCGATGGTCTCCCGCACCGCCGTGGGGTGATGAGCGAAGTCGTCGATCACGGTCACCCCGCGGGCTTCTCCCCGGATCTCCATCCGCCGCCGCACCGACTGGAGCGTCCGCAGTCCCTCGCGGATCCCCTCCCACGGTGACCTGACGGACCAGGCCGCCGCGATCGCGGCGAGGCAGTTCCTGACGTTGAAGGCCCCGGACAGCGGCGTCTCCACGTCCCCGAGGCACTCCCCGTCGTGGTACACGTTGAAGATCGTCCCGGAGGGGCCGTGCTCGATGCCATCAGCCGTCCAGCGTGGGTGTGATCGGCCCGCGATGCCGGCCCCCGCGCCGGGAGCCGCCCGGTCCGCGCCGGCTCCGCCCCCGTGCGCCGCCGGGCCCAGGCCGAAGGACTCCACCGGCGCGTGGCTCCTCGACGCCATGTGCCGCAGCGTCTCGCTCTCCCATCCCGCCACCAGCACGCCATTGCGCGGGACCAGGTTGATGAACCGCTCGAACGCGAACCGGTACGCGGTCTCGTCCCGGTAGATGTCGGCGTGGTCGAACTCGAGGTTCAGCACGAGGGCGATGTGGGGGAGGTAGTGCCACATCTTCGGGCCCTTGTCGAAATAGGCGGTGTCGTACTCGTCCGCCTCGATCACGAACAGCTCCGAGTCGGTCAGTCGGAACGAGGCCCCGAAGTTTTCCGCCACCCCGCCGATGAGGAACGACGGCCGGAGGCCGGCGGCCTCGAGGAGCCAGGCGAGGATCGCCGTGGTCGTCGTCTTGCCGTGGGTCCCGGCCACGGCGAGCACGGTCCGGCTGCGGAGGAACTCCTCCTTCACCGTGTGCGCCGCGGACGTGTAGTACAGGCGCCGCTCCAGGACCGCCTCCAGCTCCGGGTTCCCCCGGGAGATCGCGTTCCCGACCACCACGATGTCGGGTGCGGGCTCCAGGTTCGCGGGGTCGAAACGCGTCGCGTACTCGATGCCGCGCTCCTGGAGCATGGTCGACATCGGGGGGTAGACGCCCTCGTCCGACCCCGTGACGGTGTGTCCTGCCTCCCGGAGGAGTCCCGCGAGCGAGCCCATCGCCGCGCCGGCGATCCCGATCAGGTGGTAGTGCATGGCGCGGAAGATAACGGCGGGTTTCGTGCTGGCCAGGTCGGAGTATCTTTCCCCCATGCGGCCCTCTTTCCCGCGCCCCGCCCGGCGTACCCTCCTCGCCGTCCTGGCCGCGCTGCTCGTCCTGGCCGGGGCGGCGATCGCCTACGTGCTGTCCATCACTACGCCGCTCGAGCGCGTGGCCGCGGCCGAGGCGGTGCCCCCCGCCGGCTCGCCGGACTTCATCCGCCTGATCGAGCTCACCGACCGGACGTTCGGCCGCCGCGGCCGCTGGGAGCGGGTCCGGGAGCGCATGGCCGTCCTCGCCTCCCGGGTCCTCTGAGCGCGGCCGTGCGCCGCGCACGAACCTTGCCCCCCGCCACCGGGCCATGATCTCCACCATCGTCCTCGCGACGCTCGTCGCCTTCTTCGCGCTGATCGTCCTGACGTTCTTCACCCGCGGGACCCCCCTCCACCGCGTCTGCCTCATCGGCGACCGGGAGGAGTACTGCGCCGTGGGGCACGCGGAGTTCGCCGAGACCTTCGCGATCCTCACCAACACCACCATCACGGAGGGGAACCGGATCGAGCTGCTGGTGAACGGCGAACAGACCTACGGCCGGCTCTGGGAGGACCTGGCGGGCGCGCGGGACCTGATCACCTGGCACGTCTTCTGGTTCAAGCCCGGCCGGCTCGCGGACCGGCTCGCGGAGATCCTGGTCGACCGCGCCCGCGCCGGCGTACGCGTGCTCTTCCTCTACGACTACTACGGGTCCGCCGGCGTTCCGTCCGCATACTTCGACCGCCTGCGGGAGGCAGGCGTCGAGGTGTCCGCCTTCCGGCCGCCGCGCTGGAACACGCTCTACAAGCTTCAGCAGCGGATGCACATGCGCACGGTGGTGATCGACGGTGCCATCGGCTACACGGGCGGGTTCGCCATCGCCGACGAGTGGATCGGCGATGGTCGCCACGAGGACCAGTGGCGCGACACCAGCGTGCGCGTGGAAGGCGATGTGGTCAACCAGATCCAGGCGGCCTTCGCTTCCAACTGGGTCGAGGCCACCGGCCGGCTCATCCTGGGCGACCGCGTTTTCCCACCGGATGACGAGGGCAAGCCCGCGCCCGGCGAGATCACCGCCGGTCTGATGTACGACGCGCCCAGCATCGGCAGCACCAACGCCGAGCGCTTCTTCATGCTGGCCATCAGCGGTGCCCGCCAGCGCCTCTACATCACCAACGCCTACTTCGTCCCCGACCACCACTTCCGGCACGCCCTCATCCACGCGGCGGAGCGCGGTGTGGATGTCCGGATCCTGACCCCCGGCCGCAATACCGACCGGGACTCCACCTACCACGCCGCCGTGGCCGGCTACGAGGAGCTCCTCGAGGGGGGCGTCCGCATCTGGCACTACCGGCCGACCATGGTCCACGCCAAGACCGTCGTGGTGGACGGCGTGTGGAGCTCCATCGGGACCATCAACTTCGACAACCGCTCCATGGTCCTGAACGACGAGGTCGCCGTGGTCATCTGGGACCCGCCGTTCGCCCGGCGCATGGAGGAGCTCTTCCTCGAGGACCTGCGGCACGCCGATGAGGTGGAACTCGACCAGGTGCGCTCCCGACCCGCCCTCGATCGCCTCAAGGAGCGCTTCTACGTGACCCTCTCACCCTTCCTCTAGGCGGGGACCAGGGCTCCCGGCTGCTTCACGCGGATCCGGGCATCCAGCGCCACGCCGCCCTTCTCCAGCGCGGAAAACGGGTTGATGTCCAGCTCGAGGATGTCCTCATGGTCGCCCATGAGCTGGGACACCCGCTGGATCACCTCCAGGATCGTGTCCACGTCCGAGGGCGCCTCCCCACGGAGCCCCTCCAGCACGCGGTGGCCGCGGATCGAGGCGACCATCTCCCGCGCATCCACGTCGCTCACCGGGTGCACCCGGAACACCACGTCCTGCAGCGCCTCCACATGGATCCCGCCCAGGCCGAACATGAGCAGCGGCCCGAACTTCGGGTCCGTCATCGCGCCGATGATGGTCTCGCGACCCCCCTTCACGTACGACTGCACCAGCACCCCACGGATCGTCGCCCCCGGGACGGCGTCCCGCACCCGGGCCACCATCCCGTCGAACGCGGCCCGCACCTCCCCGGCGGTGCGGACGTCCACCACCACGCCGCCCACATCCGTCTTGTGGACGACCTCGGGCGCTTCGACCTTCAGCACGACCGGGAAGCCGATGGACTCCGCGGCCGCGGCCGCCTCCTCCGACGTCGCGGCCAGGCGGGCGTCCAGCGCGGGGATCCCGTACGCCCGCAAGACCGCCAGGGCGTCCGGACCCGAGAGCTGCTCCCGCCCTTCCGTCCGCGCCCGCGTCAGCACCGCCTCCACCGCGTCCCGGTCCACGTCGAAGCGGCGGACCTCCCCCTCCGGCCGCTCCAGCCACTGCCGGTGCCGGTACATCGCCGCCAGCGCCCGCGCCGCCGACTCCGGGAAGATGTAGGCCGGGATCCCCGCCTCGTGGAGCTCTGCCCTCCCCTGCGGCAGCCCTTCCCGTCCCATGAGCACGGCGAGCACGGGCTTGTCGTGCCCCTGCCGCGCCCGCACGATCGCCGCGGCCACTTCTTCCTGCCGGATGCCGAGCGGCGGTACGAACGCCGCGATGGCCGCGTCCACGGCCGCGTCGCCCAGCACCCGGTCCAGCACCAGCCGGTAGGATTCCGGCGTCGCCGACGCGATCATGTCCACGGGGTTCCGCACGCTGGCCTCGGCCGCCAGGACCTCCCGCAGCGACGACTGCGTCTCTTCCGACAGCGCCACCACCTCGAGCCCCCGGGCCTCGCACGCGTCCGCGATGATGATCCCCGGCCCGCCCGCGTTGGTCACGATCGCCACCCGGTTCCCGCGGGGGACCGGCAGCTCGTCGAACGCCATCGCCAGGTCGAACAGCTCGCCCACCGTGTCCACGCGAATCACGCCGCACTGCGCCAGCAGCGCGTCCGTCGCCGCGTCCAGCCCGGCCAGCGCCCCCGTATGGGAGCTGGCCGCCCGCGCGCCCGCGCCCGTCCGCCCCGCCTTCACCACGAGGATCGGCTTCCGCTTCGTGATCTGCCGGGCCAGCCGCGTGAACTTCTGCGGATTGCCGAAGTTCTCCAGGTACATGAGGATCACCCGCGTCGCGTCATCCTCCGCCCAGTACTGGATCAGGTCGTTCCCGCTCACGTCCGGCTTGTTGCCCACGCTCACGAAATCCCGGATCCCGATCCCGTACTCCGCCGCGTAATCGAGGATCGTCACGCCCATGGCACCGGACTGGCTCATGAAGCTCACCGCTCCCTCCGGCGGCATGCTCGGCGCGAACGTCGCGTTCATGCGCACCTCCGGCGCCGTGCTGAGCACCCCCATGCAGTTCGGGCCCACCAGCCGCATCCCGTACGACCGCACCCGCTCCACCAGCGCCGCCTCCCGCTCCGCCCCCGCCCCACCGACCTCCCGGAACCCGGCGGTGATCACCACCAGCGCCTTCACCCCCTTCTCCCCGCACTCCTCGACCACCGCCGCCACCTGCTCCTTCGGCACCACCACGATCCCCAGCTCCACCTCCCCGGGGATGTCCCGCACCGACGCGTACGCCGGCACCGAGTGGATCGCCACAGCGTTCGGGTTCACCGGGTAGACGACCCCTTCGTAGCCGTGCCGCAGCAAGTTGTCCACGACCTGCCACCCGATCGTCCCCCCACGGCGACTCGCCCCGATCACCGCGATCGAGCGAGGGCGCAGGACCGCGTCCAGGGACCGGATCTCGTCTTCGTACCGCATGAATATCAGAGTTCAGAGTTCACAGCTTCGGACCTCGGACCCGGAGCCCGATGGGCCTCACCGGGAATGCCCGCGAGGAGTCTGGCGGCGCGCGCATGGGGACGCCATGGGGAAATCCCCGCGCCTCGGCGTAGGAAGGCCCCCGCTCATCCGCTCAGCGCCGGAATCCCGGGAAAAGACGGAGGCGTGGAGCGTCGTCCGCCCCACGCCTCTCCCTCCACACTGAAATCTGTTACCTGAAATCCGATCTCTGCTGTCTGGTCACCAGCCGGGCGCGATGTTGAACCCGAAGTGCCACCCCTTGTCCGGCCGCTGGAACGGGTACGCGTAGTAGGCTTCGAGGACCATGAAGCCGAGCACGTTCACGCGCGCGGACACCCCGGTGCTGGCCACGGGAGTCCGCGCGGTCTGGTCGTCCCATTCGAAGGTGGGGGAGCACCCGAGCGATCCGCTCGGCGCGTTCGCACACGCCCCCTCGCTGTACCATGCGAGCCCGGCGTCGAAGAAGGCTGACAGCTCGGTCGGCAGGAACGGGAAGTTGATCAGCCCGTATTCGGGGACGCCGAAGAGCGGGACCCGCACCTCCGCGTTCGCCACGGCGATGCGCGACCCGAACAGCCGCCCGAAGTTCGGGCAGTCGTCACGGACGCACTCCTGGAACGACCAGGATTCCCGCGCGTACCCGCGCACCAGCGTCTCATAGCCGAGGAAGATGTCCCGGGTCAGGAGCCGGTTGCCCCCTTCCGCGTCGGGGCCGTAGCGGCCGAAGTGGAGGCCCCGGAGGGCGAAGGTGAACGGGTACGTCCAGAAGTAGCGCCGGTAGTCGGCCAGCCCGTTCACCACCGTCATGTCGCCCAGCATGGGCGAAACCTCGAACCGGAACCGGCCGCCCCGTACCGGGGAGGTGAAGCCGAAGTACGACCAGTCGCCCACGTACGCGGCCGACGCGGTGACGAGGTTCAGGTCATCGCCGAAATCGGCACCCAGCCGCTCACCCGGGTCCAGGTCCGCACGCTCCTCGCCCACCTGCTGCCCCGTGTTCGGGTCGAGCAGCACGCGCAGCTCCTCGAGCCCGAACCCGTAGCGGGTGTACCCCCCGTTGAACTCCCAGCGACGCGTCCGCGAGCGGGGGATCTCGTACAGACCGCTGACCTGGCTCTGGTAGATCCGGAAGATCTGCAGCGCGATCGTATCGGGTTGCCCCGTCGCCCGATCGCCGCGGCGGGCATCATAGAAGGCGAGCTGGAGGGGGACGTGGCCCGCGATTACGCCCCAGTTCGTCCGCCCTTTCCGGTTCAGGTACTGGACCTGCCCGCCCACGTCCTTGATCCCGCCGTTCGCCTGCACCGCGGCCACCAGCTGACGGTTCCCGAGCATGTCGCTCCAGAACGTCGCGACCGCGCCGGAGATCATGGTGCCGAACGGCCCGCCGAACGAGCCGCCCAGCGTGGGCACGCCGATGTAGTCCAGCGCCAGGCCCGAGTCGTAGTCCGTGACCGGGAACTCCTGCGCCGCCGGGAGCCCCTGCGCCGCATCGGCGAGATAGCTCTCCACCAGCCCCCGGTTCACGCCCTCCACCGGCGGCAGGATCCCCGCCGCCTGCGCCTCCGCGAACCGCTCCGCCACCGGCTGCGCCCGCGCCTCCACCTGCGCCGCGTCCATCCGGTAGATGTTGAAGTTCCCCTCGCTGAACACCGAGAACATCACATCACCCGACTGCGACGCGATCGTCAGCGCGGGCGACGTGTTCGTGACCCCGCTGACCCCCGTCGCCAGCCGCGTCAGCCGGAAGATCTCACCGCTCTCCAGATCCGTCCGGTACGCGTCCGTGAAGCCGTCGGCGTCGCTGATGAAGTACAGCTGCCGCCCATCCGGAGAGAACTGCGGGTCGATGTGCTTCCCGCCCGGGAAAAGATCCAGCATCCGGACCCGCCGCGTCCGCACGTCGATCAGCCCGATCTTCAGCGGTCCGTATTCCAGCGCCTCGAAGTCCGTGCCCACGCGGTCCGTCACGAACGCCAGCGTCGTCCCGTCCGGCGACCACGACGGCTGCAGGTCCGCGTACCGGTCGGCCGTGAGCTGCTGCACTTCCGCAGACTCCACGTCCACCAGGTACAGGTCCGACAACCCCCCCCGGTTCCCCGACAGCGCGATCGTCCGCCCGTCCGGCGACCACGACGGCGTCGTCACCGCGCCCACACCCTCGATCCGCACCCGCTGCACCACCCGCTGGCTCTCGATGTCCACGATCGCCAGCTCCTCGTCCCCCTTCGCGAACGCCGTGAAGGCGATCCGCCGGCCGTCCGGCGACCACGCTCCCGCCGAGCTCAGGAAGCTCAGCGCGTCGAAATGCAGGTTCGACTGGCTGTTCGCCAGCCGCTTCACCACCTTCCCCGTCCGCGCGTCCGCCAGGAACAGACCCACCTCGAACAGGTCACGCTCGCTGTAGAACGCCACCCACCGCCCGTCCGGGCTCAGCGACGGACCCACGTTCATGTCCCCCGCGTCGATCTCCGGCGCGATCACCGTCTGCGCGATGTCTTCCGGCCGTTCCCGCCCCTGCATCAGCGGCAGGTACGTCTCCCGGATCGACGTCAGCCAGTCGCTGCTCAGCTGCTCCGGCGTCAGCCGCAGGATCCGCCGCACCGACAGGCTCCACCCGTGCCGCAGCGACGACTTGTACAGGTCCGTCACCGCCCGGTCCCCCCACCGGCCCCCGATATAGGCCCACAGCGCCTGACCGTAACGGTACGGGAAGAAGCGCGGGTCCGACGTCAGCTGCTCGAACGTCGGCAGGTCCCCGCGCAACGCCGCGTCCCGCAGCCACATCGCCGTATGCGGATCCTCTCTCCCCACCGACAGGTACTCCGCCATCCCCTCGATCAGCCAGCCGGGCAGGCTCCCGATCCCCTGCTGCCCCATCGCTCCATACCGCTGCGCCACGTCGTACTGGAACGCGTGCACCAGCTCGTGCCCCAGCACGTGGTCGTTCTGCGCGTACAGCCCCGTCAGCGGCATCACCACCCGGTTCTTCAGCGACTCCGCAAACGCTCCCGTACCCTCCGACAGCGTCCCTTCCGTCGTGTTCGTCTGCTGGAAGTCCGGGTGGTTCGCGTACAGGATGATCGGCTTCACGTCCCGGAACTCGTGGTTGAACACCCGCGACAACCGCGTATACCACCGCTCTGCCATCCGCGCCGCGTCCCGGACCGCCTCCTCCTCCTCCGGATAGAAGTGGATGTCGTAATGGTCCGTGTGCAGCACCCTCCAGTCGAACTCCTCGTACTGCACCTTGTTCCGCCCGAAATACTGCGCCGACGCCGCCGACGGCACGAGGCCTCCGACCAGTGTCACCCCCGCGACCAGTGCCGCCAGCTTCCCTCGCGTCATGCCGCGCCGTCCTCTCCTCGGGCCGTGCCACTCGTTGATCCGCCACGCCGGCGGGCTTCCCTCCACCACACACCCAAGACCGGCGACAGCGGCGTTTTGTTCCCCACTCCTACAACGCGCCGCGGCGCAAAGCCTGTACCATGCACTCCCCGCGAGCCCCCGCGGTCCTTTCTGGAAATTTGCAAGTCGCCACGCTTGTATTTTGCAATGAGCCGCTGTACCCTTGCGGCCATGTTCGGGTCGAACCTCCTCCGCTGGCTCTACCTGGCCCGCCTCACGCTGGCCACCGGGATCTTCGCGGCGGCGCTGCTGGTGTGGACGCGGCCGCAGATCGCGCCGGAGACGACGCTGGTCGCGGCGCTGATGCTGGTGCTGTCGCTGGCGTTCACGGTGGCGAGCTTCTGGTACACGCACATCGCGGCGCGGCAGCCCGGGGGGAACTTCCTCTACGCGCAGGCTTTGTTCGACGTTCTGCTGGTGACGGCGGTGGTGCACATCACCGGGCGGGGGGAGAGCGATTTCGCGCCGCTGTACGTGCTGGTGATCGCGGAGGGAGCGCTGCTGCTGCCGCTGCGAGGCGGCTTCCTGGTGGGTGCGCTGGCGACGCTGGTGTACTTCGCCGATGCGGTGTGGGGTGGCGGGGTGGCGGCGGCGCTGGGAGGCGCGGCGGCGGAACGGGATCTGGGCGGTGACGTGCTGATCCGGATGGTGATCTTCGGCACGATCGCGCTGGCGACGGCGTGGCTGGGGGAGCGGGTGCGGCGGACGGGGACGCAGCTGGGGGCGGTGGAGTCGGCGCTGCGGCAGTTGCGGCTGGACACGAGCGACATCCTGGACACGCTGGACACGGGGGTGGTGACGGTGGACGACGAGGGTCGGCTGAGCTACATGAACCCGGCGGCGGAGCAGCTCCTGGGGATGCGGGCCCGGGACTGGCTCGGCCGGTCGGCGCTGGAGCAGATGGAGCGGGTGGCGCCGGGCATGTCCTCGGTGGTGCAGCGGACGCTGGGCTCGCGGGCGCCGGTGCGGTGGTACGAGACGCACACGCGCGCGACGCCGGAGCTCCGGGTGCTCGGCGTCCGGTCCACGACGCTGGAGCGGGACCAGCATCCGTGGGTGACGGTCGTGCTCCAGGACATCACGGACGGCAAGCGGGCGGAGGCGCTGAACCGGCGGGCCGAGCGACTGGAAGCGGTGGCGGAGCTGGCGGCGTCGCTGGCGCACGAGATCAAGAACCCGCTGGCCTCGATCCGGAGCGCCGTGGAGCAGCTGACCACGCCGGACGGCAGGCTGCGGATGGAGGACCGCGGGACGCTCGGGACGCTGGTGCTGACGGAGTCGGACCGGCTGAGCCGGCTGCTCTCCGGCTTCATCGAGTTCAGCCGGGTCGAGCTGAGCGAGCGCAAGATGGTGGACGTCTCCGCCGTGGTGCGGGGGGCCGTGGAGGTCGCCCGGCAGCACCCCGACGCGGCGGAGGCGGCCCCGGTGCGGCTCCACCTGCCCGAACGGCTGCTGGTGGAGGGGGACGCCGACCTGCTGCACCGCGCGGTGTTCAACCTGGTCCTGAACGCGATCCAGCATTCGCCGCCGGACGAGGCGGTGACGGTGGCGGTCGACGCGGTGGCCCAGGACGCCCTGCCACCGGGGGCGGACTTCACGGCGGGGGCGCGGATCTCCATCGCCGATCGCGGGCCAGGCGTCCGCCCGGAGGACGCCGCCCGCGTGTTCGATCCGTTCTTCACGACCCGCCGGGGCGGAAGCGGCCTGGGGCTGGCGCTGGTCCACCGCGCCGTCCAGGCCCACGAGGGGCTCATCTTCATCGACGGTGGCGACGGCGGCGGGACCACGTTCACCGTCTACATTCCCCTTCGGCTGCGGCAGGTGGCGGGATGAGTCACAGGATACTCGTGATCGACGACGAGAGGTCGATCCTCAACACGCTCGAGATCCTCCTCCGCGGGGAAGGCTTCGATGTGGCCGTCCGGACCAGCGGCCGGGAGGCCATCGACCAGTGGGACACCCTCGCTCCCGACATCGTCCTCACCGACATCCGCATGCCGGGCGTCACCGGGATGGACGTGCTGGGCGCCGTCCGCGACCGGGACCCCGCGGTCCCCGTCATCCTCATGACCGCCCAGGCCTCCCTCCAGTCCGCCATCGAGGCCGTCAACCAGGGGGCCTTCTACTACCTCCAGAAACCCTTCAGCAACGCCGACCTCATCGCGCTCTGCCGCCGCGCCGCAGAGACGCGCGTCCTGAAGCGCGAGAACGTCGCCCTCAAGAAGGAGATCCGTCGCCGCGACTCCTCTCGACATGCCCGCCCCATCGGCAGGTCCCGCGGCTTCGCCGAGGTCATCGACCTCGCCGAGACCGTCGCCCCCACCGATTCCACGGTCCTCGTCACCGGCGAGAGCGGGACCGGGAAGGAGATCGTCGCACGCTACATCCACGCCCTCTCGGCCCGCGCCGACGGTCCCTTCATCTCCATCAACTGCGGCGCGCTCCCCGAGAACCTCCTGGAGTCCGAGCTCTTCGGGCATGTCAAGGGGTCCTTCACGGGCGCCGTCCGGGACAAGGAGGGGCTGCTGGCCGCGGCCCGCGGCGGGACGTTCTTCCTGGACGAGATCGGTGAGATGTCGCCGGCGTTGCAGGTGAAGCTGCTCCGCGCGATCCAGGAGCGGGAGATCGTGCCGGTAGGCAGCACGAAGACCGCCGACATCGATGTGCGGATCGTCGCCGCGACGAACCGGGACCTGGAGCAGGAGATCCGCCGGGGGACGTTCCGGAGCGACCTCTACTACCGGCTCAACGTGATCACGCTCCACATCCCGCCCCTGCGCGAGCGGCGCGACGACGTCCCGCTGCTGACCGAGCACTTCCTGGAGCGGCTCGGTGGCGACGGCGGCCGCCTGGTGGTGGAAGGTGACGTGATGGATCGGCTCCGGGCGTACGACTGGCCGGGGAACGTCCGGGAGCTGGAGAACGCCCTGGAGCGGGCGGCGGTGATGGCGGGCGGCAGCCCGGTGCGCCCGGAGCATCTCCCCGCCCGGGTCCTGGAGCCGGCGAGCAAGGCGCTGGTCTCGGAGAAGCCCCCGGAGAACCCGACCCTCGACATCATCGAGAAGGCCTACGTGCTCTGGGTGCTGCAGGCGGAAGGCGGCAACAAGGCCCGCGCGGCCGAGGTTCTGGGGATCGACCCCTCGACCCTCTATCGAAAGCTCAACCGTTACGGGGTCAGCGAATGAGCGAAGACCGGACCCGGATGACGCTGTCCGTGGTGATGCCCGCCTACAACGAGGCACGCACCATCGAGGCCTCCCTCCAACGACTCCGCGCCGTACCCCTCGATCTCGAGATCATCGCCATCGACGACGGTTCCACGGACGGCACCACCGAGATCCTGCGGCGGCTGGCGGAGCGCGGCGTGGTGGATCACCTCATCGTCCAGGACCGCAACCGGGGCAAGGGCGCGGCCGTCCGGGCCGGCATCGCGGCCGCGACCGGCGGCGCGGTCGTCGTCCAGGACGCCGACCTCGAGTACGATCCCGTCCAGCTCCCCAGGCTCCTGGAGCCCATCGAGCAGAACGTCGCCGATGCCGTCTTCGGCAGCCGCTTCCTCGGCAGCCCCCGCCGCGTCCTCTACTTCTGGCACCGCGTCGGGAACGGGTTCCTCACCCTGGTCTCCAACATGTTCACCGACCTGAACCTCACCGACATGGAGACCTGCTACAAGATGATGCGCACCGACGTCGCGCAGCGGCTCCCGCTCCGCGCCTGCCGCTTCGGCATCGAGCCCGAGGTCACCGCCCGCCTCGCCCAGGCCGGCGCCCGCATCTACGAGGTCCCCATCAGCTATCACGGGCGCACCTACATCGAGGGCAAGAAGATCAACTGGCGCGATGGCGTCGCCGCGTTCTGGCACATCCTCCGCTTCAACCTCCTCCCGCCCCGCCCCGACCCCCTGCCCGCGACCCCCGCCGCCCCCGCACTCCCAAAGACCACCGCCGCTCCGGCCGCCTCCGTGGATCCGGGCCGTGGCTGAACGCGTCACGCGCGGCAGCGGCCTCCTCGAGGGGTTTCTCGCCCGCCGCCGCGCCGCCATGGCCCTCCGCCTCCTCGACGGCGCGCCCCGATCCGGCGGCATCCTCGACGTGGGCTGTGGCCGCCACCCCTCCTTCCTCCTCCGCAGCGGCTTCGCCGAGCGCTTCGGCGTCGATCAGCTCGTGCCCCCGCACGGCCTGGAGATCGACGGCGCCCGCCTCCTCCACCACGCCATCACACCGGCCGCACGGCTCCCGTTCGAGGACCACCGCTTCCACGCCGTCACCATGCTCGCCGTCTTCGAGCACATCGCCCCGGCCGCTCTGCCCCCGCTCCTGGCGGACACCCGCCGCGTGCTACGGCACGATGGACTCCTCGTCATCACCACCCCCGCCTCCTGGACCGACCCGATCCTCCGCACCCTCGCCCGACTCCGCCTCGTCAGCGGCGAGGAGATCCACGAGCACCAGGACGCCTACGACCACGGCCGCATCCGCGATCATCTCCTCCAGGCAGGATTCCCCGACGACGCGCTCCGCTTCGGCTCCTTCGAGCTCGGGATGAACCTCTGGGCCACGGCGCGGCCTTGACCGCCCTCGACCCGCGATCCCGCCCGCCGGCGCCCCTCCCGGGCCGCAACCATACTCCCATCCTCCTGGCCGGCGTATGCATCCTCGCCGCCCTCGTCTTTCTCAACAGCGTACCCAACGGCTTCGCTCTGGACGATGTCTTCATCATCCAGGACAACCCCCAGGTCCATGGCTTCCAGAAGCTCCCCCAGGCGGTCACCGGCTCGTACTGGCCCACCGGGCCCGCCGAGCTCGGCATGTACCGCCCCCTCACCCTCGCCACCTTCGCCGTCGATTGGGAGATCTGGGGCGGGCGCCCCTTCGGCTTCCACCTCGCCAACGTCCTCCTCCACGCCGCCGTCACCGGGCTGGTGCTCCTCCTGCTCCTGGCTCTCGGTGTCGCCCCGACCACCGCCGCGGCAGGGGCCGCCGTGTTCGCCGTGCACCCTGTGCACGTCGAGGCCGTCGCCAACATCGTCGGGCGGGCCGAGCTCCTCGCGACCCTCTTCTTCCTCGCCGCGTGCCTCCTCTATGCGCGCATGCGGGCCGGGTGGCCGAAGGCGGCGGCGGTGGGGGCGCTGTACCTGTTGTCGCTGCTCTCGAAGGAAATCGGGATCACGCTCCCGGGTGCGCTGGTGCTGCTGCACCTCGCCCGCGGGGCGGGGATTCGCCGGGCGCTGAGCGCGGCGCGGACGGAGTGGCGAGTGTACCTGGCGCTGGCGCTGGCTTTCGCCGGCTCTTTCGTGCTGCGGTGGGTGAACATCGGGGCGGTGCTGGGGGGTGGGGAAGCGCCGTGGTTCTGGGGGGAAGGGGCGTCGGCATCGACGCGGGTATGGACGGCGATCCGGGTGTTCCCGGAGTACCTGCGGCTGATGGTGGCTCCAGTGGACCTGGTCCCGGACTACGGTCCGGGGGTGATCTGGCCGGAGCGGAGCTGGTCCGGCCCGCTGGTCCTGCTCGGCGCGGCGACGGCGGTGATCGGCGTGGCGATCGTGGTCCGGGCGTGGCAGAGGGCGCGGCTGGTCGCGCTGGGGATCGTCTGGTTCGCGGGGACGGTGCTGCCCGTGTCGGGATTGCTCTTCGCCACCGGTGTCCTGCTGGCGGAGCGGACGCTCTACCTCCCCTCGGTCGGGCTCGCCCTGGTTGTTTCGGGCCTCGGGTCCCTGCTGGCGCTCCGGCGTCCGGCGCAGCTCCGGCTGGCGGCCCTCATCCTTGCCGCGCTCCTGGTTGCGGGGAGTGTCCGGACGTGGACGCAGAACCCGGTCTGGCGGGACACCGATGCCGTGGCCGATCACCTCATCGCGACGCACCCCACGAGCTACCGGGCGCTCTGGGCCGTGGCGGCGCGACTCGAGAAGGAGGGCCGGGCGGAGGAAGCCGTGCAACGCCTCGCCCTCGCGCTGCGCATGGTTCCCGGCAACTACGCGCTGCGGATGAGCTACGGCCAGGAGCTGTACGAGCTGCG
>DATKBW010000131.1:0-4507 GCA_035513575.1 Longimicrobiales bacterium | reverse complement strand
CGCGCTCGCCTCGAGCGGGACGAACTCGCCGCGCGCGAGGGCGGCATCGGACGAGCGGAGCCGGATGAGCCGCCGGTAGTGGTTCAGGAGGGACGCGGGCGCTTCATCCTGGTCGGCGACCGTGGCGGCGAAGGAATCGGCCGGGAGCGGCTCCCATGCGCGGCCGGTCGTGAACCCCACGCCGGGCTCGGCGCGCCACTGCATGGGAGTCCGGAGCCGGGGGTCGCCGTCGGACTTCGATCCGGTCATCCCGATCTCTTCGCCGTAGTAGACGAAGGGGATGCCGGGGAGCGTGAGCTGGATGGCCGCCGCGAGCCTGGCCCGGGCGACATCGCCATTCAGGTCGGTGAGGGTTCGGGTCTGGTCGTGGTTGCGGAGGAAGGTGCCCCATCGGTGGTCCGGGACCTCTTGCTGGACGCGGTCGACCATCTCGAGCAGCCGGTCCCCGGATCCGTCCGTTACCGCGCTCACGATCGCGTCCGCGACCTCGAACATGAAGTAGGCGGTGAGCTGGTCGGGGTAGTAGGGCAGGATCGCCCCGATGCTGTCCCAGACCTCGCCGATGGTGAACACGTCGGGGCTGATGCGGCGCAGCGCGGCATCGTAATCGCGCAGCCAGGCATGAGTCCCGGGACCGTGCTTCCACTCGCCGTCCGGCCCCTCGAAAAAGTGGCCGACCGCGTCGATCCGGAACCCGTCCACGCCCACGTCCTCCAGCCAGAAACGCGCGACCCGCTCGAGCTCGGCGGTCACGCCCGGGTTGTCGAGGTCGTAATCCGGCATGCCGCGCCAGAACAGGCCGTAGTAGTACTCGTCGCGGGATGGTACGGGGTGCCAGACGGGCGCGGACCAGCCGGGAGCGGGCCGCGTGGTCGGGGACCAGATGAACCAGTCGCGGTACGGTGAGTCGGCGCGGAGCAGCGCGTCCCTGAAAATCGGGTGCTCGGAGGAGATGTGGTTGAGCACCAGGTCGATCAGGACATGGATCCCCCGGCGGTGGGCGGCGGCCATGAACTCCCGGAAATCGGCCAGTGTCCCGTAGTCGCGGTTGATCTCGT
This sequence comes from Longimicrobiales bacterium, assembly GCA_035513575.1. GTDB lineage: Bacteria > Gemmatimonadota > Gemmatimonadetes > Longimicrobiales > RSA9 > JAHWKI01. Next base: position 3,449 of record DATKBW010000131.1, on the reverse strand, counting down.
AGTAGTTGGTGACGTCGTAGGAGTGATAGCTCGGGGACGGCATGATGGGCATGAGCCAGATGCAGTTGGCCCCCAGGTCGTCGATATGGTCGAGCTTCGCCGTGAGCCCGCGGAAGTCGCCCACGCCGTCGCCATCGCTGTCGAAGAAGGAGCGTACGAAGACTTCGTAGCAGACGCCCTGGCGCCACCACTCCGGGGCGTCGACCGTGGCGGGCGCCTGGGCATGGAGTGGCGCAGGTCCGGAGGCCGTGGTGACCACCAGCACGCCCGCGAGGAGGAATGCGCGGCGATGGGCCGCTGAAGTCCGGGTCATGGTGGTCACCGTAGTGCCACCTCCACACGCGCGCCAGGGAAGCGGGACTCGCCCCCGACGATGGGGGGTTCTGGCCCGGACCTTCCCCGCAGCCTATGGTAGGCTTCCCGACCGTTTGATCCCCCAACAAGGACGACGCCTCATGCAGAACCGGTGGCCCACCAGGGCCCGATTCCTTTTCCCGGCCACCGTGGCCGCGGCCGCCCTGGCCTGCGCGGCCGCGCTCCCCGCCTCGGCCCCCGCGCCGGGCGCGGCCGCCGCCCAGGAGACCTTCACCGTCGCCTCGCCGGACGGCCGCAACCAGGTCACCCTGGGCGTTCAGGAAGGCGCCCTCTTCTACCGCGTCACCCGTGACGGCGCCAACGTCCTCATGCCTTCCCGGCTCGGCTTCGAGCTCGCCGACGCGACACCGCTCCGGGACGGCCTGCACATTACCGCCACGGCGCGCGACAGCCGTGACGAGACGTGGACCCAGCCCTGGGGCGACGTGGCGCGAGTGCGAAACCATTACAACGAGCTGCGGGCGTCCGTGGAGGAGGCGGACGGGCCCGGGCGTCGCTTCGACGTGGTGTTCCGCGCGTTCGACGACGGTGTCGGCTTCCGCTACGACCTCCCCGCGCAGCCCGGGCTCCGCGATGTCGTCATCATGGACGAGCTGACCGAGTTTTCGCTGGCCAACGACGCGAAGGCCTGGTGGATCCCGTCCCACCGGTCCCGGCTGGACCGTTCGGAGATGCTGTACTCGTCGTCCCCGGTGTCCCGCCTGGACAGCGTCCAGACGCCGCTGACCATGGAGACCCACACGGGGACGATGGTGGTGATCCACGAGGCGGACCTGGTCGACTATCCGCGCATGTTCCTGGCCGGCGCGGTGATGGAGAACCGCACCCTCCGCGCCGCCCTCGCCCCCATGGCGGACGGGGTCAAGGCGCGCCGGACTACGCCGTTCACAACCCCCTGGCGGACCATCCAGCTGGCCGACCGACCGGGCGATCTGGTCCCGTCCGTCCTCGGGCTCAACCTCAATCCGCCGCCCCGCGTCGAAGACACGAGCTGGATCGAGCCCATGACGTACGTCGGCATCTGGTGGGGGATGCACATCAACACCAACACGTGGCACTCCGGGCCCATCCACGGCGCCACCACGGAGAACGCGAAGCGGCACATCGACTTCGCCGCGGAGAACGGGCTGGGCGGCGTGCTCGTGGAGGGGTGGAACATCGGGTGGGATGGCGACTGGATGGCCAACGCCGAGCTGTTCTCGTTCACCGAGTCGCACCCCGACTACGATCTGGAGGAAGTGGCCCGCTACGCGCGAAGCCGCGGCGTGGACCTGATCGCGCACAACGAGACGTCCGGCGGGATCGACAACTACGAGGCGCAGATGGAGGACGCCTACGGCCTCTATGCCTCGCTCGGGATCCGGGCCATCAAGTCGGGCTACGTCGCCGACGACGTGGGCGACGGCCACTCCCACTACTCGCAGTGGGCCGTCCGGCACCATCGCCGGGCCATCGAGACCGCGGCGCGCCACGGCATCATGCTCAACGTCCACGAGCCGATCCACGACACCGGCGAGCGGCGCACGTGGCCGAACATGATGACGCGGGAGGGCGCGCGCGGGCAGGAGTACAACGCGTGGGGCGGCGAAGGCGGCAACCCGCCGGAGCACGAGACGATCCTGTTCTTCACGCGGCTGCTCCCCGGCCCCATGGACTTCACGCCCGGCGTCTTCGACATCCTGCTCGCGTCGTCGCCGACGGGTCCACGCGCGCCGGAGGAATCCCGCGTCCGGACCACGCTGGCCAAGCAGCTCGCCCTCTACGTCGTCCTCTACTCCCCGATGCAGATGGCCGCCGACCTCCCGGAGAACTACGTCGGCAAGCCGGAGTTCCAGTTCATCCGGGATGTCGCCGTGGACTGGGAGCGGACCGTGGTCCCCGACGCCGAAATCGGCGACTACGTCGTCGTCGCCCGGCAGGAGCGCGACGGCCGGGACTGGTACCTCGGCGCCATCACCGACGAGCACGCCCGCACGCTGGTCGTCCCGCTGGATTTCCTGTCCCCCGGCCAGTCCTATGTGGCCGAGATCTACGCGGACGGGCCGGGCGCACACTTCCTCACCGACCCGCTCCCGGTGGCCATGACCGAGCGCCGGGTCGACACGACGACCACGCTCACCATCGAGCTGGCCGCCGGGGGGGGTCAGGCGATCCGGTTCCGGGCGGCGCGGTAAGGGGGCGGGGCCTCTACAAGCGAAGGGGCCCCGGCAATAATCCGGAGCCCCCTTCCTGCGTCCCCCGGCGCGCCGTGTCAGCGCCGCGGCATCGGCCGTGACCGATAGCGCTCGTACAGCGCGCGGTGCCGGTCCATCGTATCCACTTCGCGGCCGTCCACGATGAGGTGGCGCACCTGTGTCGTGATCTCGAGCGGGTCGCCATCGGTCACGATCAGGTTGGCGATCTTGCCCTCCGTGATCGTGCCGAGGCGGTCCGCTACGCCGAGGATCTCCGCGGGGACGCGCGTGATCCCGGCGATCGCCACCTCCGCCGGCAGGCCGAACGGGATCCCGGCGGCTGCCTCGTAGGGGAGCGTGCGGGAGTCGGAGGACTTGAACGTGGCGAACGCGACGGTGACGCCCGCGGCGTGCAGCAAGCCCGGGTTGGCGTATGCCTCGGCGTAGGGGCGGTCGGCGCCGCGCGGGAGCGACAGCGTCGGCCCGAGGATGACCGGTATCCCCCGTTCCGCCAGCAGTGAGGCGACGGGAGTTGGAAGATGTGACGGCCAGGGTGCCCACGGGGACGCCCCCGTACGATGACGACGCGCCACCCCGCTGGACCGTTGGACGCGGGCGAACAGCCCGCCGCGCCCACCACCAGCATTGCCGTGCCGCGCGCCTGCGGCTAGACTTCCTGTACGAACCAACGCTACTGAACCAAAAAATCAATGCCGCAAATCGCGCATCTCCGGCGCGAAGGGCTGCTCGCAGCCCTTTTCGCCGGCTCCACCGTCGCCGGTCGCGACCTCATGTCGCCCGGGTGCCCCTGCGCCCTCACCATCGACCGGCACAAGCCACCCCGAGCAACGCCCCCCGCCTCGACACGTCAGCGCCTTTCACGCTCGGTCACAGGGGAAG
>DATKBW010000130.1:0-6044 GCA_035513575.1 Longimicrobiales bacterium | reverse complement strand
CGACGACTGATGGTGCACGTGGATGATCTGCGGCTCCCAGTCCCGCCACACCCGCGTGATCACGCGCGACTCCGTCACGTTCAGCATGTACGCGTCGCGGTTGTTGTCGTGACCGATGTACTTCTGGTACAGCTCGTGGAGTGGCGAGGCTTCGTAGGGGCCGCCGACGTTCTGGTGGTACCAGTCGGCCACAATGTCCTGGCCGTCCGGATTCAGTGATGGCCACAGCAGCAGAACGACATTGTCCAGGATCGCGCGCGTGCGCGGTTGGTCCGCGTTCGACACCAGGTCGTACGCCAGCTGGATCGTGTGCTGCGCGCCAGCCACCTCCGACGCGTGCAGCCCGCCGCTGATGTCGACGAACGCGCGGCCTTCCACTGTCAGCTCGCGCGCTTCCTCGTCGGTCAGACTCGCCGGGTGCGCCAGCCGCTGCGCGATCGCGCGCAGCCTTTCGATGTTCGACAGGTTCGCCGGCGACGAGATCAGTGCCAGTGTCCACGGCCGGCCCATCGATGTCTCGCCGACCTCGATCAACCGCACATGGTCGCTCGCGGCGTCAAGCTGGCGGAAGTACTCGATCGACTCGTCGTAGCGCGCTAGCCGGAAGTCCGCACCCACACTGTACCCGAGCACGGACTCCGGCGTCGGGACCGATCGCTGAGCGACCGCCGGCTGCGCCGCCACGCCATTCGCAGCAGCCAGTACCGCAATCGTGCATGCCACGCGTGTCAGACCCCATCGCCTCCCATCAGCTCGTCCGCGCATTGCTCCTCCACTCAGCTCGTCCGCGCAAGAACCGCCTCCAGTCCTTCAACCAGTGCCGCATAGCCTGACGCAAACATGACGTCCGCGTCCCGCTTCACCAGATATACGGCGTACTCGACAAGGTTCGGTGTGGTCTCTACACCGACGTGCGCGAGACGAATCCATGCATCCGGCAGGTTCTAGCGATCGAGACCCCTCCTCCCCGCCCCGCATGCCGGTGAGCCAGTCGTGCACGAGGGCGACCCTCACGTCGGGGCCCGCTCCGTCGGCACGCCGCGCGCGCCGTCCGCGGCGCCCGCGCGGCCCCCCCGGCCGACCGCGTCCCGGCACGCCGCGAGGACCGTCTCGGCGGTCCGGCTCCAGGTGAAGCCCGCGGCGGCGGCCCGGCCGGCCGCCACCCGCCGGGTGCGGAGGCTCGGGGACTCCCGCGCCACTTCCGCGACCGCGCCGCGCCAGGCTTCGACGCCTCCCCGCACGATATCGACGTGGGGGTCGAGAAGCCGCGCAGACGGACAGGGCTCGGACAGCGCGCGCGTGCCGCACGCCAGCGCCTCCAGCGGGGGACGCCCGAAGCCTTCGCCGAGCGTGGGAAAGAGAAGGGCGACGGCACCCCCGTAGAGCGCGCGCAGGGTGGCGTCGTCCACGACGCCCACGTCGCGAACCGGCCGGACGGGCTCGGCCAGCCCTCCTCCCCGCCCCCCCGTCGGGACCCTGTCCGGCCCGTGCACCCTCCCCACGCGGCGCCCCACCACCACCAGCGGCTCGGCCGGGGCGCCGGGCCCCGCCCAGAGGCCCCGAAGGAGGTCGGTTCCCTTGCGGCGGTCCGCGCCCACGGCCAGGAACCAGCGCTCCGGAAGGTTGAGCCGGGCACGGACCGCGTCGACCGCCTCCGCCGTCGGGGGGGCGTCGAGCGGCGCCGCACCTTGCAGCGCGACGCGGATCCGCGCGCGGTCGATTCCCAACACCCGCTCCATGGCCGCGGCCGCCTCGTCCGACACCGTGACCAGCGCGGCGGCGGCCCGCGCCGAGCGGCCGTGCGCCACGCGGCACCACGTGCGATACCGCAAGGTGAACGTCTCAGGGTGGGTCCAGGGCGTCACGTCGTGGAGGACAACGACGTTCGGACCACCCCGGACCGGCGCCGCGTTGGCGGGGTGGAGGACCACGTCCAGCCCGGCCCGACGCGCCTGGCCCGGCAACTCGAGCTGCTCCCACGCCACCCCGCGGAGCCGGCCCCGCAACGAGGGGGTGTGCCCGTCTTCCGCCGCGTCGTCGGGCGCGTCGGCGGGCAGGAGCACCCGGACGTCCGCGCCCTCGGCCAGCGCCCTCGTCAGCTCGCGGGCGAAGCGCTGCACGCCGGTGGCCGGCGCCCCGTAGAAGCGCCCGTTCACGCCGATTCTCATCGGGGCACCCCCTCGCGGGCCGCCGGGGGGGCGGCCAGCCCGGCCGCGGCCAGCACCCCCACCTGGGCGATGCCGTGCGCCATGAACCACTCGAACATCCCCAGGATCAGCGCCATCGCGAAGACCCAGAGCGCCGTATCCGCCAGCGCCTCCCCCGGACCACCCGTCGCGGCGAGCGGGAGGGCGAGCGCGAGGAGCGCCAGATCGTCGATCCATCCCGCCACGACCGCGAGGAAGATCCCCACGGCCACGCACGCTCCGCCCGCCACGGGCGCGTCCACCCAGTCCGCCATGAGGCCGGGGAGCAGGAGAACGCCTCCCCACCCGATCAGGAGGGCCGCACCGGTGGCGACCACCACGTCCGCCGGGGGCACCGGCCCCGGCCGGCTCGCCTCGCTCACCGGCCCACGCCGAGACGTTCGTAGAAATCGACGGTGGCTGCCGCCACGGCCGCCTGGCTGAAGCGCTCGAGCACCCGGGCGCGTCCCAGGGCGCCGAGGCGGCCACGCTCGGCGCCGTCGGCGGAGAGGTCGGCCAGCGTTCGCGCGAGGGCCCGGACATCCCCCTGAGGAAACACCCGTCCCGCCGGCCCCACCACCCCGGCCATCTCCCCGGAATCGGACACGACCACCGGCACGCCGCAGGCCATCGCCTCCACCAGCACCCGGCCGAACTGCTCGGCCCAGAGCCGGGTGGTGCGGGACGGAAGGACCAGGACGTCAAAGGCCGCCATCCACGACGGAACGTCCGCGGAGGGGACCGCTCCGGTGAAGGCCACCCTGTCCGCCGCAGGCGAGCGGGCCGCCCGCCACCGCATCGCCTTCCCCTCCGGGCCGGCGCCCACCACGACGGCGTGGAGGCCCCGGACCGCGGCGACCGCGTCCACGAATACGTCCACGGCCTTCGCGGGGATGAGGCGGCCCACGTACCCGACCACGACCGTCTCCTCGGGGATCCCCAGCGCCTCCCGCCGGGCGGCGCGGGCCGCCGCGTCGGGCCGAAAGCGTTCCGGGTCCACGCCCATCTGGGCGATCACGGCCGTGGGGCCGCGCCACCCGCTCCGCTCCAGGACGCGCGCGGCCGCGGGCGTTCCCGCAATCCCGCCGGCGGCGTGCGCGTATACGTAACGGCGAACCCGCCCGAACGGGGGCGGGAGGCGCTTGTCGAGGTTCTGCCAGGCGAAGTACACGAAGGGAATCATGCGCCGGGCGCACAGTCGCGCCACTTGGAGCGTGACCAGGCTGTAGGGCTCCTCGTCCGCGTGGACCAGCGTCGGGCGCATCCGGTCGAGCACGCCGCCCAGCCCGGGGTACCAGTGCAGGTGATTGTGCCCGTGGAGGCGCGCGGGCACACGCTCCAGGGGGGGATGACGGGGGTCGTCGCCCTCGTCGGGGGCGGCGCCCCAACGCTCCGGCACCACCACGTCGAGCGCCACCCGCCCGGCCAGCGCGGCCAGCTTGTCGCGGTGGGCCAGAACGCGCGACGCCTTGGAAACGTACAGCACGCTCACCCCTTCCTCCCCAGCCCCCGCCGGAGCGCGAGGACCTCCTCGGGGGCCAGGGCGCGCCCGGCGGCGTACAGCGCCGTCCACGCCGCCGCCGCCACCGCCGCCCGCATCCAGCCACCCGTGGGGTCCGGGACGGACGCCGCCGCGAGCCCTACGAGCGCGGCGCCGCCCGCCAGGGCGAGCGCCCGGTTCCCGGGCCCCGCCCCCGCCACGCGGTCGAGCACGACGAGCATGCCCACCGCCAGGGCGGCCTCCGAGGCGAGGCGCGCGGCCGCGGCCCCCCGGGCGCCCATCCCGGGCACGAGCAGCAGGTTCAGGGTCACGTTGAGCGCGATCCCGGCCGCGTACAGGCCGGCCACCGGCAGCATCCTCCGCGCCGCGCCCAGCACATAGCCGCCGTACACCGTCAGGGCCAGGATCGGAAGGACGAGCGCGAGCAGTCGGAGGGGCGGCACGGAGGCCGCGTACGCCTCGCTGAACACGGCGCGGGTAAGCGGCGCGGCCAGCAGGTGGAGGGTCAGCCCCGCGGGGACGGCCGCGAGGAGTATGAGCTCGACGGAACGCCCGCCCCGCCACCGCGCCGGCCCGCCCGGGGCGGCCGTACGCGCCAAGCGCGGGTAGACCGCGCCGGCGGCCACGATCACCAGGGCCTGGAACACGTCCACGAACTTGTAGGACGCGGTATAGACGCCTACCGTGACGTCGTCCTTCAAGGCGGCCAGCAGGAGCACGTCCACCTTCGAGTAGATCGTGATGGCCACGAACGCGAGCCCGAACGGGACGAGCGCCCGCAGGAGCCCCGCGACGTCCGCCCTCCGGGGCGAGCCTCCCCCCCGGAGCCCCGGCGGGACATCCAGGCGCAGCCAGGCGAGGGCGGCCGCCCAGCCTGCCGCCTGCCCCCAGCAGAACGCCACCAGGCTTCCCGTGGCGATTAGCAGGCCAGCCCCGACCGCGGCTGACACGACGCCGAACAGCGCGGACGCGCGGGTCCACCGGTCCATTCGCTCGACCGCCTGGTAGTACGCCCCGAGGTTCTCCGCGTACGCGCCCAGGGCGTACCCGACCGCCAGCACGAGAACGGCTGCGTGCACGCGCGCGTCGGCAGTGGGCACGACCCATGCGAGCGCGAGCGCCGCAAGCAGCATGACCGCATTCGTTCCGGTCTTCACGGCGTGGGCGGCGGCCACCAGCGCGCCCGCCCGTTCCGGCTGGCGCGCGATCTCCCGTACGAGCAGAGGGTGCATCCCCAGCGTGGAGGCCGCGCTCAGCATGACGGCCCACGCGGCCGCGGTCCCGTACACGCCGAAGTCCCGGGGTCCGAGCAACCGCGCAGCCAGCACCACCGACGCCACCATGAACACGCGTGGCACGACATACGCCAGGAGGAGCGCCACGCCGTTCGCCAGGACCTGCCGTACCCCGGCCGCGGACGGCGGGGGCGTCGCCGTCACGGTCACGCCCCGCCCTGTCCCTCGACGATCGCGCGCAACGAACGCAACAGGATCATCACGTCCCGCCCGAGCGTCCGCTCCCGCAGATACGCCAGCTCCACCCCGACCCGTTGGGGATAGGGGGGGCGGCGGCGTCCGAGAGAGGTCCAGGGGCCGAAGAGCCCGGGCCGCACGCCCAGCAGCTCCGGGACGTGGGGGCCGAACTCGTCCAACTCGTCCCGGGGCAGCGCAGGGGCGAGACCTCGTAGATGCGGGCGATGAGGCAGGCCCAGCGGGAGCGGGCGGCGCTGCGGGCCGGGTCCGCGGGCGCGGCCCAATCCGGCGGACCGGTAGCGGCGGCCGTCGTGCCTACGGTCCCGGCGGTTTCCTCCGTCGTGGGTCCGTTGAGGTCCGACGCGCACTCCTCGATGGCGAGGGCAGCCGTGTGCGCCCTGGCCAGCGCCACCACGCGGCTCCGGAGGCGGGCGTTGGGCGCCAGCACGCCGTCGTAGCGGTGGCGGTGCACGCGCGGCGGCGGGATCAGGCGGGCGAGGGCGGCCAGGAACTCCAGGGGCGAGAGGGCCAGGACGCTGCGGCCGTCCAGTAGCGGTCGGGGCGGGAGGTAGAGGACCCGACGAATGGGGCCCGGGGCGCCCGGGCCAGCCTCACCGCGGCCAGCGTCCCCCTGCTCTGGCCCGCTTCGCCCGCCTCCCGCCGCTCCGCTACCTGAGCCCTGCTCCAGGCTCATGCGCTCCAGGGCCAAGGGCGGGCGTGCGCAGTAGCGGAGCAGCCGCTCGCGGCCGGCGCGGTCGGTACCGTGAATGCGGACGGAGGCGTCCAGGCTGAAGCCGCCGCTGCCCTGCCAGGTGAGCATGTTCTCGACGGTGGCGGCGTCCAGCAGCTCCCGCCGCTGGAAGAGGCGGAGGATGCGGCGCTGGA
>DATKBW010000129.1:0-2276 GCA_035513575.1 Longimicrobiales bacterium | reverse complement strand
TCACGTGGCCAGTCAGCGTCACCGCTTCCTCGTTCACCGCGACGCCGATCTGGGCCGCGTCCAGCGAGGGCTCCCACTCCAATTCCGCCTGCACCTTGTCGCGCAGGTCCTGCGGGGTCTTCATGATTCTCTCCCTTCGATCACCGGGCGACCGCTCGCGATCGCCTCACCTCAAGAGTACCGAAGGACACCCCTCGGCGGCGTAGGTGAACCCCCTCGGCGGCGTAGGTGAACCCCCTCCGCCGTGTCGGGCGAACCTCGAAAGGTGGGTGCTGATCCCGCGCACGCTGCGCGCCCGGAAGTTCCGCAGGAGCGTGGGCGTGCCCTCTCGCCCTTGTGGGGCAGGAACCGTCGGCTAGGCGGAATCCGGCGGGACGCCGCCGGGCGCCTCCCACGGGGGGTCGGCGGACGCGCCTTCCAGTTCCGCCAACCGGCTCGCCAGCGCAGGGTGACCGCGCTCGTCGGCGAGCGCGGATGGCATGCGCCCGTCTTCCATGGACGCGGGTAGTGCCCCCCGCGCGAGCAGCGCGTCGACCGCGTCGCCATTCCCGCGCGAGGCCGCGAGGTGGAGGGGCGTGACCCCGAGCGCGGCGCCCGCATCGGGATCGGCTCCCCCCTCGAGGAGCAGGCGGACCACCTCCGGGTCGTTGCGTCCCGCCAGGGCCGCGTGGAGCGGCGTGTTCGCCTCCGCGTTGTCCGACCGGATCCCGGGATCGACCCCCCTGCCCAGCAACCAGGCCGTCGCTTCCCGTCGCCCCAGGTAGGCCGCGAGGTGGAGGGGCGTCCAGCCGAACGCGCCCGGGGCGCCGAGGCCTTCCGCGCGTCCGCCCCGGCCGTCACGGCCCGCCTCGTCCAACCGCCGCAGCGCGTCCACCAATCCCAGGGCGGCGGCTTCGCACGCGTCGAGCGAAGTCCGCCGTTCCGCCAGCAGGACCGCGGTGTCCTCGGCGCCCGCGAACAGCGCCACGAGGACGGGGGAGAGACCGTCCAGCGCCTCTTCGGCCAACCCGGGATTCGCATCGAGCAGTCCGCGGACGTCGTCAGTCCGCCCCTCCCTGACGGCGGTCCCGAACGCGTCGGTCGCATCCATTTCACCGGCTCCTGTCGCAATACACTTCGATATGCTAATCTTTAGTCTAGCTAATTATATTGGCGACGAGGTGCAAGGATGTCGCACGCCGGACCATCGCTTCCCGATCGGCTGCACGCCTGGGCGATCCACGTCCTCCGCTGGCTCCGGGAGGCGGACCGGTCGAGTCCGCTGTCCGCCGCCGAGCTGTCGGCGCTCTCCGTGGTGGTCCACCTGGGCCCGTTGTCGCTGACGGAGCTCGCCGAGGCGGAGCAGGTCCGCCCGCCGTCGATGAGCCGGCTGATCTCCGGTCTGGAGGGGCGCGGGCTGGTCGATCGGGAGAGGTCCGCCGAGGACCGCCGCGTGGCGCGCATCAGCGCGACCGTCGCCGGCCTCGGCCTCCTGGAGGAGGGGCGCCAGCGACGCCTGCGCGCTCTCAGGGCTGCCCTCGATGAGTTGGGGCCGGTCGATCGTCGGGCCCTGGATCGGGCCGTGGGGGTGCTGGAGGGTCTGCTGCCGGAGTGACTGCATCGGGCCGAGATCGCCGCCCACGCCGAGGCCCAGGCCACCGTGGCCGGCACGCCGATGCCTTCCAGAACAGCCGGAGGGCCATTCCTGCGTACGGTACAAAGGATTGACGGAGGCGGTCGGGGGCGCTCCCGGATCGTCGCAACCGGTGGAAGGAGTTACCAGAACCCGGCGTCCCTCAACTGCTCCAATCGGCAGCGCGGCCGCTCGAATCCGGCGATGGCGGGATGCCAGACCGCCGCGAAGGCGGTCGCCACGTCGTCCGGATCGAACGGTTCGAGGAACCCGTTCGCCAGCACGATCACCGTGAGGTCGGAAGCCCGGGTAAGTCCTGAAGCCAGCCGAGTCCGCCGAAGCCGCCTGCGGTAGGCGCGCACCCTCTCGGGATGACCTCTTATCGGACTCCGACACGTCGCCTCCATTAGCGGGCAGGTGTTACATGTCGACCGCCGGCCGGGGTCTGCCTCACACCAGCACCCAGTCCCCGCCCCCCGTCGCCAGCACGACGAACGCCGCGCTGAGGTACAGAAGGTCGTAATACCAGCCGCCGCCGTTCTCGCCGAAGAACCCCGATTTCCAGACGAAGATCTTCTTGTAGATGGCGCCGAGCATCACGAGCATGACCAGCATCGCGCCCGCGCGGACGAAGACCCCGACGAGCAGGGACACGCCGGCCAGG
>DATKBW010000128.1:0-4588 GCA_035513575.1 Longimicrobiales bacterium | reverse complement strand
CGGGTCGGGTTTTCGTCCCCGTCCGGCGCGCCGTTTACGCCGGAATCGGGGGCGGACGATCCAGAGTCGGGGCCTGTAGCTCAGCCCGGTTAGAGCGCACGCCTGATAAGCGTGAGGTCGGTGGTTCAAGTCCACCCAGGCCCATTCCTATAAGACAAAGCCCCGCCCGGAGATACGAGATCGGGACGGGGCTTCGCTGTTGGGGATACCGTCTACGCGGACCGTCCACCGCCCCCGCGCTCCTTCTCGCCGTACGGGTTCGCTCCGTCTTCCGCCGCAAGGTGTGCCACCCGAGCCGCCGTGAAGAGTCCTTCACCGGGGTTTCACCGCCGGTTCACCAGCCGGGCGCTATGCTTGCGGTGTTGGATTTCGCATACGAACAGGACGGACCATTGCACGGGAGGCCCATATGAGGAAGCTGTCGATTCTCGCGGTCGCGGCGCTGCTGGGCAGCGCACCGGCGGCCGCACAGGAGGGACATGGTCAGGACCCGATGCCCATGCACGGGCAGGCCATGCAGGGCATGCAGCACTGCATGGCGATGATGGGCGGACCGCCCCCGCAGATGCTGCTCCAGCACCGGGAGGCGCTCGGCCTGTCGGCCGACCAGATGAGCCGGCTCGAGGCGCTCCAAGTGCGCGCGCGCGAGACGGCAATGCCCCACATGCAGCCGGCGATGCAGACGCACATGGCAGCCGCGGAGTTGCTGAAGGGGGACGCGCCGGATTTCCAGGGCTACGAAGCCAGTCTCCGGGAGGCTGCTGACCACATGGTCCGGGCGCACGTCGCCATGGCTCGCGTCGCCGTGGATGCCCGCCGGGTGCTCACGCCGGAGCAGCGGGACAGGCTGGACGAGCTCGGCCGTGGGATGATGGGGGGCGGCGAGCAAGGGATGATGGGCGGAGGTCATGGCCAGATGGAGCATGGGGCCATGGGCGACATGGCGATGGGGCACATGATGGGATGCATGATGACGGGCGGGGCGATGGATTAGGGCGAAAAGGGCGGTCACAACCGGTGAGCACCTGCCGCGGCTGAGGTCCGAGGGAGCGCCGTCGCGGCTCGGTCTGCGGATCGCGACGGCCTGGCTTCCCATGATCGCCACCCGGGCTGGCCCAGGAGGACCCAACATGGCGGTGCGGCTCCGCACCTCCCACCACGTCTCGTCCGCGTCCGCGCGCGTCATGGCCGTGCTCTGCTGCGCGATCCGCTCCGAGAGGTCCAGCTTCCCGAACCAGGGCAGCATCTGCATGGCCTGGATGGACGGCGACATGGAGCTCGGCATGTCGGTGTCGAAGCCCGGAACGGAGAAGTTCATGATGTCGACCTGGAGCATCGGGTCGGGTGGCAGCCCGGCCGACGCCTCCCGCGTCGCCGCGGCATCGGCGACCGCCGCCGCGGCACGCAGCATCGGGCTCCTCGCCCGCGCAAGGTCGTACGCCTGCTCCACCGTGAGGGGCGGTAATTCGGGGGCCGGGGTGTCCTGCGCCGCCGTGCCGGCGGGCACCCCCCCGGTCGCAAGCAGAGCGAGACTCCAGATCCGCCGCTTCATCGTCTGCTGCATCATCCGGTTCCGTGAATCGTTTCCGTGCCGCCTGGTTGCGGCGCCGTCAGCGATTTCGGTCCGGTGACGTGAAGCGCCCGTGAGACTGAAATGAAGCGTCCTTTAGGTTCCCATCATCAGCACATGAGACCCCCGAACACAATTATCGCCGGCATCCAGAGCCACAGGGCATTGTGCTGACCGGCGCGGTGGGCGAGGTACAGGGGGTCCTCACACGCGGAAGACCGGGGAACCGGGGCAGTGAGCGGGGCTGGCGCCGTCGCGGGCGCACAGGCCGCCAGGAGCACCGCCGTGGCGAGAAGTGCCGCAACCGGGGCGCCGCCCGCTGCACAGCGGTATGCATCATGAAGCGGATTTAATCCGGGCTTCACCCTCCTCTCATGACGTGGGCGGCACCATCCCGGCGACGCCTCCGGGCCGCAGGACCGCGGGTGGGGAACGAGGACAGGGGACACACGATGGAAGAGCCGAGAAGTCGCGATCGCCGTGGTCCGACCGAGCGGGTGTACGATCGCGTCGCGTCGTTCTACGACTGGTACGAGGGGCCGATGGACTGGTTGGGCGGTCGTTCCCGCCGGGAGCGTGTGATCTCGGGAGCCCGCGGGCGCGTGCTCGAGATCGGGGTGGGCACAGGCCGCAACCTCGAGTTCTATCCGGGGGCGGTGGAGCTCACCGCGATCGACATTTCGGTCCGGATGCTGGAACGCGCCGGTCGCCGCGCCGCCTCGCTGAGTCGCAGGGTCGACCTTCGCCACGCGGACGCCGAGGCCTTGCCCTTCCCGGAAGCCTCGTTCGACGCCGTCACCGCGACGTGCGTCTTCTGCTCGGTGGAGGATCCGATTCGCGGCCTGGAGGAGGCCCGCCGCGTCCTGAAGCCTGGCGGCGAGGCGCGGCTGCTCGAGCACGTACGCCCGCGGAACCCGGTGCTCGGGAAGCTGTTCGACTGGGTCAGTCCGCTGACCCGCCGGTTGCTCGGCCCGGAGATGAATCGCCGCACGGAATCGAACGTGCGGGCGGCGGGGTTCGAGATCGCGGACATCCGGCGGGACGGGATCTGGCGCGAGATCGTAGCCAGGGCAGCCCCGCTCCCATCCGAAGGAGCGGTTGCGGATCCGGCGGACGGGAGGAGCGAGCCATGAACCACACGATGATCGCAGCCGTCCAGGGCTGGTGCCCGTGGTGCGGCGACCTTGAGGCGACGCCGGAAAGCGTCGGCCGCCGACGGCTCACCGTGCGTGACGAACACGCGCTTCGGCCAGAGGTCACCTTCCGCGAGCCAATCCAGCAGGAGCGTCATCCCGTAGACGGGGTCCTGGACGTATCCCTTTCCATCTCCGTGCGTCCTCCGCCTCGATATCCATCGACATGAGAAGGATGCGGGAACGTGCGTGAAGGGTGTATGAACGCGGCGTGAAGGTCTTTTCACGCCCGCTCGACGCGGGTGGATGAGGCCGCACAGGGCGGCGAAGATACCGGTCCTCCTCAGATCGTCAGGACGCGCGCCAGCTCGAGCAGGGAAAGGTCCAGCGCTTTCGTGCGCCCCGCCACCTCCGCCAGCGGCGTCGCCCTGATCTCTCCGCGGAGGAGTCCGACGAGTACGCCCGCCCGACCCTCGGCCAGCTGTTCGGCAGCCGCAGCTCCGAGGCGCGTGGCGAGCAGCCGATCGAACGCGCCCGGGGCGCCCCCGCGCTGCACGTGGCCCAGAGTGGTCGTGCGAAACTCCATGCCGAGCGGGGCGTGATGCTCTTCGACGTACTGCCTGAGTCCGGCCGCATTGTAACGAGCGCCCTCCGCGGCGACGATCAGGGCATGGCGCTTGCCCGCACGATACGTGGCCTGCACGTGCCGAACCACCTGTTCGGGGTCGACTTCCACCTCCGGAATGATCGCGACCTCCGCGCCGCCGGCGATGGCCGCCATCAGCGCGAGGTAGCCACTGTCGCGGCCCATTACCTCGACCGCGAACACGCGATGGTGCGAGGCGGCGGTGATCTTGAGGCGGTCGATCGCCTCGAGGGCAACATTCAGCGCCGTATCGGCGCCGAGCGTGATGTCGCAGCCGAGTAGGTCGTTGTCGACCGTGGAGGCGACCCCGACGACCGGGAAGCCCCGCTTGGAAAGCTCGTACGCGCCCGTCTGGGAGCCGTTTCCGCCGACGACCACCAGTCCGTCGATCCGCTGCTCAAGGAGGACCTCGATCGCGCGGGCCTGGCCCTCGCCGGTGCGGAACTCGGTCGAGCGGGCGCTGCCCAGGACCGTGCCCCCCTGCTGGATGATCCCCCCCACGTCGCGGGCACCGAGGGGGAGGAAGCGCCCCTCCAACAGACCGGCGTACCCGTTGGGAACGCCGAACACCTCCCAGCCGCGGGCCACGCCGGTTCGCACGACCGCCCGGATGGCGGCGTTCATCCCTGGTGCATCGCCTCCACTGGTGAGTACCGCGACTCTCTTCATCGGACGAGTGTGAAGTTGTCGCTGTAGGCCACCGAGCTGTCCTCGAAGTTGGGAGGGGAAAGGGATCACCGCCCAGCCGGCTCGGGGACCAGGCGTCCGGTGATCCCGAGAGCCTCGTTGGTCCTGCGGATGGACGCCGCCCCGTCCGACTCCAGCTCCGTCAGCGCTCGGACGGCATCGATGGTCTCGGGGACCACGATGGCCTGGTTGTCCACCATGTAGGCGTAGAACGCCTCGTCGCCCTGGACGCTCAGCATGTCCTCCCAGAGCGCCACCTCATAGAGGTTGGCGTGGGGCCGGCCGAGGTCAGCCGTGAGCTCCTTCACCGAGTTGATGGCCGGGTGCCCTTCGTCGGTGCGGATGAAGGCGATGCGCGACGAAGTGCGAAACGCCGCGAGCACCTCTTCCTTCGAGGCCTGTCGCGTGAGTTGGACCGTCCAGTAGTGCAGGTGGGCGAGCGTCTCGGGCACCTTGACAGCCATCGTCACCACGTCGAGGTCGGGATCGACCGTGCGGGCGTCGGGACCCTGGTGGCTGGGGATCTCGGGCTCGGGCACGAGCGTGTTCATG
>DATKBW010000127.1:0-5067 GCA_035513575.1 Longimicrobiales bacterium | reverse complement strand
CCGAGACCGAGCTCTTTCTGTTCCTCACTCCCCGGGTGATCCGGAGCGACGCCGAGCTGGAGGAAACCTCCGAAGCAGCCGGCGAGCGGACGAGGCGCCTCCGGGAGAGGCACGTCCCCGAGCACCGTGCGGTCAAGCCGGACAGTAGCGGGCCGCCTCTTCCGGATCGGGAATAGATCTTACGTAAATATACAGTTGATCCCCCGGAATTTCCCGGGGGTCTGACCGAGTGGCGCGCACGGGACGGCAAGGCCGCGGGCGGTGCACTCGTTGGCTCCTCGGCCAGTCCCTGTAACCCGACGGTGTGGCGGCTCAGTCGCCGGCGAGGGCGACTAGCCGGAAGGTGGCCCGGTACTCCTTCTGGACGATCGGTCGGTCGGACCGGTCATCGGGCAGCAGCTCGATCAGCTCGAGGCGGTGTCCCGAGCTCAGGTCCACCGTACCGAGCCCGATCCGCTCGCCCGGCGTGTGGAGGCTGACGAGCCTCTCCTCGCCGGGCTCCCCCAGATGGATGACCACCTCCGCGTCGCCTTCCCAGACGCAGTCCACGTCGATCGGGCAGCGGGAGTCCGTGGCCACATCCACGAATCGGATGGTGAGATCGAGGGAGGAGCTGGTCGCTTCCTGCCCTGGCGAAAGGGTGAACGGATCGGCTGCCCCCACCCGGGCCTCGATGCTCGAGGCGTGGACGACGTTGCCCGAGGGCGGTTCGATAGGAGCCTGGCATGCGGCGAGGGCGGCGGCCGCGATGACGGTGTAGGGCAACCGGGGTGACGGGCGACTCATGCTTCGGCCTCGTGGCTGATGGTGGAACTGCCTTTGTAAGACGCACGGGCCGCCGGAGTTCTGTCGCCCACGGGTTCAGCGGCGTTCGCCCATGACCGTCTCCCGCGCTTTCATGAGGCGCTCGTGCAGGTACGTGAACGACACGGCGATCATCCGGGCCCGCTGCTCCGGGGTGACGCCGGAGCCGTGACCGCCCTCCGTATTCTCGTAGTAGAACACGGGGTGGCCCATGCCCATCATCTTCGCGGCCATCTTCCGGGCGTGGCCGGGATGGACGCGGTCGTCGCGGGTGGTCGTGTAGATGAGGGGAGTCGGATAACTCACGTCGGCGTCCATGTTCTGATAAGGCGAGTACTCCCGGATGTACGCCCACTCGTCCGGGTTGTCGGGATCGCCGTATTCCGCCACCCAGCTCGCGCCGGCCAGGAGCTTGTGGTAACGCTTCATGTCCAGCAGCGGCACCTGGACGACCACGGCGCCGAAGAGGTCCGGGCGCTGTGTCATGGCGGCGCCGACCAGGAGTCCCCCGTTGCTCCCGCCCTGGATGCCGAGGCGTGCGGGGCTGGTGATGCCGCGGCGGGTGAGGTCCTCCGCGACGGCGATGAAGTCGTCGTAGGCCCGCTGGCGGTTCTCCTTCTGCGCCGAGCGCCACCAGTCCGGGCCGAACTCGCCGCCGCCCCGGATGTTGGCGACGACGTAGACGCCCCCTCGCTCCAGCCACGCCTTGCCGGTCGTGGCGCTGTAGCCGGGGGTCATCGGGATCTGGAACCCGCCGTAGCCGTACATCAGCGTGGGGTTCTCCCCGTCCCGGACCATGTCCTCGGGGTGGACGATGAAGTACGGGACCCGCGTGCCATCCTTCGACGTGGCCTCCAGCTGCTCGACAGCCAGCCCCTCGGCGTCGAACATCGGCGGCATGCTCCGGATCTCCCGCACCTCCCCCGCCTCATCGGCCAGCAGCAGCGTGTTCGGCTGCGTGTAGCTGCTGTACGTGAAGAAGAACCGGTTGGACTCCGGGTCCGTGGCCGTGACGTTCACGCTGCCGAAGTCTGGGGCCGGGATGCGCTCGCCCACCCACTCGCCACCCTCGCGGCGGTAGCGCCAGAGCTGGCCGCGCACGTTGTCCAGGACGCGGACCAGCAGGTAGTCGCGGGTGGGTGAGGCGCCCAGGATCGTCCGGCGCTCCCCCGGCGCCGCCACCACCTGGAAGTCCCGCCCGCCGGCGAGGAAGGCCGTGAGATCCGTGGCGATCACGGACCCCTGCGGATAGGTCCGGCCGCCCACCTCCCACGGCGAACGCAGGTAGACCACCAGCTGGTCACCGGCGACGAACTTGCTCGCGTCATCGGGGGCGTCGAGGGCGAGCAGCGAGCCGTCCTCCTGCACGAGGTACGTCGTGCTCCTGAAGAACTCCGGCGTATGGAAGACGACGTGGTAGGTCGTGTCCGCCGTCCGCATCGAGCCGACGCCCACCCGGACGTGCTCGCGGTCCGCCTCGAACAGCGTCTCCGCAGCGGCGAGCGGCGTGCCGCGGCGCCATACCTTCGCGATCCGCGCATACCCTGATTCCGTCAGGCTGCCCGGGCCGAAGTCGCTGGCCACGAGGAGCACGTCGGGGCCCCGCCAGGCGACCGACTGCTTCGCCTCCGGCAGGAAGAAGCCGTCCTCGACGAACGCTTTCCGCTCCAGGTCGAACTCCCGAATCTCCACCGCGTCGGAGCCGCCGCGCGACAGTCGCGCCATGCAGCGCCGGTAGGCGGGGGCGAGGCAGGTCGTGCCGCCGTACGACCAGGGGACGTTCTCCCGCTCCGCCAGCGCGTCGATATCGAGGACCACGTCCCACTCCGGCGAGCCGGAGAGATAGGACTCCCACGTCGTCCGGCGCCAGATCCCGCGCTCGTGATCGGCGTCCTGCCAGAAGTTGTAGAGCCGGTCCCCCATGATGGCGACGAAGGGGATCCGGTCATCGGAGTTCAGGATCTCGAGGGTCTCACGGAAGATCGAGTCGTAGACCGGGTGGTCTTCGAGCTCGGCGAGGGTCGCCTGGCTCTGCTCCACGGCCCAGCCGAGGGCACGCTCACCCTCGACTTCTTCGAGCCAGAGGTAGGGATCCTCGGCCTCCTGCGCCGCGGCCAGGGGCGGGAGCGCCGCGGCCACCATCGTCGCGGCGAGCAGGACAAAACGAGTGAGCGTTCGCATGGGCGGTCTCCGTAGGATGTTCGAACCGGACTCAGACCATGAAGATTGGGCCGTGACGCGGAACGGGGCCAGGGGGATGCAGCCAGCCCGACCCCACGCGCTCCGTGCCAGTGGCCATGCTCCGGAGACCAGACCGCGCCCGGCCCCTCGTTTACGGCCGTTCATCTGCTGAACAGCGCGATCGCTCCTACGAGCATCAGGCCCGCGAGGCCATAATGAATGGCCACCGTCACCCAGAAGGTGGGCAGCGCCCATCAGCAGGCGGATCGCCAGTTTCATGTGATCGTCTCCGAATTCTTCAGACTGCTGACCGTCCCTCACCGATCCGCCTCTTGCGTGACGTGCCGCGCCTCCACATATTCGTAACCACATGGTTTCCAATCACGGCCTCGATGACCTGTTCCACGCATTGGCCGACCCGACGCGGCGGCGGATCCTGGAGCGGCTGCGGGAGGGGGAGCGCACGGTGGGCGAGCTGGCGGCGCCGTTTCCGATCTCGCGGCCGGCGATCTCGAAGCACCTGGCGGTGCTGGCGCGTGCCGCTCTGGTGGAGCGAGAGGCGCGGGGCCGGGAGACGGTGATCCGGCTGCGGGCGGAGCCACTGCGGCGCGCGCGGGACTGGGCGGAGCGCTACGAGAAGTTCTGGCGGGGTCGCCTGGACTCGCTGGCCGGGTACCTCGAGGAAGGAGAGTGAGCGGAATGGGGACCGAGGCGGGTCACAGGGTGCGGCTGGAGCGGGTGATCCGCGCGGATCGCGAGCAGGTGTTCCGTGCGTGGACTGAGGCGGGACAGATGAAGCGGTGGTTCGCGCCACAGGGGTTCACGATTCCGGAAGCGGAGGTGGACCCGCAGCCGGGGGGAGCGTTCCGGGTGATCATGCGCGCGCCGGACGGCTCGGAGCACGTGGCCCGCGGCACGTTCCGGCGGGTGGAGCCGCCGGCGCTGCTGACGTTCACGTGGGCGTGGGAATCGGGGGCGGCGGAGGAGCCGGAGGAGACGCTCGTGACGGTGGAGCTGTCCGAGGAAGGGAGCTCGACACGGGTGCTGCTGGTGCACGAGGGCTTCTCGACGGAGGCGGATCGAGAGAACCACGAGGAGGGCTGGACCTCCTGCGTGGAGCAGCTGGTCACACTACTGGAGGTGGCATGATGCTGAAGATGTCGTGCAGGGACCTGGGCAGCGCCGATTGCGACTACGTGGCGCGCGGAGATACGGCGGACGTCGTGAAGCAGGACCTCATGCGGCACGCGGAGGCCGATCACCGCGAGATGTTCGCGGCCATGACGCCCGAGCAGATGGAGAGCGCGCGAGCGCGGATGGACGAGTACCTGGCCAGCCCCGCGGCGCGGGCGTGATTCAGAGGGTCGCGGAATACACGGTACGGCAGGGGGAGTTGGACGTGGTGCTGGACGCCGTCGCCCGGTTCGTGGCCGCGGTTCGGGCGGCGGAGCCCGGTACCGAGTACAGCGCGTACCGTCGGGGCCAGACGCTCTCGTTCGTTCATTTCATGGCCTTCCCGGGCACGGCGGCTGAAGAAGCTCACCGGAAGGCACCGTACACCCGCGAGTTCGTCGGAGCGCTCTACCCGATGTGCGTCGAGGAGCCTCGGTTCACGGAGCTACAGGCCGTCACGGCCGGCGGTACACATCCACCCACTCGAGATCCGACGCGTCCCGCCTGACAAGGTAGACCCGGGCGTCGCTGACGCCCACGACCCGTGCCGGGCCCGGGCCCGGGAGTTCACGGCCGCCAGCCTGCTCGCATCACACGGCCCGCCCCCCGTACATTGACGTAGTCAGCCTCCCCGAGACCGCCATCAAAGCGACCACCACATGCCAAACGCCCAGACACAACCCCCGCAGCGCCGGCGCGCCCGGCGCCGAATCGAAGCCGTCGCCGTCGCCGCCACCCTCCTCCTCGCCACGTCCTGCCTGGCGTCGCCGCAGGCGCGCAAAGGGGGCGCGGTCCAGGACAGCACGGACATCGTCTTCTCCGTGACCGGGCTGTCGGGGCCTGAAGCGGTCCGCTACGACCCGGACCAGGACGTCTACTTCATCGCCAGCTTCGGCGAGACCGGGGACG
>DATKBW010000126.1:0-33053 GCA_035513575.1 Longimicrobiales bacterium | reverse complement strand
CGCCGGGGCGGGCGCCGGGGCGGGCGCGGGGCCGCGCGTCGGCTGCGTGGGCGAGGCGACCGCGGAGGCCGCGCGGCGGGCGGGGTGGGAGCCGGCGGTGGTGCCGGCGGAGGCGAGCGGCGAGGCGCTGGGCCGGGCGCTGGTCGCCGCGGGCGTGGGTGCGGGGACGCGCGTGCTGTTTCCGCGGGCCGAGGACGCCAGGGAAGCGCTGCGCCGGAGCCTCGAGGCGGTGGGGGCGGCCGTGGACGCGCCGGTGGCCTACCGCAAGGGGGTGCCCGCGCCGGCGGATGCGGGGCTGCGGCGGCTCATCGCGGACGGCGGGATCGACCTTCTGACCTTCACATCGCCAGCCACGGCGCGTAACTTCGTGGGCGAGCTGGGGGAGGCGGCGGCGGGCATGCCGGCGGTCGTCATCGGCGCGACGACGGCGGCAGCCGCGCGGTCCCTCGGGCTGAGGGTCGTGGCGGTGGCCGGTGAAAGCACGACCGGGGCGCTGATCGCCGCGGCCGTCGAGGCACTTCATGCACAGGGGACCCATGGCTGATCGAGACGGAACCGGAGCGGGAGCGGGCGTGGAGCTCGGGGCGGAAGCAGGAAAGCTGCTCGGCCGCATCGAGGGCCGCGAGGCGGTGTTCGGGGTCGTGGGGCTGGGCTATGTGGGGCTGCCGCTCTCGGTCGCGATGACGAATGCCGGCTTCCGCGTCCTGGGGATCGACGTTGCGGAGGGCGTCGTGGAGGCGCTCAACGCGGGGCGTTCCCACGTGGAGGACGTGGCCGGGGAGGTGGTGGCGTCGATGCGCGAGGGCGGCCTGTTCGAGGCCACGACCGACGCTTCCCGGCTGGCGGAGTGCGACATCATCTCGATCTGCGTCCCCACGCCCCTCGGCAAGACGCGGGACCCCGACGTCAGCTACGTGGTGGCGGCTTCGGAGGCGGTGGCGGCGGTGCTGCGCCCCGGTCAGCTGATCATCCTGGAGTCCACCACGTATCCGGGGACCACGCGCGAGGTGCTCCTCCCGCTGCTGGAGATCGGCGGGCTCAAGGTCGGGCGTGACTTCTTCCTGTGCTTCAGCCCCGAGCGTGTGGACCCGGGGAACCCGGTGTGGAAGGTCCACAACACGCCGAAGGTCGTCGGCGGCATCACGCCGACCTGCTCGGCCATGGGGCGGCGGGCGTACGAGAGCGTCCTGGAGCGGGTAGTGGCGGTGAGCTCCACCGAAGCGGCGGAGCTCAGCAAGCTCCTGGAGAACACGTTCCGCTCCATCAACATCGCCCTGGTGAACGAGATGGCGCAGGTGGCGGACCGGCTCGACGTGGACGTGTGGGAGGTGATCGACGCCGCCGCGACGAAGCCGTTCGGGTTCATGCGCTTCACGCCGGGGCCCGGGATCGGCGGGCACTGCATCCCCCTCGACCCGCAGTACCTGTCGTGGAAGATGAAGACGCTGGACTACCGCACGCGGCTCATCGAGGTGGCGAGCGAGATCAACGCCGAGATGCCGCGCTTCGTGGTCGGGAAGGTCGGGGACGCGCTGAACGAGCACTCCAAGCCCGTCCGCGGCAGCCGCATCCTCGTGCTGGGAACGGCCTACAAGAAGGATGTGGGCGACATCCGGGAGAGCCCGGCGCTGGACATCATCCGGGTGCTGGCCGGGAAGGGCGCGGACGTGCGCTACCACGATCCGTTCGTCCCGCGGATCCGGGAGGACGGGATCGTCCTGGAATCCGTGCCGCTCACGGACGCCGAGCTCGCGGAAGCGGACTGCGTCGTCATCGTGACGGACCATTCCACGGTGGATTATGCCGCCGTGGTGCGGGAGGCGGCGCTGGTCGTGGACACGCGCAACGCCACGGGGGGGATCACCGCTCCGCACGTGGTCCGTCTCAGTGGACCGCGCCCCTTTCCGCGCCGGCCGTCCGGGGCGCTGGTAGCGGCCCTGGCGTCCTGATCCCGGCGCCGGCGCCCCGTCCCCGTGGACGCCGCCCCGCGGCGGAGGCGCGCCGGGGGATCCCGAGCACCCGTAAGATTCGTGGCCGCAAGGGGCTGAACCGGCTTGCCCCCACAGGGAATGGTGATTATCCATTCGTCCTGCGCAGCGGCGCGGGATCGGCTGGACTGGCCGCGTTTTGGTTCGGGCGGGCGCCGTCATTCTCTCCGAAACGACCCCCGTATGTCAGCCGGCCGCCCAGCCGCCTTTCTGTTCAGCAGACGAATCGATGAAGCGCACATTGCCGATAGTCCTGATCGCCATGGCGTGCGTGGCGGGGATCCGCGCGCCCGCGGCGGGGCAGCAGGGGGGCGGCGTCACGGAGGTCGAGATCCTGCAGCGCCTGCGCGCATCCGGCATGAGCCGGGAGGAGATCAAGCGACGGCTCGTCGCGGCGGGATACGACCCGGTGCTCATCGAGGCGTACCTGGCACGCATGGAAGGGCGCGGCGCCGGCGAGGGTCCGCTCGCCCCACCCGACGACTTCCTCCTGGCGCTGGAGCGCGTCGGCGTCACCACGCAGGGACTGCCGCCGGCCGACACGCTCCAGCGCGTTTCGGCGGCCGCGGCCGGGGATTCGGCGGCGGATTCCGTGCGCGTGCGGGGGCTGCCGATCTTCGGCCGCACGCTGTTCGGCCGCACCACGACGGAGTTCGACCCCATCATCACCGGCCCGGTCCCGCCGGACTACCGGATCGGCCCCGGGGACGAGCTGGTACTGATCCTCACCGGGGCGGCCCAGACGGCCTACACGATGGACGTGACGCGGGACGGGACCATCGTCATCCCGGATGTGGGGCCCGTGGCGGTGAACGGGTTGACGCTGGTGCAGGTGGAGACGGTCCTCATGGACCGGCTGGGGAGGGTGTATTCCGGCGTCGGCCGCGGCTCGGAGTCCACCACCCAGTTCAGCCTCTCGGTGAGCAGGATCCGCACGAGCCAGGTGGTGGTGGCGGGGGACGTGGAGCGGCCCGGGTCGTATACGCTCTCCTCTCTCGGGACCGCCTTCACGGCGCTCTACCTCGCCGGCGGGCCGAACCCCATCGGCTCGTTCCGCCGCGTGGCCGTGCGGCGCGGGGGCCGCCTGGTCGCCAGCGTGGACCTCTACGAATACCTGGTGGCCGGCAGCGGCGAAGGGGACGTCCGACTCGAGCAGGGGGATTTCGTCTTCGTCCCCGTGGCCGGCGCCCGCGTCGGGATCGAAGGCGCCGTGCGCCGCCCGGCCACGTACGAGCTGACGGCGGACGAGGGCCTTCGCGACCTCCTGCACTTCGCCGGTGGGCTGAACGCGGACGCCGTGGTCCGTCGCCTCCAGATCGACCGCATCCTCCCCCCGGGGCAGCGGGCTCCAGGCGTGGACCGGGTGCCGGTGGACGTGGACCTCAGGACCCTGTTCGACGAGGGCGCGCGGATCCCGCTGGTCGATGGCGACCTCGTGCGGGTCTTCTCGGTCTCGGACGAACGGCGGCGGCGGGTCGCCGTGACGGGGGCCGTCCACCGGGCCGGCAGCTATCAGTGGACGCCGGGGATGACCGTGGCGGACCTGCTGGAGCGGGCGGAGGGCGTGGCGCAGGACGCGCTGCTGACCCGCGCCCACGTGTATCGCCTGAACGAGCAGATCGGGCGGCGGGAGCTGCTCCCCATCGCGCTCGTGGACGCCTCCGGCACGCCGACCCGCCTGCCGCTGGAGGACCGGGACTCCCTGGTCGTGCTGAGCCGCGAGGAGCTCGCCACGACGGGCCAGGTGACGCTTTCGGGGTTCGTGAAGAACCCGGGAACGTACGACCTGGCTCCCGGGATGACCGTCGAGGACCTGATCCTGCGCGCGGGCGGCTACACGCCGGGCGCCGAGGTGTCCGAGGCGGAGGTGGCCCGGATGCCCGCGTTCGCGACCCGCTCCGATACCGTCGCCGGCCTGTTTCGCGTGCGCCTGGACGGGGGAAACGCGGGAGGCACGGATGGTGCGGCGGCCGGGCCCGACCGCTGGGCGCCGTCGGCCGAGGACGTCCGGCTCGTGGCGGGAGACCGGGTGTTCGTGCGCAAGGCGCCGGGCTACGAGCCCCTGCACACCGTGGTGCTGACGGGCGAGGTGCTGACGCCGAGCGAATACGTGCTCGACAGCCGGAAGACCCGGATCACGGACGTGATCGAAAGGGCGGGCGGGCTGACCGACGAGGCCTCGATTCGCGGTGTGCAGCTGTTTCGCCGCGGCGAGATGGTGGCGGTGGACCTGGACCGGGCGCAGGCGAGTCCCGGGTCCCGGCACGACTTCATCCTCGAGGCCGGGGACAGTCTCCACGTGCCGAAGTTCGACCCCACCGTGCTGGTGGTGGGGAAGGGCGTGGCGTTCGAGACCCGGGTGCCGTACCAGCCCGGGGTGGGTCTGTCGTATTATATCGCGCAGAGCGGGGGCTATACCGAAACGGCGGACCGGGACCGGGTGAGCATCACGTATCAGAACGGCCAGCGCGCGATCAACCGGCGCTTCCTGCTGTTCCGGCGGCCGCCGGAGCCCCGTGCGGGGAGCACGATCGTGGTCCCGGAGGTGCCGCCCGCGGAGCTGCTCCCGTTCAACACCATCGGGTTCGCCACGACGGCGGTGGGGCTGCTGTCGGGTCTCGCGACGTTGCTCGTTCTACTGAATCAGCTGGAAAACTGAGGCGCACATGTCCGTGTTCGTGCACGATACCGAAGTATCCACGCTGAGGCCGGCGGAGCAGCCCGACGTGGCGGCGCTCGCAAGCGCCCTCGTGCGGCCGGCGGTGGAGAACGGCGCCGCGCGTCCGGCCGACGTCCGGGCGGAGCGCGAGGCCGCGGTGCACCTGCTGCTGCGGCTGACCACCGGGGCGCTGGTCAGGGTCGCGGCGCTGCTCGTCGTCGACCTGGGCGCGCTGGCCGCCGCGGCGGCGCTCACGCTGCTGGCGACGGGGTCCTTCGGTGCGGATTCGCTGGCCGACCTGGCCGGGGTGGGCGCGGTGACGGCGTACGGGGTGCTGCTGGGGATCGCCGCGAACGGCGCGTACGGCCCGGGCGACCCGCGCCGGGACCCGGCACGGCTGACGCGCGGCGTGCTGATCGGCATGGCGGCCAGTCTCCTCCTGACGCGACTCCTGGGGGGCACACCCGCGCCCGTGGCGGAGTTCGCGCTCCTCGGCGCTTTCTCCGTGCTGCTGGTGGTGGCGGGGCGGCTGGCCACCGACGCGGTGACGCGGCTGGTCAGCCCGGCGTTCATGCGGCGACACGTCCTGCTCATCGGCGATGAGGCCAGCGCGCGAGCCGTCCTGGCGCACTTCAACGGCTCGGTGTCCACCCGGATGCGGGTCGCGGGCCGGCTGGTCCCGTCGCGGCGCGACGACCCCCGGGCGGACGGGGAGCTCGGCGATCTCAAGGCGTTCCTGCGGGATCGGTCGGTGGACGTCGTGGTGGTGGCCAGCGCGCTTCCGGATCCGGCGCTGCGGGACGTGGTCCACACCGCCTTCCGGCGGGGCGTGCACGTGGAGCTGGTCCCGACGGCCGTACGGGACAGCGAGTGGGTCATCCGGCCGCAGGTCTTCTTCGGGTGTCCGGTGCTCGAAGTGCGACCCTCGCGGCTCGGCGTGCCGCAGCTCGCGCTGAAGCGGGCGTTCGACCTGGTGTTCGCCTCGATGGTGACGCTCGCGCTGCTCCCGCTGTTCCTCCTGGTCGCCCTGGCGATCCGGCTGGACTCCCGCGGCCCGGTGATCTTCCGGCAGGTGCGGGCGGGGCTGGGTGGCCGGCCGTTCACGATCCTGAAGTTCCGGACGATGGTCTTCGATGCGGACGACTGCAAGGAGACCTACAGCCACCTGAACGAGAGCGACGTGCGGCTGTTCAAGATCCCCCGGGACCCGCGGGTCACCCGCGTGGGGCGCGTGCTCCGGGCCCTGAGCCTGGACGAGCTGCCGCAGCTCCTGAACATCATCCGCGGCGAGATGTCGTTCGTCGGGCCGCGGCCGTTCGTGATCGAGGACCTCCAGCTCTACGAGCCCCACCACTTCGAGCGGCTGACGGTGCTTCCCGGTCTCACGGGCCTCTGGCAGGTCAGCGGCCGCAGCGAGATCAAGGACTGGGAGCGGGTGGTCCGCCTCGACCAGGAGTACATCCGCACGTGGTCGCTGCTCCTGGATTTCCGCATCATGCTCAAGACGCTACCCGCCCTTGCCCGGCGACACGGCGCGTTCTGACGCCCCCCCGGTTTCCCGCCGGATCCTCGGATCGCGGGTGGATGCGCTGACCTTCGGATCGGCCACCACGCGCATTCTGGACTGGGCGGGGGCCGGCGACTCGCGCTACGTGTGCGTGGCGACGGTGAACAACGTCATGACGGGGCACACCGACCCCGATTTCCGCCGCATGCACAACGAGGCCGACCTGGTCATCAGCGATGGCATGCCGCTGGTCTGGGGCCTCAAGCTCCTGGGTGTCCGGGGGGCGGAACGCGTGTACGGCCCCGAGCTCCTGCCGCGCGTCTGCGAGGCGGCGGCCCGGGGCGGCGTCCCGGTCGGCTTCTTCGGGGGGGCGCCGGACGTGCTCGAGGAGCTGACCGTCCGCCTGCGCGGCCGCTGTCCCGGGCTGCGCATCGTCTACGCCCACAGCCCGCCTTTCCGGCCTCTGAGCCGGGCGGAGGACCGGGAGGTCGTCGAGGCGATACGCGCGTCCGGCGCGCGCATCCTCTTCGTCGGGCTGGGCTGCCCGAAGCAGGAGCGCTGGATGGCGGCGCACCGCGGCGCCATCCCGGCCGTGATGCTGGGGGTGGGCGCGGCGTTCGATTTCTTCGCCGGGCGGAAGCCGATCGCGCCCGCGTGGATGCAGCGCAGCGGCCTGGAGTGGGTGTTCCGGCTGGCCACGGAGCCGCGCCGTCTCTGGCGGCGTTACGTGCTCCAGAACCCGGTCTTCGTGGCGCTGTTCGCGGCCCAGCTGGTGCGATCGCGGCTGCCGCGGTCATCCGGCGACGGCTGACGCGTGCCCGCCGCGGCCGCCGAGCGGATCGCGGGGCCGCCCTCCTCCCCGTCCGCTCCCTCCTACAACGCCGTTCTGCTCGCGATCGGTCTGGGGGCGCCGGCCGGGGTGCTGGCGGGCTTCGGCCTCGGACCGTTCGCCCTCGCGGCGATCCCCATCCTGGTGGGCTGCGTCCTCGGGCTGCTCGGCGAGGTGCCGCTGTTCCTGCTGATCACCATGGCGGCGTCCGGCGTCGGGTTCTACTGGGCCGAAGCGGGGCTGCTCATCGCGGGCCGCGCCATCAACCTGAGCGGTCTCCACTGGGGTCTCCTGGGGATCACCGCCGGAATCCTGCTCCTGAGAAAGCGGCCGACGGGTGTTCCACGGCCGCTGATCCTGTACGGCGTCTATCTCGCCGTGGCCGCCGTCGCGGTGGCCTGGGCGCCGGACCGGTTCGAGGGGATCAAGCAGCTGATCCTCGCGACGCTCCCGCTCCTCATGGCCCTGGTCGTGCTGGCCTACCTCACCACGCGGGCGGAGCTCCGGCTGGTGGTGGACGCCTACTGGGTCGCGCTGGTCGTGGCGGTGGCCACCGCGATCGGGATGTGGATCGCCGGCCACCGGAGCGAGGGGCTCGGCGGGGGCGTCGGGACGCGGACGTTCGCGATCTTCCTCCTCCCCCTCATGGCGCTGGCGCTGGCGAGCGTCCGGCACCGGTCGGGGGGCTTCGTCTGGGTCGCGCTGGCCATCGTGGGTGTCGCGGTGGCCACGCTGTCCCGCACGGCGGTCCTGGTGATGCTCCTGCTCCCCCTGTTCGCCACGCGAGGGCTTCGTCCCCCGGTGCGGTTGGCGATGCTCGGCCTGGCCGTCGTCCTGGGCGTGTCCGCGCTGAACCTCGGCGCCTTCCGGGCGCGTTTCGGGGAAGGTCGGGTGCAGGTCTCGCAGGTCGGGGTCGAGGGCGAGGGGGCCTCCGCCGCGCTCACGGTGGGGAGTGTGAACCTGACCGGTCGCGGGTGGATCTGGGTCCAGGTGTGGCGTCGCGCCGTCCGGAGCCCCGTCATCGGCCACGGCACCGGCTCCTCCACGGTGTACCTGGCCGGGCTGCCGCGGTCCCCGGCCGCCCATCCGCACAACGACTATCTCCGCGTCTTCCACGACCAGGGGGCCATCGGGCTGCTGGCGATCCTGGCTTTCGGCGGTGCGGCGCTGCTCCACTTCGGCGGGATGCACCGCCGCGCGGAGGACCGGCCGACGAAGCGGCTCGCCCTCGCATCATACCTCGCGACGCTCGCCTACGGCGCGATGGCGGTGACGGACAATCCGCTGATCTACGCGACGTTCTTCACCCAGAACGTGTTCGTGCTGTACGCCCTCACGGAGGTCGCCAGGAGGGTTGCGGCCGACGAGACCGGGGCGATGCCCGTGGCCGGGCAGGGCGCGAGGCCGGCCGCGGGCGACGAACGCGGATGAACCGCGCGACCTCCGCGGCCGGTGGCGGCCCCCGGCCGGCGGTCTCGGCCATCCTGACGAACCACAACTACGGCCACTTCGTGGCCACCGCGCTGGACAGCGTCCTGGCCCAGGACTACGACGGACCGGTCGAGATCATCGTGGTGGATGACGGGTCGACGGACGGCTCGATGGACGCGCTGCTGTCGTATGGAGACCGGGTCGCGATCATCGGGCAGGACAACCGCGGCCAGCTCCTGGCGCTCCGGGAAGGCATGGCCCGGGCCCGGGGCGAGATCCTGTGCTTCCTGGACGCCGACGACGCGTGGACACCGGACCGGGTCGCCAGGACCGTGGCCGCGTTCGCCACGCCCGGCGTGCGGTGGGTCGCGCACGGGCTCAGGATCGCGGACGCGAACCTGGAGCCGAACGGCCCGGCGGTCCCGCCCGCGGGCCGGATGGGGCGGCTGCCGGGGGACCCGCTCCTCTTCCTCGAGCGGCGGGCGGGCACGGCGACGAGCGCCCTCGCGGTACGCGCGGACCTGGCGCGGGAGCTCGTGGCCGCCGTGGACCACGCGGGGCGGGAGTACGCGGGGATGCTGCGCCACGACGCCGACCGGATCCTGCTGGCCCTCGTGGGCGTCGCCCGGTCTCCGGGCTGGCAGCTCGCCGACCCGCTGGCTCTCTACCGCCGCCACGCCGGGCAGCAGTTCGCCGGCACGGAGCGCCGCATCGCGATGCTGGAGCGCCAGGTGGAGGTGGACGGGGTGGTGGCGGAGCTCATGTCGCGGAGCCTGGGCCGGCGTCTCGTCCCGACGGCGCTCTACCGCCACCGGCTCGTGATCGCCGGACTCACGGGCGCAGCGGGCCGGCCGCGGCTGCTCCTGGCCGGGCTCGCGGCCGCGCTCCGGCTCCTCCCCCGCCACCCCCTGCTCGCGGGCCGGCAGGCGCTGTCCCTGCTGGCCGCGGCCGTGGCGCCCCGGGCCTGGTATCGCCGGATGGCCGCGGGGCAGGGGCTGGAGTCGTGAAGGCGGCCGAAGCCCGGGTCGCGCTGCTGACCAACTTCGTGCCGCCCTACCGGGCCCCCGTGTTGCGGGCCCTCGCCGCCCGGGTCGCCGCGCTCCGGGTCCTGGTGTCCACGCCGATGGAAGCGAACCGCGACTGGATCCCCGACTGGCAGGGACTCGACGTGGTGGCGCAGCGCTCTCTCGCGCTTCCCCGGCTGCGGCGCCCCAGCGGTTTCCGCGAGCGACTTCCCGTCCACGTCCCGCTGGACACCCGGAGGCGCCTGGAGGCGTTCCGGCCGGATGTAGTCGTTGCGGCGGAGCTCGGCGCGCGCAGCGCGCAGTCCGTCGCGTGGGCCCGGGGGGCCGACCGGCGGGTCGTGATCTGGGCGACGCTGTCGGAGCGGACGGAGCGGGGCCGGGGGGTCATGGCGCGGCCGCTCCTGCGCCGGCACCTGCTGGCCCGGGCCGACGGGGTGGTGGTGAACGGCGAGAGCGGTGCCCGCTACGTCGCCCGCTACGGGTACCCCGCCGACCGGATCCACCGGGTGGCGCAGGCGTCCCCGATCGCGTGGGCGGGGGAACGCACCGGGTCGCCGTCCGGGGGGCTGGACCTGGTCTACGTGGGTCAGGTGGTGGAACGGAAGGGACTCCAGCCGTTCATCGACGGACTGGAGAAGTGGTGCGCGGACCGGGAAACGGAAGCGCGGCTGACGGTCGTGGGCCCGGGGTCCGGCCCGGGCCTCGTGGAGCGGGGGCTCCTCCGCGTGCACCACGTGGGGCCGGTTCCCTTCGAGGTGCTGGGGGGCCATTATCAGGCGGCGGATCTCCTCGTCTTTCCGACGCTTGCGGACGAGTGGGGGCTGGTGGTGAACGAGGCGATGGCGAGCGGGCTGCCGGTGCTGGGGAGCGTCCACAGCCAGGCGGTGACGGAGCTGGTGGAGGAAGGGCGGACCGGATGGCGGTACGATCCCGAAGAGCCGGGCGACCTGGAGGCGGCGCTGGACCGGATGGCGTCCACCGGTCCCGACGGTCTCCGGCGCATGGGCGAGGCAGCGCGGCGGCGCGTGGCCGGCCTGACGCCGGAGTCCATGGGCGAACGCCTCGCGGCCGTGCTCGATGAAGTCCTTGCCCGCGGTCGTCGTCGTCCATAACCGGTACCGGGAGTCCGGGGGCGAGGACACGGTCTTCGAGCAGGAGACCGCCCTTCTGCGGGCCCGGGGTCACCGCGTGGTGGCGCTGTCCGAGTCGAACGACAGCATCGGGTCGATGTCGGTGGTCCGGCTCACGGGCGCGCTCCTCTGGAACCGCGCCGCGGCGCGCCGGGTCTCGGAAGCCGTCACCTCCAGCGGTGCCGGACTGGTCCACTTCCACAACACCTTCCCGCTGGTCTCGCCCGCGGCCTATTACGCGGCCCGCCGCGCGGGGGCCGCCGTGGTGCAGACGCTTCACAACTACCGCCTCATCTGCCCCGGCACGATGCTGATGCGGGACGGGAAGCCCTGCGAGGCCTGCGTGGGAGCGCCCCTCGCCTGGCGGGGCGCGCTGCACGGCTGCTACCGCAACAGCCGACTGCAGTCCGCCGGCGCCGCCGCAATGGTCGGGGCCCACCGCCTGGCGGGCACGTGGACACGGGAGGTGGATGCCTATATCGCCCTGACGCCGTTCGCCCGGGACCGTTTCGTGGACGGCGGCCTCCCCCCGGAGCGCGTCCACGTGCGGCCGAACTTCCTGCCTCACGACCCCGGCATCGGCGAGCACGATGGGGATTACGCCCTCTTCGTGGGCCGGCTCGATGAGCAGAAGGGCGTCCGTACGCTGATGGACGCGTGGCGCCGCCTGGATGGCGGCATCCCGCTGCGGGTCATCGGCGAGGGGGATCTCGGCAGGGACCGGTTCGGGGAGATACCCGGGGTGGAGTGGGCGGGGCGCGTGGACAGACCGGCCGTCCTGGCAGCGATGAAGAGGGCGAGAGCGCTTGTGCTGCCTTCCGTTTCGTACGAAAATTTCCCCATGACGGTCGTCGAGGCCTTTGCGACCGGCCTGCCGGTCATCGCGTCCCGCATCGGCGGTATTCCGCAGATCGTGGAGCACGAGGTCACCGGGCTGACGTTCGACGTCGGCTCTCCGGAGGCGCTGGCCGCGGCGGTCGAGAGAGGGTGGCGGGACCCGGAGTCGCTGCGCAGGATGGGCGGCGCGGCGAGGGCAGCGTACGAGACGTCGTACACCGCGGAGCGGGCGTACGCGTCTCTCGCGTCCATCTACCGGGACGCGCGGCGAAATCTCGAAGGGTGAGGGCATGTCTGAAGGGCTGAAAGTGCTCGTGACGGGCGCCGGCGGGTTCATCGGGTCGCACCTGGTGCGGTATCTCGGGAGCCGCGGCTACCGGGTCCGGGGCGTGGACCTGAAGCACCCGGAGTTCGGCGAGACGGCCGCGGACGAGTTCGTGATCGCGGACCTGCGGCGGTGGGAGAGCTGTCAGGCCGCCACGGAGGGCGTGGACGAGGTGTACGCGCTGGCGGCGGACATGGGCGGGATGGGGTTCATCTCGGCCCACCACGCGGCGATCCTCCACAACAACGCGCTGATCAACCTCCATACGCTGGAGGCAGCGCGGCAGAACGGGGTCGGTCGGTATCTGTACACGTCGTCCGCCTGCGTCTATCCCGAGCACCTCCAGCAGGACGCGGCGGTGAAGCCGCTGCGGGAGGAGGACGCATACCCGGCCATGCCGCAGGACGGGTACGGGTGGGAGAAGCTGATCTCGGAGCGGCTGGCGGAGTACTACCGCGACGATTACGGGATGGAGACGCGCATCGTGCGGTTCCACAACATCTTCGGCCCCGAGGGAACCTGGCGTGGGGGGCGGGAGAAGGCCCCGGCGGCGATCTGCCGCAAGGTGGCGGAGGCGAAGCTGGACGGCACGGGCGTGGTGGAGGTCTGGGGTGACGGGGATCAGACGCGGTCGTTCTGCTACATCGAGGACTGCCTGGAGGGTCTGTACCGGCTCATGCGCTCGGATCATGCCGCGCCGCTGAACCTCGGTCAGGACCGCCTGATCAGCATCAACGAGCTGGTGGACATGGTGGCCGCCATCGCCGGGATCGAGGTGCGTCGCGAGCACGTTCCCGGTCCGGAGGGGGTGCGCGGGAGGAACTCGGACAACACGCGTCTCCGGGCGGTCCTGGGGTGGGAGCCGCGGGTCTCGCTGGAGGAGGGGATGCGACGCACGTACGAGTGGATCGAGGCGGAAGTGCGCGCGGCCCGGGCTCCGGCAGCGGCGGCGGCAGGGTCGTGAGCGGGAGCGCGACGTCCGTGGGCGGAGAGGAGTCGCTTTCCTCCATCGCCCTGGTCAATGTCGCCCTGCGCCACATCCGTCTGCTGGTGCTCGTCCCCCTGGTCACGGTGGTGATCGCCGGCGCGGTGGCAATGCTGGGCGGCGAGACCTATACGGCGGAATCCACGTTCAGGCCCCAGACCCCGAACATCCAGGCGGGCGGCCTGGCGGGGCTGGCGGCGCAGTTCGGGATGAACGTGGGCTCGCTGGGCGAAGGCGAGAGCGTCGACTACTTCGCGCGCCTGATCGAGTCCCGCGAGATCCTGACGGACGTCGTCCGCTCGGAGTACGCGGTCGCCGGGGGGGACGGGGAGGCCCGGCGGGCCGATCTGCTGACCCACTACGGGATCGAGGGCTCCACCGAGGGGCGCCGGCTGTGGGCGGCGATCGCGCGGTTGCGCGGCGAGATCTCGACCACGGTGGACCACGGGGCGGGCGTCATCACGGTGGTCACGAAGGCGCCGACGGGGGACCTGGCCGAGCAGATCAACGCGCGGATCCTGGCGGCGCTGGCCGAATTCAACCTGGAGAAGCGGCAGTCCAGGGCGCGGGCGGAGCGGGAGTTCGTCGAGGCCCAGGCGGCGGCGGCGGAATCCGAGCTGAGGGACGCGGAAGCCCGGCTCGCCGAGTTCCTCGCGCAGAACCGGCGCTACCAGAACTCTCCCGAGATGGTCAACGAGGCCGAGCGGCTGCGCCGGCAGGTGGAGCTCCGGGAGATGCTGTACAGCGGGCTGGCCCGGTCGCTGGCGGAAGCGAGGTTGGACGAGGTGCGGAACACGCCGGTGCTCACCCTGCTGGACCGGCCGGAGGGATCGGCGCGGGAGGAGCGCGGGCTCCGGCTCGCGCTGGTCATGGGGTTCCTCCTGGGGCTGGCCCTGGCCGGGCTCTGGGTGTTCGTCGCCGAGTACGCGGCGAGGCAGCGGACCCTGCACCCCGGCGACTTCCGGGAGCTCGAGGTGCGCGTGGGCGCCCTGAAGCGGCGGCTGTTGCCGTGGGGCCACCACGGCCGGACGCTGGCCGGGGGCGCCCGGCGGCCGGCCGTCGAGGCCGGGCAGCCCGCTCCCGCCGTCGAGGAGCCCACGACGGCCGAGGTGCGATGACTCGAGCGCTGACCCTGGCGCTGCTCGTACTCCTCGCGCTCCCCGCCGACTCCACGCCCCAATCCCCGCCGGCCGCGCCCTTCCTTCCGCAGGACCACTGGTCGCTCGAGGTGGTTCGCTCGCTGCTGGTGGCCGGGACCGTGGACGCGCCGGGGCTCCTGGGACGCCGGACCCTGACGCGGACCGAAGTGGTGGAGGCGCTCCGGGCCGCCGCGGCCGCCCCGGCCGAAGGTGGTCGGAAGGTCGGCGAGGCGCTCGAGCGGTTCCTGTACGAGTTCCCCACGGCCGATCCGACGGGGACCGGGCTGGCCATCGCGGCCGCCGCGGCGGCGGGCGGCGAGGCGCTGACCGGCCGCCTGCGGACGGGCACCGGCGTCGGGGTGGATGGTGTCCCGGCCTACCCGCCGGTGCCGCTTCCCGACCACACGGGGCCGCTCGGGATCATTTCCCTCACGGCCCGGGCCGGGGTGCGCGCCGCGGCGCTCCTGGAGGCCGGCCATCTCGCGGACGGCTGGTCCGTGGCCTCGGCTCACGCCACGGTCGCCCTGGGGCCGGTTCTGCTCTGGGGAGGGCGCCGGCCGGTGGGCTTCGGACCCGGGGCAGGTGGCGGGATCGTGCTGGGGGACCGGGCCGTCGTCGACGGCGGCGGCCTGCAGCTCGCCCGCGCGGCGCGTGGCCCCGGGGCCCTCGGCGTGTTCGGCCCGGTGCACTTCGAGACGCTGCTTGGCCGCGAGGGACCGAGCGGGCAGGTGGAGAACCCGTGGTTCTGGGCCGCGCGGGGCTCCCTGACCCCGCATCCCCGGCTCACGCTGGGGATCAACCGGGGCGCGCTGTTCGGCGGCGAGGGGAACGTCGGGGGCTCGCTCACGGATCTCCTCTACATCATCATCGGAAAGCACGCCGGCGGCGGCAGCGCGTACGAGAACCAGGTGGTCTCCGTGGACGTGCACTACCGCCCGCCGCTGCCGATTCCGGCGGAGGCGTACGTGGAGTGGGGCTTCGAGGACAGTGCCGGGGCGTGGCGCGACACGCCGGGGACGGTCTGGGGCGTGGCGTTCGGGGACCTGCCCGGGCTGCCGGGGACGCGCCTGGGCATCGAGCGCGCCGACTTCGCCCGGTCCTGCTGCGGCAACCCGATGTGGTACCGCCACATGCTCCTGCTCGCCGGGTGGACGCAGGATGCCATCCCCCTCGGCCACCCGCTGGGGGGTCACGGCGAGGAGTGGCTCCTGTTCGGGAGCGGCGGCCTCCTCGAGGAGCGCCTCCACGTGAGGGCCTCCCTCGCGCTCCGCGACCGCTGGAGCGAGAATCTCTACGCCCCCGACCGGGAAGGGCGGAGCCGCGCGGGCACGGTCCGCGCTTCCTTCCTTGCCGGCCGCTGGACTCTCGCATCGGACCTGGCCGTGGAAGACGGAAGCGGCTGGACGGAGACCGCCATCCGGGCCACGGTCCGCTACTCGCCCTGAGGCGCATGCACGCACCCCTACGCACCCGTGGCAACCTCCGCGGCGCCGCCGCCGCGGCGTTCGGGGTCGCCCTGGCGCTGGCGGCCGGGGGCCAGCCGGCGGCGGCCCAGGCGGCCACGACGCGGTGCTTCACGTTCTGGGAGACGCTGGGGGCCGCGCACCTGGACCTGGACCGGCTGCACGCGCTGGCGGGCACGCGCGAGCCGACCACGGAAGCGCTGTACCGGGCCGGCCTGGCGCAGGCCCGGCTCTGCGGCGCCGGGGAGCCGGGTGCTGCACCCGGGTGGAGCGTGCGCGACCTGGGGCTGCCGTCGATAACCATCCTTCCCGCCGCCTCGATCCTCCAGCACAACGGCGCCTACCCGCGGACGCAGCGGGACGGCGCCCGGTGGGCGGGCCGCGGCCGATCCGGCGCGGTGACGGCGGGGGCGCACGCGCGCTGGGGCCCGATCTCCGCCGCCTTCGCGCCCGTGCTCGGCTTCCACCAGAACGAACAGTTCCCCGTCCTGCACCCGGCGACGGAGGGCCTCTCGGAGTGGGGGAGCTATTTCCACGCGGGGGTCATCGACCTGCCGCAGCGGTTCGGCGACGAGAGCGACCGGTGGGCGCACCCCGGGCAGAGCTACATCCGGGCGGACGCATACGGCGCCGCCCTGGGGGTGAGCACCGAGACGCTGCGGTGGGGCCCGGCCCGCCGGAACCCGATCCTCATGAGCGGTACGGCGCCGGGATTCTTCCACGCCTTCGTGGGGACCAGCGGCCCCGCGGACGTGGGCATCGGGCGGCTGGAGGTGGAGGCGGTCTGGGGGCGGCTGGAGGAGTCGTCGTACTTCGACACCGATCCCGACAACGACACGCGACTGCTGGCGGGGCTGGTCATCGCCTTCAGCCCCGGGGCATCGAGCGGCCTGACGCTGGGCGCGGCCCGGGTCTACTCGCGGACCATCCCGCCCGGAGGGCTGCCGCTTGGCGAGCTGATCCTGGGCCCCTACAGGGACGTGCGGGAGAACCCGGGCGCCGATGCCCCGGACCCCGACAACCAGCTCCTGTCCCTCTTCCTGCGCTGGGGGCTGCCGGCCGCGGGCTTCGAGGCGTACGGCGAGTATGCCCGGGAGGACCACTGGGACCACTTCGAGGACCTGGTGATGGAGCCGGACCATTCCCGGGGCTACACGGTGGGCTTCCAGAAGGCCTTCACGCGGGCGTCGGGGGACCCGCGCCTGCGCGTCGCGGCCGAGGCGACCAACCTGAACGCGTCATCCGCCTGGCGGAGTGGCCGGTTCCTGACGACGTTCTACGTCCACAGCCAGGTCCGGCAGGGGCACACGCACCGGGGGCAGCTCCTGGGTGCGCCCATCGGGCCGGGATCCGACGCGCAGTACGTGGCCGCCGACTACCTGTGGCCGGGCGGCCTGGTCGGGGCGAGCTTCGAGCGCATCCGGTACGACAACGACACGTACTACAACACCTTCGCCCACCGTTTCACGTACGCGGGGCACGACACCGAGCTGACCCCAGCGCTCCGGGGCGTCTACCTGCTGAGAGGCTTCCAGCTCGTCGGGGAGGTCGCGTTGAGCGTCCGGTACAACCGTGGATTCCTCGAGCTGCATCGCGCCACGTCGGTCCCCACGACGGAGGAGAACCTGAGCGTCAGCGTCGGGGCCGCCTGGGTGCCCGGGCTCCGGTTCGACTTCTGAGGGAATCGACGGTGCCGGCCCAGGCACCCCCGAGCTGACGCCGGAAGTCCCGGAGCCGCGCCCGCGCTTGCGACCACCGGGTCGGGAGGAGCACGGCGCCGAGCGCGACGATCCCCAGCCAGAGCGTGGCGCGGAGGCTCTCCAGCGCCGGCCGCCACGGCCCCAGGCCGAAGTTCTTGCGCCAGAAGCGGTAGGCGTTCCGGGTCATGTAGTAGAAGTACCGGGGCGGGAGCCCGCCGGCGGCCTTGGGATGGAGGACCGCCGCGCCGGGCACCACCCGGACGGACCAGCCGGCCTCCCGGAGCCGGTGGCAGAGGTCGATCTCCTCGAAGTAGAGGAAATACGCCTCGTCGAAGCCGCCGACCGCCTCTACGGCCCCGGGCCGGAGCAGCATGCAGCACCCCTCGATCCAGTCGACGTCGTAGGGATCGGGGCGCCGGACCCGGGTGGAAAGCCGCACGCGGGCCCGTCCCGGCAGGATGTCCCCGCCCGCGCCGATCCGCCCGGCCGGATCGGTGGAATAGGCGACGACGGGCCCCACGGCTCCCACGCGACCCCCGGCTTCGAGGGCGTCCAGCAGGCGCCGCGCCGCGTCCCCGTCCACACGGGCGTCCGGGGTGAGCAGGAGGACCGGCGCGCCCGCGCCTTCCCGCCGCCAGAACGCGAGCCCGGCGTTCATGCCGCCCGCATAGCCGCGGTTTTCCGGCAGAGCCAGCAGGCGGTCCGGGTCGACCGCGCGGCGCAGGGCGGCGACGTCGTCCGGCCGCGACGCCGCGTCGACCACGAGTACGTCGACCCGGACCCCGCGGGAGCCCGCCAGCTCCCGCACCGCCCGCAGCGTGGCCTCGTGGTCGTCGTGGTTGAGGACGACCGCCTCGATGCGTCTAGCCACCGCGGGCGCCCGGTCGGAGGAGCGCGAGGAGGCGCCGCCGCTCCGGCGCCGTCGTGCCCGCGGCCAGGAGGGCCAGGGCGGCGAGCACGGCAATGGCCGTGACGGCCGCCAGCCGGGCCCCGGTGCCGCCCACGGCCCCGGCCGCCGCGAGCGCCGCGCCCCCCGCGGCCGCCGAGATGGCGAGGGTGCGGGGGAGGGGAGTGCCCAGGAAGGCGCGGGGTCGCAGGGCCCCGACCCGGGCGGCCGCGGCGAAGAGCAGGGCGGTGTCGAGGAGGATGCGGAGTGTCCACGCCAGGGCGGCGCCCGGGATGCCGTAGCGGGAGACCAGCAGCCACGCCAGGACCAGCTGGAGCGGCAGCTCGAGCAGGTGCAGGCGCGCGGGGAGGTCCGGGCGCCCGATGCCGTGGAGGAGTCCGAAGGGGACGTGGGCGGCGGCGTTGGCGAGCGCGCCGATGGCGAGGATCTGGAGGGCCAGGGCGCTCTGGCGGGCGTACTCGGGGCCGAGCCAGAGCGACAGCCCGTCCGCGGCACCCCCGAGGACCAGCACGAGGATGGGGGCCAGGAGCACGACGAGCGCGTTCACGGACCGGGCGGCCAGCGTCTCCGCCTCGGCCCGGCTGCGCTCGCCGCTGAGCTGGCTGAACGCGGGGTAGAGCGCTCCCACCAGGCCGGCGGGGACGAGGGCGAGCCGGGCCACGACCTCGTACGGCGCCGCGTAGTAGGCCACGGCGGTCATGGAGAGGAGCGCGCCGACCATGAAGCGGTCCAGGTAGACCAGCAGCGGCGACACGATGGTGGAGACGGACGCCCAGCCGGCGAACCCCAGCATCTCCCGCAGCCGTGCCCCGAGCCAGCGCGGCCGGAGGCTGACCCCCGGCAGCGCCCGCCGGGCCGCCACCAGGTAGGCCGGGAAGGCGACGGCCCTGGAGAGCACGATGAGCCCGAACACCCAGGGGAGCGGCCAGCCGAGCTGCGCGGCGATGGCCGCCAGCACGTACCCACCCGCGGTGGCGGGGAGGTGGACGAGGAGCGCCAGGTCGAATCGCTGGGCCCCCTCGACCAGCCCGCGGAACGACTTCCCGAGCCCCGCGACGGGAATGGCGATGGCCAGCAGCCAGAGGGAGGCCATGGCCTCGGCGTGGAGCTCGGGCGGGATGTTCAGGACGCCCTTCACGAGCCAGGGCGTGAGCGCCGCCAGGGCCACCCCCTCCATCACACCGATGGCGAGCTGGAGACCGGCGGTGGTCCACGCGATGGCCCCGAGCTCGCCGAGCCGGCCGGCGCCCACCGCCTCCGCGGCGTAGCGCGTCGTGGTGGAGCCGAGCCCGAGCTCCGACAGGTAGGCGAGGAACATCCACGCGATGGCCAGGATCCCGAACCGGGCGTCGCCGAGGCCGTCGATGAGGATGGGGAGGGTGACGACGGCGACCAGGAGCGGCGCGACGACCGCGCCGAGATTCAGCGCTGCGTTCACGGCGACCCGGCCGCCGCGCACGCCCCGCTCCGGCTCGCTGCCCGCGGTCACAGGGGTGGGATGCTGACGAACCGGGGGTAGTTCGTGAGCCAGACGTCCGCGCCGAGCTGGCCATGCCGGCCGCGGCCCCAGCAGAGCACCTTGCCGTCGACCGTCACGCCGCACACGTGCTCGGTGGCTCCCGCGTCGACGCGGGCGAAGGGGCCGCTGTTGTGGACGAAGCGGCGCCCCGGCTCCCGCAGGACGAGCTGGGGCAGGTAGTGATAGATCCACAGCTCGCCGTTCCCGAGCTGGCCCTCGGCGCCCCGGCCCCAGCACATGGCCTCGCCCTGGTGCCGCAACCCGCACGTGTAGCCCACGCCGGCGCTGATGGCCACGTACGTCTGGTCGGGCGACGGCACGGCCGCCGGGGCGACCTCGGCGGGCACGTCCTCTTCGTAGTGCCGGCCGGTCCCCAGCTCGCCGGTGGCGCCCGCCCCCCAGCAGTACGGGCGCCCGCCCGCATCGACGGCGCAGCTGTGGCGCCAGCCGGCGGACACGTCGATCAGCACCAGCCCGCCCGCGACCGGCGCCGGGGACGCCTCCGGGGCCCCCGCGTCCCCGATTCCGAGCTGGCCCAGGTCGTTGGCCCCCCAGCACCAGCCCGCGCCGTCCGGCGTGAGGGCGCACGTGTGCCGCCCGCCCCCGCTGATGCTCTCGTACGACACCCCTCCCGCCACCGGCCCGGGCACCGAACGGTCCTCCTGCGCGCCCGTGCCGAGCTGCCCCTCCGTTCCGCGCCCCCAGCAGTACGATTCGCCGCCCGCCGTGACGCCGCACGTGTGCTCCCAGCCGGCGGACAGGGCCGTGAAGGCGATCCCTCCCGTCACGGCCACGGGGGCGGGCACCACCGCGCCGGCCCCGGCGCCCACCTGGCCGCGGGCGTTGTCGCCCCAGCAGTACGCCGCCCCGTCGTCGGCCAGGGCGCACGTGTGGGCCCCGCCGGCGGCGAGGTCGATGAACACCCGCTCCCCGGCCACGAGGCGCGGTCGGGCCTCCGAAACCGTCGCCCCCGTGCCGAGCTGGCCGGCCGCGCCATCGCCCCAGCACCAGACCCCGCCCGCGTCCGAGAGGGCGCACGTGTGCCGATCGCCGACGGCCACGCGGGTCATGGTCTCGGCCAGCGGCACGGCGACGGGGTCGCAGGCTGCGGCCCCGAGGGTCAGGAGGCCGAGCAGCGCCCGGAGCGGCCGGAGCGGCCGGCGCGGCCGGCGCGGCGGGGCCCCGGGGGCCCGCGCATCCGCGGCTCGAATCGCGCGGCTCACGCCCCGACCACGCGTGACGTGGCGCCCTTCTCCTCCACCAGCCGCCGGAAATGGGGGATGGTCATGCGGAGCCCTTCGTCGAGGTCGATGGCCGGCTCCCAGCCCAGCACCCGGCGGGCGAGGGAGATGTCCGGCTGCCGGACGGTGGGGTCATCGGTGGGCAGGGGGAGGTGGCGGATGTCGGAGTCGCTGCCCGTGATCTCGGTCACCTTCTCCGCCAGCTCGAGGACGGTGAACTCGCCGGGGTTGCCGATGTTCACGGGCTCGACGTAGTCGGACATGAAGAGGCGGTAGATGCCGTCCACTTCGTCGTCCACGTAGCAGAAGGAGCGGGTCTGGGAGCCATCGCCGTAGACGGTCAGGGGCTCGCCGCGGAGCGCCTGGACGATGAAGTTCGAGACGACGCGGCCGTCCCCGGGCCGCATCCGGGGGCCGTACGTGTTGAAGATCCGCACGATCCGGGTGTCCACGTGGTGGTAGCGATGGTAGGCCATGGTCATGGCCTCGGCGAAGCGCTTGGCCTCGTCGTAGACGCCCCGGGGGCCGATGGGATTCACGTTCCCCCAGTAGGACTCCACCTGCGGGTGGACCTGCGGATCGCCGTAGACCTCCGACGTGGAGGCGAGGAGGTAGCGGGCGTCCTTGCTCTTGGCGAGGCCGAGCGTCTTGTGGGTGCCGAGGCTCCCCACCTTCAGCGTCGGGATCGGCATCTCCAGGTAGTCCACCGGGCTCGCCGGGCTCGCGAAATGGAGCACGCCGTCCAGCGGCCCCTCGACGTAGATGTAGTCCGTGACGTTGTGCTCGATGAAGTGGAAGCGCTCGCCCTGGAAGAGGTGCGCGATGTTGTCCGGGTGGCCGGTGCTGAAGTTGTCCATCCCGATGACGTGGTGGCCCTCGGCGATGAAGCGGTCGCAGAGGTGGGACCCCAGGAACCCGGCGGCGCCGGTGATCAGAATTCGCATACGGTCGTGAGCGTCCTTACGAGGGTGAAGGGGTGGAGGCGGCGTTGCTGCCCTGGTGCTGGCGGATCCACCGGGCGAAGCGCGGGATCCCCTCCTCCACGGGCGTGGTGGGCCGATAGCCGAGCAGGTCGCGCGCCCGGGTCACGTCGGCGAAGGTGCGGAGGACGTCCCCCGGCTGCATGGGGAGGCGGCGGATCCGGGGCTCCACGTCCAGCGCCTCCGCCAGCAGCGCGATGAGGCGGCGCAGCTCCGTGGTGCGGCTCTCGCCCAGGTTGATGATCTCGAACTCGCCCGGGTGCTCCCGCGTCCGCGCCGCCGCTGCCACCACCCCGTCGATGATGTCGTCGATCCACGTGTAGTCCCGCTCGGTGCTCCCGTCCCCGAACATGGGGATCTCCTCGCCCCGGAGCATGAGCGTCGAGAACTTGCGGATCGCGAGGTCCGGTCGCTGCCGCGGCCCGTAGACGGTGAAGAAGCGGAGGGCGAGCACGGTCAGGTCGTGGAGGTGGTGGTACGTGTGGCAGAGGAGCTCGCCCCCGCGCTTCGTCGCCGCGTAGGGGGAGATCGGGCGGTCCACGGGGTCGTCCTCGGAGAACGGCACCTTCTCGTTGTTGCCGTAGAC
This sequence comes from Longimicrobiales bacterium, assembly GCA_035513575.1. Classification (GTDB taxonomy): domain Bacteria; phylum Gemmatimonadota; class Gemmatimonadetes; order Longimicrobiales; family RSA9; genus JAHWKI01. The sequence continues at coordinate 10,802 of DATKBW010000126.1, read as the reverse complement.
CGACGAGGAGGACCCGAACACGAAGCGCCGGATCCCGCGCCGGCGGGCGAGCTCGAGCAACGCCTGCGTCGCGGTGAGGTTCGCGCGGGCGTACGCCATGGGATCCGCGATGGACGGCCGCACCCCGGCCTTGGCGGCCAGGTGGACCACGACATCGAATGCCTCCTCCCCCACCGCCCGCTCCAGCGCCGGGAGGTCGGCGCAGTCCTCCTCGACGAGCCGGAACTCCGGCCGGGCGTGGGCCGCGGCCAGGTTGGCGCGCTTCTCGGCCGGGTCGTAGAAGGGGTCGAAGTTGTCCACGCCCACCACGCGGTGGCCGGCGGCCAGGAAGCGCTCGGCCAGGTGGCTGCCGATGAATCCGGCCGCGCCGGTCAGGAGAATGGTCTCGGTCATCCGTGGCTCGCGTCGCGTTCGTCGCGTTGCAGGAAGAGCCCGATGAAGGTACGATCCCCCGCGCTGGCGGCAACCTTCCATCCTTCGCCGGACCGACATGCGCGTCCCTCTCCTCGATCTCCAGGCCCAGTACCGGACGATCGCGGAGGAGGTGGACGCGGCGGTGTCGGACGTCGTGCGGTCGCAGCGGTTCGTGCTCGGGGAGCCCGTCGAGCGGCTCGAGGCGGAGCTGGCGGAGCGGATCGGCGTCGCCCACGCCATCGGGTGCGCCAGCGGGACCGACGCCCTCCTCCTCCCCCTCAGGGCGCTGGACCTCGGGCCCGGGGACGCCGTCGTCGTCCCGTCGTTCACGTTCTTCGCCACGGCCGGGGCGGTATGGAACGCCGGCCTGCGGCCCGAATTCGCCGATGTGGACCCGCGCACGTTCAACCTCACGGCCGGGACCCTCGCGGCGGCCGTCACGCCCCGGACCCGCGCGGTCGTGGTCGTCCATCTGTTCGGCCAGATGGCCGACATGGCCCCGATCCTGGAGCTCGCGGAGGCGCGCGGTCTCCACGTCATCGAGGACGCCGCCCAGTCCATCGACGCCCGCCAGCGGATCGGCGGCGAATGGCGGACGGCCGGCTCACTGGGAGTGGCGGGGTCGCTGTCCTTCTTCCCGACCAAGAACCTGGGTGCCTTCGGCGACGGCGGTATGATCACCACGTCCGACGACGCCCTCGCCGACCGGCTGCGCAAGCTCCGGGTGCACGGTGGGCGCCAGATGTACCACCACGAGATGGTCGGGACGAACTCCCGGCTGGACGCGATCCAGGCCGCCGTGCTCCGGGCCAAGCTGCCGCACCTGGACGCGTGGACCGGGGCGCGGCGGGCCAACGCCGCGCGCTACGACGAGGCGTTCGCGTCGGTCGAGGGGATCACCGCGCCGCTCGTCGCGCCGGAGACCCACCACGTCTACAACCAGTACACCGTCCGGGTGGAGGACCGGGACGCGGTCAGGGCGCGGCTGGAAGAGGCCGGGATCGGCAGCGGCATCTACTATCCCGTCCCGCTGCATCTGCAGCCGTGTTTCTCGGAGCTGGGGAATGCGGAAGGCGACTTCCCGGTGTCGGAGCGCCTGGCGGGCGAGGTGCTGTCGCTGCCCGTGTACCCCGAGCTTACGCGGGAGCAGCAGGAGCGCGTGATCGCCGCGGTCGCGCGGGGATGCTGAGACCGGCCAGCGCCATGCACGCGAATCAGCCGCGCGCGTCCGCGGAGCCAGACCCCGGGCCGTGCCGGGTGTGCGGAAACACGTCCGGGAACACCGCCTTCCAGGCCCGGGAAATGATGACGGGGACCCGCGAGGTCTTCCCGTACCTGGAGTGCGGCGGGTGCGGCTCCCTCCAGATCGCCGACATCCCGGCGGACCTGGAGCGGCACTACGGCGGCGGATACTACAGCTTCGGCCGGCCGGTCCGGGGCTCTCCCCCGAAGCGCTGGATCAAGCGCCTGGTCGCCGCCGGCCTGCTCCGGCCGGACACCGTGGGAGCCCGCGTGCTGGAGCGGGTCATCGGCGTGCCGGCGCCGCTCCACTGGGTGCGCACCGCGGGGCTGGGCCCCGGCGCACGAATCCTGGACGTGGGGTCCGGCTCCGGCCAGACGCTGGTCACGCTGGCGGAGTACGGCTTCCGCTCCCTCACGGGGGTCGACCCCTTCGTGCCGGAATCGCACGAGCCCATCCCCGGCGTGCGGGTCCTGAGGGCGGGCCTGGAGGACGTCCGCGAGACCTTCGACCTGGTCATGTTCCACCACTCCTTCGAGCACCTGCCCGATCCGCTCCGGTCGCTCCGGACCGCCCGCGGGCTCCTCCGGCCCCGGGGCACGGTGCTGATCCGCATGCCCATCGTGGGGGAATCCTGGCGTCGCTACGGCCCGGACTGGGTCGAGCTCGACCCGCCCCGCCACCTCCACGTGCTCTCCGCAGACGGAATGGGCATCCTGGCCGGGCGCGCCGGGCTTCGCGTGCGCCGGGTGGAATACGACACCACCGGCTTCGAGCTGTGGGGCAGCGAGCAGTACCGGCGGGGGATCCCCCTCGTCGACCCCCGCTCCCACCTGGATGGCGCCGGCGACGTGTTCGGCAAGGAGGAGATGCGGGAGTTCGAGGCGCGGGCGCGGGAGCTGAACCGTAGCGGCGGGGCCGGGCGCGGAGCGTTCTGGCTGGAATCCGCGGGTGCGGTGGGTGGAGCGGCGGATCACGGCTGATTCTTGCGTCGTCGTGGATCGAAGTGAAGCTTCCCCGCGGCTCGCGGGCGTGCGCGAGCTCGCGCTGAACGGAATGGAAAGGTCGGCGAATGCGTTACCTGGTCACCGGCGGCGCCGGGTTCATCGGGTCCCACCTGGTCGAAACGCTCATCGGGCGGGGCGAGGACGTCGCCGTGCTGGACGATTTCTCGACGGGTCGCTGGGAGAACCTGGCGCCGTTCGAGGGCTCGTTCGAGCTGATCGAGGGAACGATCACCGATCCGGCCGACTGCGCCCGGGCGGTGCGCGGGGCGACGTTCATCCTGCACCAGGCCGCGCTCGGCTCCGTGCCCCGCTCCGTCGAGGACCCGGCAACGACCCACGACGTGAACGCCACCGGAACGCTGAACGTGCTGCGGGCGGCCGTGGAGGCGGGGGCCCGCCGCGTGGCTTACGCCGCCTCCTCGTCCGCATACGGCGACACCGAGGAGCTGCCGAAGCACGAGGGCATGGTCCCCCGCCCCCGCTCGCCCTACGCCGTCGCCAAGCTCTCGGGCGAGGAGTATTGCCGCGCCTTCCACGCGAGCTACGGCCTCGGGACGGTCGCGCTGCGCTACTTCAACGTCTTCGGACCCCGCCAGGATCCGGAGTCCCGGTACGCCGCCGTGATCCCGCGCTTCGCGACGGCCGCCCTCGCCGGACGCCCCGCGACGATCTTCGGGGACGGGGAGCAGAGCCGCGATTTCACGTTCGTCGCCAACGTCGTGGAGGCCAACCTGCTGGCGACGACGGCGCCCGACGCCGCGCTGGGGGAGGTGTTCAACGTGGGCGCGGGTCATCGGACCACGATCAACGAGCTGTGGCGTTCGATCAGCGCGCTGGCCGGGGGCGGGGGCACGCCGGAGTACAGGGAGGCGCGGCCGGGGGATGTGCGCCACTCCCTCGCTTCCCTGGAGCGCGCGGGGCGGCTCCTCGGGTACGCACCGGCGGTGGATGTGCAGGACGGGCTCCGCCGCACGGTCGCATGGTACCGGGCGACGGCGGACGTGGGCGCGTGAGGATCTCATGCATGTAGCCGTGATCGGAACCGGATACGTCGGCCTCGTCGTGGGCGCGGGACTCGCCGAGATGGGCAACGACGTCATCTGCGCGGATATCGATGACGCGAAGATCGCAACGCTGAACGCGGGCGAGATCCCGATCTACGAGCCGGGGCTGGAGCCGCTGGTGCAGCGGAACCTGGCGGACGGGCGGCTGCGGTTCACGACGGACGTGGGCCACGCGGTGCGGGAGTCCGACGTGATCTTCATCGCCGTGGGGACCCCCGAGGGGGAGGACGGGAGCGCCGACCTCCAGCACGTGCTGGCGGTGGCGGACACGATCGGCCAGAACATGAACGGCCGGAAGGTGGTGATCACCAAGAGCACCGTCCCGGTGGGGACGGCGGCCCGGGTGCGGGCGGCCATCGCGGCGCGAACGGAGCAGGCGTTCGACGTGTGCTCGAACCCCGAGTTCCTCAAGGAGGGCGCGGCGGTGGACGACTTCATGAAGCCGGACCGGGTCGTGGTCGGGGTGGACTCGGAGCACGCGCGGCAGGCGCTGGAAGAGCTGTACGCGCCGTTCGTGCGGACGGGGAACCCCATCATCTTCATGGACATCGCGTCCGCGGAGATCACGAAGTACGCGGCCAACGCCATGCTGGCCACCCGCATCTCCTTCATGAACATGGTGGGTCGGCTCTGCGCGGCGGTGGGCGCCGATGTGGACATGGTCCGGACGGGGATCGGGACGGACGGCCGGATCGGCTCCTCGTTCCTCTTCGCGGGCGCCGGCTACGGGGGGAGCTGCTTTCCGAAGGACGTGAAGGCGCTGATCCGCACGCTCCGGCAGCACGACCTGGACGCCGACATCCTCCGGGCGGTGGACGGGCTCAACGACGGGCAGAAGCGCCTGCTCGTGGACGCCGTGGTGGGCCGGTTCGGCGAGGACCTCTCCGGCCGCACCTTCGCGGTGTGGGGGCTCAGCTTCAAGCCCGGTACCGACGACATGCGGGAGGCCCCCTCGCTCGTGGTGATCGAGGAGCTGCTGCGCCGCGGGGCCAGGGTGCAGGCCCACGACCCGGAGGCCATGGACGCCGCCCGCCGCTGGTTCGGCGACCGCATCCTCTTCTGCCAGACCAATTACGACGCCCTGCACCAGGCGGACGCGCTCGTGATCATCACGGAGTGGCAGCCCTACCGCAGGCCCGACTTCAAGCGGATGCAGACGCTGCTGAAGGCGCCCGTCATCCTCGATGGCCGGAACCTGTTCCAGCCGCAGCGCATGGCGGAGGCCGGGTTCGAGTACTGGAGCGTGGGGCGGCCGCCGGTCGGCCCCGCGGAAGAAGCCTCCCGCCCCGCCCCGAGGTAGGGGCTTGGCCGTGTCCCGCCCGAACGGCTAGGTTGGAAGGCATGCCAGACGCCGACCAGCTCCTCGACCGCGCCCGCGAATCCTTCGAGCGCCGCGACTACCTCGCGGCGCTGGCGGACCTGCGCGAGATCGTCGACGCCCACCCGCATTTCGCCGACGTCCGGCACCTCATGGGGCTGTGCCTGAGCCTCCTCGGGCAGCCCGAGAACGCCCTCGACCAGTTCGACCGCGCCCTGGTGGAGAACGACGCTTACATCGAGGCTCACCTGAACCGCGCCATCACGCTGAACGAGCTCGGCCGCTACGACGAGGCGCGCGAAGCCTTCGCCCGCGCGGCCGAGTGCGAGGGCAAGGTGGGCGGCCGGTTCCCCGCCTCCGTCTCCGCCCGCCTCGCCAACGCCCACGCGGGCATGGGCGAGCTCTACATGGCCGCCAGCGCACCCGCGGAGGCCGCCGCGCAGTTCCGCCGGGCCCTGGAGCTGCGGGGGACCTTCCACGACATCCGCAACCGGCTGGGCGAAGCGCTGATGCAGCTGGGGAAGCTGGAGGAGGCGCGCGGGGAGTTCGAGCGCGCCCTGGAAGGCAACGGCCGCTTCCTCCAGGCGCGTCTCAACCTGGGGCTCGTCCACTACCGTTCCGGCGCACTCGACGCCGCCCGGGAGCACTGGGAGGAGGCGCGCTCGCAGGACCCGTCGAGTCCCCAGGTGCGGGCGTATCTCCGTCTCCTGGAGGAGCAGAAGGCGGAGCGGTGAGGCGGAAGCGCATCTCCGGGTTCGCCGTCGTGATCGCGGCCCTCACCGGGGCCTGCAGCGACAACGAGACCGTCGTCGCCCGCGGGGACCGACTGTGGGCGGACTCGAACTTCGTCGGCGCCCGGGCGGAGTACCGGCTCGCCGTGGCCCAGAGGGGCGACGACGACGCCCTCGCCCGCCTTGCCCACGCCTACTCCCGCACCGGCGAGCTGGAGCCCGCCCGCGAGGCCTACGAGGCGCTGGTGGCCCGCGAGCCGCGCTACGCCGCGCAGGCCGCCGCCGACTACCTCCACCTGGCCCGGCGGGCGCGGGCGCGGAGCGACGAGTACGGGCTGGCGCGGGCCGTCGAGGCCGCGCTGGCCGTGCGGCCCGGGATCCGGCTCCCCGAGTTCGAGCTGCCGCTGGCCCGGTACTACAGGGGGCGGGGCGATGCGGAGCGCGCCCGGGAGCACTACCGCCGGGCGCTGCTCGTGCTGCCCGGCGACTCGGCGCCGCGGCTGCTGTACGAGATGGGGCTGCTGGAGGAGAGCCAGGGTGACTGTCGGCGGGCCATCGAGCTGCTCGACGGGGCCCGCGCCCAGGCGCGCCGGTCGGGCTCGTCGGAGGGGGGCGGCCCGTACCGGCAGATGATGACGGAGTCCCGGTGGCACCTGGGCAACTGCAGCTTCCAGCTCGCGCAGGACGCCCGCGGCGCGGGCCGGGTCACGGAGGCGCTCGAGCTGTTCGAGCGGATGATCGGCCTGGGCGAGCCGGAGAACCTCCTGGACCAGGCGTGGTTCGACCGCGGCGAGACGCTCTACGGGATCGGCCGCTTCGACGAGGCCCTCGTCGCCTACCGCCAGGTCCTGGAGCGGAACCCCACGCGCGCCGGCCAGCTCGTCGAGCGCGCCCGGCGGCGGATCGACGACATCCGGTTCAGCACCCCGGCCGGGGACGCGGACCGGGCCATTCCATGAACGGGAACCACGGACCGGCACACGGCCGGTCGAGGCGAAGGAACGGGTGACTGGAAGAATCCGAGAAGCGGCCCCGGCGGCCCGAGTGCTCGCGCTGACGCTCGTCGCCCTCGCGGCGTGCGGCCCGAAGCAGACCCCGCTCTCCCAGCTCGGCCCGGAGGAGCTGTGGCTCCGGGGCATCGAGGAGTACAACGACGGGGAGTGGGATGACGCCATCCGCTATTTCGAGCGGTTCACGAGCGCCGGCGGCGCGGATCCCCGGGTGCACCAGGCGCGCTACTACATCGCCCACGCCAATTTCAACGAGGAGCGCTACGTCACCGCCGCGACGGAGTTCGCGCGGCTCTCCGGGGACCTGGGCCGCGCCGAGCTGGCCGATGACGCCCGCTTCATGGCCTGCCGCGCCTACGAGGAGCTGGCGCCGGGGCCCCGGCTCGACCAGGAGTACACGCGCGCGGCCATCGACCACTGCCGCGCGCTGCTCGAGTACTTCCCCGACACCGATCACGCGGTGGCCGCCAACGCCATCATCGAGCGGATGCGCAACCGCCTCGCCGAGAAGGTCTTCCTGGGCGGAGAGTGGTACTACCGCCGCCGCGCGTACGATTCCGCCATCGTCTACTTCGACGACGTCGCGGAGCAGTTCCCCGGCACCCGCTGGGCGCCCCGTGCGCTGAAGCGCCTCGTGGACATCTACGACACCCTCGACTACGACGAGGAGGGGCAGGAGGCGCGGGAGCGGCTGCTCCGCGACTACCCCGACAGTCCGGAGGCGCGGGCGCTCGCCCCGGGGTCCTGAGCCCGGCGGGCAACGGAGGCGGGGCATGAAGCTGCACCTCGGGTGCTTCGATCAGCCCATCGAGGGCTGGCACAACACCGATGTCACGCCGCACCTCGTCGTTTCCCGGCTGCCGTTCGTGCCCCGGGCCCTCGCCCTCCTCGGGCTCATGGACCCCCGGCGCCTGGACCAGCACCGCGCCGGCGTGTTCCGGGAGGTCCGCTACCTGGACGTCGGCCGGCGCTTCCCCTTCGACGATGGCGAGGTCGAGGCGGTCTACAGCTCCCACGTGCTCGAGCACCTGCCGCGCTCCGCCGCGGTCAACCTGGTCCGGGAGTCCCGGCGGGTGCTGCGTCCGGGCGGGGTGTTCCGGATCGCGGTCCCGGACCTCGACCGGCTCGTCGCCGCGTACTCGCCGGAGGACCCGGACGGCTGGATGGAATTGCTGCTGGAGACCAGCCAGCCGCGCGCGAAGAACCGGCACCACTGGATGTACAACGCGGTGAGCCTGCGCGCGCTCCTGGCGGGGGCGGGGTTCCGGGAGATCACGCGCCGGGAGTACCGGGAAGGGGAGTGCCCGGACGTGGAGCGGGTGGACATCCGGCCGGACTCGCTCTTCATGGAAGCGAAGAAATAGATGCGGACCGGTTTGAAATGTCCCCGCGAGGGCCCTACCTTGCGCGTGCATTCCCGCCCCCGCCGGAGACCCCCGCTTGCGTGATCGACCATGTCCGACAGGATGCTGATCGTGGGGGCCGCCGGGCAGCTCGGCACGGATCTCGTCCGTGCCGCCGGCGAGCCCGGGGGGGCGGACGTGGTCGGCCTCTCGCGTGACGACCTGGATCTCGCCGCCACCGCCGCCATCGCGCCGGCCATCGACCGCCACGACTTCGATCTCCTCATCAACTGCGCGGGCTTCACGCGGGTCGACGACGCCGAGACCGACGCGAGCAGCGCCGTCGCCCTCAACGCCCACGCGGTGCGCGAGCTCGCCCGCGCCTGCCGGCGGAAGGGCGCGCGGTTCGTGACCTTCAGCACCGACTACGTCTTCGACGGCCGGGCGGACCGCCCGTACACCGAGGACGCCGCCCCCGCCCCGCTGAACGCCTACGGCGCGTCCAAGCTGATGGGGGAGGCGCTGGCGGTGGCGGCGTGGGCGGAGGGGACGTTCGTGATCCGCGCGGCGTCGCTGTTCGGGACCGGCGCCCTCCAGCGCGGGGGGGGCAACTTCGTGGAGACGATGATCAGGGCCGCGTCCGCCGGGCGGCTGCTGCGGGTGGTGGACGACATCACCATGTCGCCGACCTGGACCGGCCACCTCGCGCGCGCCGCCCTCGACCTCCTGGGAGCCGGCGCTCCCCCGGGTACCTACCACCTCGCGGGCGCCGGGGCCGCGACCTGGTACGACTTCGCGGTGGCCGCTCTCGCCGCCGCGGGCGTGGAAGGGGAGGTCGAGGCGGTGCCGTCGGCGGCGTACCCCACCCCGGCGCGCCGCCCGACCTACAGCGTCCTGGACTGCGGCCGCGCCGCCGCCGCCGGCGTACGGCTCCCGCCCTGGCGCGACGGGCTGGACGCCTACATGGCCGACCGGAGCCGTGAGCCCGGGCAGGCCGCCGTGCGGTCGGAGGGGCCATGACCATCCTCGTGACCGGCGGGGCCGGGTTCATCGGGTCGGCCGTGGTCCGGAAGCTCATCGGCGAGACGCCGCACACCGCCGTGGTGGCGGACGCGCTCACCTACGCCGCCAACCTGGACTCCCTCCGCCCGGTGGCCGACGACCCGCGCTACGTCTTCGAGCGCGCCGACATCCGCGACCGGGACGCGGTGCGCCGGCTGTTCGCCACGCACCGGCCGGACATCGTGCTCCACCTGGCCGCCGAGTCCCACGTGGACCGCTCCATCGACGCCCCGGGCGATTTCATCCTGACCAACGTCGTCGGGACGTACGTCCTCCTCGAGGAGGCGCGGCGCCACTGGAACGCCCTGGAGGGGGCGGCGCGGGAGGCGTTCCGGTTCGTGCACGTCTCCACCGACGAGGTCTTCGGCTCGCTGGGGGAGAGCGGCCGGTTCCGGGAGGACTCCCCCTACGACCCGAGCTCCCCCTACTCCGCCAGCAAGGCCGGCTCCGACCACCTCGTCCGGGCCTGGCACCGGACCTACGGCGTCCCGGCCCTGGTCACCAACTGCTCCAACAACTACGGGCCCTGCCAGTTCCCCGAGAAGCTGATCCCGCTCATGATCCTGAACGCCCTCGAAGGGAAGGAGCTGCCCGTGTACGGCGCCGGGGACCAGGTCCGGGACTGGCTCCACGTCGACGACCACGCCGCCGCGCTCATCGCCGTCGCCGGGGCGGGCGTGCCGGGCCGCACGTACCTGGTCGGCGGCCACGGGGAGCGGCGCAACCTCGAGGTGGTGGAGCGGATCTGCGACCTGGTCGACGAGCTGGCGGGGCCGCGGGACGAGGGGCCCCGCCGCGACCTGATCCGCTTCGTCACCGACCGCCCCGGCCACGACCGCCGCTACGCCATCGACCCGGCGAGGACCGAGGCCGAGCTCGGCTGGCGCCCCGCCCGCGACTTCGAGGACGGGCTCCGGGAGACCGTCGCCTGGTACCTCGAGAACCGCTGGTGGTGGGAGCGCGTCCGCTCCGGCGCGTACCGGGGCGAGCGGCTGGGCCTCGACACCGCCGAGGTCCGCTGATGCCGCGCAAGGGCATCATCCTGGCCGGCGGCGCGGGGACGCGGCTGTACCCGCTGACCCGGGTGGTGAGCAAGCAGCTCCTGCCCGTGTTCGACAAGCCGATGATCTATTATCCGCTGTCGACGCTCATGCTCGCCGGCATTCGCGAGATCCTCGTCATCTCCACGCCCGAGGACCTGCCCCGCTTCCGCGCGCTCCTCGGCGACGGGGCCGACTGGGGCATGCGGCTTTCCTACGCGGAGCAGCCCGCCCCCGAGGGCCTCGCCCAGGCGTTCACGATCGGCCGCGACTTCATCGGCGACGACCCCGTCGCCCTGGTCCTCGGCGACAACATCTTCTACGGCCACGGCTTCAGCGCCATGCTCCAGGACGCCGCGGCGCGGGAGAGCGGCGCCACCGTGTTCGGCTACTACGTGCGGGATCCGGAGCGGTACGGCGTGGCCGAGCTGGATGGCGAGGGCCGCGTCGTCTCGATCGAGGAGAAGCCCGCGCGGCCGCGGTCGAACTTCGCCGTGACGGGGCTCTACTTCTACGACAACCGCGTGGTCGAGATCGCGGCCGGCCTGACCCGGTCCGCCCGGGGCGAGTACG
>DATKBW010000125.1:0-31193 GCA_035513575.1 Longimicrobiales bacterium | reverse complement strand
AGGGCCCGGACCGCGTCGACGATGTGGGGGCCCTTGTTCAGCATGACGCACTCGGCGCGCTCGCCCATGGCGGCGTCGGTGATCTCGGCGCGGGAGGGGCGGCCCTTCTTGGCGAGGGCCTCCATGACCTGGGTGGCCCAGACGGCGGGGACGTGGGCGGCCTCGGCGAGCCAGAGGATCTCCTCCTGGACCTCCGCCATGCGCGCGAAGCCGCCCTCCACGGCCAGGTCCCCGCGGGCGATCATGACCCCGAGTGGCCCGCCGCGCAGCCCCTCGAGCATCATGGCGGGGAGCTGCTGGAAGGCCTTGACGGTCTCGATCTTCAGGATGACCCCGAGGGACCCGGCGCCGACGCCGGCCAGCTCCTGGCGGAGGCGACGGACGTCCTCCGCGCTGCGGACGAAGGAGTAGCCCACCAGGTCCGCGTGGCGGGCGATGAACGGGAGCAGCTCCAGGTCCTCCGCCGTGAGCGAGGGCAGGGGGAGCGCGGTGTCGGGCAGGTTGATCCCCTTCTCGGCCCGGAGCTTCTCCCCCTTGGCCCGGCCCGAGGTGATCTCGACGGTCACCTCATCGCCCGCGTCCCGGATCACGCCGCCGATCTTGCCGTCGTCGAACCAGACACGCTCGCCGACGGCGACGGCGTCCAGCGCCTCCACGGGCAGACAGGCGATCCGCGCGGGCTCGCGCTCGCCGGTGCCGGTGAGGGTGCGCGCGGCCCGCGCGTCGCCGGGATCCCGCGTCAGGACCAGCCGATCCCCCGGGCGCAGGAGGAGGAAGCGCTCACGTCCGGGAAGGGGGCCGATCCGCGCGGTCGGCGCGGGTTCCGCGGGCGCGCCGCCAGGGCGCTCGAGCGTGACCGTCGTGCCGGCCAGGATGAACGCGACGCGGCGCAGCTCCGCCCACCGGCTCGCCCCCGCCCGCTCCACGACCTCCAGCCGCCTGGGCGCCCCGCGGGCGTCCGAGAACGACAGGCGATCGCCGACCTCGAGGCGCGCGAGGAAGTCGCCGGGCAGGGGGAGCGCGACGCGCGGCTTCGCCGGCGGCTCCTCGGGCGCGTCGGCCGGGGTGAGCCAGACCCGTGCGGGCCGCCGGGCCCGTCCCACCTCGTCCAGGCGCGGAGACACTTTCGCCACTTCCGGCCCCGGCGGCAGCGGGCCGGTGCGGACGCGCGGGCCCGGCAGGTCCATCAGCACGCGGCAGGGGCGGCCGACCTCCCGCTCCGCCCGCCGGAGGTGTGTGATCATCCCCGCCCACGCATCGGTGCCGTCGTGCGCGCAGTTGATGCGCATGCAGTCCATCCCGGCGGCGACCAGGTCCCGGACGAAGCCGTATTCCTCGGCCGCCTTCGTCGGCATGGTCACCATGATGCGCACGGCGCGGTCCTCGGGCGGGGGCCCGAAGAGCGCTGCGGTGCGGCGCTCCAGGAGCGCCGCGGCGCGCTCGGGACTCATGGCTTCCCGCGGCTCCCGACCCTGCTGCCCGGCGTGTAGGCGCCGCAGCACGCCCAGCACGGACTCGAGAGTCCAGAGGACGTGGGCCTCCGCCCGGCCGAGCGACGAGAGGCCGTGCCGGCTCAGTCTTTCCTGGAGGTCGCGCAGGTCGTGGGAGCGAAGCGTCAGGTAGTACAGCAGGTTGCGGGCGCTCTCGCACGCCTCGCCCGGCAGGGAGTCGAGGAAATCCTGCCGGTCGTCCACCCCGGCCGCCAGCTCGCGGCGGAGCTCGAGCAGGCGGTCGAACAGCACGCCATAGTCATCGGACCGGTCCCTCACGATGGCCTCCCTTCGTCGGGTCCGGGAGGCTCGCCTCCCCTCCGGCGCAGCGCTTCCGCAAGAAGAAGGCGAGCCGGGGCCGGCGGGCCCTGGAGAGGCCCACTCAGCCCCCAGGCCGGCGCGCCCGGACCGGCGGGGGCGGCTCATCCCGGAGCACGACCGGGTTCTCCGCGAGGAGCCGGAGCGCGAGCTGGACGGCCGCCTCGAGCTGCGGGTCGCGCCCGGCGATGACGTCCTTCGGGGTCATCTCGACGTGGACGTCGGGGGCCACGCCCTCGTTCTCCACCGCCCACTCCCCCCCGAGATCGAAGAACCCGCCGCGGGGGGCGAACATGATGCCGCCGTCGATGAGCGGGGGCGTGTCCCAGATCCCCACGAGCCCGCCCCAGGTGCGGGTCCCGACGATAGGCCCGATGTCGAGGAAGCGGAACATGTAGGGGAGGAGATCGCCGCCGGAGCCCGCGGACTCGTTCACGATCATGACCTTGGGGCCCCAGATCCCGGCGGCCGGGAGCATGAAGGGCCGCCGCTCGCCCACCGGGTTGTTGAAGTACCCGATCAGCCGGCGGTTGAGGTAGTCGACCATGTAGTCCGCCGCGGAGCCGCCCCCGTTGAACCGTTCATCGATGATGGCGCCGGGACGCTCCTGCTGGGCGAAAAAGTAGCGGTTGAAGAACGTGTACCCCGCCGCCCCGGTGTTCGGAACCCACACGTAGGCGAGCCGGCCGCCGCTCGCCCGGTCCACCTCGCGCCGGTTGGACTCCACCCAGTCGAACTGCCGGAGCCCCACCTCGCTGGCGACGGGGACCACGGTGATCGTCCGCGCGTTCCGGCCGGACGGGTCGGGCCCGACGCGCAGCCGCGTCTGCCGGTCGGCGGTACCCTCGAGCAGCCGGTACGGATTGTCGGGGGCGCGCAGCTCCTGGCCGTTGATGGCGAGGATGTACTCGCCCTGCCGGATGTCGATGCCGGGCGCGCTGAGCGGCGCCCGCAGCTGCGGGTTCCAGTTCTCGCCGGTGTAGATCTTCGCGATGCGGTAGCGGCCGCTGGCCACCTCGAGGTCGGCGCCCGGGAGCCCCGCGGGGACCCCCTCGACCTCGGGGACGTCGCCGCCGCCCACGTAGGAGTGGCCAACGGCGATCTCGCCGCCCATGACGTCGAGCAGGTACGAGAGGTCGCTCCGGTGGGCGACGTGCTCCAGCAGCGGGGCGTACCGGGCCTTGTTCTCCTCGTAATCCACGCCGTGGAGGTTCTCCACGTAGAGGAAGTCGCGCTGGAAGCGCCACCCCTCGTCGAACATCTGACGGAACTCGGCCTTCGGATCCACGCGCATGCGGAGCGACTCCGTGGCGAGCTTCCCCTCCCCCTCCTTCGGCGCCGCCTTGTCCGCCGGCACGATGGCCCAGTGGGCGGCCGGGCCGAAGCCGGCGCGATAGAGCAGGCTCGTCCCATCATGGGAGACGACGAAATCGCGTACACCGGCGAGGAACGTCTCCGCCTCCCGGTCCTCCAGCCGCCACCGGTGCAGCGTGCCCCCGCGGGGCGGCCCGCCCGCCCCGACCGTGGTGGCGGGCGCCTCCAGGTAGAACACCGTGCCCGCGGCGCCGGCGCGGACCTCGACGTAGTCACGGGCCGGGACGTCGAGGGAGACGATGCGCTGCATGATGCCGTCGAAATCGATGGCGACGCGCGGTGCGGCGCTGGTTCCGGGTCGGGCCGCGGCCGAGTCGTCCCGCTCCCCGGCGCTCTCTTCATCGCTCCTGGGGAGCAGCGGCGACGGCTCGTCACGGGGGAGCACGACCATGTAGATGGCCCGGGTCACCGGCCGATCGTACGAGGACATGTCCAGCCAGCCGGTGTTGAGGGCGAAGTTGGTGGACGCGAGGAAGTAGAGGTACTTCCCGGACGCGTCCCACGCGGGGGACGTGGCATCCGAGAGCCCGTCCGTGAGCTGGCGCGCGCGGCCGTCCTGCAGGGAGTAGACGTGGAGGGCGTGGAACTGCGAGGGGAGCCGTTTCGCGTAGGCGATCCAGCGGGAATCCGGCGACCAGACCGGGTTCATGGTGCGCTCGGGCGCCATGTAGGCGTCGGTGTCCGCGTGGGTCGCCCTGCCGCTGGCGACGTCCACGACCCACAGGCGCAGGTCGGTGTCGGTGAACAGCACCTTCCTCGAGTCCGGCGACCAGGCGGGGGTGAAGTAGAAGGTGGGGCTGGGGAGCGTGATGGTGCGCCGCTCGCCGATCCCGTCCTGCGGCGCGATCACGAGCCGGTACTCGCCCGAGGCGTCGGAGAACCAGGAGACCCAGCGTCCGTCCGGCGACCACGCGGGGGCGCGGTCCGCCACCCCCGGCGTCGCGCTCAGGTTCCGCCAGTCGCCCCGCTCCGCGGGGACGGTGAAGATGTCGCCCCGGGCCTCGAAGACCGCCCGCTTGCCCGTCGGGGAGAGGCCGGCGGTCCGCACCTGGCCGCCCACCTCCGCCCAGCGGTGCAGGAGCCACGGGAAGTCGCCCCTCACGGTGATGTCCACCCGCCCGTGCTGCCCCGTGGCGGGGTCCAGGAGGTGGACCCAGCCGCCCTGCTCGAACGCCACCGCCCCGCCGCCGGCGTTGAGCGACTTCACGTCGTAGTCGCGGAACGTCGTCACCTGCCGGAGCTGCTTCGCCCGCGTATCGAAGCTCCAGATGTTCGCGGCGAAATCGCGGTCGGAGATGAAGTAGACCACGTCGCCGACCCACGCCGGGTCGATGTCCTCGCTCCCCTCCCACGGCGGCGTCTCCAGGTCGTGCGTCTCCATGTCCAGGATCCAGATCGGCCGCGTCTGGCCGCCGCGGTAGTTGCGCCACTCCTCGTCGAAGCTGTGGGGCATGCGGTAGGCGAACCGGCTTCCGTCCGGCGACCACTCCCCCTGCGACCCGCGGGGGATGGGCAGCGCCTCGGGGAACCCGCCGTCCACGGGCACGCTCCAGAAGCGCGGGAAAGGTACGGGGGCGCTCGCGCGGCCGGAGGTGAAGACGATCCGCGCGCCGTCCGCCGACCAGCCGGTGACCACGTCCGGCATGGGGTGCCACGTCAGCCGGCGCGGCTCCCCGCCCGCGGCGGGCACCACGTAGACGTCCTGGTTCCCCGCGTACTCGCCCGTGAACGCGACCCAGCGGCCGTCCGGCGAGAAGTGAGGGGCGGACTCCCGCCCGGGGGAGCTGGTCAGCCGCCGGGCGTCCCCGCCGGCGCGCGGGACGATCCAGATGTCGTTCGCGTACGCGAAGGCGATGCTGCTCCCGCTCACGGTCGGGCTGCGCAGGAGGCGCGTGCCGGTCTGGGCGTCGGCCGGTAGAGCGATCAGGATCGCGCAGGCAGAGCAGACCGCGGCGAGCGATCGGTTGAAACACGGCATTCGGACCTCGGCGGGAGGGGAGACCGGGCCGCGTTGGCGCGGCGCGATTGCACCAGGCAGGATGCCGCTCGGCCGGTGCGGCCGGCAAGCCCCGGGGGAGGAGAGCGCCTCGCTGGTCCTCTCCGGGCGGGCGGTGTCACATTCCCGGGGCTGACGCGTTTTGAGCCTGGAGCCGTCATATTCCCCCCCTGCAATGACGATCATGAGCGCTTTCCGGCCCCTCCTCCGGACCCTGACCGTCGGGGCTCTGGCCCTGCTGACCGTGGCCCCCGCCACCGCCCAGGCGGTGCGCGGCGAGGTGGTGGAAGAGGCGACGGGCCGCCCGCTCTGGGGCGCGTTCGTGGTGCTGGTGGATGACGCGGGCGTGCGTCACGAAGGGGTGCTCACCGACAGCACCGGAGGGTTCGCGATCCGGGCGGCGAAGCCGGGCCGGTACCGTCTGGTGGCCGAGCTGATCGGATACGCGGGCGGGGAAAGCCCCCCGTTCGAGCTGACCGCGGGCCCGGCCGTGGAGCAGCGCCTGGAGGTGCCGGTCCAGGCCGTGGACCTGACGGGCATCTCGGTGTCGACGCGGGCGCGCTGCCGGGCCCGTCCCGGAACGGGGCCGGAGACGGCGGCGCTGTGGGAAGAGGCGCGGAAGGCGCTGCAGGTGGCGTGGTGGGGTGAGGAGCAGAAGGCGCTGCGGATGCGGATCATGCAGTACGCCCGGGAGCTGTCGCCGAACGCGCACTCGGTGCGGGAGGCGAGCCAGCGGTCGCGGGTCGGATACTACAGCAGCAGCCCGTACGTGAGCCGTCCGGCGGAGGAGCTGGAGCGGCTCGGCTACATCCGGGAGGTGGAAGGGGAGGCGGGCAAGTTCGACTACTTCGGCCCGGACGCCGCCGTGCTGCTGTCGGAGACGTTCCTGGGGTCACACTGCTTCAGCGTGGTGGCGGGTCCCGAGGAGGAGCCGGACCTGGTGGGGCTCGCGTTCGAACCGGTCCGTGGGCGGGACCTCCCGGACGTGAAGGGCGTCCTGTGGGTGGACCGCGCCAGCGCGGAGCTGCGGCGCCTGGACTTCGAGTACACGTCCCTCCCCTTCCGGGGGGTCACGACGCGGCACGCCGGCGGCCGCGTGGAGTACGAGCGGCTGGCGAACGGCGTGTGGATCGTGAAGCGGTGGCGGGTGCGGATGCCGCTGGTCGCCATGAAGCCCCAGCCCGCCTACCGGTCCGGGATGGCGGCGCTGGAGATCGTGGCGCTGAACGAGGCGGGCGCCGAAGTGCAGACCGTGACGGACCAGCAGGGCGTGGTCCTGGCGGAGGCGGCCGGAGGCACGGTCTACGGCGTGGTCTGGGACAGCATCCGGGGCGAGCCGCTGGCCGAGGCGGTGGTGAAGCTCGGGGACCTGGAGACGACGACGGGACAGGACGGCGCGTACCGCTTCACCGACATGCCTTCGGGGTCGTACACGGTCTCTTTTGCGCACCCGGGACTCGACGCGCTCGGGGTCGAGCTCGAGTCGCGCTGGGTCAGCGTGGACGGCGGGACCGCGACGCGGCTCCCCCTGGGCCTCCCCGGCCCGGCCGCCCTCGCGGCGGCGCTCTGCGGGGACGACGGCGGCGCCCTGGTATACGGGACCGTGACCGACGAATCGGCGACGTGGCCGGTCGCGGACGCGCTGGTGCGGGTCGAGGCGGCGGCGCTGGCGAGCCCGCGGACCGTCACGGCGGACACCGCCGGCGTGTTCCGGGCCTGCATCCCGGCGGGCGGGATCGTGCGGCTGGCCGCGTTCCGCCCGGGCGCGGCGCTGGGCATGGTCGCCACGCCGGGCGCGGCGGCGGGGGGCGCGTCGCTGGAGCTTCGCCCGGGGACCGTGCAGCGCCAGGACCTCGCGGTGAAGGCGGGCGCCGCGCGGGTGACCGCGACGTGGACCAACGAGATCCGGGGAAAGGTCCTGTCCCGGGATGGCCGCGCGCCCATCGTCGGCGCCACGGTGACGCTGGCGGCTGCGGGCGGTGAGCCACTGACGTCGGCGATCACGGACGAGGACGGGGTCTTCCGGGTCGCGCATCCGGGGTATGGCGAGGCGTTCAGCCTGCGGGCGGAGCACCTCGGGTACGCGACGGCCGGGGGCCCCGTCCGGTTCACGCAGCGGGACGAGCTCGCGCTGGAGCTGCTGCTGGCGCCCCAGGCCATTGCCATGGAGCCGATCGTCGTCGTGGAGCGTCGCCTGGACTACCTGGCGGACACGGGCTACTACCTGCGCAAGGACCGGGGGCTCGGCCGGTTCATCGAGGCCGAGACCCTGGAGCGGTATCGCCCCACCCTCCTCACCGACATCTTCCGCCGCACGCCCGGCGTGAAGGTCCTGGGAAACGGCATGGGGGCCGACATCGAGATGGTCGGCGCCAAGCGGGCCGCCGGGTGGGGGGAGGATCCCCTGAACCCGCGCGGCGGGAGCGGGACGGGCGGGCTGCAGTGCGCCCCGTCCGTCTACGTGGACGGCGCCCTGATCCGGCCGGGCGGACACCCGGGACGAACGTACGAGTCGTTCAACGGGCTGGTGGCGCCCGAGCTGATCCAGGCCATCGAGGTCTACCGCCGCATCTCGGAGGTGCCGCCCGTCTATTCCGGCGAGCTCGCGGCGTGCGGCGTCGTCGCCATCTGGACCCGCCGGCCGGGCTGACCGGGCGCGGGCTTCACCCCGAGGGGCTCGCCTCGCTGGCCACGTTGGCGTCGATCCGGAGGGTGTGCCCTCCCCAGGTCTCGCGGGCGTCCAGGATCCCCTGCCAGATCCGGGCGGCGGGGAACCCCGATTCGGTGGGGGCCCGCCGGAGGCTGAAGCCGTTGGTCGTCGCGACCCAGAGCGGCGGCGTGTCCGTCCGGCCCGCCGCCCTGAACGTGGCGGAGGCCGTGGCCAGCAACGCATCCGCGTTGGCGGCGTGGGCATAGAGCCCGGGCACGAAGCGGCCATCCGCGAGTACGGTCTCGACCCACGCCCGCACGTAGGCCGTGAGCGGGGCGGAGACCGTGTCCACGCGCTCCACGTCCAGGAAGATGATGGCGCCCGACCGGAAGCCTTCCGTCGCGGCCGATGACGCGGCCGCCCGCCCATCCGCGGCTCCGCGCTCCGGCGTGAGGTTCGTGCTGGTGCAGCGGACCGGCTGGTTTCCCGGATCGGCACCCGAGACAGCGCCGGAGGGCGCCGAGGCCGCCCAGTCCTGCTCGCCGACGAACAGCACCGCGAGACCCCACCCCATGCCCGCCAGCGCGGCCCGGCGGCCATCCCAGGACGTACCGGTGTAGCAGGGCGCGGGGAGGTAGTAGCCGACCCAGCGATACGGAGACGACTCCCGCCACGCGGCCATCACCGCGTCGCCCGGGTAGTCCCGGGTGTCGAACCCCGGGACCCCGCGGGCACCCTCGATGCCCGGTCCCTCCGGCGTCGGCAGCGCCGGCCCCGTGGCCGGGCCGCCGCACGCCGCCAGTGTGAGAAGGAGAAGGCCGGCTCCGATCCCTGCGTCCGCTCTGGTAGTCATGCGCGCCGCCGAGTGCAATCCTCGGACCGCGGTTCTCGCGCGATGGCCTCCCGTTCGGCATCATTCGCCCGTGACGACGCTGGAGCCGACCCTCACCGTTCTGCTGTTCTCGGCCCTCGCCTCCATGACGGCGGCGCTCGGGGTCCTCCCGCACGTCCTGCGCGGCCGCACCCCCCGGGCCGCCCTGGGGATCGCCAATGCCCTGGCCGCGGGGCTCATGATCGGCGTCGCCTACATGCTCCTGACCGTGGGGCTCGCCGAAGGAACGGCCCAGGGCGCCCTCGGCGCTCTGCTGGGGATCGCCTTCGTGCGGGGGACCCACGCCGCCACGGGGACCGGTGAGCTGGACCTGGAACGGGCCGAGGACGCAGGCCCTGCGCACGGCTACCGGGTCATCCTCGTGGACACGCTCCACGCGGCACACGAGGGGATCGCCATCGGGGTCGCGATGCTCATCTCCCTCCCCTTCGGCATCGGCATGGCCCTCGCCCTGGCGGTCCACAACATCCCGGAGGCCGTGGTCCTCACCGAGATGCTCGCCGACCGGGGGCTCCGGGCCGGGCAGGCCGGGGCTCTCGCGGTGGCCGTCAACCTGAACCAGGTCCTCCTCGCCGTCACCACCTTCGCCGTCGTCGGGGCCGCCCCCGCCCTCATGCCCTGGGCGACCGGGTTCGCGGTGGGGGCCCTGCTCTACCTGGTCCTCGTGGAGCTCCTGCCCGAGTCCTACCACCAGGCGGGCAGCACGAGCATCGCCCTCGTGACGCTGGTTGCCATGGCCATGGTGGTCCTCCTGGCGGGCTCGTGAACGACGTCGTCGTCGTCTTCCTCTACGCCCTCGCCACCGCGCTGGCGACCGGACTCGGGGCGCTCCCCTTCCTCTTCGTCCGCACCGTCTCCGAGCGGTTCGTCGCCTACTCCAACGCCGTCGCCGCCGGCCTCATGCTCGGCGCCAGCTTCGGCCTCGTCGCGGAAGGCACCGGGTACGGGAGCGCGGAAACGGTGGCCGGCGCCTTCCTGGGCGTGCTCTTCATCCTCCTCACCCAGAAGTTCCTGGGGGAGCGGGGCGAGGAGGAGCTGATCTTCGGCGCGGTGCGGGGGGAGAGCGCGCGCCGCATGATCCTCGTCCTGGTCGTCATGACCGTGCACTCGTTCTCGGAGGGGGTCGCCGTCGGGGTTTCCTTCGGGGGCGGTGTCACCCTGGCGACCATCATCACCCTCGCCATCGCCGTTCACAACATCCCCGAGGGCCTGGCCATCACCGCCGTGCTCCGCCCCCGCGGCATGAGCCTGCCCGCGTGCGCGGGGTGGAGCATCTTCTCCTCCCTCCCCCAGCCCCTCATGGCCGTCCCGGCGTTCCTCTTCGTCGAGACGTTCCGGGCCGGGCTCCCCTACGGCCTCGGCTTCGCCGCCGGCGCCATGGTCTACATGGTTCTCGTGGAGCTGCTGCCGGAGGCCTTCGGCCAGGGGCGCCGCGCGGGCGTCGCCACCGTCGCCAGCGTCGCGACCATTGCCATGGTCCTGTTTCAGGAATTCCTGTGAGGCCGGCCCCGGGACCCGGCGCCGCCCGCGTAACGGGAAGCGGGGGTTGACGGCGGTCCGCCCCGGATGTATCTTTGTGCAAAGATATTTAACTTCGAGACAATGCCACGCACCGACACCGACCTCGCGCTCAAGCTCTTCGTCGTGCTCAGCCGCGCCGCCACGGCCGTCACGGCGCACGCGGACGCCGACGCGCAGCGGCACGGGCTCTCGCTGGCGGAGTTCGCCGCCCTCGAGGCCCTCTACCACCGGGGCGACCTGCTGGTGGGCGAGCTCCAGCGGAAGGTGCTGAAGTCCAGCGGCGGGATCACCTACGTGGTGGACCGGCTGGTGGAGAAGGGGCTGGTGGAGCGGAAGCCCTGCCCCGGCGACCGGCGGGCGATCTACGCGGCGATCACGACCGCGGGGCGGGAGCGGATGGCCCGGATCTTCCCGGTGCATGCCGGGGCGCTCACGGCGGCCATGGCGTCGCTGGACCGGGCGGAGAAGCGGACGGCGATCGAGTTGCTCCGGCGTCTGGGCCGGGGTGCGGCCGAAGCGCCGCTGCCCGAGCCGGAAGCGGAGCAGTGAGGGGGCGGTGCCGTGAGGTGTTTTTTCTGGCCAGAAATCTCGAAATCGAGAATCACGGGCCAGCGGGATGGGCCGGGGTGACCGGCCACACTCATTCAACGATGGAGGCACAGATGGCAGAGCAGAATCGGACGGCGACCGAGACGCGGACCTGGGCGCTCGATCCGGCGCACACGCAGGTGGAGTTCTCGGCGCGCCACATGATGTTCACGACCGTGCGGGGGATGTTCTCGGACGTGCAGGGTACGCTGGTGATCGACGAGGCCGACCCGGACGCCAGCCGGGTGGACGTGGAGATCGATGCGAAGAGCATCGACACGCGCTCCACCGACCGGGACACGCACCTCCGCTCGGGTGACTTCCTGGACGTGGAGAAGCACGCGAAGATCACCTTCCGGAGCAAGCGGGTGGAAGGGGCGTACGCGGAGCCGGGCGACGAGTTCACGGTGGTCGGCGACCTGACGATCCGCGGGACGACGAAGGAGGTCACGCTGGAGGCACGCTTCGAGGGTCGCGGCATCGACCCGTGGGGGGGCCAGCGCGCCGGCTTCAGCGCCCGGACGAAGCTCGATCGTCGGGAGTGGGGGCTGACGTGGAACCAGGCCCTCGAAGCCGGCGGCGTGCTGGTGGGCCACGAGCTCACGATCGAGATCCAGGCGCAGGCGGTGCCGGCCGGGTCGTGACCGGTCGGTCCCGTGCCGGCGGCCAGGGGGCCGTTCCTCGGGAGGAGGGACGGCCCTTCGCACAGGAGCGATGGTCCTCCAGAACGGAGGGATCGACCCCGGGAGCACGGGGGCGGTGTGCGATGGTGGGTCCTGGAGCGTTATCTTGCGGCAGTTCGCTGGAATCCCCAACACGAAGGAGTGAGCGATGAAGGTACGTGCGGGCGCGCTCGCGCTCGGGCTGGCCGTGGTCGTGGCCGGTCCGGTGGCGGCGCAGGGACACGCGGGTCATGGCGCCGACCACCAGGACATGCATGCGGCGCCACCCGCCACAGGTCTGCGGGCGGAGCTGATCCGGGACGTGGAGCAGCTGGAGCGGAAGTACATGGGGCTGGCGCGGGCCATGACGGGCAAGTACGACTGGCGGCCGGCGGAGGGAGTGCGCTCGGCGGGCGAGGTGTTCGGCCATGTGGCGGGCGCGAATTTCATGATCCCGTCGATGGCCGGGGTGTCGGTGCCGGAGTCCATGGCGGCGAGCTCGATGCAGGAGGGCATGCGTCGGATGCGGGAGCTGGAGCGGAGCGGGGACGAAGCGCGGATCCTGGAGTCGCTGGAGCACTCCTTCAGGCACGCGACGCACGCCCTCGCCGATGTGTCGGACGCGCAGCTCGAGGAGCAGACGAAGATGTTCGGTCAGGACGTGACGAAGCGGCAGGTGCTGACGCTGCTGGTCATGCACATGCACGAGCACCTGGGGCAGGCCATCGCGTATGCCCGGATGAACGGCGTGACGCCGCCGTGGAGCGAAGGCGGGAACTAGGCGCGGGCGCTACCGCCTGAGGGCCGGGATCACGCGGCGGGCGTTCTCGCTGTAGAGCTTGCGGAGCACGTCGTCGGGCAGGTCGAGGCCGTAGAGTCGCCAGAAGGCATGGCGCTTCCGGAAGTACGGGAAGTACTCGTCGGCGGTCTCGAAGAGGCGGAAGTAGGTATGATACTCCTCCTCCGCGAAGGTGTCCTTGCCGAAGAGGACGCGGTCCTGGTAGCGGATGAGGAAGTCGCGGGCGTGCCGGGGCTGGCGGCCGAGCTCGGCGATGACGGCGGCCACCTCGGTGACCACGTTCGGGTGCTCATCGAGCAGGCGCCCGAGCCCGCCCAGGTCGTTGCCCATCCACCCGAGGTGGGCGTTGATGAAGGTGGTGCCGCGGTGCCGGCGGAAGACGTCGTGCTGCTCGGCCATGACCACGTCCCACGACGGGTACTCGTCGGCGGGGCGGGCCCGGCCGGGGAACTGCTTCAGCTCCAGCCACCGCTCGTTGAACCGGTCGTGGGGCTCGAAGAACTCGGCCGGCTCGCCGGTGTGGATCAGCACCGGGATGCCGAGCTGGCCGGCCCGGGCCCAGACGGGATCCAGCCGCGGATCGTTCGTCGGCACCCTGCGGCCGGCCGCATCTTCCAGGGTCAGGCCGAGGTTCTTGAAGATCTTCAGCCCGGCGGCGCCGTGGGCGCGGACATCCTCCTCGAGCTGCCGCGCGGCCCGCTCTCCCCACTCCGGCCGATCGATCCCGTCGAAGTCCAGGTTCGCGAACGTCACGAAGCGCCCCGGATGGCGGCCCGCGGTGAGCCGCACGCGCTCCGCCAGCTCCGCGCCGCTCCCGCCGCTCAGGTTCACCAGCGCCGCCATGTTCAGCCGGTCCATGGCGGCGACCACCGCGTCCACGGATTCCGGCGTGAGCCGGCGGTGGTGGCTGTGCACGTCGATGAACGGGAGCCTCGCCCGCGTCACCGGATTCGCCGGGACGACGAGCGTGGAGCGCGGCTCGTACTCCTCGAACGTGAGCTCCTGGGCCGCCAGCGGTCCGGGAGCCCCTGCCGGGACGGCCGAGAGGGCGGCCAGGAAGCCGGACGCGAGGAGGGGGCGGTGGCCCGCGAAGCGGCGAACGCGGTGTGTCGTTTTCATGCGCGAAACATGGGGCGGTCCGCCGCGCCCGCCAAGGGTCGGGCCCTACCGGAACGCCACCGGGAGAACCGCGAGCCGGAACGTCCCGGGGCTCCCCGGCGTGATCGAGCCGGCAAGGAACCAGCGGTTCACGCGGTTGTCGGGGTTCTCGTGGTTGTATTTCACGACCTTCCAGCCGCTGAACGCTCCGATGGCGGCGCCGAAGACCACGTCGCTGGTCCAGTGGGCGTTGTCGAACATGCGGGAAAAGCCGACCAGGGCGGCCGGGCCGTACGTGACGACGCCGTACAGCCACGGGCTCCCGCCCCAGAGCCGCTCCATCTCGTGGGCGAGCGTGGCGGCGACGGCGAACGCGCCGGAGGTGTGCCCCGACGGGAAGGCCTTGTAGTCGGATCCCTCGAAGCCCCGGAAGAGGCGGAAGTCGAAGGGCGCGTGGACATCGCGCCGCGGGCGGCTGCGACCGGCCGTGTACTTGAGGACGCCGGTCAGGATCTCCGCGACGAGGAACGCCTCCGTGACGTGCAGCCCCACGTCCGCCATCTCCGGGCGGTCGAGGAGGCGGCCGGCGCCGTAGAGCCCGGGACCGAGGATGACGGTGCCCGGCACGCCGAGGAGGTCGAAGGCGCGGGAGGTGCGCCGCAGGCTCGAGGTCGCCCGGAGCGGCGACGCCTGGATCTCGACGGCGATCGCCTCATCGAACGGGAACGCCAGGGCGGCGGCGCCGACGTACGCCGATGCGATCCAGGCGTCCCGGGCCTCGAAGAACGGACCCGGTCCAGCGGTCGTCTGGGCGAATGTCGAGCCCGGTGCCAGCGCGACGGCCAGCACGATGGCCGCCGCCGTGGCCGGGCGCGGTGGGCGAAAGGGTTGAGCGTGCATGGGCCGGACCGCGATGCACGACCCGGACCCCGGACGGCGGCGTACGGATTGCACGGACGGCGGCCTGCACGCGCAAAACGCGCGCGTCGCCATGGCCCGGGCGGGATCGGGCGCAGCCGCAAGGGGAGTCGATGCCCGCTGCCCACGCGCGCTCCATCGTGGTCGCGCTCGCCGTCATGGCCGCACTGGTCGGCCCGATGGCCATGGGCGGACCGGCGCCGGCGGCGGCGCAGCAGGCGCTCGTGCTGAGCGGGGGCGGCGCCCGGGGCCTCGCGCACGTGGGGGTCCTGCTGCGCCTGGACAGCCTCGGCTACGATCCCGACCTGGTGGTGGGGACGAGCATGGGCGCGGTCATCGGTGCCCTGTACGCCGCCGGGTACGAGCCGGACGAGATCCGCGAGCGCACCACGGCCATCGCGTGGGGAGAGATGTTCGATCCGACCGCCGCCCTGGTGGGGCCGGAGCGGGCCGTGCGGCTGCCGCTGCTGACCTTCGGCCTCGACCTCGCGCAGCGGCAGGTCAGCCGCGGGCTCTTCGGCGAGTGGCGGATCAACCGCGCGCTGGCCGGGCTGCTCTTCGATGCGAACGCCCGGGCCCGCGGCGATTTCGACCGGCTCGCGCGACGCTACCGCGCCATCGCGGCCGACCTCGGGACGGGGGCGGTCGTCGTGCTGGACAGCGGCGACCTGGCGCTGGCCGCCCGCGCCAGCATGGCCTTTCCCGGATTCTGGGCGCCGGTCCGGTGGGGCGATCGCCTCCTGGTCGATGGCGGGATCGTGGACAACGTGCCCACCGCCGAGGCGCGACGGCTCGGGGCCACCAGCATCATCGCCGTCGACGTGGGGCGGCCGCCGGAAGAGATCGGCTCCCTCGAGGCGCTGGCGGTGGTCCAGCGCGCCCTGAGTCTGATGCAGCGGAACATGCACCCGGACACGATCCCGCCCGACGTCCTTGTGGCGCCGGTCGTGGACGGCGGTGTCGGGGCGGGCTTTCCGGACGACCCGTCGCCGCTCATCGAGCTCGGGCTCGAGACGGCCCGCCGCGAGATCCCGCCACCGCGGTCGGACGGACGGGGCGAACGGCCGCTCCCGCCCGCGCCCCGCTGGCTCGGTGGGCTCCGGGTCGAGTCCGAGGATCCGGCGCTCGCCGCGCTGGCGCGCCACGTGTTCGCTCCCGTCGCACCGGGTCCGTACGCCCCCGCGGCCGCGCTCGCCGCGGTGGACCGGCTGTACGGCACCGGCCTCTTCGAGGGCGTGTGGCCGCGGGTGGCGGAGCCGGACACGGCGGGGGGGTTCCCCACGCTGGTGGTCCGTCTGGACGCGCCGGCGCAGCTGTCGGCGTCGCTCGGCGCCGGCTTCGAAAACGACCGTGGCGGCCGGGCGTGGGCGACGCTCGACCGCCAGGGGGGCTTCGCCGGCAGGCCGGCGATCCTGAGCGGCGCCGTCTCCACCGATGGTCTCGACCGATGGGCGGCGCTGTCCGCCCGCATCCACCCGATCACGCGGCGGCACTACGCCTGGACGGTCGGGGCCCACGTTCGGGAGCGCTCCGTCCGGACCTTCACGGAGGACACCCGGAGCACTGTCGAGGTGCTCCGAACGGGCGGGTGGGTCGGCATCGAGCTTCCGCACATCCTGCGGGAGCGCGTGCTCACGGTGACCGGCCTGGCGGAGTGGCTGGACCCGCAGCTCGCGCCCGGCAGCGCGTCGTACGGCCCCCTCCTCCGCCTCTCCTCCATCCCGTCACAGGCCCGGGTGGTGGGAGTGCCGCTACTCCTCGAGGCCGAGGCCCGCTGGGGCGACCAGCCATACCGCCGCTTCGCCGTCGCGGGCTCCCTCACGCGGACCGGTGGGGCGCTCCAGGTCGCGCCCCTGCTCGACCTTCGCGGGGTCAGCGACCTCGCCCCGGTCGACGCGCAGCCGGCGCTCGGTGACCAGCACGCCGTCCCGGGACTGCGCTGGGGCGAGGGCCGCGGCCTGGCCCGGGCCGTCGCCGGCGTGGACCTGGCGGTTCCGCGGCTGGGCGGCCACGCTCGCCTCCGGATCCGCTCCGGCGCCGTCGCGGACCGCCCCGCCGCCTGGGATGCCGCCCGGTGGATCGCCGGTGCGGAGATCGGCGGGGTCTGGCGCCTCCCGTTCGGGCTCCTGGAGGCCGGCTACGGCCACGCGACGATGGGAGACGGCCGGTTCGACGTGAGCCTCGGCCGACAGTTCTGACCCGACCGCCGCCGCCCGGCTCACCAGGCGATGCCGTAATCCTCGCCGTGGTGGCTGGAGCCGCCCCAGAAGGTGCCGTGCTGGCGATCGAACCAGATGGCGTTGATGGGCCCGGACGTGCGGTCGTCGAACCGGAGGTCGTAGCCCAACTCCCGCAGCTCGCCGCGCACCCACGGCGGCACGGCGTCGTGCAGGAGCAGGCGGCCGGGGGTGGACTCGTGGTCCCCGAAGGAGCTCCGCATCTGGAAGCTGTTGATGTTCGCCGCCTCCGCCGCCTCCTGCACATCCATGTCGAACTCGACCATGTTCAGGAAGAACTGGAGGAGGTTCTGGTCCTGGGAATCGCCGCCCTGCACCGCGAAGGACAGGAACGGCGCGCCGTCCCTGAGGGCGAGGGTCGGCGTCAGCGTGACCCGCGGCCGCTTCCCCGGCTCCACCACGTTGTACGGGTTCTCGGCCGGGTCGGTCACGAAGCTCTGCATGCGCTGGCTCAGCCCGATCCCGGTCCGGCCGGCCACCACGGCGGGGATCCAGCCGCCGCTCGGCGTGATGGACACCACCCAGCCGGAGGTGTCCGCCGCCTGGACCGAGGTGGTCCCGGCGTAGAAGGCGTCGTCGTACGAGTCGGCCCGGGAGGTGCGGGTCTCCGGGTCGCGGGTGCGCCACGCCTCGAGGTACGCCCGGAAGGGGTTCCTCTCCCCCTGGAAGGGGTACGGGTCCCCCGGCCGGACGTCCGGGTCGTTGCGGGTCCAGTCGATGGTCTCCGCCCGGGCGCGAGCGTACTCCTTCGAGAGCAGGCCGCGGATCGGCTCCTCCGGCGGGAAGTACGGGTCGCCGTAATAGAAGTCGCGGTCGGCGAACGCGAGGTTCATGGCCTGGTACAGCGCGTGGATGTAGCGCGCGCTGTTGTAGCCCATCGCCCGGAGGTCCATGGTCTCCAGGATGTTCAGCGCCTGGAGCAGGACGGGGCTCTGGGTCCAGTGGGTCAGCTTGTAGACCTCGATCCCCTGGTATGTGGTGCTGACCGGCTCCTCGATGCGGACCTGCCAGCGCGCAAGGTCCTCCAGCGTGAACAGCCCCCCCTCCTCCCGCACGCCCCGCACGAGCTCCCGCGCGATGTCGCCCCGGTAGAACCGCTCGTACGCGGCCTGGATCGCTTCCCTGCGACTCCGCCCCGCCGCCAGCGCCTCCCGCTCCGCCTCCACCAGCTTCCGCAGCGTGGCCGCCAGATCCGGCTGCCGGAAGATCTCACCCGTCCGCGGCGCCTCCCACTCCTCGCCGGCATGGGGCAGGAACACCGCCTTCGAGTAGCGCCACTCCGCGATCCGCTCGCGGTTGTTCTGGATGCTCCGCGCCGTCTGCTCCTCGATGGGGTAGCCGTCCGCCATCTGGATCGCGGGGGCCAGCACCTCGGCCAGCGAGAGCGTGCCGTACTCCGCCAGCATCACCATGAGCCCGCCCGGCGTGCCCGGGGTGACGGCGGCGAGGGGCCCGTATTGCGGCGGATAGCGCATGTCCCGGGACGTGAAGAACTCCGCCGTGGCGCCGGCGGGCGCGACGCCGAGGGCGTTGATCCCGATGACCTTGCGGGTGTGCGGGTTGTAGATCAGCGCCTGGGTCTCCCCGCCCCAGCTCAGGACGTCCCACATCGTGGCGGTGGCCGCGAGCATGGCGGCCGCGGCATCCACCGCGTTCCCGCCCTGCTGGAACATCATGGCCCCGGCGGTGGCGCCCAGGGGCTTGCCGGTGATGGCGATCCAGTGCTGGCCGTGCAGCACCGGCTTGGCGGTCTGCTGGGCGGCCGCGCCGAGGGGCAGCGCGCAGCAGGCGACGAGGGAGAGGATCGTCTTCATGGGCATGGCGGACTCCTTCGCTCCAGGGTGATCAGCGGATCCCGACCAGGCCTTCCGCATCCGCGATGAGCTTCGCCGGGTCGTAGCCGACCCCGTCCTTGAACACGAGCCGCGTGCCGCGGATGAGCGACGGGTCGGTGGTGAGGTCGCCGGGGATGACCACCAGGTCCGCGAGCTTGCCGGCCTCGATGGAGCCCAGCTCGGCGTCGACACCGAGGACGTGGGCGCCGTTCAGCGTCATGATGTTCACGACCTCCTCCGGCGAGAACCCGGCCTCGATCAGCAGCTCGTAATTGCGCTGGTCACCGAACCCGGGCAGCGCGCCCCCGTTCCCGGTGGGGTCGACGCCCGCGGCGAGGAGCCCGCCCGCCGAGTGGAACGCGCGCTCGTAGGCCATGGCGTTGCGGAAGATCTCGGCGGTGTACGCGGTCCGCCCGCCCTCGTCGATGCGCGCGCGGGCGGCCAGGTAGTCGGCGCGGACCTCCGGGGCCATGGCCCGGAGGGTCCGCTCGTCCCGCGTCGGGCGTTGCGGCACGAACAGCTCGTAGACCGCCAGCGTGGAGGTCATGGCGACGCCGTTCTCGACCATGTCCCGGAAGGTGCGGGCGACCTCGGGACCGTCCACATCCACCAGTCCCACGCGCGTGACCACGTTCGTGGGACACTCGTCCTTCTTCTTCCCCTCGGCGTAATCGGAGTTCGTGAACAGCCCGTGCTCCAGGTTGTCGATCCCCAGGGCGACGGCCTCCCGGAAGCTGACGGAGCAGATGTGGCCGGTCACCTTCATGCCCCGGGCGTGGGCCTCGTCGATGGCGGCCTTCAGCTCGGCGCTGCCGATGTTGGTGTACGCCTTCAGCCACGTGGCCCCCTCCTCGCCCCAGTACGCGACGAACCGCCGCGCCGCCGCCGGCGAGTTGATCTGCACCATGGTGTTCGTGCCGTGGCCGCCGGTGATGTAGGGGGCGGTGATGTGCATGCGCGGGCCGGGGACCCAGCCGAGCTCGATCGCCTCACGCAGGTTGATCTCGTCGTACGGCGCCCGGCTCCCCGTCGTCCGGATCGTGGTGACGCCGGAAGCCAGGTACAGCAGCGGTCCCGTCTGCGTCATCTGCGCCGAGCGGCCCCCCGCCGCCGTGTAAAACAGGTGGTTGTGCAGCCCCACCAGCCCCGGGATCACCGTGTGGCCGGAGAGGTCGTGCACCTCGGCGTCACCCGGCACGTCCATCAGCGCCGCGTCGCCGACCCCGGCGATCCGGCCGTCCCGCAGGATGATCGTCTGCCCGTCCCGGGCGGGCGCGCCCGTGCCGTCGATGACCTTCACGTTCGTCAACGCCACGACCGGCGCGTCCACCGCCACGTACGCCGCCCGCAGGTCGGCGTGCAGGTCCTCCGCCCGCTGCCCCGCGGCGGGTGCGGGCACCCCGGCCAGGACGGAGAGGGCGAGGCCGAGCAGGGCGGCGTGGCCGGGAAGCGTGCGGGTGCGTGAGGCGCGAGCAGCCATGGTTCCCCCGTGGGTCCGGGCCGGGCGGGCGCTCATGCGCCCCCGGCCGTGAACGTCATGTGCATCCCCGTCTCGAGATGCTCGGAGACGTGGCAGTGGATCATCCACGTCCCCGGGTTCGATACCTCCAGCAGCAGGTCCGCGGTGGACCCGGCCGGCAGGAGGACGGTGTCCTTCCATACCAGATTGTCGTTGGCGACGCCGTCCACCGCCAGCACCAGGAACCGCTGGCCGTGGATGTGGATGGGGTGGTGCATGCCGTGCAGCACCCGCCGCTCGTTGCGCAGCCGCAGCTTCACCACGTCGCCGACGCGGAAGCGCCAGTCGATGTCCATGTTCTCCCGGCCGGTCGCGGGGTCGCGGAGGATCCACCGGACCTCGGCGGCCGTGGACGCCCAGTTCATCATGGGCATCGTCCCGCTCCACTCCACCGGGTCGAAGTAGGCGGAGTCCAGCCGCATCAGCCGGTCCACCACGAACGGCAGCTCCCCGGTCTCCAGCGTCAGCACCAGCTCGCGGTCCACCGGCCGGTCGGCGTGCCGGCGCAATCCCGCTACGGCCGCCCTGACGTAGGGGTTCTCGCGCAGGGCGGCGAAGGAGCGGGCGTGGTCGGTCTCGGCGGCGCGGTCCCCGACGGCGACCACGCCCAGCGTGTCCGTCTCGGGGAAGTAGACCCCGAACAGGTGGTCCACCCCGCGGACCGCGTTGAGCAGCGGCACGGCCCCCGGCCGGTCGAACCGTACGTGCACCACGTACCGCTCCGCCGGCGCGATGACGACGCTCTCGACCCACGCCTCCCGCTCGAACCCCCCGATGTCCGACCCCGTCACCTTCATGCGGGCGCCCGGGAAGGAGATGTTGAACGTGCGGGTGTTGGAAACGTTCGTGAAGTAGAAGCGGACGACCTCGCCGCGGTCCACCGCCAGGCGGTAGGCCGGCTCGCCGTTCACGAGGAAGATGTTGCCGAACCGGCCCATGAACGCGTGGGTCGCACCCTCGAGCCCCAGGGGGAAGGGCCCATCGTCGCCCATGAGGAAGTCGTCCAGGACCACCACCTCCTCGCGGTTGGCCGGCCCCCAGTAGTCGGGCTCCGTGGGGTCCACGAGCAGGTTGCCGTACAGCCCCAGCTCCTTGAGCACGTCCTCGCGGTGGTGCGGGTGGTACCAGTAGATCCCCTCGTCCGGGAAGCGGATCCGGTAGGTGAACGAGTCGCCCGGCGCCACCGGCTCCTGCGTGACGTGCGGCACCCCGTCGAAGCGGTTCTCGACCCGCACCCCGTGCCAGTGGACCGTCGCCGGCCAGTCGATGGAGTTGCGGAACCGCACCACGATCTCCGCGTCCCGCGGCACGTGGACCAGGGGGCCCGGGACCTGGCCGTTGAAGCCGTAGCCGATGAACTCCCGGCCCCAGCGCGTCTGCCGGACGTAGCCCGCTTCCAGCGCCAGCGTGTCCCCGTCCGCCAGCCGCGCCAGCTCCCGCGGCCGCGCCGCCGGAATGGCCGCCGGGTCGTCCACGCTCGGCAGGTAGGCGGTCACCGGCGGCGGGTCCAGCGCCATCAGCGCCGGGAGCATGGCGAGCCCTTCCGGCATGGGCGGCATCGGCCACGCCGCCCCGGCGCTCCCGGGCGCGTGCCCGTGCGCGTGGGAGTCCGTCACCGCGGCCACCCCGGCGCCGGCGGGCGCAGCCGCGCGCGCCTCGGGCTCCCCGCCGCTGCCGAAGGCGAACTCCAGCACGTCCGCCGGCTGGCGCCGCGTGCTGGGCGAGAACCCGCGCAGCGCCATCCGCCCGGTCCGCTCCGCCACGTCCGCCGACGGCTCCGCCGACACCAGGATCAGGAACTTGTCCAGGTCCACCACGGGCAGCGTCGTCTCCCCGTTGCCGACCACGCCCAGGCGCTCCACCGTCGACAGCGTGGGTGAGGCGACCCACGCCACGTAGGCCCGATACTCCCCCAGCGTGGCAGGGGCCGGCAGCCCCGCGATCCGCACCACCGGCGTGTAGCGCGGCGTTCCCTGCGCGGTGACGGACAGGGAGAACGGCGATGGGGCGCGCCGCAGCGCCACCTCCGCTTCCACGCCGCGCAGGTCGGGCGTGGGGACGAGGACTATGCAGTAGAGGTCGGCCGAGGGGCGCCCGTCGCGGCCGTCGCTCTCCTCGCACGGGGGCGCCCCCCCGTCCGGGGCGGCGAACGCGGCGCCGGCGGCGACCAGGAGGGCGGCGGCGGCGGCCGGGCCGCGGGGCGGGGTGTGGGAGTCGCGGAGGTACATGACCGCAACGTATCGCCGGTCGGGCCGAGTCCTCAACCGCGGGCCTGTCGTCCGGAATCTTGACGGCGCGCGTTCATGGCCCGACGTTGGACGTTCTCCCCACGCCATTCCCCCAGAGGATGAGGCCACGATGCTTTCGAAGACCAGGATGCTCGTGCTCGCCGGCGCCGCCCTGGCGCTGCTGCTCGTCACCGCGGCCACGCCGCGCGCCGCGGCCGCGCAGGAGGAAACGGAATCCGGAGTCACCGTTTCCCGCGCCGTGTTGGCCACCGGAGTCGAGGACCGGGAGCCGGTCGGGGAGGCGACGAGCTTCTCCGCCGATGTCGGCAGGGTGTACTTCTACGTGGTGCTCGAGGGCGACTTCGCCGAGCAGCAGTTCGAGGCCGTGTGGCTGCGCGACGGTGAGGAAGTCGCCCGCGTGCCCCTCACCGCCCGCGGGCCGCGCTGGCGCACGTGGAGCGCCAAGACCATACCCGCGGAGTGGGCCGGCGCGTGGACCGTCCGCCTCGTGGACGGGAGCGGAACGGAGCTGAGCGCCATCGACTTCACCGTCGGATCCGGCTGACCGACGGCTGACCGACGGCGGCCCGGCGGTCGCCAGCCCGGCGGCCGCCCGCGCGGTGTCCCGCGCACCCCTGGCCTTCTCCTCGGGGCCACGGGGTGCGCCGGCCGCGTCGTCTACCAGGCGAGGCGAGCGATCCGGCCGTCGGGACCCGTGATCCACGTGGCCCCGACACCCCCCGAGCCGATCGACCACCAGGCGCGGTCGTCCAGCGTGATCCAGCTCTCGCCGCCATCCACGGATGCGGCGGCGCCGCCCGGGCCCACCGCGACGAGCCCCCGGCCGCCTGTGCCGGGAACGACCAGGCCGCCGTACGCGGCGCCCGGGAAGGAGAGGGCGGGGAGGAGAGTCCAGGTCTCGCCGCCGTCATCGGTCCGGGCCACGTTGCGGGTGTGCGCGTCCGGCGCGTGGAGGATCCCGCCGAAGACGAACCCGCGACGGGCGTCGGCCATGGAGATCGCCGTCAGCCCGGCTCCCTCCCCCGCCTCCACCGGGACCCGGACGGCCCGCCAGCTCCGCCCGTCATCCCCGGTGAGGAATACGCGAGAGGCGGTGGCGTTGCCCGCGGCGATCCACGCGCGTCCGGCCGGCCCGGTCTCCACGCACAGGCCACTCGCCGCGAAGCCGCCCTCGCCCGGGAGCGCCGGCGGGAGCGCGTCGTCGGGAACGAGGTGCCAGCTCCGGCCTCCGTCCTCCGTCACGAGGATCCGCAGCGCGCCGCCCACCGCATCGCCGTAGGCCACGCCGCGGCGCGCGTCCCGGAAATCGAGGCAGTCGTAGAACCCCTCCGGCTCGGGGTTCGTCCATTGCAGCGTCCAGGTGGCGCCGCCGTCATCGGTCCGGTAGATGCGCGAGAGGTCGCCCGTCCCGGCGGCCAGCAGCCACGCGGTGCGGGCATCCAGCGCGTGGACGTCACGGAACTGGAGGGAGTCCGCCCCGGGGACGACCGCCGCGCGCCACGTGGCCCCCCCGTCGGTGGTCCGGGCGTAGGTGCCGCCATGGCCGCTCACCCACACGACGTTCGCGTCCACCACGCTGACCGCCTGGAGGAGCCGGGTGGTGCCCGAGACCTGCTCCTGGAGGCGCAGGGGTCCCGCCGCGCTCCAGGGCGCGGGTCCGCCGCCGCACCCCGCCTGGAGGAGTGCGACGCCGAGGATCAGGATGCGGCGTGGTCCGATCATGCCGCACGATCATCGGTACGGCCGGTTCGGGTCAAGGATGATCGTCGCCCGGAGGACGCCGCCCGCGCGGCCGGGCGCGCTCGAGCAGGGCGCCCCCGATGAGCGCCCCGGCCGTCAGCAGGGTCACGAGAATCCCCCATCGGAAGGAGGCGGGGGCGTACCGCAGCCGCACCTCGTGCCGCCCGGCGGGGACGATGACGCCGAGGAACGCGACGTCGGCGATCACCACCTCGGCCGCCGCCCCGTCCACGGTGGCCCGCCACCCCGGGTCCCAGCTCTCGGTCACCACGAGGAGCCCGGGCGCCTCCTGCGCCACGTCGATGGCGATCCGGCCGGAGGCCTCGCGACGCAGCGCCACGCGCGCGGGCGCCGCGTCCGCGGGCGCCGGGGGGAGCGCCACCGGGCGATCCACGAGGGCGCGGCGCCGGAAGTCGAAGTCCGGGGACAGGAGCCGCGCGGGCCCGTCGTCGCCGGCGGGCGAGGTATGGCGTACCACGAACGCCCGGGGCATCGGGTCCGGGTTCTCCCAGGCGGCCGCGTGGCCATCGGTCCATGCGAGGCGTGGGAACTGCGCGGGGATTCGCGCGCCGCGCACCACGGCCGGGTCACTGATGGCGGCGGTGAGCAGCCACCGCACGCCGAGGAGGTCCACGAGGGGGCTCGACGGGTCGTCGAGCGTCAGCCAGTCGCGGCCGGCCGCGCCCGCCCACCGGATGTCCCCGTTCGCCGCGGCATAGAGCGAGCGCAGGCGGGCCGAGTGCAGGACGTTGTAGCCTTCCACGGAGTCGATCTCGTAGGCGGTGGTGAGGCCGCCGCCCAGCGGGCGCATCGCCCCGACCGGCAGCGGAGCGACCCGCCCGCCCCCGGCGCTGTCCAGGAACGCCACGAGCGGCGGCGTCGGGAACACGGCCGCGGCGGGCAGGGTCGGCTGCACGCCGTGGAGGGCGGCGGTCAGCTCCAGCCCGGTAATGGCCACCAGCGCCCACCGCAGCCGGGCGGGACGCAGCAGCCCCCACGCGCCGAGCGCGATCACCCCGGCGATGATCCCGGCGAGCCCCCGTCGCAGCGCCTCGGCGTCGGCGCCGCCGAGCAGCCATGCCGCCCACGCCCCCGGGACGTGCAGCAGCAGGGAGAGCGGCCACGCCCGGTCCCGGGCGCCCGCGCGGCCCGCGGCCAGCGCGTCCAGCCCGAGCCCCGCCAGGACCGCGATGGACAGGGACCACACGAGGCGCAGCCGGTCGGGGCCCGTCCACCCGACGATGGAGAGGCGGTTCACGAGGTGGAACACCGGCAGGCGCAGCGCCAGCGCCAGCGCCGCGACGGCCGCGGCCGCCCAGAACCAGCGCTCCGCCCGGCGCGACCGCGCCAGCGCGTAGCCGGCCAGCAGCAGCGGGACCACGCCCACGTAGATGGTCACCTCCGCCAGGCTCGGCGGTGGCGACGTGAACCGCTGGGTGCCCGGGAAGTTCAGCACCGGCACGAGGCTCGTCAGGAGCGTCCCGGAGACGGCCTGCGCCGACACCCGCCCCCCCAGCCCCTCGAGGAGCCGTCCCCCGAAGGACTGCGGCGGCCCCGCGCGGATCCCGACGCCGCCCGCCTCGCCCAGCAGGAACTCCAGGAACGGCAGCAGCACGATCGCCGCGGCCAGCACGCCGAGGGCGATGAACGCGAGCCCGGTGCCCGCCGCGGCCGTGATGGCCCGCGGGCCGGTGCGCAGGCGGACGGCGTCGCAGGCCAGCAGCGCGCCCGTGAGGAGGAGCGCGTGCGCCGTCGTGGCGATGTGGCCGGCCAGGAGGGACAGCGCCACGAAGAGCGCGAGCAGGGCCCCGTCGCCGGCCGGGCGGCCTCGCCGGGCGAGGCGAGTGGCCGCCCACAGCATCCACGGCAGCCAGGCCGCGGCCGAGGTCAGCGGTCTCCCCAGCCAGAGGATGAACCACCCGCCCAGGGCGAACGACAGGCCGGCGAGGACGCCGGCCGCGGCGCTCGCCCCCCGGGAGCGCATGAGCACGAGCATGCCCAGCGCGGCGAGAAGCGCGCTCAGGACCACCCGCGCCGTGCCGGCCCGCTCGCCGCCCACGATCAGGCCGGCGCCGGTGGAGAGGGGATCGAAGACGGCGGTGATGTCCAGCGCCAGGTGCGGACTGCCGGCGCCGGCGTGCGGGTTCCAGAGCGGGATCTCCCCCCGGCGCAGCGACCGCACGTTGTGGAGGAACCACGGGTGGAACTGATAGACGCGGTCCCAGCCGGACACCACGTTGAGCGGCTCCGGCGTCGGCGGCGCGCCGGGGACACCCCGGAACGCCGGGTCGATGTGGTACAGCATGTCGAACGGCAGCGCGATCCGGCCCGCCAGGACCGGGGCGAAGTAGAGCAGGATCACAGCGGCGAGCAGCGCGGCGGCAGCGGTGCCGTGGAGCACCGGCCGGGAGTCGCCCCCGCCCCCGCCCGCGCCTGCGCTCCGCTCCATGCGATCTCTCCGGGAAAGGGGGCGCCGGACCCGCGCACAGAATAGGACGCGGCGGCGCGCGCGGCGAGCCGCGGCCGCGCGCCCGGCCGGGGCGGTCAGGCCGCGCCGATCGGTGGACTGGGCCCAAAGTTTGCAAATTCGGCGCGGAGATCCACCGTCCGGCAGCCCGGGACCATCGACGGCGCGACCGGCCACGCTCGACCAGGAGGGGATACGGATAGATGCAGGGTCCGGATCATGAGCCGCTCGTGATCCTGATCGCCGAGCGCGATCAGAGCGTCCGGAAGCTCCAGAGCCTGTTCCTCGAGCGGGCGGGCTTCATCGTCGAGTTCTCGGACGACGGGGAGGACGCGCTCGGACGGGCCATGGCCGTGCCGCCCGCGCTGGTCATCACGGAGATCCTGATCCCGAAGATGGACGGCCTCGCGCTCTGCCGTCGCCTGCGTGAGGAGCCGCGCACGCGGGACATCCCCGTCATTGTCTTCAGCATCCTCGGCGCCGCACAGCGGGCCGCCGAGGCGGGAGCGACTGTGTTCCTGCGCAAGCCTCTCGTCGATTCGATCTTCGTTGCAGCCGTCCAGGACCTGACCGCGGCGCAGCCCACCAGAGCAGGGGGGGAGCAATGGGCCTCGAGGTAGTAGCGGAGCGTCGCCAGGATTCCAGGATGGCGGCCGAGGATCCCATCGAGCGGATGAGCGCGGGGAACGTCGAAGCGGATCACATCCTGGGCGGTGGTTTTCCCGCGAACTCGATCAACATCATCATGGGCCACCCCGGCTCCGGGAAGACCATCTTCGCCGAGCAGCTCATCTTCCACAACGCGGGGGAGGGTCGGCCGATCCTCTATCTCACGACGCTCTCCGAGCCTCTCCAGAAGGTCGTACGGTATCTGCAGGGCTTCGATTTCTTCGACGAGGAGAAGCTGGGGACGCAGGTGATCTACGAGGACGTGGGTCCGCAGCTGGCCAAGGACGGCGCCGCCGCGCTCATCCCGCTGCTCGAGAACGCCATCGAGACGCTGTCGCCCAAGATCATCGTCCTCGACTCCTTCAAGGCCGTGCACGACCTCGCCCCGTCGGTGACGGAGCGGCGCCAGATGGTCTACGCCATGACCGCGCTGCTCACCGCGTACGGGACGACGGCGTTCCTGCTCGGCGAATACACCGAGCACGACATCCTCCGCTACCCGGAGTTCGCGGTGGCGGACGGGATCGTCGAGCTTTCGCGGCTCCGGCTGGGCAACCGCGACGAGCGCTACTTCCGCGTCTACAAGCTGCGGGGAAGCCAGTATCTGGAGGGCGCCCACGCGTTCCGCATCACGGACTCCGGCCTCGACATCTACCCGCGGCTGGTCAGCCCCCGGATGCCGGCGGGCTACGAGCCGGCCACGGAGCGGGTCTCCACCGGCGTGGAGGGGCTCGACGCGATGCTCGATGGCGGCGTCTGGCGCGGGACCACCACGCTGCTGGCCGGGCCCTCGGGCGCGGGCAAGACCACCATCGGGTTGCAGTTCGCGGTCGCGGGCGCCCGTCTGGGCGAGTCCACCCTGTACATGAACTTCCAGGAGAACCCGTCGCAGCTCATTCGAACCATCCGGTCCCTCGGCGTGGACCTGGAGCAGGCGCGGGCGCAGGGTCTCGATCTGGTCTACGCGTCCCCGGTCGAGCTGCAGATCGACAGCATCATCGTCGACATGTTCCGGCGCATCCAGGACCGGGGCGTGCGGCGACTCGTCGTCGACGCGATCGGCGACCTCGCCAGCGCCGCGACCGACCCGCAGCGCCTGCACGACTACCTCTACGCCCTCGTGCAGCACTTCGCCGTGAGCAACGTGACCAGCATCCTGAACTTCGAGACCATGGGGAACGACATTTCCGGGAAGGGGATGCAGAACGCCATGAGCTACCTTTCGGACAACGTGCTGCTGCTCACGGTGGATGGCGAGGATCGCACGCGTCGCAGGCTGCGCGTGCTGAAAACCCGCGGCAGCGCGCACGACCCGAAGGTCAAGGAAGTGGAGATCACGGCCGCCGGCCTCAGCGTCCTCGGATGACCCTGGGGCCGACCTTCGCGACGGTCGATCCCGACTTCGCCCAGCTGCGGAAGCTGACGGAGATCAGCCGCGCGCTCACCTACACCACCTCCCTGGACCAGGTCATGCGCCTGACCGTCGAGCGTGGGGCCGAGCTCCTGGGTGCGGCCGCCGCGGTGCTCATGCTCGCCGACGCCGACGGCCTCCTCCACGTGGTCGCCACACACGGCGTATCCGAGGAGCGCGCCATGCGCTTCCGCGCCCCTCTCACGGATGAGGTGATCGGACGCCTCCAGGGGCTGCTCGACGTCCCCGACGACTGCTTCATTGCCGTGCCCCTCATCGTCGGCGGCGCGGTCACCGGCCTCGTCGCGGTGGCCACGCGGGAGCCGTCGAACGACGCCGACGAATCGCTGCTGTCCTCGCTCGCCGACCACGCGGCGGTCGCCCTGGAGAACGCGCGCCTCGGGGGCGAGGTCCGCCTCGAGATGGAGGAGCGGCTGCGGGCCAGCGAGGGCGAGACGACGGCGAAGGACCGCGCCCTGTCCACGCTCGCCCACGACATCCGCACCCCGCTCAGCTCGATCGACGCCTACTCCGCCCTCCTCCAGGACGAGCTGTACGGGCCGATCAACGATCGCCAGCGGGAGACGCTCGGCCGCATCCGGTTGAGCGGCCGGCACCTCCTCTCGCTCCTCGACAACGTCATGGAGATGGCCCGGCTCAATGCGGGGGTCCTGCGGGTGGGAGCGGAGCCGGTCCAGCTCGCCGACGTCGCCCGCGAGGCCGTCCACATGCTGATTCCCGCGGCGACCGTCAAGCTGCAGACCCTGCAGCTCGGCAGCCCCGCCGAGGCCCTCGTGACGGCGGACCGCGAGCGGGTCCGCCAGGTGCTGGTGAACCTGATCGGGAACGCCGTGAAGTTCACTTCGGAGGGCGGGTCTGTCACCGTCGACGTCGCGGTCCGGGTCATCGCGGGCTCGCCCTGGGGCGAGATCCGGGTCGCCGACACGGGGCCCGGGATCGCCGAGGGGGAGCGCGTGACCATCTTCGAGCCGTACTATCGCAGCGAAGGCACGGCGAACCTGCCCGGGGTGGGCCTCGGCCTCGCCATCTCGCGGGCGCTCGTGCACCAGATGGGCGGCGAGGTGGACGTCGAGAGCGAGGTGGGTGTCGGCTCCTCGTTCATCATCCGGTTCCCCGGCGCGGACGCGTCGTAGCGGGGGTCGAGGTTGCCGCGGCTCCCGCCCGCGCCCATTGTGAGCCCATGCGCGACCGCATCCGCGAGTTCTTCGACCGCCAGATGCGCCTGCCCGGGGAGGGCAACGGCGCCGCATCCCACGCCGACGCCGGGGCGGCGGCGGGCGGCCGGGCGGCCGGCCCGGCGGAAGGCCGGCCGGCCGGCGCCGAGGCGTTGCGGCGCGTGCACATCGCCGCCTGCGCCCTCCTCCTTGAGCTGGCCCACGCCGACGACCACTTCAGCGGGGCCGAGCGGATGCACATCGAGGCCGTGCTGCGCCGTCACTTCGAGCTGGACGAGGTGACGGCGCGGGAGCTCATGAGGCTGGCGGAGTCGGAGCGCGAGTCGGCGGACGGGCTGCACGGCTTCACGGACCTGATCCGCGCCAGCTACGACCGCGGGCAGAAGACCCTCCTCGCGGAGATCATGTGGGGGCTGATCCTCTCCGACGGCGAGATCGCGCGGCACGAGGCGTACGTGCTCCACCGCATCGCCTCCCTGATCGACCTGGAGCCGGGATACCTCGCCGACGTGCGCAAGCGCGCCGCGGGCGAGGACGACTAGCCGGTTACGGCCGCCGCCCGCCATCCGCGGCCCCATGATCGTCCATCTGGTGGACGGCACCTACGAGCTCTTCCGCCACTTCTACGGGCAGCGCCGCTTCAACAAGGGCCGGGACGCCCCGCTCGGCGCGGTGCATGGCGTCCTCGGCACCATCGTCCAGATGCTGGAAAAGGGCGCCACCCACGTGGGCGTGGCCACCGACCACGTCATCGAGTCCTTCCGCAACGACCTGTGGCCGGAATACAAGACCGGGGACGGGATCGAGCCCGCGCTGCGCGCGCAGTTCGAGCCGCTGGAGGACGCGCTGGCGGCGCTGGGCGTCGCCGTCTGGCCCATGGTCGAGCTGGAGGCCGACGACGGCCTCGCATCCGCCGCTCGCCTCGCCGCCGCCGATCACCGCGTCGAGTTGGTCTGCATCTGGACCCCCGACAAGGACCTCGCCCAGGCCGTGCGCGGGACCCGCGTCGTGCAGATGGACCGCCGCGGCGGCCGCATCCGCGATGAGGCCGGCGTGGTCGAGAAGTTCGGCGTCGTCCCGGCTCTGATCCCCGACTGGCTCGCCCTCGTGGGCGACGCCGCCGACGGTTTCCCCGGCATCGCCGGGATCGGCGCGAAGGGCGCCGCCGAGCTGCTCGGGAGACTCGGGCCCATGGAGACCTGGCCCCCGGCGCTGCTGGGCGACCGGGGCGAGCGCGCGCTCCTCTTCAAGCGCCTGGCCACGCTCCGCGACGACGCTCCCCTGTTCGACGATGTCGACGAGACCGCGTGGCACGGCCCCCGGGACGATCTCCCCGCGTGGCTGGAGCGGATGCAGGATACCCGGCTCGGCACGCGCGTGGCCGCGCTCGCGGAGCGGACCCGCGGCGGCGGTCCCGCCTAGGCTGTCCTGATTCGGAGTTGATGCGACAGTAGGAACGGTCCGGGAGCCTGATCGTGGCTCGCGAGCCGTCGATCCGCGGGGCCCCGGCTCCCTGCGGCGGCGTGAGTCGAGAATTCCTGCCCCTCGTACTCCCTCTGTTCTC
>DATKBW010000124.1:0-7270 GCA_035513575.1 Longimicrobiales bacterium | reverse complement strand
GCGGCCGACGCATCTCCGCCGGCGGGCGGCCGACGCATTTCCGCCGGCGGGCGACGTCCCGGCTGAAGTCTGGCACTGCCGACGCCGCTCGTTCTCATTTCACGTCGGGAGTCGGCGTCGGAGCGACACAGAATGCGGAGGAGCGGCGGCGCGTGCAGCCCCGACGTCGCTCAGCGCCGTGGATCGGGAACAGAGGGAATACGAGAGGAAGGAATTCTCGATTCACGCCGCCGCAGGGAGCCGGGGCCCCGCGGATCGACGCCTCTCTAGCCACGATCAGTCTCCCGGGCCGGGCGGAGCCGCTGCCGCGCCCGCGTCGAGGGGGGCGGGTCGGCCGCGGAAATTCAACAGATTGCACACGAAGAGCACGAAGGATCCCGGAAGACACGAAGGGCGGACGCAGCTACCCGGCCTCCGTACGCTCCGAACCCCTTCGTGTCCTCCGTGTCAATCCGTTCTGGTCTGGCTTCCTTCTGGTCCTCCGCCCGCGCGGACCGTACTTTGTTGCGAACGGCCAACCCCTACCGGCCGGAATCTGCTTCATCCCAACCAGGAGGAGTGATGACATCCAGTCATCGGTATGCTCCCTCATCGTCCGGAGGCGCGATCCTCGCCCTGCTCCTCGCCGTGGGCGCCGCGCTGCTCGGCGCTGCGCCGGCGGCGGCCCAGACGGGGTCCGTGGGCGGCGTCGTCGTGGAGGAGGATACGGGCCGCCCGCTCGCGGGGGCGCAGGTGGTCGTCGTCGGGACGAGCCAGGGGACGATCTCGGGGCAGGAAGGACGCTTCCTGATCACGGGCGTGGATGGCACCGAGGTCCAGCTCCGGATCTCCATGCTCGGGTTCGCGTCCGTGACCCGCACCGCGCGGGTGGGCGACCTTTCGCTGCGGATCGGTCTCTCGCCGGACGCGATCCAGCTCGACCAGATCGTGGTCACCGGTACGGCGGGGCAGCAGACGAAGCGAGCCCTGGGCAACACCGTGACCATACTGGACGCCGCGGAGATCGTGGACAAGGCGCCGGTGAACTCCATGGCCGAGCTCCTGAACGGCC
The DNA here is from genome assembly GCA_035513575.1 of Longimicrobiales bacterium. Taxonomy (GTDB): domain Bacteria; phylum Gemmatimonadota; class Gemmatimonadetes; order Longimicrobiales; family RSA9; genus JAHWKI01. The sequence continues at coordinate 6,219 of DATKBW010000124.1, read as the reverse complement.
GGAGCCCCGGCGTGGCGATCATCCATACGACGGGCATGATCGGCGGCGGTCACCGCGTGCGGATCCGCGGCTCGAGCAGCTTCTCGCTGTCCAACGAGCCGCTGGTCTACATCGATGGCGTGCGCGTGAACAATGCCCAGGCGACGGGGCCCATCAGCCAGGCGTTCGGCTCCCGTCCGATCTCGCGGTGGAACGACATCAACACCGAGGACATCGAGAGCGTCGAGATCATCAAGGGGCCGGCCGCCGCGACGCTGTACGGCACGGAGGCCTCGAACGGCGTGATCCAGATCATCACGAAGCGGGGCCGCGCCGGCGGGATGCAGTTCAACCTCTCGGTGAAGCAGGGCGCGAGCTGGTGGGACCCGGAGGAGGACCTCTGGACCAACTACTTCGACGTCGGGAACGACGGCACCATCGAGAGCATCGACATAGTCGAGCTGGAGAACGAGCGCCTCGGCACCTGCACGCGGGCAGCGGACGACTTCTTCACGGCGTGCCCCGTCCGGCCGATCTGGCGCACGGGACACCTCCAGCAGTACGACCTGAGCGCGTCCGGCGGCAGCGACGCGGTCCGCTACTACTTCTCCGGGGGCTACGAGAACAGCACCGGCGTCGATTACGACAACGCCAGGAAGCAGTACAACGGCCGGCTGAACCTGACCGCGACCCCGAGCGAAAAGGTGGATCTGTCGGGTAGCATCGGCTACACGACGGGTCGCACCAACCTGGGGCTCGAGGCCGGTGGCGGCGGCGCCACGTGGACCACGTTCTTCGCCCGTCCCGACCAGCTCGGCACGGCCCGCCGCGGCTTCTGGAGCTGGACGCCCGAGACGTACGAGGACCTGATGGACATCTATCAGGACGTCGAGCGGACGACGCTGAGCTTCACCGCCCGCCACCGGCCGGTCGGGTGGTTCGACCACCGCCTCAACATCGGCCGGGACTTCACCCGCGAGCAGGACGTGGAGCTGATGCACCACGACCAGCGCTACCTGGACCTCACGTCCTTCGCGGACCGCGGCTACAAGGAGATGTGGGACCGGAGCACCGCATACACGAGCCTGGACTACGCGGGCACGTTCCGGTTCCCGGTGAACGCGGACATCGAGACGAACACATCGGTCGGCGGACAGGTGTACCGCCGCGAGTCGGGATTCATCTACGCGTACGGGGAGGGGTTCCCGGTGCCGGGTCTCACGAGCATGAGCGCGACGACCCAGCGCCGCGTGAACAGCGAGGGCCGGGTCGAGAACGTCACCGTCGGCGCGTTCCTCCAGGAGCAGGTGTCCTGGCGGAACCGCGTGTTCGTGACGGCGGCGATCCGTGCGGACGACAACAGCGCGTTCGGCGACGAGTTCGACTTCGTGACGTACCCGAAGCTGAGCGCCGCCTGGGTGGTGAGCGAGGAGCCGTTCTGGAGCTTCCGTCCGCTGAGCACGGTCAAGCTGCGGGCCGCCTACGGCCAGTCCGGGCAGCAGCCGGACGCCTTCGTCGCGCTGCGCACGTTCAACCCGGCGCCCGGTCCCGGCGGCACGGGGACGGTGACCCCGGCGAACCTGGGCAATCCCGACCTGGGTCCGGAGCGCGGCTCGGAGTTCGAGATCGGCTTCGACGCCGGCCTGCTCGATGACCGGGTGAGCCTCGAGTTCACCTACTACAACCAGCGCACGACCGACGCGATCCTGCTGCGGGAGATCGCGCCGTCGACCGGGTTCTCGGGGAACCAGTTCGTCAACGCGGGCGAGATCACGAACACGGGGATCGAGTTCCTGGTCCGCGGCGACGCGTGGCGGACCGACCGCCACGGGCTCGAGCTGCAGTTCAACCTGGGCACGAACGACAACGAGGTGGTGAGCCTCGGCGACATCACGGACGAGGACTTCATCAGCTCCGGCACCTACAACCGTCACCAGATCGGCTATCCGGTGGGGTCGTGGTTCGGGCAGAAGCTGGTCAGCGCCGAGCTGGACGCCAACGGGAACGCCATCAACGTGATGTGCGACAACGGCGAGGGCGGCACGGTGGCGTGCGGCAGCGCGCCGCGGGTCTACCTCGGCCGCACCACGCCGAAGGTGGAGGGCGGCGTCAACGCGACGCTGCGGCTCTTCGAGCGGTTCCGTCTGTTCGGGCAGCTGGACTTCAAGACCGGGTTCCACAAGCTGGACGGCAACATGCGCGTTCGCTGCTGGTTCTTCGTGCAGTGCGAGGAGAACTGGTTCCCGGAGCGGTTCGATCCCGTTTTGATCGCGGGGATCCAGGACGGCTACGTGGACGTGCTGGTGGACGAGGCCGATTTCGCCAAGCTGCGGGAGGTCTCTCTCGCCTACATGGTGCCGAACGCCTGGGCGACCCGCTTCGGCGCGTCGACCGCGACGATCTCGGTGGCCGGCCGCAACGTGGCGACCTGGACGAAATTCGGCGGGCTCGAGCCGGAGTCCAGCTTCAACGCGGGCGGGCGCGGCGGCAACGTCCTCTGGGAGCAGAACGTCCTGCCGCAGCTGCACCAGTTCGTCGCCACCATCAACGTGACCTTCTGAGGAGACGACGATGACTTCCATACACGCGATGAAGCGCCTCCTGCGTGGGGCGGTGCTGGGGTTCGGGCTGGCGGTCGTCGCCGCCGGCTGCGACCTGGATTCCCTCCTCGAGGTCGACCCCGTGGACCGGGTCCCCGCCGAGGGGCTGACCACGCAGTCGAACGCGCTGCTGCTGGTGAACGGCGCCATCGCCGACTTCGAGTGCGCCTACGGCGCCTACGTGGCGCTCTCCGGCGTGGTCGGGGGCGAGCTGATCGACGCCACCCAGACGGCCGCGCGCTGGCCCGCGGAGCGACGCGACTTCGACGACGTCGCGGACCAGTCGCAGTACGCCACCTTCGGGTGCACGGCCCTGGGCATCTACATCCCGCTCCAGACGGCGCGCTGGTCCGCCGACAACATCCTGTTCGCGCTCCAGGGGTGGACGGACGCGGAGCTGTCGGACCTGGGCTTCGATCGCCAGGAGCTGCTGGCCAAGGCCGCGGCCTACGCGGGCTACAGCTACGTGCTGCTGGGCGAGGGCTTCTGTAGCATGGCCGTCAACCTGTCCGCCGAGCTGACGCCGGCGGCGGTGTTCGACACCGCCATCGCGCGGTTCACCACCGCGATCGCGGCCGCGCAGGCCGCCGGTGAAGCGGACCTCGTGGCGCTCGCCCGGGTCGGGCGGGCCCGGGCGTACCTGAACCGGGGGCAGGGCGCGAACGCCGTCGCGGACGCGGAGCAGGTGCCCGCGGGGTTCGAGTACGTCACCGATGCGTCGGGCGCCTTCAGCGTCCGGTCCAACCGCATCTTCGCGCAGAACGGCCCGCCGCCGACGGGCGGCAGCGCCCTGTCCATCGGCGAGGCCTACCGGAACTTCCAGCACATGGGGGTGGATGACCCGCGCGTGGAGGTCTCGGACTTCATCCGCCAGACTGCCGACGGGACGGAGCTCTACTTCCAGCTGAAGTACGAGTCGCTGGACGACCCACTCCCGCTGGCCACCTGGGAGGAGGCACAGCTGATCATCGCCGAGGCCCAGCTGGGCCCGACCGCGGTCGCGATCATCAACGACCTGCACAGCCGGGCCGGGATCGCCGGCGTCTTCGTGAGCACGGACAACGCGCAGATCCTCGCGCACGTGCTGGAGGAGCGGCAGGCGGAGCTGTGGCTCGAGGGTCACCGGTTCAACGACATCGAGCGGCACAACCTGGATCTCGTGCCCGCGCCCGGGACCGTTTACCGCAAGGGGCAGACGTACGAGGACGCGCGCTGCTTCCCGCTCCCCGACATCGAGATCCGCAACAATCCGAACATCTGAGTGGCGCGAGCCGGCCGCAACGGGCGAGGCCCCGGGAGCGATCCCGGGGCCTCGGCGTGAGGTCGACGGATTGGAGTCGTTCCGTCAGCATTCCGGTAAGGAAGGAAGAACCTGACGCGAAGCCCACGAAACGACGAAGCCCGGGAAGAAAGGAAAAAATTCTATGCCGGGCGTCGCCGGCTGCTGGGGGACAGGCAGCTTCGTGGCCTTGGTGGCCAGCTTCGTGGGCTTCGTGTCAGTCTGTTGAGCGTTGTCCCGAGGAGCTCTTTTTCTACCGCCCGGCGCTCACCGGCACGCCATCCTCGATGATCCAGACGGGACGGGAGTCCGGCTCCTCGCCTTCGCGGACGACGATCCGTCGAACGCGCCCGAGCAATCCGCTGCCCGTGCGCTCTTCGCCTTCGACGCGCCGGGCGAGCTCGAGGTGAGCGTAGAGGCCGTCGATGGTCAGCTCGTTCCTGGTGACGGCGTCGCGAAGGTCGCCGATGTCGACCACGCTCGGCCCGATCAGCCGTGACGACTCGCTGTACTCCAGCGCCACGTCGGCGCGGAAGGGGGGGAGGGCCGGCGCGACGACGGAGCCGCCGCGGAGGACCAGGTCCACGGCCTGGGCGCCGTTGCGCGGGAGCGTCTCGTACCAGTCCGGGTCGACGTCCTGGTGGGAGCCGGAGGCGATGGCGTCCAGGGCCGCGAGGATGCCGACGAAGTTGGCCAGCCGCAGGTGCTGCTTCTCCGGGTCGCCACCCCAGCCGCCGGATTCGATGAGTACCGTGCTGGTCCCCCACTGCTGCATGAGGTCGCCGAAGGCGCGGGCGTTGTAGCCGTCGTCGTAGCGGGTGACGCGGCCGGCGACCAGGCTATCGACGGCCAGCCGGACCACCGCCGCGACGCGCTTCGCGCGCTCCCGCACGGCGTCGTCGTCGCGGGTGTGGGACCACGGCGGCGCCAGGAGCGCGATGGCGGCGCCCTCGGCGGAGTCGCCGACGCGGGTGCGGACGTTCTGGTCGTGGAGGTTGAAGCCGAACGTGGGCTCGAGCCGGTCGCGCAGGGCCTTCAGGGCCCGGGCCTCCGGCGTGACCAGCGCGCGGGCGTCCCGGTTGATGTCGATCCCGTAGGCGTTGCGGCGCTGGAATCGCTCGGCGCCGTCCGGGTTGAGCATGGGGACGGCGACGACGGTCAGCCGGTCGCGGAGCCGCGCCGCCAGCGGGTGCTCGGGGTCGGCGGCCAGAAAGGCGAAGATGTCGGCGAGCGCCATGGAGGCGGTGGGCTCGTCGCCGTGCATCTGGGACCAGAGCAGCACGCTGGTAGGGCCGGTGCCGTAGGAGACGGCGCGGATCGGCCGCCCCTCGACGGACCGGCCGATCAGCTCGGCGCTGAGGTCCGGGGCGTGCTCGATGAAGGGCGTGACCACCGACCAGTAGGTGGCGTGGTCGAACTTCCGGTCCTCGAGCCCGTCCACGCGATGGAGCCGCTGGAGCGCGGCCAGCTCCGCGGGGGCGGCGCCCTCCGCGGAGGGGAGGTGGGCCGTGCCGAGCTCCTGCCAGGCCATGCGGGAGATGTCGCGGATCGCGCGAGCGCTCACGTCGTCGTCCTCCATTCCACGGGTCAGCACGACCAGCACGTAGGGTGCGCGGCCGGGGGGGTAGATGATGGCGCCATCGTGATCGATGGCCGTGATCCAGCCGGTCTTGTTCGCGACCTTCACCCCGGCCGGCACGCCGGCGGGAATGCGGTCGGTGAACTGCTGGTCCCCAAGGATCGCGGTGATGCGGGCGCAGTGGGAGGGGGTGAGCGGGCGGAGCGGGGCGGCGACGTCGCCTCCCTCGCAGCGGGCGATCACTTCCAGCACCCGCGCCAGCGCGCCGGCCGTGGTCGTGTTGTTCATCCCGCGCCGGTAGGCGGGGGTGTCCTCCACGCCCCGGAGCACCTGCATCCCCTCCGCCCCGAGCCCCGCCATGAGGCGGCGAACCGCGTCGGCGCCCACCTCCTCGATGAGGATGTTCGTCGCCAGGTTCGACGACCGCACGATCATCCGACGCGCCAGCTCCTCCCGCGGCAGCTTCCGGCCCACCAGCCGGTACAGCGCGTGCTCGCTGTCGTCGTCGGGGGTCAGGCTGTAGCGGCTCCCGTCGGCGATGCTCGTGAACTCGTTCCGCACGGGGATCGAGTCCCGGAGCCCCGCGCCCCCGGCGGCGGTCTGGCGGAAGAGCTCGAGGAGCAGGGGGACCTTCATGGTGCTCGCGGCGTGCATGACGACGTCGTCCCCGATCCCGATCCGCCCACCGGTCTCCAGGTCCACCAGCGCCACCGACACCTCGCCCGGCGCCGCGCCGGCGCGCTCGACGAGGCGGGCCCGGAGCGCCTCGAAGTCGGGCGGTG
>DATKBW010000123.1:0-10115 GCA_035513575.1 Longimicrobiales bacterium | reverse complement strand
TACGCCTTCAGCTCCCTCGCCGCCGACAATGAGGTCACCGCCCTCAAGGCCAGCGGCATCAACCTGAACCGCCTCCTGGTCCCCCTCGTCCTCGCCGCCACCCTCTTCGCCGGCGGCATGATCTGGTTCAACGACGTCCTCCTGCCGGATACCAACCACGCCCTGAAGCTGCTCCTCGTCGACATCCAGAGGAAGTCGCCGACGCTCCAGCTCAAGGAGCAGACGATCAACCCCATCAGCGCCGGCGGCAGCTCCCGCGCCCGCTACTACCTCCAGGCCGCCGAGATCCGCAGCGCCACCAGCGAGCTCCAGGACGTCGTCATCTACGACCTCAGCGAGCCCGGCCGCGTCCGGACCATCTACGCCGACAGCGGCCAGATGGCCTTCAACCGGGACCAGACCGACCTCTTCCTGATCCTCCACCACGGCTGGATCAACCAGATCGACGACGACAACCCGGAGCGCTTCGTCCGCAGCTTCTTCGACCAGTACCGGATCCAGATGCGCGGCGTGGGCAACCAGCTCACCCGCACCGACTCCAGCGCCAGCCGATCCGACCGGGAGATGTCCCTCGCCATGCTCCACGCCGAGGCCGTCAAGGCACAGGGTGAGCTCGGGAAGCTCCGGGCCAGCGCCCTCGAGACCGCCGCCGGCGCGGTGGATCGGATCCTCACCGGGCCCACGAGCCCCGGCCGCGCCGCCGGCGACTCACCGCGGCGCAGGATCCGCTTCGAGCCCGCCCCCATCCGCATGGCCGGCGACTCCAGCCACGACGACCGCGCCCGCAGGACCTACGCGGAGCTCGCCTCCCTCTCCGGACGCGCCCGCTCCTACGAGCGGCGCGCCTCCATGTACCTCGTCGAGTACCACAAGAAGTACGCGATCTCCTGGGCCGTCATCGTCTTCATCCTCATCGGCGCGCCCCTCGCCGTTCGCTTCCCCAGGGGCGGCGTCGGGCTCGTCATAGCCGCCTCCATCGGCATCTTCGCCGTTTACTACGCGGGCCTCATCGGCGGCGAGAACCTCGCCGATGAGACCTCCGTCCGGCCCTGGATCGCCATGTGGGCTCCCAACATCATCTTCCTCCTCCTCGCCCTCTGGGGGCTCGCCCGCATCGGCAAGGAAGGGACATCCGCACGGGGCGGCGGCTGGGATGACATGTTCCACGCCATCAGGGGCATCCTCTCCCGGCCCTTCCGCAGGGGCGCCCCCGGGGAGGCCGCGTGAACATCCTCGACCGCCTCGTCCTCCGGGAGTTCCTCCGCCTCTTCTTCACCTTCATCTTCGCGTCCCCCGTCCTCTTCATCCTCGGGGACCTCACCGACAACCTCGACACCTACCTCGACCGCGGCTTCTCCACCCGGCAGGTCCTCATGGGCTATGTCTACCAGATGCCCCTCTTCATCTCCTGGGGACTCCCCATCGCCGCCCTCATCGCCACCATCTTCACCGTCAACACCATGACCCGCCACTCCGAGGTGGCGGCCGCCAAGGCCGGCGGCATCAGCTTCTTCCGTCTCTTCGCCGCACTCCCCGTCATCGGCGTCGCCCTCACCCTCCTCGGCCTCGGCCTCACCGAGCTCGTTCCCGTCGGCAACCGCCTCCGCGCCGAGAGCCTCGGCGAGCAGCGCGCCCGCGCCCTCGTCCGCTCCGACTTCGTCTACCGCGACCTCGACGGCCGCATCTTCGGCATCCGCCGCCTCGACGTCCAGGCCCGCGCCATCACCGGGATCGTCGTCGAGCGGGAGGGGAACGAGCCCGCCGTGCCCAGTGTGCACGTGTTCGCGAAACGGGCTTCCCACGCGGATTCCACCGGCTGGACCCTCGAGGATGGGTTCCTCCGCCTCATGGCCGGGCCCGACATGGAGCGGGCGGTCCGGTTCGCGGCGCTGCGGACGCGGGGTTTCACGGAGTCGCCCGACGAGCTGCTGGACCGGCAGAAGGACCCGGACCAGATGGGCTACGAGGAGATGGGGCGGCTGATCCAGATCCTGCAGCGGTCCGGGGGCGAGCCGCGGGAGCTGATGGTGGAGCGCGCGCAGAAGATCGCCCTCCCGGTGGCGGCGCTGGTGATCGTGCTGTTCGGGGCGCCGCTGGCCAATTCGTCCCCCCGCAGCGGCGCGGCCCACGGCGTGGGCATCTCGCTGGGGATCACGATCATCTACCTGATGCTCTTCAAGGTGGCCGGTGCCGCCGGCACGAGCGGCGCGCTCCCGCCGGTGGTCGCCGCCTGGCTCCCGAACGCCGTCTTCGCCGTCGCCGCCGCCTTCCTGATCGCCCGCGTCCGCACGTAGTCCTACGCCCCCCAGCCCCGCAGCACCTCGTCGCGGACGGTCCCCTCGAAGACGATCCCCGCCTCGCCGGTGAGCCGCACGTCGTAGTCCGGGGAGAGCTCCACCTGCACCTCGCCCCCGGGCATGGAGACGACGAAGGCCTCGCCCCGGGCGCGTCCGGAGCGGCGCGCGGCCGCCACCACGGCGCAGGCGCTGGAGCCGCTGGCCAGGGTCTCGCCAGCCCCGCGCTCCCAGATCATGGCCTCGAGCCGGCCCGGCCCGACGACACGGGCGAGCTGGACATTGACCCCGGCGGGGAAGTCGGAATGGGCCTGGATGGCCGGCCCGATCCGGCGCAGGTCCGTGGCGTCGAGACGGTCGCGGAAGACCACGCAGTGGGGGTTGCCCATGCTCACCGGGTGGATGCCGACCTCGCCATCCGTCGTGCCGATGGCCAGCGGCGCCCCCATCACCTCCTCATCCGGGGCGGCGCCGGTGAAGCCGACATCGCCGGCGCGGAAGGAGGCCCGGCCCATGGCCACGCGGATCACGACGAACCCCGGCGCGCCCGGCCCCTCCACGCGCATCTCCACGGTCTCGCCGGGGAGCCGCACCCGGAAGGGCCCGTCGCCGGCCCGCCCCGTGAGGTGGAGCCACGCGCCGAAGATCCGCAGCCCGTTGCCGCTCTTCTCGGCTTCGGTGCCATCGGGGTTGAAGATGCGGAGCGGGACGGGCTCGCCACCCTCGCCGGCCACCAGCACGCCGTCGCTGCCCACGCCGCGGTGGCGATCACAGAGCGCGCGGATGATCTCCGGCGACGGCGGCTCGGCCCCGCCCTCCACCACCAGGTAGTCGTTGCCCAGGCCGTGGCCTTTCCAGAAGTGCATGCCCCCCCTCGTGCTCGTCGGTTGGTCCCGCTCCGCGGGCCGCTGGTCACGGCCGCGAAACCCTGCGGCGGCTCGTGGCGTAGAGTGGACCGTCCGGGGGAACGAGTCCGGTGCAACGCTTTGGCCGCGAGCTCGATCTAATTCGGACGAGCGGGCAGGATGCCGGAGAAAGTCCGCGACGCGTGACGCGATCGCAACGGCAGCGCCGGCCCGGGCGGGACGAAGGCACCGCTGTTTGACAGGGATGGGCGCGCGGGGGCGGCTCTGAAGCTGTACACAAAACCTCCTTGGCAGGGTGGAATCGGGCACTTCACCCGTCTCCCGCCGCCTACCTCTCTACCACCCCCCGTGGGTGGACGCCCCGTTGCGCGAATTCAGGTCTCCGCGCGTGACGGGGCGTGTTGTTTTACCCGCCGGCGGCGCGAGCCGGCTGCGCGCCGATCCCTTCCACACCCTCGAACACGCGCAGCGCGAAGGGGATCTTGCCGAACGGCGCGCTCACCTGGAGCCCCCGCACCTCGCGCCGGATCTCCTCGAACAGCTCCCGGGCGATGGCGATCCCCTCCTCCAGCGCGTGCTCCTTCCCGTTCGCCTGCGCCCGCCGCATCCGCTCCAGCACCGCCTCGGGGACGGTGACGCCCGGGACCTCGTTCGCCAGGAACTCCGCGTTCCGCGCGCTCACCAGCGGCCAGATCCCCGCCACCAGCGGGATCCGCAGCCCGCGGTCGTCCAGCTCCCGGGCGAACCCGAGGAACTGCTCCGCATCGAAGACGGGCTGCGTGATGGCGTACTCGGCGCCCGCTTCCACTTTCCAGTAGAAGCGGTTCAGCTCGTGGTCCCGGTCCACCGACCCGGGGTTCACGCCCACCCCGATGGTGAACGACGTCGGCGCCCCCAGCGCGTTCCCCCCCGGGTCCAGCCCGTGGTTCAGCCTTGCGACCAGGTTGGTCAGCCCGATGGCGTCGATGTCGAACACCGCGGTGGCGTCCGGGTAGGGTCCCATCTTCGGCGGGTCGCCCGTGATGAGCAGGAGGTTGCGGAGCCCCAGCGCCTGCGCCCCCAGCAGGTCGCTCAGCATCCCCAGGAGGTTCCGGTCCCGGCACGCGTAATGGACCACCGCCTCGAGCCCGACCCGCTCCTGGATCAGCACGCTCGTCGCGATCACGCCCATCCGCATCTGCGCGCGCGGACCGTCCGGTACGTTCACCGCGTCGATCCCCGCCGCTTTCAGCAGCCGCACCCCCTCCAGCATCGACGACGGGTCGACCCCCCGCGGCGGCACGATCTCCACGCTCGTGACCAGGTCGCCGGCCGCCAGCTTCGCCCCCAGCCGGGAGCGCTCCGGCAGCGGCACCGGCGCCACCGCGCCCGCGTCGGCCGTGCTCACCCGCTGCACCTCCACCCGCGTCCGGCTCCGTCCCGGCGACATGGCGTGCACCGACGCCGACATCGCCCGGATGTGCTCCGGCGTCGTGCCGCAACACCCGCCCACGAACCGGGCGCCCGCCCGGATCAGGCGCTGCGCGTATTTCGCCATGTACTCCGGCGACGCCATGTAGATCTTCCGCCCCTCGTACTCCCGGGGCATCCCCGCGTTCGGCTGCGCCGACAGCGGCCGGTCGGTCACCGCCGCGATCCGCTCCACCCCCGAGAGCAGCCCGTGGGGCCCCACCGAGCAGTTCAGCCCGATCACCTCGGCCCCCCATTCCTGGAGCCGCTGCCCGCACACCTCGGCGCTGGTCCCGTAGAACGTCGTCCCGTCCTCCCGCACCGTCATCTGCGCCACCACCGCCAACTCGCACGCCTCCCGCACCGCCCGCAGCGCCTGCCGGATCTCCGCCAGGTCCGCGAACGTCTCCAGGATGAAGAAGTCGACGCCCCCCTCCAGCAGCCCATCGACCTGCGCCCGGAAATGGCCCTTCGCCTCATCCAGCGACGTCGGGCCGTACGGCTCGATCCGGATCCCCAGCGGACCGATCGACCCGCCCACCAGCGCCCGGTCGCCCGCCGCCTCCCGCGCCAGCTCCGCCGCCCGCGCGTTGATCTCCACCACCCGCCGCTCCAGCCCGTGCTGCTCCAGCTTCACCGGGTTGGCGCCGAACGTGTTCGTCTCCAGCAGCTCCGCGCCCGCCTGCACGTACTCCCGGTGCACCGACCGGACGAGGTCCGGCGAGGAGAGGGCCAGCTCGTCGTATGACCGGTTGATGAACACACCCCGGGCGTACAGCATCGTGCCCATCCCGCCATCGAAGAGATGGGGGCGGTCGTCGGTGAGGACTTCGGCGAAGGTCTTGGCCACTGTTTACGCTTTCGTGCCCTCTGACTGCGATGTTCGATCGCCTTCGGTCGCTGCGCTCCCTCGGCGACCCCTGCCGGGGGTTCGCTGCCCGTCGGTCGCTGCGCTCCCTCGGGCTCCCCTGGCGGGGGTTCGAATCGGCGCGGCCGCTTCGCGGCGCGCCGACCTCGCTTCGCGAGGATTCGATACTTCGGGGGCCGCCATCCCGGGCTCCGTCTCCGTCTCGGCCTGCGGCGCCGGCGTTCGCAGCGTCGCCGGGGCCTCTTCCCGCCACCTCAGTCGCCGCAGCTCCCGCCTCCTCCTCCGCTGCTTCTGCATCAGCCGCGTCAGCATCATGGCGATCCGGGCCAGGCGGTCCTCTTCGGCGTTGTATTCCTCGTCGGTGATCACCCCGAGCGCGGAGAACGCGTCCAGGTGCGTGGCCGACTCGAACGTGGAGCCCTGCGCATAGCGGTAGTGCTGTTCGATCTCACCCGCCTTCGCGTCACGGCCGTGCGCCTCCCCGATATTTCCCATCACCGACAGCGACGCCCCTACCGCCTGGTCGATCACCTTGAACGGCCCTTTCGGCATCCGCGCCACCACCCTGGCCGTCCAGTCGAAGTGCTCCACCGCCGCCCGGTACACATCGAGCCGCTTGAACGAGAACCGATACCGCTTCGCCATCCTCCCTCCGTCAAGAGCCGCACTGGCCCTGAATATGGCCGGAAGGAGAGGCGCCGGAATGGCCGGATGCGCCCTCCGCAGTATCGAATCGGCGCATCGCGCCGCCGGGCGGAGCGAAGCGACCGCCCCGGTCCGAATCCCGCGCAGCGGGCCGGCGGAGCGAAGCGATCGCCGGTTCGAACATCGCGCGCTCACACCGCACTGAAGTACTTCGCCTCCGGATGGTGAAACACGATCGCCGCCGTCGACAGCTCCGGCACGAGCGCACCCGCGGACGTCACGTCCATCGCCAGCTTCTCCCGCGCCGGCAGCAGACGGAACAGGGTCTCGTGCTGCGTGTGGTCCGGGCACGCCGGGTACCCCCACGCGTACCGCAGCCCCCGCCCCTCCTCGATCCCCCACTCCCGCCGCATGCGACGATGCACCCACTCCGCCGCCGCCTCCGCCAGCCGCACCCCGAACCCGTGCAGGTAGTACCCCTCCGTGTACTCCCCCCCCTTCATCATCGACGCCGACCGCTCCAGCAGCCGGTCCGACACCGAGACGATGAGGAACCCCACGTAGTCGGAAGCGCCGGATAGGGTAGCCACGCCAGTGGAGGAAGAAGCGTCCGGCGAGGCCGACATCGAATCCTCGCGAAGCGAGGGGCCGGCGGCGGCGTCAGCCGCCGCCGCCTTCGAATCCCGAAGGGCGGCCGCGCGAGCGGAGCGGGCGCCGGCCGTCGAATCCCCGCGCAGCGGGGTCGCCGAGGCCGCGGAGCGGCCGGAGGCGATCGATGCGCGGAGGTAATCGGAAAGGCAGAGCCGCTCCCGATCCCGCTGCCGCGGGAAATCGAATCGCGCCATCTCGACCTCCGGCTCCTCCGGGTGGTAGACGACGACGTCGTTCCCCTCCGCGCCGGCGGGATAGAACCCGTAGGCCGCCCGCACCCGGATCTGGCCGCCCGCCAGCGCCTCCCGCTTCATCCGCGCGAGCCGCGGCGCGAACTCCTCCCGCACCAGCCGCTCCCATTCCTCGCCCTTCGCGTTCTTGGCCCCCCAGTGGAGGCGGTAGAGCGTGTTGAGGTCGATCAGCTCGTACAGCTCGGCCAGCGGGATCCGGTCGATCACCTTGACGCCCAGGAACGCCGGCTCCGGCACCTCGACATCCCGGCTCGGCCCCGGCCGGTCCGCCGGCCGCATCCCCTTCGCCTTCTCCTGTAGCGCCGCCCGCTTCACGACCCCCTCCCGCACCTCCTCGTGACGATGCCGGACGAACGCCTCCCGCCCCTCGCCCCGGAGCGCCTCCACCACCGCCAGCCCCTCGAACGCGTCCTTGCAGTACCACACCCCCGGGTCGTAGAGCGTCGCCTGGTCCGCGTCCACGAACGCGGCCGACCGCACGAACGACGGGTTGATCGCCGCGCCGCCGCACATCACCGGGTACCTCAGCCCCCGCTTCTCCAGCTCCTTCACCGCGATCGGCATCTGCTTCGACGTCGAGACCAGCAGCGCGCTCAGACCGATCACATCCGCCTTCACTTCCTCCGCCTTCGCGATGATGTCGTTCACCGGGACCTGCTTCCCCAGGTCGTGCACCGTGTAGCCGTTGTTCTCCAGGATCGTGTGGACCAGGTTCTTCCCGATGTCGTGCACGTCCCCGAACACCGTCGCCAGCACCACCGTCCCCTTCGACTGCCCCTCCACCTTCTCCAGGTACGTCTCCATCCGCCCCACCGCCTTCTTCATCACCTCCGCCGACTGCAGCACGAACGGCAGGATCAGCTCCCCCGCCCCGAACTTGTCCCCCACTTCCTTCATCGCCGGCAGGAGGACCGTGTTCAGGAGATCGACGCCCGCGCGGTGCGTCTCCGCAGTCGGCGTCCAGGTCGAAGTCGAAGTCGAAGTCGAAGTCGAAGCCGAATTCCCCCCCGACAGGCGCCGGAGAATCGCCCCGTCCACCAGCTCGACCACCCCCTCCTTCTTCCGATGCAGGATCGACCAGTGAATGGCTTCGTCGAGGCCCATCGACTCCCGCGGGTCCCCCGCCGCCGCCTCCTCCACCGTGTGCGCCTCGTAGAACGCGATGAAGCGCTCCAGCGCGTCCTCCCGGGCGTCGAAGATCAGGTCATCGGCGAGCTTCCGCTGCTCCCCGTCGATCTCGGCGTACGGCGTGATGTGGGCGGGGTTCACGATGGCCATGTCCAGACCCGTTTCCACGCAGTGATGGAGGAACACGGAGTTGAGCACCGCGCGCGCGTGCTTCTGCAGCCCGAAGCTCACGTTGCTCACGCCCAGCGACGTCAGCACCCCCGGCAGCTCCGTCTTGATCCGCCGGATCCCCTCGATGGTGTCGATCGCGCTCCGCCGGAACTCCTGCTCCCCCGTCGCCAGCGTGAACGTCAGGTCGTCGAAGATCAGGTCGCTCGGCCGCATCCCGTATTCCCCGACCACGATGTCGTGGATCCGCCGCGCGATCGCCACCTTCCGGTCCGCCGTCTTCGCCATCCCGTCCTCGTCGATGGTCAGCGCCACCAGCGCGGCGCCGTGCTGCACGGCCATGGGGACGACCGCGTCGATCCGCTTCCGGCCGTTCTCCAGGTTGATGGAGTTGATGGTGGCGCGGCCGGGGTACTGCCGGAGCGCGGCCTCCACCACGTCGGTTTCGGTGGTGTCCAGGACCAGCGGGGTCTCCACGGACTGGGCGAGCAGCTTCACCAGCGCGCGCATCTGCGCGGCCTCGTCCTGCCGTTCCGTGAGCGCCACGCAGACGTCCAGCAGGTGCGCGCCGCCCTCCACCTGGTTCCGCGCGACCTGGAGCACGCCCTCGTAGTCGTCTTCCAGCAGGAACCGCTTCACGGCGCGGGAGCCCTGGCTGTTCACGCGCTCGCCGATCAGCGTCGGCGCGGGGATCTGCGCCAGGTCGTACGCGGTCATGGCGCTGGCGACGCGGGGCACCGTCGTCACCGCGCGGGCCTTCGGCCGGGCGCCGCCGACCCGCTCCACCACCAGCCGCATGTGCTCGGGCGTGGTCCCGCAGCAACCACCGACGATGGCGACGCCCAGCTCCGTCACGAACTCCTCGTGCGCGGCGGCCAGCGCCTCGGGCTCCAGCGGGTAGACCGCGACGCCCCCCTCGTTGTGGGGGATGCCGGCGTTGGGGATGACGCTGATGGGCAGCGTCGTGTTCTCCGCCAGCCAGCGCACGGGCTCCCGCATGTGCTCGGGGCCCGTGGAGCAGTTGAGCCCGATCACGTCCACCCGCAGCGCCTCGAGGATGGTGCAGGCCGCGGCGATGTCGGTGCCCAGGAGCATCCGGCCGGACGTGTCCAGCGTCACCTGCGCCTGGATGGCGACGTCGTCCCGTCCCGACTCCGCCAGCGCCCGCCGGCAACCCGCCACCTGCGCCTTCACCTCCAGGATGTCCTGGCTCGTCTCGATCAGCAGGACGTCCACGCCCCCGTCCAGCAGCCCGCGCGCCTGCTCCGCGAACACGTCCGCCAGCTCCTCGTACGTGACGTTCCCCAGCGTCGGGTCGCTCGTGCTCGGCAGGAGCCCGCTCGGGCCGATGCTCCCCGCCACGAACCGCGGCTTCTCCCCGGTCGCGAACCGCTCGCACGCCCGCCTCGCCAACTCCGCCGCGGTCCGGTTGATCTCCAGGACCCGGTCCTGAAGCCCGTACTCCTTCAGCGTCAGGCGGTTCGAGCGGAACGTGTCCGTCTCCACCACGTCGCAACCCACCTCGAGGAAGGACGCGTGGATGCTCTCCACCACGTCCGGGCGCGTCACCACCAGGTAGTCGTTGCACCCCTCCAGCGACGCGCCCCCGAAGTCCTCCGCCGTCAGACCCCGCGTCTGGATGCTCGTCCCCATGGCCCCGTCAAAGACGAGGACCCGCCCCTTCAGCGCCCCCAGATAACCCGTTTCCCCCAAAGCTCCCTCTCTTCCACGAGCCGGACACCCGGACACCCCACACGCCCAAACGCCCCGCTCACGAAAGTGACGGGGCGTCTTG
>DATKBW010000122.1:0-6567 GCA_035513575.1 Longimicrobiales bacterium | reverse complement strand
TCGGATCGTCGCAGCCGTGGAGCGGCACCAGGAGCGCGGTGAGGACCATCGCGCCGGCTCGTCCGCGGCGCGGGCGTCTCCGCTGGGGCACGGATCGGGCGGGCGTGGGCGGCGTGGACGGGGCGCGAGCGGGGATCATGGAAAACGCTGGCGGGGGCAAGAAAGATGCCATTTGCCGGGACGTTCCGGATGGTGGCGTATGCCTTGCAACGCCCGCCGGTGGAGGGATTTCCAGCTTCTCTGGTTTCAACGAGCGTAGGTCAGACCTGTGACGGATTGGGCCCGGGCGGGGCGGGCGTGCCGACTTGCCCTCTGGAGCACGATGGCGTTGTGGGCGGTGGGGTGCGCGCCGCCGCCCGTCGCCGAGGTGTATCCGCAGCTCGGCGAGTATTCAGGTCGCGAGATCGCGGAAGTCGAGTTCCTGAGCCCGGAGCCGTTCGACGAGGACTCGCTGAAGGCGCTCACGGAGACGGAGGCGACGCGGTGTCGGATCCTCTGGGTCCTCCCGTTCTGCTTTCCCGGCACCGACTGGGGTCGTGATCGACACTACCTGAGCCTGCGTACGATCGGCTCGGACCTTCAGCGGCTGAACCTGCTGTACCGGCAAACGGGCTACTTCGGGACCGAGGTGGTGCCGGAGATCGAGGAGGTCGAGGGGGACGGTGGGCCGGTGGCCGTGAGCTTCGTCGTGCGGCGCGGGGACGGGGTGGTCGTGGACTCGGTCGTGGTCGAGGGGACGGAGGGAATAGCCGATCCGGACTCTCTCGAGGCGCTGCTCCCGCTGCAGCCCGGCGAGCTGTTCCACCTCGGCGAGTTCCTCGCGTCCGCGGACACGGTGCGCCGCGCGCTGCGGGCCCGTGGCCATGCGTACGCGGAGGTCCTGCGCAACTACGCGGTGGACACGATCCAGGACCGCGCGACCGCGTGGCTGATGGCGATCCCGGGGCCGCGTGTGGTGGTTGATTCCATCATGATCGAGGGGCTGGACAATCTGAGCCGGGCCACGACGCTCCGTCACGTCACCTTCGACCAGGGGGACCGTCTCCAGCTTAGCGAGCTCGGGGCCAGCCAGCGCAACCTGTACGAGCTGGAGCTGGTCCAGTTCGCGACGGTGATCGTCGCCCCGGATTCCCTCCAGCTCACGCCGGACGACAGCACCAACGCCACCGTGCTGATCCAGGTCGCCGAAGCGCCAGAGCACGTGGTCGAGGCGGCGCTCGGCTGGGGGACCATCGAATGCGGCCGGGCTACGGCGCAGTGGACCGACCGCAGCTTCACCGGGGGCGCGCGTCGGCTTACGCTGAGCGGATCGGTGAGCCGGATCGGCGTGGGGGAGCCGACGGACTGGACGGGCAGCAGCCTGTGCCCGGCCTCGAGGGACACGTTCGCCACGGAGCTGGACTACCGGATCGCCGGCGAACTGATGCAGCCGTACTTCCTCAACGTGCGCAACCAGCTCGCCATAGGCGCCTACGCCGAGCGGGAGTCGGAGCCCGAGCTGTTTCAGCGGACCGCCCAGGGGCTCCGCCTCAACCTGAACCACCGGGCCGGCGTCCGCGAGGTGCTGACCGCGTCCCTCGACATCGAGCGGCGCGTCACGCGCGCGATCCCCGCCCTGTACTGCTACGCGTTCCTGGTGTGCGAACCCGGGGACCTCAGGGCGCTCGGAGAGCCGCGCTGGCGGAACGCGCTGGGTGCCTCATGGCTGCGCGACCGGAGCAACAGCGTGTTCAACCCGACGGACGGCTACATCATCCGATCCGCCGTCCAGTGGGCCACGCCTCTGCTCGGCTCGAGTTACGATTTCGTGCGGACCAGTGCGGACGGGTCCCTCTACCACGAGCTCCGTCCGGACTGGGTGCTCGCCGGGCGGATCCGCCTGGGGACGTTCCTCACCGCCGCCTCGATCGGCGCGGATAACTTCGTGGCGCCGGAAGAACGATTCTTCGCGGGCGGCGCCAGCAGTGTGCGGGGACTCACGAGGAACGATATGGGGCCGGGCATCTGGCTGTACCGGAACACCGAAGGGGTGCAGCCTGAAGACGTGGATCCATCGCAGGGAGACCTCCCGGTGCGATTCATACCGTCCGGCGGCACGTCGGTGGCGGTCACGAGCGCCGAGCTGCGCTTCCCCTCCCCGGTGCTCTCGGACGTCGCTCGGTTCGCGGTGTTCGTGGACGCCGGGACGGTGGGCCTCGAGCCGCTCTGGAAGCTGGACTCGAACTGGCTGGTGACCCCGGGCGTGGGACTCCGGATCCGGACGCCGGTAGGGCCCGCGCGCGTGGACCTGGCCTACAACCCGTATCCGCACCCGCGCCAACCGCTCTTCGTCCCGGACCCGGACACGAACGCTCTGGAACGGGTGCACGACTCCTACCAGCCGGACGGCCCGTCGTTCTGGGGGCGGTTCCGGATTCACGTGGCCGTGGGACAGGCGTTCTGATGGCAGACCCGCGGGAGGGCCGGGAACGGGGCGGGCTTCCGGTCGGGGTCGTCGCCGCCGTGACGTTCGCCGTGGGCGTCCTGTTCCTGTACCTCCTGTTCCGGAGCGGCACCGCCGGTGACGCGGCACCCCCCCTCGAGGCCGACTTCGACACTCCGGCCTTCGAGGAGCACGTCGCCTCGCGCCTCGATCCCGTCACCGTCCGCCCGGCGGGTGCGTTGCGCGTGCGCGTCGGGCGAGTCGTCTGGCGTGATGCCGCAGGGCGTCCGTTCCTGGAGATCCCCACAGCCGTGTTCGCGATGGACTTCGGCGGGCCAGGCGGCGTCGTCCTGCGCGGTGGTGTGGTGACACGTCCCGAGGTCCACCTGATCCGCTCCGCGTCCGGCCGGTGGAACTACGAGCCCCGTCTCGCTCCGCTCCTCGGGCGGGATCGGCGGGGGGACTACGATGGTGGCGGGGGCTTCGGCATTGCGCTCGCAGATTTCACGATCCGAGACGGGACCGTGACGCTCGATCTGCCAGAGTCCACGTTCGCGGCTCGCTCGATCGACCTCCGACTGGCCTCGGCCGAGATCTCCGGGCCGGGCGTGAGCGCGCCCGAGTTCCGCATAGCGTCGGCGGGCGCCACACTGGAGCTCCCTGACACCGCCAGCGGTGTAGTGACCCGGCAGCTGGCGCTCGAGAACGCCCTGCTTCGCGTGGGCGATGGCGTGGTCGCGTTCGACATCCGACGCGGCACGTTCGGCTCGTCCACGTTCGCGGACGCGGCCGGGATCTGGGACCCCACCCTCGGCGGGCTCGGCCTCGACGCGACGGTCGTCGCGGAGGACGTGCGTCTGGCGGACATTCCCTGGCTCCGCGCGGAAGTGCCCACGGACGCGGCCGGCTCGTTCCGGCTGCGGATCGCGCCCCGGGCCGGAGATCGCACGGAGCTGACGATGACCGCGCTCTCGCTGAGCGCGCCCGGGTCGTCGGCCACCGGGTCGCTCACGGCGGTGTTCGGCCCCGGCGGGTTCAGCCTGGAGGCGGTAGATCTGCGCGTGGACCCCCTCGCCCTCTCGCTGCTCGAAGCGTTCGCCGGTCCCCTGCCCTACGCGGGCGAGCTGCGCGGTACAATGATCGGGGCGGGCGGCCACATCCGCTTCGACCTTACCGCGACCGTGGCGACCAGTCCCGCGGCAGCCCCGTTCGACACCGACCTCACGGGGATGATCTCGTTCACTCCCCAGGGAATCGAGCTCGGGACCGTGACGGCGACGCTGGACCAGCTCCCGCTCTCTGCGCTCGCGGCGATCGCGCCGGGACTCCCGTTCGCCGGTCCGCTGAGCGGGACCGTCACCCTCGACGGACTGCCGTCGGAGGAGCCGATCCGCCTGGACGTTCGGCTGGAGGCCGGGGGCGGGATCATCCTGGTGGCTGGCATCCTGGACCTCACGGGCGCCGTCCCGGCGTACGATCTATCCGGCACGCTCGCGGGCGTCGAGCTGCGACGCGTGTTCGAGCCGGCGATGCCGTCCGCGCAGGTCCACGCCGCGTTCGAGCTCCAGGGCAGCGGGACCGAGTTCGCCACGGCCGACGCCCGGGTCCGCCTCAATGGCAGTTTCACCGGGTGGCGCTCGGAGCCCGGGGACACCGTGGCCCTGGTCGCGACGACGGCCGGCGGGCGCCTGAATGCACAGGCCGCCCGCCTCGAGCTCGGGCCGGTATCGCTCGTCGCGGTCGGCGAATGGGACATGGTGGGCGACGGCGGCGGCGCGATCCGCTACGCGCTGGCGATCTCCTCGCTCGAGCCGCTCGCCCCGTACCTGCCGCCGGACGCGGCCGGCCGGACCCGTTTCTCCCGCGGCAGTCTGAGCGCGGAGGGGTCGATCTCCGGCACGCTGGACGCCCCGGTCGTGGCCGGCGAGGTCGATGCGCGCGAGTTCCGTTTCGGGGAGTGGGCCGCGGAGCGCCTCCAGGGCGAATACAGCGCGCGCTTCACGGGAGCGCTGCCGGTTCTCGAGGCCGACGTGTCGGGCACGCAGCTCCGCACTCCGGCCGGCGATTACGAGCGGCTCGAGGTCACCGCTGACTTCACCCGCCCCGCGTTCGAGCTGTCCGTGGACGCGACGCAGCTGGGCGGCGGCGTGCTCCAGGTGCAGGCGGACGGTCTGATCGAGGACGCTGGCCGCCGGGAGATTCAGCTCCGCACGGCCGAGGTGGATCTGGAGGATCAGCGGTGGCGGCTCCCCGGCCCCGCGCGGATCGTCTGGACGGCCGGCGATGCGGTGCGGGTGGAGGGGCTGCGGCTGGAGCAGACGGACGGCCCCGGCCGGCTCCGTCTGGACGGGATCGTAGCGCCCTTCGACGACGCGGACTTCGCCCTGGATATCGCGAGCATGCCGATCGGCGATGTGCTCGATGTCGTGGGCATCAACGCCGCCCTGACGGGCGACCTCACGCTGGACGGCCGGGTCCGGGGGCCATCGGATGCGCCCATCGTGGATCTCCGGGTCGGGCTCGTGGACGCGAGCATACGGGACGTGGCGGTGCGCTCGCTGAATGCGCTCGTCGAATACCAGGACGCCGCGCTCAACATCGAGGGCATGGGGGTCCTGAGCGATTCCGCCGGGATCGAGCTGACGGGTACCCTCCCCGTCCGCCTCGCGCTCGGACTCCCGCCGACGCTGGAGCTGATCGAAGGCGGGGCGATCGGGGCCCACCTCGTGACCGACGGGTTCCCCCTCGAGACGCTGGAGCCCGGGATCCGCTCGGTGCGTGACCTGGAAGGACGCCTGAGCGCCGATGTCCGCCTCTCCGGCACCGTCGGCGCGCCGCAGCTGGCCGGGGGCGCCTCCCTCGCGGCCGGCGCTGTCACCGTCCCCCTGCTCGACAAGCGCTATACCGGGATCGAGGGCAGCGCCGTCCTCGAAGGGCGGACGTTGAGGGTGACGCGGCTCGTCGCGCAGTCGGGGGGCACCGCGACCGTGGAAGGGGTCATGACGTTCGCGCAGCTGACCGACCCCACGTTGGACCTGTCCGCCCGGCTGGAGGGGTTCGAGCCCCAGGGCGCGGACAACGCCGACGACGCAGCGGCCACCGGCACGCTGCGGCTCACCGGCTCTCTGGGCGCCCCGGTCCTTTCCGGACGAGTCACGCTCGACGATGGCACGCTCAGCATCGCGCCGTTCAGCGGTGGACCGGCGTTCTCTGACCGGCTCGTCGGGCTCGCCGAGTCGTTCGACCAGATCGCTACAGGTGAGTTGGACATACCGGGCAGCGGCGTCGCGGCGGTCCGCATCACCGATCTGCGGGTCACCGCTGGTACCGAAATGTGGTTCGCCACCGAAGAAGCCCGGGCACAGCTCCGGGGGACCCTGGACCTCGCGACGGTGGGCAACGACATCACGATCCTCGGCACCCTCACCGGAGAGCAGGGCACGTTCAACCTCAAGGCAGGGCCCGTGACACGGCGGTTCGACGTCGTTTCGGCCAACATCCGGTTCCTCGGCTCTCCGGACCCGAACCCGGGGCTGGACATCACGGCGTCCCGGATCGTGCCCATGCCGGAAGGCGGGGTGATCGACGTGCGCGCGCGCGTCACCGGCACGTTGAAGGATCCGCAGCTCTCGCTGGGCAGCGCGGAGGGGATCGCGGTAGCCGAGTCCGAGCTCCTGAGCCTGGTCCTGTTCGGGCGCCCCACCTTTACCGCCGGCGAGGTGGCCGGGCCGTGGCAGGATGATTTCCTCCCGAACGTCTTCGCGTTCGCGGGGGTGTTCGATCTGGGCTCGCAATGGCTCGGGCAGCAGGTGGGCGTCCTGGAAAACCTCGACCAGTTCCAGATCCAGATGCGGGCGGGGTCCGGCGGGTTCGAACGGTCGAATCTCTGGGTGATCATCGGAGATCAGATCGGCGACGAGGTCTTCGTCAGCGTCGAGTCGCCCCTCGACGAGAGCGACCTCTTCGTCCTCGCCGTCGAATGGCGGATCGACCGGCAATGGACGGTGGAGGCGAGCTGGGAGCCGGAGAGCTACTTCGGGGCCACCGGCACGGGGGCCATCCCGCTCCGCGAGATCACGGACATCGACCGCCAGTACCTCATCGTGATCCGGCGCCGTTGGACCTACTGACGTGATCCAGCGCGG
>DATKBW010000121.1:0-110833 GCA_035513575.1 Longimicrobiales bacterium | reverse complement strand
AGGAGAGCGACGGCGGCGCCGTCGATCTTGAGCTCGGCGATGTAGCCCGCGCCCTCCACCTCGGCGGCGATCCGGGCGTTGCGGCGCTGCCACCCCCGGAGCTCCTCCGGGTCGAAGGCATTGTCGAGGGAGAGCATGGGGGCGAGGTGGCGGACCTTGTCGAACTGGTCGGCGGGCTCGGCGCCGACGCGGAGGGTGGGGGAGTCGGGGCGGGCGAGCTGGGGGTGGGCGCGCTCGAGCTCCTTGAGCTCGCGCATCAGGACATCGTACTCCGCATCCGGCATGCGGGGCTCGTCCCGGACGTAGTACCAGTAGTTGGCGTCGTTGAGCGCGCGACGGAGCTCATCGGCGCGGCGCTCCGCCGCGGTGGTGTCGCGATCCGGCACGATGGGGTATGGCTGTGTGTGGCGGTGTCCGGGCGGTGCTCAGTCCTCGGCCAGCGACGGGTCGTAGCGCATGACCCTGTTGCGGCCGCTGTTCTTGGCCGAGTATAGCGCCTGATCCGCGAAATGGACCAGTCGGCGTGCGCCATCCGCCGGGTCCTCCGGGTACGTTGCGATGCCGGCGGAGATGGTCATGTGGAGCGCGCGTTCCTCCTGGATGTCGAACTGCTGTTTTTCGACGTGCTCGCGGACGCGCTCGGCGAAGGTCTGGCCCGCATCGGCGTCGGAGCCGGGGAGGATGGCCATGAACTCTTCGCCACCGTAGCGGCCGAGCCTGTCGATCTCCCGGGCGGTGTCGCGGAGGATGTCCGCCAGCTCCTGGAGGACGCGGTCGCCGGCCTGATGGCCGTACGTGTCGTTGACTTCCTTGAAGCGGTCCAGGTCGAACATGACCACGGACAGCGGCTCACTCGTACGGCCGGACCGCTCGAACTCCTCCTGGAGGAGCTCGTGCAAGTGGCGGTGGTTGAAGAGGCCGGTCAGCCCATCGCTGATGCTGAGCTGCTCGAGCTCGCGGTTCTTCTCCTCGAGCTGGTCCTGGAGGCGCTTGATGCGGAGCATGGACCGGACGCGGGCCTCCAGCTCGGGGAAGTTGATGGGCTTGGTCAGGTAGTCGTCGGCGCCGGCATCGAGACCGGTCACCTTGTCCTCGGTGGAGTCCCGGGCGGTCACGACGATGATGGGGATGTAGGGGAGCTCCTCCTGGGCGCGGATCCGCCGGGCCACCTCGTAGCCGTCCATATCCGGCATCATGACGTCGAGGAGGATGAGGTCGGGCGTGGTCTCGTGCACCTGCGCGATGGCCGCGTCCCCCCGTTCGGCGGTGGCGACGTCATAGCCGCGGAAGCGGAGCCGGGTCGAGATGATCTCGAGGTTGTCCGGGTTGTCGTCGACGACGAGGATGAGCGCCGTCTCGCCCTCGGCCTCGCCGGGGCGGAGCGGACGGCGCTTCGCGTCGGCAGGGGCAGGGGTCCCGGCGCGCTGCGTCCTCTCCGCCTCCTGTATCTCCTGCATCACCACGCGGCCCCCTTGCCCATGCGCCTCCGTGCGAGGTGCCCGCGCACGGGCCCCCGAGCCTCTGGTCGAGTCGAATGCAGGACCGGTGCCACGGGACGGATGGCGTGCGGGGTCCCATCCCATGGCAGGACGGCGGTTTGACGGTCGCAGTCCGGAACGGGTATGCTGGACGGACGGGCGAAGGGGCGGCTGGTCCGGTCGGACCTGCCCGCGCCGATGACCGGCACGGGCGTTGCACCCCGCGGATGCCGCTCCGGATCAACGCCAGAGAAGAGAGGACCCGAATGTACTACGAGGAAGAGTCGCCGGTCGTGAGCTTCGTCTCGGGGCTGGTCGTGGGCGCCGCCATCGGCGCGGGGCTCGCCCTGCTGCTGGCGCCGCAGAGCGGGAAGCGGACCCGCCGCCATCTGGCGCGGTCGGTGGAGGGACTCAGGGACACCGCCGGAGACCGGTTCGACGATGTGGGGGATGATCTGCGGTCGGCGGTGCGGACGAGCCGGAAGAAGCTGCCCTTCTGAGCCTGATGCCTGTGGACGCGCCTCCGAAGAGAGGACCGAAGGAGGTCGTCGCGGCCTTCAGGGAGGCCTTTGCGGGCGAGCCGCTGATCGTGGTGAGCAACCGGGAGCCGTACGAGCACCGGTGGGGCGAGGACGTGGGGGAGATCCGGGTGAAGCGGCCGGCGGGGGGACTCACCTCGGCCCTCGACCCGCTGCTCCAGGCGGTGGGCGGGGTGTGGATCGCCTGGGGGAGTGGGGATGCGGATGCGGCGGTGGTGGATGGCGACGACCGTGTGCGGGTCCCGCCGGAGGAGCCGAAGTATACGCTGCGCCGGCTGTGGCTGGACCAGCATGACGTGAACCGCTACTACCTGGGGTTCGCGAACCAGTTCCTCTGGCCGCTCTGCCATTTCCGACCTGCGCTGACCCGGGTGCGGGCGCGCTACTGGGAGCGCTACCGGCGCGTGAACCGCCGCTTCGCGGAGGCGGTGCTGGACGAGGCGCGCAACGGGGGCGCCGCCGTGTGGTTTCAGGACTACCACCTGGCGCTGGCCCCGGCGTACGTGCGGGCGCGCCGTCCCGACCTGGCCCTCGCCCACTTCTGGCACATCCCCTGGCCGCCGCTGGAGATCTTCGATGTGACGCCCCAGGGGCGGGACCTGATCGGGGGGCTCCTCGCGAACGACCTGCTGGGCTTCCAGCTCGAGTCTCACAGCGCGCAATTCCTGCGCTGTGCCCAGGAGCTCCTCAGCGCTGAGATCGACTGGGAGAAGAAGACCGCGCGGATCGAGGGGCACACCTGTCACGTGCGGAGCTTCCCCATCTCCATCGACGTGGACGCGTTCACGCAGACCGCCGAGGCGGCCGAGGACGGGGTGATCCGGCTGCGGGAGCGGTACTGCCCTCCGAACGGCCAGCTGGGGATCGGGGTGGACCGGATGGACTACTCCAAGGGGCTGCCGGAGAAGCTGAAGGCGCTGGACCTCCTGTGGGAGCGGTACCCGGAGTACCGCGGGCGTTTCACGTTCGTGCAGGTGGGTGTGCCGAGCCGCACGGACATCGAGGCCTACGACGAGCTGACGCAGAAGGTGGAGCGGCTGGTGTGGGAGATCAACGACCGGTACGGCACGGCCGAGTGGCAGCCGGTGCACCTGATCAAGCAGTCGCTGCCGACGGATCGGCTCACGGCGCTCTACCGTGCGGCGGACGTGTGCGTCGTGGCCTCGCTGCGGGACGGGATGAACCTGGTGTCGAAGGAGTTCGTGGCCAGCCAGGTGGACCGCAGGGGCGTGCTGCTCCTGTCGAAGTTCGCGGGGGCGTACGAGGAGCTGGAGGACGCCCTCGAGATCAATCCGTACGACCCGGAGGACTTCGCCCGGATCCTCAGGGACGCCCTGGCGATGCCTCCGGAGGAACGGGCGGAGCGAATCGAGCGGATGCAGGACTCGCTGCGAACGATCTACGACTGGATGGCCGACATCTTCAACGACTGGGGCGGAATCCGGGGTGGTGCGCGGCTCCCCGGCGAGCTCGCCCCACCGCCGGAGCGCCGGGCCGCGCGCGACGACTAGCGTGCGCCCCTACGCCCTCATCCTGAAGAAGCGGGACGGGGAGCCGGTGCCGCCGGAAGCCCTGCGTGAATTCCTGCGGGGGTACGACCGGGGCACCGTCCCGGACTATCAGATGGCGGCCTTCCTCATGGCCGTCCAATTCCGGGGTCTGAGCTCGCCCGAGCTGCAAGCCCTGGTGGAGGAGATCCTCGCGTCGGGGGGGCGCGTGGATTTCGGTGGTGCGCCGGGCCGGCGGGTGGACAAGCACTCGACGGGCGGGGTGGGGGACAAGGTCTCGCTGGTGCTCGCGCCCCTCGTCGCCTCCCTGGGGGTGCAGGTCCCCATGATGAGCGGACGGGGTCTGGGCCACTCGGGCGGGACGGTGGACAAGCTGGAATCGATCCCCGGCTTCACGATGGCGCTGTCGCTGGAGCGCTTCCGCGCCCAGGTCCTGGAGCTCGGGACGGCGCTCATCAGCCAGACGCCCGAGATCGCGCCCCTGGACGGGAAGCTCTACGCGCTGCGGGACGTGACCGGGACGGTGGCGAGCATCCCGCTCATCGCGGCGAGCATCATGAGCAAGAAGGTCGCGGAGGGGATCGATGGGCTGGTGCTGGACGTGAAGGCGGGGAACGGTGCCTTCCTGCCGGAAGAGGAGCGTGTCCTCGAGCTGGCGGGCGCGATGATCGCGATCGGGGAGGAGCACGGGCTCGAGGTGGTGGCGCTGGTCACCGCGATGGACCGCCCGCTCGGGGTGGCCGTGGGGAACGCCCTCGAGGTCGCGGAGGCCGTGGATGCGCTGCGTGGCGGCGGTCCGCCGGACCTGCGCGAGGTCACGGTGGCCCTGGCGAGTGAGATGCTGGTGCTGGGTCGTGTCGCGGCGACGGTGGAAGACGGACGGCGGCAGGCGGAAGCGGCGCTCGGGGATGGGCGGGCGCTGGCCACGATGCGGCGCGTGGTGGAGGCCCAGGGTGGGGACGGGCGGGTGATTGACGACCCTGGCCGGCTGCCGAAGGCGCCGGTGGTGCGTCCCGTTTCCGCCGGCGCGGCCGGGCGGGTGGAGGCCATGGATACGCGGGCGATCGGCGAGGCGGCGGTGGGGCTCGGCGCGGGCCGGACCAGCCTGGAGGATCGGATCGACCCCCGGGTGGGATTCCGGGTGCTGGTGGGACCAGGGGACCGTGTCAGCGCCGAGACCGTGCTGGCGGAGGTCCACGCCGCCGACGAGGCGTCCGCCGAGCGCGCGGCGGGGGAGATGTTGGCGGCGGTGCGGGTCGGGGACGGAAGCGCGTCACCCCGGCCGCTCATCTCCCATCGGGTGACGGCGGCCGGGGTGGAGCGGCTGGGTTAGTGTCCCATTAGTCCCGGATGGTGTCGGGCCGCACGGTGTCGGGGATCGGCTCCGCGCCGTGCGGGATGCCGCGGAGGGGCAGGCCGAAGAGCCCCGGGGAGTGGAGGTCGCAGGCCTCCGTCGGCTCCGTGCCCGGCAGGAAGATCTCCTCCTCCAGGCTCTCCACGGGACACCACTCGGTGGCGAGCTTGCCGCTCTCGGAATCGACGGTCCGGCGGGTGAGCCCGCCGGGGGCGATCCAGTCCGGGGGCACGGACCGGAGGGGACCGGCACCCTCCACCGCCTCGGCCGGCTCCCCGCCGCCGGAACCGCCCGCGCCGAAGTAGAGGGGCCGGACGAAATCGGCCCAGACCGGGGCCGCGTAGACGCCGCCGGCGGCGTTCGGGAGGATCTGGGTCCGCATGTCGAAGCCGAGCCAGACGATGGCCAGGAGGTCGGGGGTGAAGCCGGCGAACCAGACATCGGAGCCGTCGTTCGTGGTCCCGGTCTTTCCGGCGACGGGGAGGGTGTCGGGGATGTTGCCGCGCGCGGGGTCCCGGATGGACATCGCGCTGCCGGCGTCCACGACGTCCTTGAGCATGTCGATCATGATGTAGGCGACCTTGTCGTCCAGGACGCGCTCGCGCTCCACCTCCGTGGACCAGAGGACCCGCCCCTCGGAGTCCTCGACCCGCAGCACCGCCCTGGGCTCCACCTTCTCGCCGAGGTTGGCGAAGGCGGTGTACGCCTCGGCCACGTCGATGAGGAGGACGTCCGGCACGCCGATGGGGAGCGACGGGACGCGCGGGATCTCGGTGCTGATGCCCATGCGCTGGGCGTACTGGGCCACGGTCTCGAGCCCGACCTCCATCCCGAGCTTCACGGCGATGACGTTGATGGACACCCGGAGCGCGTTGCGGAGCGTCATCTCGCCGCGGAAGTCGTTGGTGTAGTTCCGGGGCGACCAGCGGCTGCCGTCGAACATCTGGAGGTTCACCGGGGCGTCCAGCATGACCCGGGAGGGCGGGATCCCGCTGGCGATGGCGGCGGTGTACACGAACGGCTTGAACACCGACCCCGGCTGCCGGCGCGCCTGTGTGGCCCGGTTGAACTTGGAGTCGCGGATGTCACGGCCGCCGATGAGCGCCTTGACGTCCCCGGTGGCGGGGTCGAGGGCGATCAGGCTGCCCTGGAGGTAGGGGGTGGAGCCGGCGGGCGCGGGGCGGTCGGACCCGGCCTCGTCGCCGTAGCGCGGGTGTGCGTAGCCGGGCACGGATTCGACGCGCCGCCACCCTCGCTCCATGGCTTCCTGGGCCCGTTTCTGGAGCCCGATATCCAGCGTCGTGTAGACGCGATAGCCCTTGCTGTACAGGTCCGCGCCGAAGCGGTCATCCAGGATCGTGCGCACCCACTCGACGAAGTAGGGCGCGATCTGGCCTCCGTCGCTCTCGGCCCGCCGCTCCGGGACCGGCTGCGACTGCCAGTGGGCGAGCTCGGCCCGGGGGATGTAGCCCTGGTTCGCCATGAGCCGCAGGATCAGGTCGCGCCGCTGGCGGGAGCGCTCCGGGTGCTTCAGGGGGTTGTAATACGCCGGGAGGTTGATGACCCCGGCGAGAGTGGCGGCTTCCGCCGGGTTCAGCTCCGGGGCGCTCTTGCCGAAATAGTTCTGGGCCGCGGACTCGATGCCGTACCACCCCTGGTCGTAGTTGACCTGGTTGATGTAGGCCTGGAGGATCTGGTCCTTCGAGTAGACCCGCTCGAGGTCCATGGCGACGTGGAGCTCCTTGAGCTTGCGACGGAACGACTGGTCGAAGCCGAGCTCCTCGATGAACATGTGCCGCGCGAGCTGGAGCGTGATGGTGCTCCCGCCCCCCTCGATGCGGCGCTTGGTGACCAGGTTCTTCACCGCCCGGAGATAGCCCCGGACGTCGTAGCCCGGGTGCCGGTAGAAGCGCTTGTCCTCGATGGCGACGAAGGCGTTCGGGACGTGGTCGGGGAGGCTGTCGATCTCCACTGGCGTCCGCCGCTCCAGCGCCAGCTCGTCCAGGATTGCCCCGTCCGCGCTCAGGATCTTCGTGGACTGCCGCGGCTCCCAGGTATAGAGCTGGGCGATGGAGGGGCAGTCGTAGCACACCGTCCGCCACGCGCCGATGGCGCCGCCGGCCGCGCCGCCCGCGAGGCCCACGACGACCAGTCCCCCGATGGCGAGAAAGCCGCGCTTCCAGCTCCCCCAGGTCGGTAATCTCATGGCAGGCTCCTACACCGTGTCGGGATCTGCGGTTCGCTCCAGCCCATCGAGGCGGGCCTGGAGCGCCGCGAGGCGGTCCCGCTGCTGCCGCGTCGGCGGGAACAGCGTCCCGGGCTGCACGCTGCCGCCGTCCAGCTCGCCGAAGAGGCGGGAAGCATCCCGGCGCAGGGTGCCCAGGTCGCGGCGCACCCGCGGAGCGGCCCCGTCCATGGCGGCGGAGGCGCGGCGCTGGAGCTCCTGGACGGCCAGGAGAAAGGCCTCCCGGGCGCGGTAGTCGGCCGCGGAGATCATGGGCATCGCGGGATCGCCGCGGACCAGGAGGTCACGGGTCGAGCGGGCGCCGCCCGCCTCCAGCGTGACCTGGTACGTGCCGGGCGAGACGAACGGGCCGCGCGGTCCGATGGGGCGGGCCAGGTCGGTCCGGACATCGCCCGAGTCCACCGGCGGGTGGCGGAGATCCCAGACGACGCGGTGGACCACCCCCGGCGTCCCGTCCAGCGCCAGCGTCCGCACCGTCTCGCCGCCGCGCCGGATGACCATGCGGGCGTCCGGCGCGGGACGGGCCAGGTGGTAGGTGAGGATGGCCCCCCAGGGCGGGTTCTCGCCGTTCCACCAGTCCATGCCGCGGTACGAGGTATCCTTCCAGTACTGGTGGAGCGTGGCCCGTCGGACGGGGAAGAGGTGGGCGGGGGCGGCAAACGCGTCGGGCGCCGGGTTCGCGAGGAAGCCGGCGTCCTCGAGGATCCAGATCCCGCGGCCGTGGGTCCCGACCACGAGGTCCTTCTCGCGGGGGTGGACGACGACGTCGTCGTAGAGCGTGGTGGGGAGGTTGGCGCCGAACCGGTGCCAGGCCGCGCCGCCATCCGTCGAGAGCCACAGCGCGTGCTCGGTGCCGAGGAAGAGGACGCGCGGATCGTCGGGGTGCTCCGCGATGACGTTCACGGAGCCCGCCCCGTCCAGCCCCGCCACGATGGGCGTCCACGTCCGCCCGAAGTCGGGGGTGCGGAAGGCGTAGGGGCGGAAGTCGCCATCGCGGTGGGCGTCGAACGTGGCGTAGGCGGCGCCGGGCGCGCCGCGGGAGGCCAGGACGCGGCTGACGTACGTGCCGTCAGGGACGCCGCGGACGTTCGCCGCCACGTTCGTCCAGGAGGCGCCCCCGTCGCGGGAGAGCTGGACGTTCCCATCGTCGGTGCCGACCCAGAGGATGGCCGGATCCAGGGGGGACTCGGCGAGTGTGGTGATCTCGCCGTAGCTGGCCGTGCCGTCGTTGCGGGAGATCGTGATGTCGGCGCCGCGGACGCCCATGAGGACGAGCGTGTCGCGGTCGATGGCGCGGCTCAGGTCGCCGGTGCGGGACCAGGAGGCGCCCCGGTCCCGCGAGATGAAGAGCCGGTTCCCGCCGGCGTAGAACACGGCGGGGTCGTGGCGGGAGAGGAGGCTCGGCGCGACCCAGTCGAACCGGTAGTCGGGCTCCCCCTCGGGCGGGACCGGGCTGATCTCGACGCGGTCCCCGGTCCCGGTGTCCACGCGGTTGTAGCCGCCGAACTCGTTGTTGGAGTACAGGATGCGGTGGTCGGTGGGGTCCGGCTGCTGGTACATCCCGTCGCTGAACCCGGTCTGCCGCCAGTCGTCGCCCAGGATCCCCGCCCAGTGCCGGGTGGCCGAGGGGCCGAGCCAGGAATGATTGTCCTGGAGGCCGACGTAGACGTGATAGGGATCGCGCATGTCCACGCCGATGGCGTACGCCTGCGCGACGGGGATGTTGTTGAGGCGGCGGTACGTGGCGCCGCGGTCGAAGGTCTCGTACAGCCCCCCGTCCCCCGCCAGGTAGTAGTGCTCGGGGTTGCGGGGGTCGATCCACATGGCGTGGTGGTCGCTGTGCACGCCCACGTCGTAGACCAGGCGGCCGGACACGTCCGTCCACGTGACGCCGCCGTCCTCGCTCCGGCCGGAGTACGTGGCCAGCGTGTAGACGCGGTCGGCGTCCGTGGGGTCGACGTAGATGTGGCTGTAGTACATGGGCCGGATGTTCCGATCGCTCATGCGACGCCACGTCGTCCCCCCATCCTCGCTCCGATAGACGCCGGGGGCGTCCGCGTGCTCCACTATGGCGTTGAGGACGCCGCACGCGTTGCCGGCCGCGGCGATCCCGATGCGGCCCATGTCACCAGCCGGGAGGCCGTTCCGCAGGCGCTCCCAGGTGCCGCCGCCATCCCGGCTGCGCCAGATCCCGCTGCCCGGCCCGCCGCCGTTGAACCCCCACGTCCTGCGCAGGCGCTGGTACGTGGCGGCGTAGAGGGTGCCGGGGTCGCAGGCGTCCAGGGCGAGGTCGACGGCGCCGGTCAGGGTGTCGACGAAGAGGACCTTCTCCCAGCTCCGGCCGCCGTCCCGCGTGCGGAAGACGCCGCGCTCCGCGGACGGCGCCCACAGGTTGCCCAGGGCCGCGACCCAGGCGACATCCGCGTCGCCCGGATGCACGCGGACGCGGCCGATGTGACGGGTCCCGTCGAGCCCGACGTGACGCCAGGTCTCGCCGGCGTCGTCGGAGCGGTAGACGCCGTCGCCCCAGGACGTGCTCTGCCGGTTGTTCTGCTCGCCGGTCCCGGCGTAGAGGACGCTCGGGTCGGAGGGCGCGATGGCCAGGTCGCCGAAGGTGCTGGTGCCCTGGTCGTCGAAGACGGGGCGCCAGGTGGTGCCGTGGTTGGTGGACTTCCAGATCCCGCCGGAGGCCGCGGCAACGAAGACGGTAGCCGGGTCGAAGGGGTAGGCCTCGACGTCGTGGAGGCGGCCGCCGGTGACGGCGGGGCCGATCTCGCGGAAGGTCACCGCGGCGTAGCGCTGCGGGACGGCGCTTCGGGCGGTCTGGGCGTCGGTTGCTGTCGGCAGCCAGGCGCACAGCAGCATGGCGATACAGGGGCGGACGGCGGCGGTGATCTGCATCGGTACGGGTCCGGGTCGCTGGTGAGGAGCGGCAATGTAGGCCCGGGCGCGGATCGGGGAAACCGAGGGGGCCCGCACGGTCTACCCCAGTTCCGCCTCCAGCAGGTCCTTCAGCATCCAGTACACCGTCGGGTTGCCGGCGAGGACGGGCCCGGCGGCCCGGACGTCGTCGTCGCCGTCGAGGGTGGTGATGATCCCGCCGGCCTCGCGGATCACGAGCGTCCCGGCGGCGATGTCCCAGGGCGCGAGCCAGAGCTCCCAGAACCCGTCCAGCCAGCCGCTGGCCAGGTGGCACAGGTCCAGCGCCGCCGACCCTCCTCGCCGGATCCCGGAAGTCCGGCGGATGATGGCGTCGAACTGGCGGAGGTAGGCGGGCAACAGGTGGAGCGCCTTGAACGGGAAGCCGGTGCCGATCAGGGCGTGCTTCAGCTGCTCGACCCGGGACACCGAGATCCGCTCGCCGTCCCGCCACGCCCCCCCGCCCTTCGACGCCATCCATGCCGCGCCCGTCGTCCCGTCGACGACGGCGCCGGCCACGATCTCGCCCCGGTGCGCGACGGCGAGGGAGGCGGCGTACGCGGGGTAGCGGTGCAGGTAGTTGGTCGTGCCATCGAGCGGATCCAGGATCCAGAGGTACTCGGCGTCGTCGAAGCGGGCGCGGATCGAGGCGGGGTCGCCGAGCTCGGTCGACTCCTCGGCCAGGATGTCGTGGCCGGGGCAGCGCTCCCGGATGCGGGCCATGGCCTTCTCCTCCGCCTCACGGTCCACGCGCGTCACGAAGTCCGCGGTGCCCTTCTCGCCCCACTCCGAGACGTCCACCTCCCCCAGGTGGCGGCGGTGGACGTCCGCGGCGACGCGGGCGGCGTCGAGGGCGATGTCGCGGAGCTGCGTGGGGTCCATTTCCGTGCGGATCATGGGCTGTGGAGGTATTCTGTACGGGTCCCCGCGGGTCCCGGCCGGGCCCCTCGGGCGAGGCGGGAAGGTAGCCGCGCGAGGGGAGTTCGGTAAACACGGGCACGCGAACGGATCGCGTGGGCAGACATCTTGCGCCCCGGGTGGCAGCAGTGGAACCCACCCCGAAGGGAGGTCCGAGATGGCGCGGAGCGAGGAGCGGGAGGACCGGCTGGCGAGCGCGGCGGAGAGCGTGATGCTGCTGGTCTGCATCGAATGCGGCCGGGAGCACCAGTACGAGGGTGCGGAGGAGCCGCCGGAGGACCTGACCTGCGAGAAGTGCGGCAACAAGGTCTTTCGCCGTTTCGATGACACGGGCGCGCCGGATGACGTCCAGTCCGATTTCCGGGAGAGCACGGAGCGAGACCTGGCGCCGAACGACCCGCCGGGCGACGTGACGCCCGGGGACCTGTACGACCTGAACAAC
This sequence comes from Longimicrobiales bacterium, assembly GCA_035513575.1. Taxonomy (GTDB): domain Bacteria; phylum Gemmatimonadota; class Gemmatimonadetes; order Longimicrobiales; family RSA9; genus JAHWKI01. The sequence goes on along the minus strand of DATKBW010000121.1, from coordinate 99,430 downwards.
CCGTAAGGGCGCGATGGCGAGAGAACCGCTGTTCCGGGGCTCCGGTGTGGCGCTGGTGACGCCCTTCGACGATGGGGGCGTGAACGCCGCCGTGCTGCGCGCGCTCGTGCGTTTCCACCTGGAGGAGGGGACGGATGCGCTGGTGGTGAACGGGTCGACGGGGGAAGCGGCGACCATGTCGCCGGCGGAGCAGCGGTCCGCGCTGGAGGCGGTGGTCGCGGAGAACGGCGGCGAGGTGCCGGTGCTCGTCGGCTGTGGCGGGAGCGACACGGCGGCGGTGGCGGAGCTGGCCCGGGCGGCGAGGGAGGGCGGCGGGGATGCCGTGCTGCTGAGCGCGCCGCCGTACAACAAGCCGCCGCAGCGGGGGCTGGTGGCGCACTTCCGGGCGGTCATGGACGCCGCTGAGCTGCCGGCCGTGCTCTACAACGTCCCGGGCCGGACGGCGGTGGGGATCGCGCCGGAAACGGTGGCGGAGCTGGCGGAGGACGAGCGGGTCGTCGGGATCAAGGAGGCGTGCGGTGACCTGTCGCAGGTCGCGGTGCTGGCGTCGCTGGTGGGGGACCGGATCGCGCTGTGGAGCGGGAACGACGACCAGGTGCTGCCGATCCTGTCGCTGGGGGGGCAGGGTGTGATCAGCGTGCTGGGGAACATTGCGCCGAAGGACACGAGCCGGATGGTGCACGCCTACCTGAAGGGCGAGACCGCCACGGCGACGGCGCTCCAGCTCCGCTACATCCCGCTGATCCGGGAGCTGTTCGCGGTGTCGAACCCGATCCCGGTGAAGGCGCTGGTGGGGTGGCTGGGCTTCGACGTCGGGTCGGTCCGGCTGCCGCTGGTGCCGCTGACCAACGCCGAGTGGAAGCCTCTGGTGAAGGCGGCCGCGGACGCCGGGCTCGAGCCGCGGGCCTGATGGCGCTGGACCTGGTCGTCTCCGGAGCGACGGGGCGCATGGGGCGGGCGCTGGGGCGCCTCATCGGAGAGGCCGAGGACCTCCGCGCCCTGGGCGGCATCGCTCCGGACATGCCGCCGGAGGGCGCCGCGGCGCTGGGCTACCCCGAGATCGTGGCCGCCGACGCGTGCGGCGAGATGCTCCGCCGGGCGGACGCGGTCATCGACTTCTCCGCGCCCGAGCAGCTCGCGGCGATCCTCGACCGCTACGGCGATGACCTGGCGGGGAAGGCGCTGCTGGTGGGGACCACCGGCCTCGGCGACGACCTGGAGCGCCGCCTCGACACGCTCGCCGGCCGCGCGGCGGTGCTGGTGGCGGCCAACTTCTCCGTGGGCGTCAACCTGCTCCTGGAGCTGGTGGAGCGCGCCGCCCGCGCGCTGCCGGGGGAGGAGTACGACATCGAGGTGGTCGAGGCGCACCACCGCCGCAAGGCCGACGCGCCCAGCGGGACGGCGCTTGCGCTGGCGAAGGCCGCGGCCGCAGGGCGGGGCGTCGCGCTGGACGACGTGCGCACCGACGGCCGGAGCGGACGGACGGGGGAGCGCCCCGCCGGCGAGATCGGGATCCACGCGCTGCGTGGGGGCGACGTCGTCGGCGAGCACGCGGTGCACTTCCTGGGCGCCCGGGAGCGGATCGCGATCCGCCACGCCGCGAGCAGCCGCGACCTCTTCGCCGAGGGGGCGCTGGTGGCCGCACGGTGGCTGGCCGGGCGGGAGCCCGGGAAGTACGCCATGGCCGACGTGCTCGGCCTGCACTGACACCGAATCCGAAACCTGAAATCCGAACTCCGACCGCTGACACCATGGACTACCAAGAGATCCGGGACATCATCGCGAACGCGCGGAAGAAGACGCCCGTGACCGTCCACGTCCGCCACGAGGGGCCCCTGGATGTGGAGGGCGTGGGGGAGGACGTGATGGTGTTCCCGGCGGGCGAGGGGACGACGATCCTGATCGGCGAATGGGACCAGGTGCGGGCGGCGCTGGAAAGCGCGTCCAACGTGCTGTACCACCACCTGGAGAACGACCGCCGCAACTCGGCGATCCCGCTCCTGGACCTGAAGCCGGTCAACGCGCGCATCGAGCCGGGGTGCATGATCCGGGAGGGAGCCGAGATCGGGGAGCACGTGATCGGGATGATGGGCGCGGTGGTCAACATCGGCGCGGTGGTGGGGGATGGGACGATGCTGGACATGAACTGCGTCGTCGGGGCGCGGGCGCTGGTGGGGAAGAACTGCCACATCGGGGCGGGGGCGGTGCTGGCGGGCGTGCTGGAGCCGCCCAGCGCGCGGCCGGTGGTGATCGAGGACGACGTGCTCATCGGCGCGAACGCCGTGGTGCTGGAGGGGACGACGGTGGGGAAGGGCTCGGTGGTGGCCGCGGGGGCGGTGGTGACGCAGGACGTGCCGCCCATGACCGTGGTGGCGGGGCAGCCGGCGCGGGTGATCAAGCAGGTGGACCAGAAGACGAAGGACAAGACGGGGCTGCTGAAGGAGCTGCGGCGGTTGAACGAGTAGGAGGGGGGCTCGGCCTGCGGCCGAGCAGAAAGTGGCGGGGGCGGGTCTTCCGCGGCGGTGGCCGGGGGGGTACCATTTCCGGGGCGCGCCTCGATCGGGCGCGGAGCCGCACCCTCTTCCACGCCGACGACGGCAGGACCCATGGACGATCTTCTCGCCCGCTACCCCGAGCTCGCCGTGTTACGGCTGGACCTCCTGGGCAAGCTCATGCTGGCCGCGGTCATGGGCGGCATCATCGGGCTGGAGCGGGAGTGGAGCGGGAAGCCGGCGGGGCTGCGGACCAATCTCCTGATCTGCGTGGGGGCGGCGCTGATCACGGAGCTGTCCATGACGATCGCGATCCGGGCCGGGACGGAAGGCTTTTCGGACCCGGCGCGGCTGGCGGCGCAGATCGTCAGCGGGATCGGGTTCCTGGGCGCGGGGACGATCCTGCAGGCGCGGGGTGCGATCATCGGGCTGACCACCGCGGCGACGTTGTGGGTGGTGGCGGCGATCGGGATCGCCGTGGGGGCGGGTGCGTTCGTGGAAGCGGTGGGGACCACGCTGCTGGTGATGCTGTCGCTGATCGTGCTGCGTCGTGTGGAGGGGAAGCTGGGGCAGAACCGGGAGATGCTGGTGCGGGTCACCATGGAGCGGTTCCCGCATACGGTGGAGGCGGTGGAGGCGCGGCTCGCGGAGGGGATGACGATGGACCTGCTGGAGGCGGACCGTACCGAAGGGGCGCTGATCATGGCCTACCGGGTCTCGGGCCCGCGGAAGCGGCTGGACCGCGTCGTGGACCGGCTGCTGGAGATCGACGGCGTGCAGCGGGTCGTCCGGGGGTGATGCGACGGGTCGTCCTCGACCTCGGGGACCGCCGGCCGATCTTCGCGCCGCCGGCCGACCAGGCGGCGCGACTCGAAGCGGCGCTCCCGGCGGGCTGGGAAGTCCGGGTGACGGAGGCCCCGGCGGACGGGACGGGGGATGGCGGCGTAGTCGCGTCCGCATCCGCGCTCTCGCTGGTGGAGGACGCCGAGGTATACATCGGCTTCGGCATCCCGGCCGAGCTGCTGCGGGCGGGCCGCCGGCTGCGCTGGGTCCACTCCGGGGCGGCCGGCGTGGGAGGGTCGCTGACCCCCGAGATGCTCGCCAGCGAGGTCGTCTTCACGAACTCCGCCGGGATCCACGGTCCGCCGGTGGCCGAGACCGTGCTGGCCTTCCTGCTCCACTTCGCCCGTGGGCTGGATCAGGCCATCGCGGCGCAGGCGGCGGGGCGCTGGGGGCGGGGGGCGTTCGACGGCGAGGACGCGCCGGTGCGGGAGCTGGGGCGCAGCACCGTGGGGGTGGTGGGGCTCGGCGGGATCGGCCGGGAGGTGGCGGCGCGGGCCCGGGCGATGGGAGCGACGGTGGTGGGCGTGCGCCGTCGCCGGCTCCCGGTGGAGGGTGTCGAGGTGCTGTCCGGGGCCGGCGCGCTGGAGGCGCTGCTGGCGCGCAGCCATTACGTGGTCCTGACAGCGCCGGAGACGGCGCAGACGCGGGGTCTCATCGACGCCCGGGCCCTGGCGGCGGCGCGGCCGGACGCGGTGCTGGTGAACGTCGCGCGGGGCGGTCTGGTGGACGAGGACGCGCTGGCGGACGCGCTGGAGGGGGGGCGGCTACGGGGCGCCGCGCTGGACGTCTTCTCGACGGAGCCGCTGCCGGAGGGGCACCGGCTCTGGCGGGCGCCGCGTCTGCTGATCACGCCGCACATCTCGGCGTACACCGCGGCGTTCTGGGAACGGGAGTCGGCGCTGCTGGAGGAGAATTTCCGCCGCTGGGTGGCCGGTGAGCCGCTGCGGAACGTGGTCGACAAGGGGGCGGGGTATTAAGTTGCGAGTGCGGTCGACCGATCCTCGGGCAGGTCCTCGGGCAGGCGCGCGGGGCGGGCGGCCGCCCTCGCCGGTTCGTTTCCATCACAACCCCACGAGTCGATGATCGAGATCCTCAAGGGCGCGATCCAGCGCGGCGCGTCCGACATCCATCTGAAGGCTGGCGACTACATCCGGGCGCGGGTCAACGGCGAGCTGATCCCGATGACGAAGCAGCGCATCACGCCGGAGCAGACGCGGCAGCTGGCGCAGCAGCTGGTGCCGGAGTGGGAGCGGGCCAACGTGGACAAGCTCCGGGACTACGACTGTTCGTGGGGCGCCCCGGGAGTCGGCCGGTTCCGCGTGAACATCCTGCGGCAGCGGGGCACGCTGGGGATCATCATGCGGGTGATCCCCGTCGAGATCCCGACGCTGGAGGAGCTGCGCCTGCCGCCGGTGCTGGCGGACATCGCCCTGTCGAACCGGGGGATGGTGCTGGTGACGGGGGTGACCGGTTCCGGGAAGAGCACCACGCTCGCGGCGATGCTCCACCACGTCAACGGGACGCGCGCGCAGCACATCCTGACGCTCGAGGACCCCATCGAGTTCCTGCACAAGGACAACCTGTCCTCCATCACGCAGCGGGAGGTGGGCACGGACACGGAGTCCTTCAACAAGGGGCTGCGGGCGGCGCTGCGGGAGGACCCGGACACGATCCTGGTGGGCGAGATGCGGGACACGGAGACGATCGACATCGGGCTCAAGGCCGCGGAGACGGGACACCTCCTCTTCTCGACGCTCCACACGCAGAACGCCGTGAAGACCATCAGCCGCGTGATCGCGGTGTTCCCGCCGGAAGAGCAGGAGATGGTGCGGGTGCGGCTGGCGGAATCGCTGGTCGCGGTGGTGAGTCAGCGGCTGCTGCCGCGGAAGGACGGGCAGGGGCGGATCGCGGCGGTGGAAGTGATGATGGCCACGAGCACGATCCGGGAGCTGATCCGGGACCCGGTGCGGATCGACGAGATCCCGGACCTGATCGCGGAAGGGCGGGAGCAGTACGGGTCCCAGACGTTCGATCAGCACCTGATGGAGCTGGTCTCCCAGAACACGGTCTCCTTCGAGGTGGCCATGGCGGCGGCCACGAACCCTTCGGATTTCGAGCTGAAGATGAAGACGCTTGCCTGAGGACCGGAGCTGGCTCCAGGGGCTGTTCGTTCCCGTCACCACGCCGTTCGACCCCGTCACGGGCGACATCGCGCCAGTCAGCTTCCGGGACAACCTCCGCCGCTGGCTGCAGACGCCCATCGACGGGTTCGTCGCGTTCGGCTCCACCGGGGAGGGCGCGCTGCTGGACGAGGACGAGATGGTCCAGCTGCTGGAGTACGCCCGGGACGTCGTGCCGCCCCAGCGCCCGCTCGTGGCCGGGGCCGGGGGGGAATCCACCCGGGCGGTCATCCGGATGGCGCGGCGCTTCGCCGGGATCGGCGCGGACGCGGTGCTGGTCCATCCGCCCGCCTATTTCGGCGTGTCCCTCAGCCCGGCGGACCACCGGGACCACTTCCTGGCGGTGGCGGAGGCCTCATCGGTCCCGGTGATCGTCTACCACATGCCGAAGTTCACCCACGTGACGCTGGACGCCGGGCTCATGGCGGAGCTGTCCCGGCACGAGAACATTGCCGGCATCAAGGACTCGTCGGGGGACCTGAAGCGCTTCGCCGAGTACACCGCGAGCTGCGACGGGAGCTGCCGCCTGTTCGTCGGCAACGGGGCGCTGCTCTACGCCGCGCTCGAGCTGGGGGCGGCGGGCGGGATCCTCGCCCTGGGCCTCCTGGCCCCGGAGGACTACGGCGAGCTGCTCCGCCTCTACCGCGGCGGGGAGCTCCCCGCAGCCGGCGCCATCCAGGAGCGCCTGGCGCCGGCGCACCAGCAGATCGTGGCGGCGTTCGGTGCGCGCGGCGTCAAGGCCGCGCTGGAGATGAAGGGGTGGAACGGCGGTCCTCCGCGCTCCCCGCTGAGCCCGCTGAAGGACAAGGACCGCGAGACCGTGGCCCGGGTGATGCAGGAGGCGAGGCTCCTCTAGAGCCACCCGAACCACCGGAACCCATGACGTTCGATCTCGACCAGGCCCGTTCCCGGGTCGCCGGACTGGACCGCCCCGCCCCGGCGGAGCTGCGCGCCCACATCGAAGCATTCGCCCGGCCGCGCATGACGGGGACCGAGGGCGCCGCGGAGGTCACGGCGGCGCTGCGGGAGCGGTTCGAGGGCCTCGGGTATCGAACGGAGTCGCTGGGGTTCGAGTTCTCCAGGTGGCCGGGGCGGTTCGGCCTCCCGGCGGCCGGGGTCGCTCTCACCATCATGGGTGTGCTCGGCGGATGGCTGACCGCCACCGGGCGGCCCACCCTGGCCCTCGTGGTCCTCGTCGCCGGACTGGGCCTTCTGCTGCTCCCGCTCCTCCTGCTCACCCGGGCCATTCGAGGACTGCCGTGGGGGCGGGTGGAGGGGAGCAACCTGCTGTTCCGGCGCCCCGATTCGCGGCCGGCCTGGATCGTCATGGCGCATCGGGACTCCAAGTCCCAGATGCTGCCGACGGCGCTCAGGACGGCCGCGCTGATCGTGGGCGTCGCGACGTGGGCGGGACTCGTCGGCATCGCCGCGAGCTGGTTCGGGGGGCCCACGTTCCAGTTCCCGACCGCCGCCGTGGTGGCTGCGGCGGTCCTGACCGCGTCCGGTCTGGTGCTCGCGCTCAGCTGGGCCTCCAACACCTCCCCCGGCGCGCTCGACAACGCGACGGGGATGGCGGCGCTGCTCGCCGTGGCGGAGCGGATGGGCGGGAACGGCGACGTCGCCTTCCTGCTCACGGACGCGGAGGAGCTGGGACTGGCGGGTGCCCGGGACGTGGCGAGCCGGCTGCCGCCGGTCCAGGGGGTCATCAACGTGGAGGCGCTGGACGACGCGGGTATCTTCTACGTCGCGGAAGGGAAGGGGTGGCGCCGGACCGGGTCGGCGCCCCAGCTCGCGGCGGCGCTGCTGACCGCTGGCCGGGCGCTGGACCTCCCGGTGCACCGGCGCCCGCTCCCGCGCTCCATCATGGTGGACCACCTGCCCCTGGCGGAGGCGGGGATCCCCTCCCTCACGCTCCTGCGCGGCACCTGGGGCTCGCTCATGCGCGTGCACCGTCCGGACGACGACATCACCCACCTCGACTGCACCGGCGCGGCGGATGGCGCCACGCTCCTGGCGGCGGCGCTCCATCTCCTGCGGGCGGACGGCTCATCGCACCTTGCCAGCCCGGGACGCGCCGGGCCATAGTCCAACGACATGGACCACAGCTATCGATGCAGGGTCGTCGTCGGCGCCCAGTGGGGTGACGAGGGCAAGGGGAAGATCGTCGATGTGCTGGCCGCGGGGGCCGACATCGTGGCGCGCTACCAGGGCGGCGCGAACGCCGGCCACACCGTGGATGTCGGGGGCGATGAGTTCATCCTCCACCAGATCCCGTCCGGGATCCTGCACGCGTCCCGACGATGCCTGCTGGGCAACGGCGTGGTCCTCGACCTCGAACAGTTCTTCGAGGAGCTGGACGGGCTTCGGGAGCGTGGCGTCGACGCCGAGGGCCGGCTCGGGATCAGCGGGCGGGCGCACCTGCTTCTGGAGTACCACAAGCGCCTGGACCAGGCCAGCGAGGCCAGCCGCGGCGAAGGAAAGATCGGCACCACCGGGAAGGGGATCGGCCCGGCGTACGAGGACAAGGTCGCGCGCCGGGGAGTGCGGGTGGGCGACCTCCGGGACCGCGACCGCGCCGCGGCGCTGATCCACGGGTGCGCCGGCCGGGCGAACGAACGCCTGGGCGCCGCCGGCGCCGAGACCGTGGACGCGGAGGCGGTGGTGGACCGGGTCCTTTCCTTCCGGGACCGGCTGCTCCCCCTGATCACCGACGTGGGGCAGGAGATCCACACGGCGGTGCGGGCGGGGCAGCGCGTGCTCCTCGAGGGGGCGCAGGGCGCGCTCCTGGACATCGACCACGGCACCTACCCGTACGTCACGTCGTCCAACACCACGGCCGCGGGGGCCGCCACCGGGACCGGGATCGGGCCGACCGCCATCGACTCGGTGCTCGGCGTGGTCAAGGCCTACACCACCCGCGTCGGCAGCGGGCCGCTCCCCACCGAGCTGGATCCCGAGCAGGGGGAGCGGCTCCGGGAGCTCGGCGGCGAGTACGGCGCGACGACCGGCCGGCCGCGCCGGTGCGGGTGGTTCGACGCCGTCGTCGTCCGCTATGCCGCCCGGGTCAACGGCCTCACCGGCCTCGCCCTCACGAAGCTGGACGTGCTGGACACCTTCGAGGAGATCCGCATCGCCACCGGGTACGAGATCGACGGCGAGCGCTGCGACGACTTTCCCGACGACCTCGCCCGCCTCGATCGCGCCACCCCGGTCCTCGAGTCCCTGCCGGGGTGGTGCACCGACACCAGCGCCGCCCGGACCATCGACGAGCTCCCCGACGCCGCCCGGGCCTATATCCGTCGCATCGAAGAGCTGGCCGGGGTGCCCGTCCAGTTCGTCTCCGTCGGCACCATGCGGGAGCAGATCATCCACCTGGCGGGATAGCGATTTCGGCCAGGTGAACCGGCAACATTTGCCGGGTCCGCCCTCCCTCATCCTCCCGCCCGCCCGCTCGGGTTCTGTTCGCGGTAATTGTTGTGGAAACTCCGACCCATCGGGCCGCGTCAGGCGATCGGTGCAACAGTTCACGCGAACAGAACCCTCTATCCTATCGCGCGCGCCGAACACCTGGGCGGGTGCTCACCGGAGGACCGGCGGGTGTCGCACCATGGGTGGCCTTGAGAGAACGGCCTCGGACCCCTACCTTTATGGGCTCTTTCGCCACCAGCCGCGTGCAGGACGGGCGAGGCGGGTGCTTGTCGCTGTTCGAGGAGTCGGCTCGGGATGTTCGACGAGCTTTCGGAAAAGCTGGACGGTGTGCTGGGGCGGTTCCGCGGTCGCGGGCTCCTGACGGAGTCCATGATCGACGAGGGGCTGCGGGAGATCCGGCGCGCGCTGCTGGAAGCGGACGTCAACTACCAGCTGGCGAAGGACTTCCTGGACCGGGTCCGGGTCCGGGCCACCGGCGAGCAGGTGCTGCGGTCGGTGAAGCCGGGGGAGCAGGTGGTGAAGATCGTCCACGACGAGCTCGTGGAGCTGCTCGGCCACGACCGGGAAGGGCTGGAGATCGCGGCGGTGCCGCCGACGGTCATCCTGCTGGTGGGGCTGCAGGGGTCGGGGAAGACGACGACGGCGGCGAAGCTGGCGCGTCGTCTGAGCCGGGAAGGGCGCCAGCCGATGCTGGCGGCGCTGGACGTGCAGCGCCCCGCGGCCATCGACCAGCTGGAGACGCTGGGCGTGCAGATCGATGTGCCCGTGTTCGCGGACCGCGGCGAGAAGGACGTCGCGAGGCTGGCGGAGCGGGCGCTGGAGCAGGCGAAGTCGGGCCGGCACCGGGCGCTGATCCTGGACTCGGCGGGTCGGTTGCAGATCGACGAGCCGCTGATGGCGGAGCTGCGGCGGGTGAAGGCGGCGACGGAGCCGAGCGAGATCCTGCTGGTGGCGGATGCCATGACCGGGCAGGAGGCGGTGAAGATCGCCGAGGGCTTCGACCGGTCGCTGGGTCTTACGGGTGTGGTGCTGACGAAGATGGACGGGGACGCCCGCGGGGGCGCCGCGCTGTCCATCAAGGGGATGACGGGCGTCCCCATCAAGTTCGTGGGGATCGGCGAGCGGGTGGACGCGCTGGACGTGTTCGACCCGACGCGGATGGCGGACCGGATCCTCCAGCGGGGGGACGTGGTGGGCCTGGTGGAGCGGGCCCAGCAGTCGTTCGACATGGAGGAAGCGGAGCGGCTGCAGAAGCGGGTGGCCGAGGAGGGGAAGTTCGACCTCCAGGATTTCCTGGGCGCGCTGCGGCAGATGCAGAAGCTGGGTCCGCTCGAGGGGCTGCTGGGGATGATGCCGGGGGTCGACAAGAAGGCGTTGAAGAACGCGAAAGTGGACCCGAAGAAGCTCAAGCACATCGAGGCGATCATCCTGTCGATGACGCCGGAGGAGCGCGCGAAGCCGCAGATCCTGAACGGGACGCGGCGCTCCCGGATCGCCCGCGGGTCCGGGCGCAGCGTGCAGGAAGTGAATCAGCTGATGAAGCAGTTCCAGCAGATGCAGGGGATGATGAAGCAGCTGCGGAAGATGGGGCTCGGCGGGATGATGGGCGGCGGGCTGGGGCAGCTGGGCCTGGGAGGCGGGCTGCCCGGGCTCCGATAGCCCGAGGTCGACGTCGGCGTCGAAGCATCGGGAGCGGCGAGGAGCAGTACGGATCCGGCAGGGTGCCGGACGAAGAACCGAGAGAGACCGAAGACCGAGGTACAGAATGTCCGTGAGGATCCGACTCCGGCGCGTGGGCCGGAAGAAGCAGCCGTACTACCGGGTGGTGGTGATGAACAGCACCGCGTCCCGGGACAGCGCCTACATCGAAGAGGTGGGCTTCTACAATCCGCGCACACAGCCGGCGTCCCTGCGGATGGACCTGGAGAAGGTCGATGCCTGGCTGGGGCAGGGCGCGGAGCTGACCGACAGCGCGGCGTCGCTGATCCGCAAGGCGCGCAACGGCGGGGACGCCAGCGTGCGGCTGGTGCAGCCCGGCGAGGAGGCCGCGAAGACGGCGCGCGTGCCGGAGCGGCGTCCGACGCCGCGGCAGGCCGTGGCGGAGCCGGAGCCGCAGCCGTCCTCCTCGGACGGGGCGCCTGAGCCCAGCGCGGAGACGATCGCGCAGGCGGAGCCGCAGGGCGAGGGCAAGGCGGAGCCGGAGGTCGTGGTGGATTCCGGCGTCGAGGCCACCCCCGCGACCGCGGAGGCCGAGGTCGAGGAGCCCGCCGCGGAGGCCGAGGTGGAGGAGCCCGCCGCGGAGGTCGAGGTGGAGGAGCCGGTCGCGGAGAAGAAGGGCGGCAGGAAGAAGGCCAGGGGGAAGAAGGCGGCGAAGGACCAGAAGCCGGCGGACACCGCGGAGGAGTAGGTGGCTGGCCGCGTTCCGGAGCCGGAGTTTCTGGTCGTCGGGCAGCTGAGCAGGCCACACGGTACGAAGGGCGAGATCCTGGTGTGGCCGCTGACGGACCGGCCGGACGAGGTCCTGGGCCCGGGTCGCCAGGTGGTGGTGGGGGACGAGGAAGGGGAGGCGGGGGAGGGCGCGGCGACGCTGAGGATCGAGGCGTCGCGGCCGCATCGGAAAGGTCTGCTGCTGAAGTTCGAGGGAGTGGCGGACCGGGCCGCGGCGGCGGATCTGACGACGCGCTACCTGCTGGTGCCGGCGGCGATGCTGCCGGAGGACGAGGACGCAGACGGGCTGTTCTACCACGAGCTGCTCGGCCTGCGAGTCGAGACGGTGGACGGCCGGGAGGTCGGCCTGGTGCGGGAGGTGTTCGAGACGGAGCCCTCCCACCTGCTGGAAGTGAAGGGGGAGGGGAAGGTCCATCTGGTGCCGTTCGTCAGCCGGGTGGTGAAAGAGGTGGACCGGGAGGGGGGCCGGCTCGTGATCGATCCGCCGGAGGGGCTGCTGGATCTCTAGGGGGGGGCGCGCCCTGCGGGCGCAACACGCGGCTGGCGCCGCAACAAGCGCCCTTCGGGCGCAATTGCTCGCGAAGCGGGCGTGATGCGAACGCAGTGAGCGGATGCGAATCAACATCGTGACCATCTTTCCCGGCTTCTTCGACGGGCCGCTCTCGCTGAGCATCCCGGGGCGCGCGGCGGAGGTGGGGCTGGTGGAGTACCGGGTGGTGGACCTGCGGGAGTTCGCCCACGACCGGCACCGGACGGTGGACGACTACCCGTACGGAGGCGGGTCGGGCATGGTGATGAAGCCGGAGCCGTTCTTCGAGGCGATCGAGTCGCTGGGCGGCGGTGCGGGGCAGGGGGGCGAGGGGGGCGAGGGGGGCGAGGGGGGCGAGGGGGCGAGGCCGTCAGGGCCGATCGTGCTGCTGAGCGCGCGGGGGCGACGGTTCGAGCACCGGGACGCGGTGCGGCTGTCGGTGGAGCCACAGCTGACGCTGCTGTGCGGGCACTACAAGGATGTGGACGAGCGGGTGGCGGAGGGGCTGGCGACGGAGGAGGTGTCGCTGGGCGACTTCGTGCTGAGCGGGGGGGAGTTCGCCGCGCTGGCGATCACGGACGCGGTGGTGCGCCTGCTGCCGGGGGCGCTGGGGACGCACGAGTCGGCGGCGGCGGACAGCTTCTACGACGAGGGGCTGCTGAGCCCGCCGTCGTATACGAGGCCGGCGGAGTACCGGGGCCAGCGGGTCCCGGCGGTGCTGTTGACGGGGGACCACGCGAAGATCGAGGCGTGGCGGCGGGAGAAGGCGGAGGAGCTGACGCGGGAGCGTCGGCCGGACCTGTGGGACGCACGCGAGAGAGGGTAGGATCATGGACATGCTGAAGGAGATCGAGCGGGAGCAGCTTCAGAAGGAGCTGCCGTCCTTCGACCCGGGCGACACGCTCCGGGTGAACGTGCGGGTCCGGGAGGGTGAGAAGGAGCGGACCCAGGCGTTCGAGGGCGTCTGTATCGGCCGGCAGGGTGGCGGTGTGAGCGAGACGTTCACGGTGCGGAAGGTCTCCGCCGGTATCGGGGTGGAGCGGGTCTTCCCGCTGCACTCGCCGATGCTGGAGTCCATCAAGGTGGTGCGGCGCGGCCGGGTCCGGCGGGCGAAGCTGTACTACCTGCGGGCGCGGCGGGGCAAGGCGGCGCGGATCCGCGAGAAGCAGCAGCGCTAGGCGCGCCTCCGCCATGGTGGAGGTGCGAAAGCGGGGGCGGAAGCGGCGCCGCCGCGGCGCGCCGCTGGCCATCGAGCGGGACCTGTGGGCGCAGGGGCTGACGCTGGTGGCGGGAGTCGACGAGGCGGGCCGCGGCCCGCTGGCGGGGCCCGTGGTGGCGGCGGCGGTGATCTTCCGTCCCGAGGAGCGCGTGCCCGGCGTGACCGATTCCAAGCTGCTGACGGCGCAGGCGCGGGACGAGCTCGTGGTCGAGATCCGGCGGCGGGCTCTCGTCATCGGGGTGGGCGCGGCGAGCTGCCGCGAGGTGGATCGGCTGAACATCCTGCGGGCGTCGCACCTGGCCATGCGCCGCGCGATCGCGCGGCTCGATCCCCTTCCCGAGCACATCCTGGTGGACGGGCTGCCGGTCCCGGAGCTGGGTGCCGGCCACACGGCGATCGTGGCGGGGGACATGAAGTCGTTCACCATCGCGTGCGCCTCGATCGTCGCGAAGACGGTGCGGGACCGCATCATGCACCGGCTGGCGCCACGGTACCCGGGGTACGGCTGGGACACGAACGTGGGCTACGGCACGCCGGAGCACGTGGAGGCGCTGGCGGGGCTCGGTCCGACGCCGCACCACCGCCGGTCCTTCGTGCCCGTCCAGCTCTCCCTCGACCTGACGGATTAGCCATGCACACCGAGCATCTCCAGAACGTGCACCCGGTCCGCATCCTGGCCGGCTGGCTGGTGGCCATCGCCGTCACGTCGGTGGCGGTGTTCGGGCTCATCGTCATCGGGCTCATGCAGGGGGACGCCGCCGGCGACACGGGGTGGGCCGTCGTGGCGGTGGCGGTGGGCTTCCTCGTCGGCGGCTGGTTCACGGGGCTGCGGACGGTGGAAGCGCCGATCCTCCACGGCATCGCGCTGGGGCTCACGTCCCTGGCCGCGTGGGCGCTGGTGAACGCCCTCGCGGTGGCGGTGGGGATGGAGGGCTGGAGCCGGCTTTCCGCGTCCGCCGCGGTCACGGTGCTCCTGGTCCAGATCCTCGCGGCGGTGGCGGGCTGCTGGATGGGGACCCTGTCGGCCCGGGGTCGCGCGGCGGAGCTCGCGGACAGCCCGGCGGCGGGGGTGCGGGGGCGGGAGCAGGACTGAAACGCGCCGGGGGCGACCGGCTTTCACGAGGGTGAGAACCATGCGATCGATCCGGTTCGGCTGGGCGGTGCTCCTGATGTCGCTCGCGGCGGCGTGCGCGCGGTCGCCGCAGACCACGACCGTTCCGCTCCCGCCCGCGGGCGGCGAGGCGGGCACGCCGGCTCCCGTCCAGACCACGCCCGCCCTCTCGCCGGTGCTGCCGGAGGACGTCCACTCCTTCGCCAACCCGCTGGAAGCCCGGGTGACGCACGTGGGCCTGCGGCTGTTCGTGGACTTCGAGGACCGCTCCCTCCAGGGCGCCGCGACGCTGGACTTCCAGCGCATCCCGGACGCGAGGGAGCTCGTCCTGGACACGCGAGGGCTCGACATCCGGAACGTGACCACGCCCGCGGGGGACCCGCTGGAGTGGGCGCTGGGCGAGGAGGTGGCGCATCTGGGCCGGGCGCTCCGGATCGCGCTGCCGCGGGACCTCACGCGTGTCGAGGTCCACTACCGCACGGGCGCCGAGGCGGCGGCGGTGCAGTGGCTGGACCCGGCCCAGACCGCCGGAGGAGAGGCACCGTTCCTGTTCACGCAGGGGCAGGCGATCCTCACCCGGACCTGGATCCCGACGCAGGACAGCCCGGGGATCCGGCAGACGTACACGGCGACGCTGACGGTACCGGCGGAGCTGCGGGCGGTGATGAGCGCGGAGATGCTGACGCCGGACGGGGAGGCGACCGAGCTGGGGCGGGTGTTCGCCTTCCGCATGGACCGGCCGATCCCGCCGTACCTGATCGCGCTGGCGGTGGGCGACCTGGCGTTCCGGTCGGTGGGGCCGCGCACCGGCGTCTGGGCCGAGCCCCCGGTCGTGGAGGCGGCCGCGTACGAGCTGGCGGACATGGAGGCGATGCTGGAGGCGGCGGAGTCGCTGTACGGGCCGTACCGCTGGGGGCGCTACGACGTGCTCGTCCTGCCGCCGTCGTTCCCGTTCGGCGGGATGGAGAACCCGCGGCTGACGTTCGCGACGCCGACGATCCTGGCGGGGGACCGGTCGCTGGTGAGCCTGATCGCCCACGAGCTGGCCCACTCGTGGTCGGGTAACCTGGTGACCAACGCCACGTGGAGCGACTTCTGGCTGAACGAGGGGTTCACGAGCTACATCGAGAACCGCATCATGGAGCGGGTCTACGGCGCCGAGTACGCCGCCATGCTGGAGGTGCTGGCGCGGGAGGGGCTGGCGGCGGAGATCGAGGCGCTGGGGGGGCCGACGTCGTCGGAGACCATCCTGCACCTGGAGCTGGCGGGGCGGGACCCGGACGAGGGGATGACCGCCATCGCCTACGACAAGGGCGCGGCGTTCCTGCGGACCGTGGAGAGCGTGGTGGGGCGGGAGCGGTTCGACCGCTTCCTGCGGGGCTACTTCGACGCGCACGCGTTCCAGCCGATGACCACCGAGCGGTTCCTCGCCTACCTGGACCAGCACCTGCTGGCGGGGCATCCGGAATGGCGGGCGGCGATCCGGCCCGAGGAATGGATCTATCGGCCGGGGCTGCCATCGAACCTGCCGCCCGTGACCTCCCGGGCGCTGGCCGACGCGCGGGAGGAGGCGGACGCCTTCGCGAACGGCCAGGCGGCGTCGTCGCTGGCGACGCAGGGGTGGAGCACGCACGAGTGGCTCCACTTCCTGGCCAGCCTGCCCCGGAGCCTCCCGGCGGAGCGGCTGGCCGAGCTGGACCGTACGTTCGGTCTGTCGGCGCAGGGGAACGGCGAGATCCTCTTCGCGTGGCTGCGACTGGCCATCGCCAACCGCTACGAGCCGGCGTTCGGCGCCCTGGAGGATTTCCTGACGCGGCAGGGGCGGCGGAAGTTCCTGCTGCCGCTGTACCAGGACCTGGCGCGCACGGCGTGGGGGCGGGAGCTCGCCCTGGCGATCTACCGGCAGGCGCGCCCGACGTACCACGCGATCTCGCGTGGGAGCATCGACGAGGTGCTGGGCTGGCCGGCGGAGGGGTAGCGGATCGGAGCGCGGTGTGAGAAGCGGAACAGGCACGGGCGTCGAGGGTTTGCAGCAGGCCGTCGTCCCTGCTCACGGGAGAGGGGTGACAGCCAATCGAGGGCCGGTAGCTCAGCTGGCAGAGCAGTGGACTTTTAATCCAACGGTCGTGGGTTCGAGCCCCACCCGGCCCACTCGCTCCGCGTCCCGAACGGAGCCATGAATACGTACCACTCCCTGTCGCCGGGGGATCTCGACCGGTTCGTGAGGCGGTCGAAGGCGTCCTCCGCGCTACCCCCCGAGCACGACCTGCGTCACATCTTCCTCGAGATCCTGGGGAAGGCGGCGGAGCTGGTGCCATCCGAGGCCGGGGCGATCCTGCTGGACGACCCCCTCGTCAAGGTGAGGGATCGGGAGCGGAACGAGCTGGTGTTCGTGGCGGGGTTCGGCCCCCCGGCGGGCGCTCTGATGGGACGCACGCAGCCGGCGACCGAGGGGGTGGCCGGACACGTCTACCGGACGGGCACGGCTCACCTGGCGGTGGAGACGGAGTCGGACGAGGCGTTCGACGACCGGCTGGACCAGGAGACCGGGTACCGGACCCGGTCCATCGTGGCGGCGCCGATCCTGATCGGCACGACCGTCTGCGGCACGATCCAGCTGTTGAACCGGCTGGGCGGCCGCCCCTACGACGCCCACGACCTGCTGCTGCTGGAGGTCTTCGCCAGCTACGCCGCATCCACCCTGCAGAACGTGCTGGACACGCGGCACGCGCAGGAGCTGGCGAAGATCGATGATCTCACGGGGCTGTTCAACGACCGCTACCTCCACGTCCGTCTGCGGGAGGAGCTGGCCCGGAGTCGCGAGATGGGGTGCCCCTGCGCGCTGATCTTTCTGGACCTCGACCACTTCAAGCCGGTCAACGACCGGCATGGCCACCTGGTCGGCAGTCAGGTGCTCCGGGAAGTGGGCTACCTGCTCCGGCGCGTGACGGTCGGAGAGGACGCCATTGTCGCCCGCTATGGCGGCGACGAATTCACCATCGTGCTCCCGGGGCGTGACGCGGACCAGGCCGCGGCGCTGGGGGAGGAGATCCGTGCCGCCATCGCGTCGACGGTCTTCCTGACCCGCCGCTACGGCCCCGACCTGCCGGCGCTGCACATCGGGGGGCTGGTGACGGCGTCGGTGGGGGTGGCGGCGATCGCCCCGGGTGAAGGGCCGTCGCCTGATACCGGGGCGGCGGACCTCTCGAACTGGCTGATCCGCCGGGCGGACCAGGCCATGTACGCCGCGAAGGGGCTCGGCAGGGACCGTGTCGCGGTGTCCGCCGCGTGAATGTCGGGAGATTTCCGACTTTCGGCCCCGCGGGATGCCCTCTAGGTTCGGGGCAATGATCCGCCCGGGCGATCTGGCAGGTTCGTTCGGACGGCGACTGCGGGCGGTTCCCACTGGCGTGAAGGTGGTGGCCGGCGTCCTGGTCGTCGCCCTCCTCGCGGTGGGTTCGGTGCTGATGTACCGGACCTACGACTACGTCCAGCACGACAACCAGTTCTGCCTCGAGTGCCACCTCATGCGCGACCCGTTCGAGCGGTTCGCGGGGAGCGCGCACCGGGGGCTCGGGTGCAAGGCGTGCCACCGGCCGAACATCGTCCAGCGCAGCCAGATGGGGCTGGCGCAGGTGATCGAGAACCCCGACTCGATCCGCGTCCACGCCATGGTCCCCAACGAGGTCTGCGCCGAGTGCCACATCGAAGGGGACCCCGAGGAATGGGTGCGTGTGGCCAACACGGCGGGGCACCGGATCCACTTCGAGTCGGATGAGCCGTCGCTGCAGGGGCTGAACTGCGTGGAGTGCCACTCGAGCGGAGTCCACCAGTTCACGCCCACGGACCAGACCTGCGGCCAGGGCGGGTGCCACGAGAGCGTGGAGATCCGCCTCGGGGAGATGGCGGACCTGACGATCCACTGCGCCACCTGCCACGACTTCGCCGCTCCCGCGCGCGACGCGCCGGGGACGGCGGAGGCGGCGGCCGCGCTGAGGCCAGAGGCCGCCCAGTGCCTCAGCTGCCACCAGATGCGCAGCATGCTCGCGAACCTCCCGCCGGACGAGCCGCACCAGGCCGAGTGCGGTGCGTGCCACAACCCCCACGAGCAGACCACTCCCCGGCAGGCGGTGCAGTCGTGCGCGTCGGCCGGATGCCACGGCCGGCCGGACACGCTGACCTCCTACCATCGCGGCCTCGACCCCGGCGTGCTCGAGGACTGCCTCGTCTGCCACAGCGCCCACGTGTTCCGGATTCATCCGGAAACGGGGTGCCTCGACTGTCATGGCGACATCTACGACGATGCGCGGCCCGCCCGCCCCGTCTCGGGCGGGGGTCCCGCGCGCCTCGTGCCGACCGGCCACCCCGGGACGGCCGCGGCCCGGGCCGCAACGGGTCCGGTGCGGCTGGCCGCCGCCGGGCCGCTGGACCGGCTCGCGCGGGCGGCGCACGCGGTCGACGGGACCCAGGACACGGCGGCCTTCCGCCACGCGCAGCACCGGGGGGTGGAATGCACCGCCTGCCACTCCACGACCCGGACCCACGGCGGCCTGACCGTCACCTCCCTGGCCGACTGCCGTGCCTGCCACCACACCGCGCCCGTGGCCACACCCTGCGCGGGCTGCCATACGCCGGGTGAGGTGGCGCGCCTGTCGGCGCGCGTGCGGCGGACGCTGGACATCCGGATCGGCCGGCTGAACCGCCCCACGCGCATGCTCCCGTTCGACCACCGCCCCCACGTCCAGCTGGACTGCGTGCAGTGCCATACGCAGGGTCTCGCGCTGAGCGCCGCCGCCGTCGACTGCGCCGCGTGCCACCGGGAGCACCACGAGCCGGATCGCTCCTGCATGGCGTGTCATGCACAGCCGCGGGAGGGCGCCCACGACGCGCAGGTCCACCTCGGCTGCGCCGGGTCCGGCTGCCACGCCGCGGTGCCCGCCTCGGTCGACGCCGTGCCCCGGACCCGCGACTTCTGTCTGGCGTGCCACCAGAACCTCACGGAGCACCGGCCGGGGCGGAACTGCGAGAACTGTCATTCCCTCCCGCAGCCCCGGAGCGCGGCCGCGCCCCGGTCGGGAGGATCCGTGAACGGAGGGACACAGCCATGAACAGGTTGCTCGGCCTCGCCCTGGTCGGCGTCATCGCCGCGTCGGCGTGCGGCCCGCGGGGGGACGACCAGGAGACCGGGAGCATCAGCCGGGAGGACGTCCACGAGGCAAGGGAGTCGCTCGATCCCGCGGTGGCCGCCGCGCTCGACAGCGGCAATGCCGCCTACCGGGCGAAGCGCTACGCCGAGGCCCGCGACCACTACGCGGAGGCCACCCGCCTGGGCGACGACGTGGCGGCGGGGTGGTTCGGCCTGTACATGGCGGAGCTCGCGCTGGGGAACCCGGAAGCGGCGGAGGCTGCCGTCGAGCGCGCCCGCGCCCTCGCCCCCGGCGCCTCGCTGATCCGCCCCACCGAAATGGACAGCGCGCCGTGAGGGGCGACATCCGGGTCCTTGGCGTCGCCGCGGCCGTCCTCCTGGGCGGGTGTGAGGAGCACGAGTTCCACCCCCCCGACCGGGCGGAGCGTGTCGCGGCCGCGGAATCCGTCTACTCGGCCGCCGCCTTCGACTCCGTGACGTGGGCCAGCATCGCCGAGCGCCGCGACGCGGGCAACCTCGTCTACGCCGACGAGTGCCGCCGCTGCCACGGGCCGTACGGCCGCGGCGACACCGAGTACGCCCGTGGACGCGAGCTCCGGGTCCCCTCCCTCGTGCGCCCGGACTGGCCCGAGGGCGATGACGTGGACGCCGTCCGGCGGCGCGTCTTCGTCGGGCACCCGGCCGGCATGACGTCCTGGGGGATCGGCCATCTCACGCTGCGCCAGATCGACGCGGCCGCGTTCTACATCGCCGCGCAGCTCCGCCCGGAAGTGCTGGGCGACTCGGGGACTGTCCCGGCCCGCTGACCCGGCCGCGCGAAATCGCGCGCCCGGACCGCGCGAAAACGCGCGATCTCGACCTTCCCGACCCCGCCTCCCCGTGGGGTCGAAACGTTTCAAGCTGTTGCGCCCCAATGTTTTGGGCGCTCGTGCAGGCCCGTGGCCCCGCAGTTGTATTAGAGCTGGGTGGAGTCAACGCCCGGGAGGGCCAACGCGGAGGGAAGCATGTCGACGACGACTGCGGGATACGCTCGGAAGGACGGACGGACGGTGACCCGGGGGATCGGGGTGGCCGGCCGGGTGGCGGTGAGCTGGGGCGCGGCCGGAGGGATCCTGGTGGGTGGCTTCCTGGTTGCCGCCATGACGCTGGCGGGGCAGCTGAGCGGGCACGGGCTGCTGGTGACGAGCACCGGGCTGTTCATCACGGGGGCGGTCCTGGGCTTCGCGCATGGGGGCGTGCTGGGGTGGCTGGGTCGGCCGCCGAAGGTGAGCCGCCGGGACGCGCTGGCCGGGCTGGCCCTGGCGGGTGCCTACGCGATCCCCGCGCTGCTGCTCTCGTGGCTGGTGTCGGGGTGGATCGCCATGACGACCGTGGCGCTGTACGCGGGGAAGACGCTGGCGCTGACGGGCGTGGCGGTGGCCTGGCTGGTCGGGCTGGTGCTGGTCGGCACCGCGGCCGGGCACGGGTGGAGCGCGCTCAGGGGCGCGTACGGGAAATGGGAGCACGCACGGGTGGGGACGCTG
This sequence comes from Longimicrobiales bacterium, assembly GCA_035513575.1. GTDB lineage: Bacteria > Gemmatimonadota > Gemmatimonadetes > Longimicrobiales > RSA9 > JAHWKI01. The sequence continues at coordinate 78,510 of DATKBW010000121.1, read as the reverse complement.
CTGGTGGGCGCGTTGTTCGGCGGGCTCCTGGCGGTGTTTCTGGCCGAGCGGCCGGAGCTCTGGGGGCTGCGGATGCGCGTGACGCCGGTGGGGGCGGTGCTGCTGGCGACGGCGGCCACGCTGTGGCTGGCCGGGCCGGTGGTCACGGTGGGGCTGGCGCTGAGGGAGCGGCTTCCGAGCCCGCACCCGGCCGTGGGGTTCGGCAGCCGTCGCGAAGCATTCCTGGGCATCGCGGTGGCGATGCTGGTGGGGATCGGCCTCGCGCTGGTGGCGCTGCCGTTCTACCAGGCCGCCTACGGCCTGGGCACCGGAACCGCGGTGAGCGCGCTGTCCACGGCGCTGGTGGACGAGGTCCTGCTGCGGCTGTTCTTCGTCACGGGGCTGGCGTGGCTGCTCCTCCGTGAGTTCGACCTGTCGTCCGGCAGGGCGGCCGCGCTCGCGGTCCTGGCCGCGGCGGGAGTGCAGGTGCTGGTCTATCTGCCCGGCGTGCTGGCGATCGGGTTCCCCTCGCCCCTCACGGCGGCCGCGTTCCTCACGCTGACGGTGGCGGTGCCGGCGGTGGCGTTCGGGGTGCTCTACTGGCGGCGGGGGTTCGGCGCCGCGCTGGTCGCGCACGCGACGGCGCTGACGGCGCTGTTCCTGATCGTCGGCCGGTAGGGAGGCGAGTGTGGGGGAAACCCCTTCGCTCCCCGACGGCGCTTCCCCTCGCGCCGGCGCGGCGGTTCCCCGATGGCGATGGCCGTCGGGGAATCGCCTATTTCGAGGCGACGTGGTGGGACGACCTCTTCGGGAGCGTCCAATGGGGTGGATCCGGCGGCTGCGCTCGCGGCCGCTACGGACCAAGCTGGCGATCACGGCGGTGGGAACGGCCATCGCCGTGATCGCGCTGTTCACCTACCTTTCGTTCGGCTACTGGCGGCGGGAGACGGTGGCGGCGGCCGAGCAGCAGGCGCTGCTGGCCGCCGCGTCGGTGCGCTCGTCCGTCGAAGCGGCGGTGTCCGCGGGGGACCCGGGGCGTGCCCGGCGTGCGCTCCGGGAGCTGGTGGAGCGTGCGTCCATCAGTGCTGCCCGGGTCTACGATCCCGCGGGGACGATCGTCGTGTCGACGGACGCGACGGAGGAGGGGCATCGTCCGGTGGGCGTGTGGCTGCCGAGTCCGCGCGACCTGCCGGAGCGGGGGGTGGCGCGTCCGAAGGGGGATGGCGCGGCGGTGGAGGCGTTCCTGCCCCTGCGGGCCGGGGGCGCGTCGATCCTGGCCGTCGATTTCTCGCTGCAGCCGCTGCAGGCCGCCATGGACCGGTTCGCCCGCCTGGGGCTCCTGCTCCTGGTGGGCTCGGTGGCGTCGGTGATCGTCATCGTCTCGACCATGCTCGAGCGGGAGGTGGTGACGCCGATGCAGCGGATGGCCGGGATGCTGCGCGAGGAGCCCGGCGCCGGCGGAGCGCCCGCGCCGCGCTCGGACGACCTGCGGCGGATGGTGCGGTCGGTGGAGAAGCTGGTGCGGCGGGAGCAGGAGACGCAGCGCCGCCTCGACGACCAGGCGGGGCTCGCCCGTGTGGGCGAGATGGCGGCGGAGATGGCCCACGAGTTCAAGCGCCCGCTGGCGTCCGTCCGCTCCGCGGTGTCGTTGCTGGAGCAGGAGTACGAGCTGGGACCGGAGGCGCAGTCGCTGCTGACGGCGGTGGACGCGCAGCTGGCGAAGCTGACCGAGACGATGCAGGACCTGTTCGCGCTGGCGCGCCCCGTAGAGGCGGAGGGCGGGAGCGTCGAGCTGGCCGAGGCCGCGGACAGCGCGCTCGCGCAACTCGCGGGTCTGGCCGATACTTCCGGCTGCCAGGTTCGTCGCCACTACGAGGACGGGGTCCCGGCGGTCATCGGCGACCGCCACCGTCTCGAGCAGGCATTCCTCAACGTGCTCCTGAACGCCGTCGAGGCGATGGATGGCGTGGGCGCCCTCACCATCCACCTCCGGCGCGCGGACGATGCGGCGGTGGTGGAGGTGAGTGACACCGGCCCCGGGGTCCCGGAGGAAGAGATCGCGCGCATGGTGCTCCCGTTCTATTCGACGAAGCCGCAGGGCACCGGCCTCGGGCTCCCGCTGGTGGCGCGGGTGGCCGCGGCCCACCGCGGCACGCTGGCGATCCGGAGCCGGGCCGGCGCGGGGACGACGGTGACCCTCACGTTCCCGGCCGCCACCGCGCCCGATGCGGCGGGTTCGGCCGGCCCGGGAGAGGAGGAGCGGTGGCAGGGGCACGCGTCCTGATCGTCGAGGACGATGACCTGCTGCGGCGGGTCACGGCCGAGCGGCTGGAGCGGCAGGGGCACACGGTCGCCACGGCCGCGTCGCTGGCCGCCGCGCGGGAGGAGCTGGAGCGCCACACGCCGGACGTCGCGCTGCTCGACGTGAAGCTCCCCGACGGGCTGGGCACGGACCTGGTCCCGGAGCTGGCGCGGACCGGGGACACGGTGTGCGTGATGATGAGCGCCCACGGGACCGTGCAGGGCGCCGTGGACGCGCTGCGGTCCGGGGCGGTGGACTACATGGAGAAGCCCTTCTCGTTCGACCGCCTGGATGCCACGCTCCGGGGCGCGCTCGAGCGGACGCGGCTGCGGCGCGAGGTCCGGGCGCTGCGTGAGCAGGCGGGCCCCGGCGGCCGGGTCGTGGGGGACAGCCCGGCGATGCGGGAGGTGTTCGAGCTGGTGCAGCGGGTGGCGCCCGCGGAGCATACGACGGTGCTCCTGGAAGGGGAGACCGGCACGGGGAAGGGGATGATCGCGCAGGCGGTCCATCGCGCCAGCGCCCGGGCGGACGGTCCATTCGTGAACGTCACGTGCTCCGCGCTGGCGGAGACCGTCCTGGAGTCGGAGCTGTTCGGGCACGAGAAAGGCGCGTTCACCGACGCGCGGGCGCTGAAGCGCGGTCTCGTCGAGCTCGCCGACGGCGGCACGCTCTTCCTGGACGAGATCGGCGAGATGCCGCTCCGTCTCCAGGGCAAGCTGCTGCGCTTCCTCGAGGACCGGACCTTCCGCCGGGTGGGTGGGACCCGCGACCTGACGGTGGATGCGCGGCTGATCGCGGCGACGAACCGGGACCTGCAGGAGGAGGTGGAGGCCGGCCGCTTCCGTGAGGACCTGCTGTACCGGCTGCGTGTATTCCCCATCCGCCTGCCCCCCCTCCGGGAACGGCCGTCCGACATCCCCGCCCTGGCGAAGACCTTCGCCGACGAATTCGCGCGGCAGCTGGGGCGGCGCAACCGTGAGATCCCGCCCGAGACCATGGACCTCCTGCGCCGCCACCTGTGGCCGGGGAACGTCCGCGAGCTGCGCAACCTGATCGAACGGAGCGTGCTCCTGGCGGACGGGCCGGCGCTCACGCCGGATATGCTGCCGCCGGAGCTTTTGGGCCGCAGCGTTCCCGCGCACGCACCGTTGGAGCTCGGGCCGGAGGGGCTGGACCTGGACGACCTGGAGCGCAGCCTCCTCGACGAGGCGCTCCGGCGCGCCGAGGGGAACCGGACCGAGGCGGGCCGGCTGCTCGGGATGAGTCGCCACCAGGTCCGGAACCGACTGAAAAAGTACGGAATCGACGAATGACACGATGGGGGTGGATCGCGGCGATGGCGCTGCTCGTCCCGGGCGCGGGATCCGCTCAGGGCGGTGGCCTCGCGTGCGAGCGGTGTCATGGCGAGCTGGAGCTGCTCCGGCAGCACGTCCAGACGCTGGAGGCCGCCCGGGCCCTGCTCGTTCGTGCCGACCTGGTGGCCGGGTCGGCCCACGGGGCCATGGCGTGCGCCGCATGCCACGCGGGCTATGGACGGTTTCCCCATCCGGAATCGGCCCGCAGCGAGACGTGCGCATCGTGTCACGCGGACGCAGCCGCCGCGTGGGGGCGCGGCGCCCACGCCGGCGGCGAGGGGGTGGAGGCCGTACCGTGCGCGACGTGCCACGGCATCCACGACGTGGTCCCGGCCGATTCCCTCGTGGAGGGGCCGGCCGTCCGCGAGATGAGCGCCCGCTGCGTGGAGTGCCACGAGACGCAGCGGCTGCCGGTGGAGGCGCCGCACCAGGACCATGCCGGATGCTACGCGTGCCATGCCGCCCACGAGGTGGTTCCGCCGGAGCTGCCGGAGTCCTGGATGGCCGCGGCGAACCAGGCGCGGGTGTGCGGGGCCTGCCACGACACCGTGGCGGCCGCGTGGGCGGGCGATGTCCACGGCCGGGCGGTGCAGGGGAGCGAGGAGCTGGAGCGGGGTCCGACGTGCTCCAGCTGCCACGGGGCGCACCCGGTGGTGGGTTCCGGCGAGGATGCGTTCTCCGCGGCGGCGGTGGAGCGGTGCGTCGCGTGCCACGAGAAAGCGGGACGGACGTTCTTCGGCTCGTATCACGGCAAGGCGACGGCCCTCGGCTCGCAGGTGGTCGCGACGTGCGCCCACTGCCACGGCGCGCACGGGATCGAGCCGGCCTCCAGCCCGGAGTCCCGGGTGGCGGAGGCCAACCTCGTGGAGACCTGCGGGGAGTGCCACGAGCACGCCCGGCCGGCGTTCGTGAAGTACGACGCGCACCCGGATCCCATGGATCGGGCCCGGAACCCGGTACTCTTCTACTCGTTCTGGTTCATGAATACGCTGCTGATCGGCACGCTGGCCGTGTTCGGGCTGCACACCCTGCTCTGGTGGATCCGGATCGGCATCGACCGGCGGCGCGGGGGGGCGCAGGCGGGAGGTGAAGGTGAGTGAGGCCGCGGCGGGGGCGGGGGAGCGGGTGTCGCTGGATGCGGCGCAGCGCGGGAGGGGGCCGTTCATCTGGCGGTTCAACACCTTCCACCGGCTGACGCACGCGTTCGCGATCATCTCGTTCTACACGCTGATCCTCACGGGCATCCCGCTCCGCTTCGCGTGCGCGCCGTTCTCGGCCGTCCTGATCGACTTCTGGGGCGGGGTCGGGCGGGCGGGGCTGATCCACCGGGCGGCCGCGGCCTTCATGATCACGTACTCCCTGGTCCACATCGCCTACGTGGCGGCGCGGATCGTCCGGGCGCGGGACCGCAAGCGGTACTTCTGGGGCTCCGACTCGATGGTGCCGCACCCGCAGGACGCGCGGGACTTCATGCAGCAGTGGAAGTACTACTTCGGCAGGGCGCCCCGGCCGCGGTTCGGGCGCTATGGCTACATGGAGAAGATGGATTACATCGGAGAGGTCTGGGGCTTCGTCATCATCGGCGGCTCCGGCTTCCTGCTCTGGTTCCCCGAGTTCTTCGGCCGCTGGCTGCCCGGGTGGCTCTTCAACGTCGCAACCGTGTTCCACGCGTACGAGGCCATGCTGGCGGCCGCGTTCCTCTTCACGATCCACTTCTTCAATGTCCACCTCCGGCCCGACAAGTTCCCCCTCGATGCGGTCATGTTCACCGGGCGCGCGACCCTGGAATACATGGAGGAGGAGCACCCGGCCATGATGGCGCAGATCGAGGCGCAGGCGGACCTGCCCCCCACGAAGGACGCGGTCCCCGACCGCCGGGCGCCGGCGCCCACCCGCGGCGAGACCATCTTCGCGGCGGTGTTCGGCTTCGCCGCCTGGGGCGTGGGCCTGACGACCATCGGCATGATCCTATGGGCCGCGTTCTGCTGATCGCCGCGGCCGCGTTGGCGGCCGCGTGCGGACCGGCTTCCCCCGGGGAGGACGTCGTCCACGCCGAGCTCGCGTGCGCCGCGTGCCACGACGGGGAGCGCGGGGAGCGCGGGCGGGCCACCGTCCCGGAGAGCTCCTGCCTCGAGTCCGGCTGCCACGAGGGCGCCGTGCCGCAGAGCGTGACCGTGGGGACGGTCACGTTCTCGCACCGCGACCACGCCGAGGGCCACGCCATCGAGGCCACCTGCGCGGGCTGCCACACGCACGCGTCGGGGGAGGATCCGCTCCGGGCCACCGTCGACGCCTGCGCGCTCTGCCACATCGGTCAGGTCGCCGGCTCGCGAGGGGAGGAGTGCCGGGTCTGCCACCAGACGCCCGACCACGCGGCGCTGACGAGCCAGGGCGTAGTCGTCTCGCATTCCGCGCTGCCGTGGGTGGAGGCGGGGTGCGTGCGGTGCCATTACGACGTCGCGGACCCGCCGACGGAGGTGGCGGCGGCGAAGTGCCGGCAGTGCCACACCGACCTCGGGGCCCTGAACCAGGCCGCGGTGGGGCGCGACCTGCACCCGATCCACGACGGCGTCAGCTGCACGGCCTGCCACGAGGCCGGCACCCACCACGTCCGGGCCATGAGCTCGGCCGTGGAGCTGGTCTGCGGCGACTGCCACCGGAGCGCCCACCAGCTGTCCCTCGTCGTGGCCGAGGCGGACCCCACGGCTGTGTGCGCCGACTGCCACGCCGGCGTGCACGCCCCGCAGCAGCAGCTCCTGCTCGGCATCGTTCCCGGGACCGCGGCGGCGCCGAGCGGGAAGTTCCTGGCGGGGATCACTTGCCGTTCCTGTCACATCCCGACCGCCGCAGGGTCCGATCCGGCGACGGCGATCCGGGGACAGGCGGAAGCGTGTGCCGGGTGCCACGAGCAGGAGTACGAGCGCGTGCTGGACTGGTGGCTGGAGGGGACGCGGGCCAGGCTCGCGAGCACCGCGGCCTACGTGACGGAGGGCGCACGGCGCCTCGGCGCGCGGGAGGACTCGGCGGGCCGGAAGGTCCGGGAGGCCGGGACCCTGGTGGCGCTGGTCTCCGCCGCGGGCGGACAGCACAACCTCGAGCTTTCGGACCGCCTTCTCCGGCAGGCGCTGGAGCAGGTGCGCTCCGCCTACGCCGCGGCCGGACTCCGCCCGCCGCAGCCACCGGACCTCGGCGCGGTCCCGCACGCCGGCCTGTGCTCCTACTGCCATTACCGGCGGTCCGAGCCGTGGGACATGGACGCCATGTCCGACGCCTTCCACCGCCGCGTGATGGGCCGCGACTAGGAAGGCACCTCCGAACGCCTCCGTGGTCGCCCCTGTGGGGGGAGGACGCGTGCGTCGCCTGTCACACGGAGTTCCGGGATACGCTACGCTCCGCTGCCTGGGTGGCGAACCGCTGACGGGTCGGGGTCCGGGGGGGCTGGCGGGCGGAGCGAGGGGCGGGACCGTGAAGCGGGCAGAAACGGAGGAGGGGCGACCGCTTTTCGCGGCCGCCCCTCGTCGTTCATGCGGCGGGCGAGGGCTCGGCGAGGCGGCGGCCGCGCGGCCCGGTGGGCGGGGCGCCCCGCAGGATCGGCAGCTTCTTGACCAGGATCAGGTACGCCATGATCTCGGCCGCGAGGAGCCCGAGAGTCACGGCCACTTCCGGGAGCGCCGGGATGTAGGACCACTCGGGGCCCGGGCGGAACGCGAACAGGTAGGTGGAGAACCGGTAGAGCGCCCCCGCCAGCACCACCGCCGCGCCGATGCCCAGGAAGAACCCCTCGCCGGCGTGCTCCCGGAGCCTGAGGAGGGCGATGGCCGGCACGACGAACAGCAGCATCTCGACCTGGAACAGGAGGCTGAACCCGTCCAGGGCGAACGCGGCGCCGAGCTGCCCGCGGTTGATGACGTCCACGGTCCGGATCGCCGCGTAGGCCAGGAGGACGACCGCGATGGGCCGGGCGAGGGCCCGGAGCATCGGGAGCTCGTTGGGGCGGCGGAACGCGCGGGCGGAGAGGATCGCCTCGAGCGTCACGGCCGCATAGCCCATCCCGACCGCGGAGATCAGGAACAGGAGCGGGAGCAGGGGCGTGTGCCAGAGCGGGTGGAGCTTCTGCCCGGCGATCAGCATCAGGCTCCCGAGGGAGGACTGGTGCATGGTGGGCAGGAGCAGCCCGAGCGCGATCAGGTACGGCATCGCCCGCTCCACGACGGGCGACAGCCGCACGGCTAGCGCCCGCAGCTTCGGGAGCCGGCTGCCCTTCCACTGCTCCAGGAAGGCGGGGGAGAGCTCGATCCAGAGCACCATCGTATACAGCATGATGCACAGGGCGACTTCCAGGAGGATCGAATTGAAGTTCCAGTCCCGGAAGTAGAGCGGGATCTTGTAGAAGTTCCACGCGCGCCCGATGTCGATCAGCACGCTGAGGCCGCCCAGCGTGTACCCCAGCGCGCTGGTCAGGATGGCCGCCCGGACCAGCGGGTGGTACTTCCCGCGGTTGGCCAGGTACACGAGGATCGCCACCGCGTACCCGCCGCACGCCAGCGCGGTGCCGGTCACCACGTCGAAGGCGATCCAGATGCCCATGGGATAGCCGTCGCTCAGGTTGGTCGCGGCGCCCAGCCCCGCGGTGAACCGTAGCGCGATGGACACCAGGCCCCCCATGAACACGACGAACAGCGCCGCGAACGGCCAGGTGAAGATCCGCCGCCGCACCGGCTCGGAGCCCTCGTGGTGCCCCGCAGCCGCTTCCACCTCGTGGATCTTGCGGGCATTGCGCCGGACCACCGCACCGAAGAACCCGAACAGGGCCAGGGGCGCGATGAACCCCTTGTAGAGCGTGTGCTGGATCGTTTCCGGGAGCGACGGGATCGAGTGCTCACCCAGCACTGGCAGGCCCATCGCCTGGAACGGCACCCCCGCGGGCCCCAGGTAGAGCACCTGCGTCCCGCCCCCATCCGTCTCACCGTACACCCGCCCGTTGTACCGCCGCGGGTGCGCGGCCAGACGGCGATGCGCCTCCGCCAGCATGTCTGCGCGCGTGCCGAACGCCAGCGCGCCCCGCCGGCACGCCTCCACGCACGCCGGGAGCAGACCCTGCGCCCTGCGCTCCGGGCACAGCTGACACTTCTTCAGCTCCGGCGCCGGCGTGTCCCACTCGAAGCGCGGCACGTTGAAGGGGCAGGCGATCTGGCAGTACCGGCATCCCACGCACAGGTCGCCGTTCCAGGTCACCGCCCCGTCCTCCCCCTTGCGCATCGCCCCCAGCATGCACGCGCTCACGCACGCCGGATCCACGCAGTGCATGCACTGCACCTTCAGCGGCGCGGCAATGCCGTCGTACTCGTACCGCTTCAGCGCCGTCAGCGACCCCGTGGTCAGCCTGTCCCCGGCTCCCCAGCGGCCGTCTCCGCCGTTCGCCGCGGCGCACGCACGCACGCAGTCCTTGCATCCCACGCAACGCGTGGAATCGTACAGGATCGACGCCGCATCGGGCGACGCCGCACGTCCCTCCCGGGCCCACACCCTCGACGGCAGCGCCGCCGTCGCTCCCGCGGCGAACAGCGTCCGCACCGCGGCCCTGCGCGTGATTCCCATGGTCGTCCCTCCCCCGTTCGCTCGTCCCCTGCCGGCGCCGCCTCGCGGCGGCGTGGACTCACCCTGCCATCCCGGGTTCAGGCCCTGGGGCTCGTGCCCTGTTGCGCGTGGTGGACGTGGCCGTGCCGCCACGTGTGCAGCCGCTCGATCCCGAGCAGCACGAATGCGACGATTATGAAGAGCGTGTATACCATCGGTTCCCCCTCCCGCCGCCAACGGACCTCTCCGGGACCTCCCTGTCCGGTCCGGCAGTTGACCCCCGACCGCTCCGTCGAGCGAGCCGGGCGGCCCCGGAAAGGCCCTGTCAGCGTGTGTTCGGGACTCGGTTGCCGGACCGGAACCCCGTTGCTTCTCGAGGTCCTGGAGGGCAACCGTCGCACCGCGCCCCGACCGGCGCTCCGGGAGACGCGGAAATCAATGTCGCAGAACCAGTTATGACGATCGAACGTGCCGCGGTCGACCCGGTGCTGCGGCCCCGAAGTGCCGACATATTCAACAGCGGTGCCGAAGATTTCTACAGCGGGGCGGGGACGGCGGCTCAGCGGATGAAGTCGCGGAGGAGCTCGAGGTACGCCCGGGGTCCGAGGAGGTCGTGGAGGTCCGTGCGTCGCGGGCGGTCCGGGGCGGGGCGGTCCTGAGGATCGAGGGGAGCGAGCAGTGCCACGGCGGCGGCGCGTCGGAAGCGGAGGCGGTCGGCGGCGAGGCGGGCGGCCGCGGCGGGGTGCGAATCGAGGTCGTGCATCTCGGCGGGGTCGTCGGGGACGAGCTCGGCGATCCACCCGTGGCCGTAGGGGTCGGTGAGGAGAAGGCCCGGATCGGCGCGGAGCCGGCCGTTGCAGCGGAGCAGATGGCCGCGGACGGGAGCTCCGATGGCGAGGCCTCCGGTTCCGATCCGGATCTCGCACAGGGGTTGTCCCCTCCGGAGCGGGCGGTCGGGCCGGGCCAGGTGGAGGTCGAGGCCGTCGCCCAGGAGGGAGGCGGCGAAGGGGTCGAGCCCCGCGCGCCAGACGCCGGTGCGGCCGGAACGAGGCTGGAGCCAGGCGTGGCCGGCGGCGTAGAGGCGATCGGGGGGGAGGTCGTCGTCGGAGCGGCCGGGCTCCGCCGGGGCGGCGTGCTCGCCGCGCAGCGCGGCATCCAGGAGGCAGTGCTCGCAGTCGAAGCCGTTGTCACAGAGTCGGAAGCGCAGGATGCCCGCGGCCATCCAGACGCAGGGCCCCGGTGCCGCGAGGCGGGGTCGGGGGTGGAAGCCGATGCGGGGTGTTGAATTTTTCGACGCGGCGTGCGACGTTTGAGCGGTCGGAGCCGGCGAAGCCCCGACACCGAAGGTGGGGATCCCGCGCCCCCGCCGGGAGCCGTGAAGGCCCATGGGTGCGAGGCTGAGGGCGGTGTTCTCCTCTCTCGGAGTACGCCTGCTCATACCGCTGCTCCTCGTCGTAGGGGTCGTCCTGACCGTCTACGCACTTTTCAGTTTCCGTACCACGAAGGACCACTTCCTCCACCTGGTGGGCGGCGAGGCCGACCGATCCACCGGGCTGATCCTGCGGGCGACGTACGACGGCATGCTGCTGAACCGCCTGGACGAAGTGCAGGTGATGATCGAGCGGCTGGCGGAGGGGCCGGACGTGGCGGCGATCCGGGTGTACGACAAGGACGGGGCGGTGGTGCTGTCGAGCGACCGGGGCCAGCTGGGGGAGCGGAGCGCGCTGGCGGACCCGCCGTGCGCGAGCTGTCACGCGGGGGACGCGGAGATGGGTGCCGGGCTGCGGGCGACGGACCTGGTGCGTGGCGAGGACGGGGAAGTGCTGCGTCAGCTCTCGGTGATCGAGAAGGAGCCGGCGTGCACGGCGGGGGGGTGCCACGCGAACGCGGCCGACCAGAGCGTGCTGGGGATCCTCGATGTGGAGATGTCGATGGTCCCGCTGGAGGTGGCGCTGGCGTCGGAGCGGCGGCAGATCATCAGGACGACGCTGGGTCTCATGGCGGTGATCGGGCTGGTGGCGACGGTGATCTTCCGGCGCCTGGTGCAGCAGCCGATCCGGCGGCTGAAGGACGGGACGCGGCGCATCGCGGGCGGGGACCTGAGCACGCGGATCCACGTGGAGGGCGGACATGAGCTGGCCTATCTCGCGCGCGACTTCAACCACATGGCGGAGGACCTGAGCCGCAGCCAGCAGGAAGTGACCGAGTGGTCGCAGAAGCTGGAAGCGAAGGTGGTGGAGAAGACGGCGGAGCTGCGCGCGGCGCAGCGGCAGGTGCTGCACATGGAGAAGATGGCGTCGCTGGGGAAGCTGTCGGCGACGGTGGCCCACGAGATCAACAACCCGCTGAGCGGGGTGTTGACGTACGCGCGGCTGGTGGAGCGGGAGCTGGCGGAGCAGGAGCTGCCCGACGACGTGCGGGCAGCCCTCAGTCGCTACCTGCGCCTGGCGCAGCAGGAGTGCAGCCGGTGCGGCGACATCGTGCAGAACCTCCTGGTGTTCGCGCGCCGGACGGGCACGGACATGACCGCGGTGGACGTGAACGAGATCCTGGACCGGAGCCTCATGCTGGTGCGCCACCACCTGGAGATCACCGGGATCACGCTCCGCACGGAACCGCTGGAGGGGGACCCCACCCTGCGGGCGGACCCCGGGCAGCTCCAGCAGGCGCTGGTGGCGCTGCTGGTGAACGCCGTCGAGGCCATGCCCCGGGGCGGCGAGCTCACGGTGCGCGTGAGCGGGGACGCCGACCGGGTCCGGATCCGGATCGGCGACACCGGGGTCGGGATCGCGCCCGAGGTCCAGCCGCTGATCTTCGAGCCGTTCTTCTCCACCAAGGACCAGGAGAGCGGCGTGGGGCTCGGCCTGGCGGTGGTGTACGGGATCGTGAGCCGGCACGGCGGCACGATCGACGTGGAGTCGCAGGTCGGGACCGGGACGACGTTCCACCTCGACATCCCGCGCGAGCCGCCGCCGGAAAGCGCCGATTCGCGCGCCGTGGCGGGCCGGGGGGCGGGTGCGGGGGTCGCCCCGGACGCGGCGCGGCCGGGGGTGGGCACCTTCCCGGCGGCCGTGGGCGGAGGAGGGGGGCCATGAGCACGCGGCGCGCGAGCATTCTCATCGTGGATGACGAGTACTCCGTCCGTGACTCGCTCGAGAGCTGGTTCCGTAAGGACGGCCACGAGGTGCGGGTGGCGGCGAGCGGTTCCGAGGCGCTGGACCACATGGAGAGCCGCTCGTTCGACGTGGCGGTGGTGGACGTGAAGATGCCGGGGATGGACGGGGTCGAGCTGCAGGCGCGACTGCAGCGGCTGGATCCCGAGCTGGCGGTGATCATGATCACCGCCTTCGCCTCCGTGGACACGGCCGTGAAGACGCTGAAGCAGGGGGCGTTCGACTACGTCACGAAGCCCGTGGACCCCGACGAGCTCAGCCATCTGGTGCGGCGGGCGCTGGAGCACCGGCGGCTGCGGGAGGAGAACCTGCAGCTGAGGGAGGCGATCGACACGTTCGTGGGCGGGGACAGCATCGTCGGGGACAGTCCGCCGATGACGAAGGTGATCGAGCTCGTCGAGCACGTGGCGAGGACGGACGCGACCGTGCTCATCCGCGGGGAGAGCGGCACCGGGAAGGAGCTGATCGCGCGGGCGATCCACGCCAACAGCGCGCGACGGTACGCGCCCATCGTCGCCGTCAACTGCGGGGGCCTGCCGGAGACGCTCCTGGAGAGCGAGCTGTTCGGCCACGAGAAGGGCGCGTTCACCGGCGCGCAGTACCAGCGCAAGGGGCGCCTCGAGATGGCCGACGGGGGCACGCTCTTCCTGGACGAGGTGGGCTCCATCAGCATCAAGACCCAGGTCGACCTGCTGCGCGTGCTGGAAACCAAGGAGTTCACCCGCCTGGGCGGGAGCCGCTCCGTGAAGGTCGACTTCCGCGTCATCTGCGCCACGAACGAGGACTTGGAGAAGGCGGTGGAGGAGGGGCGGTTCCGGGAGGACTTCTACTACCGCATCAACGTCTTCACCATCGAGGCGCCGCCGCTCCGGGTCCGGCGTCCCGACATCCCGCTCCTCGCCCGGCACCTGCTCGGCCGCTTCGCCCGCCAGATGGACACGCGCATCACCTCCATCAGCCCGGCCGCCATGGCCACCCTGGAGGCCTACGACTGGCCGGGCAACGTGCGCGAGCTCTCCAACGCCATCGAGCGTGCCATGGTGGTGGGGAAGGGTACGGCCATCCAGCCCGCCGACCTCCCGCTGCGCGGGCGGCTCCGCGCTGGCGGCGGCAACGGGGATCAGGACTCGCTGGCGGACGTCGAGAAGCGGCACATCGGCTCCGTTCTCGCCCGCACCGAGTGGAACATCACGCGCACCGCCGAGGTCCTGGGCGTGGACCGCGCCACGGTGTACAACAAGATCCGCAAATACGGGCTGACGCCGTAGCGGCCGCGGCTCGCGCGCCGTGGGGCTCAGCCCGCTTCCCACAGGGGCGGCGGCTCCGGGGGGCGGTTGCGGTGGCTGGCCCGGCGGAGGAATTCGGCCGTCAGGTCGCTGAAGGCGTCGGCCGGATCGATGGCCACGGCGTGGGCGGCGTGCGGGAGGACCCGGAGGCGGACGTCGGGGATGCGCCGGGCGAGCTTGCGGGCGAAGCGGGCGTCGACGACCGGGTCCTCGTCGCCGAGCACGATGAGGACGGGCGCGCGGACGGAGGAGGCGTCGGTCTCGGGCCGCTGGTTCCGGGCCCGGAACCAGGTCAACACCGTGGCGATGGGGGCGGCGAAGTACCGGCGGGTCACGGCCGCGACGACGCGAGGGCGCTCGCGCAGGGCGTCGACCGCGAGTCCGATGGCCTGGCCGCCGACGCGGCTCCAGCCGCGGTCCTGGCCGGTGGGCGCGGCGAGGACGAGGGCGGTGACGCGGTCCGGACGGTCGCGGCCCAAGCGGAGGAGCACCTGACAGGAGAGGGAGTGGCCGACCCACGCGGCCGCGGCCAGCTCCTCCGCCGCGGCGAAGCGCTCGAGCCACGCGGCCGTGTCGGGCACGGCGTAGCCCCGCCGCGGGGCGCGGCTGCGCCCGAAGCCCGGCAGGTCGGGCGCGAGGACGCGGAACCCGGCGCGGGCGAGCCGCGGCAGATGCGGCCTCCAGCAGCTGGCGGAGAGGCCGAGCCCGTGGACGAGAACGACGACGGACCCCTCGCCCCCGCATTCGAGGACTCGCGTCTTCCGCCCCTCCACCTCCGCGAACCGCTCCGCCACCTGCATCCCGCTCATGGCGCCCCGCTCTCCACGCCCTCCGGCTCCGCGAGGAAGGAGAGGACTACCCGGTTGAAGAGCTCCGGCCGGTCGGCCATGGGATTGTGCGCGGCATCCTCCAGGACCACCAGGCGGGCGTGGGGGAGGAGCGCTTCCATGAGCCGCCCATCCGCGACGGGCGTCAGGGGGTCGCGGGCGCCCCACAGCAGGAGCGTGGGTGCCGTGACGCGCGGGAGGAGCGGCCGGACGTCGTCGCCCAGGATGTGGAGCATGGCGCGAGCGAGGGTGCGCGGGCCAGCACGGAGCGCATCGGCGGCGATGGTGGGGAGGAAGGAGGGGCGGCCCCAGGCGCCGGGGAAGAGGAACTCGCTGCCGAGCTCCGCGAGCTTCAGCGGCGTCAGGGGCCGTGGCACGCCCGCGGCGCTCACCAGGACGAGGCGCCGCACCCGGTCCGGCCAGCGCGCGGCGAGGTGGATCCCGACCTGCCCGCCCATGGAGTGGCCGATGAAGTCCGTGCGCTCGACGCCCAGGGCGTCCAGCCAGCGGACCATGAGGCCGGCCATCTCCGCGATCCCCGGCTGACGGGAAGCCCTGCCGGTCCCGCCGAAGCCGACCATCTCCGGCAGGTGGACCCGGTGCCGCGCGCCCAGCGCGGGGACGGTGAAGCGCCACCAGCGGTGCGACCCGGAGAGCCCGTGCAGCAGCACCACCGGATCGCCGCTACCCGCGTGGAGCGCGTGCATGCGGAAGCCGTCGAGGCGCGTCCGCGTCCGTTCGAACGGCCGGGGCGATGAGATCATCGGCGCCCGACCGGTGCACAGCGCGTTCCCAACGACCGGCCGGGCGGGGCTACGGCAGGAAGAACAGCCCTCCATCGGGGATGACCCGGCGGGCGGCGACCATGCGCGTGGCGTAGTAGCGGCCCCGGCGGCTGGACAGGTCGTCGTACCGCACGCCGCGGCCGGTGGAGCTGGAATGGATGATCCGGTCGCCGCCGGCGTAGATCGCGACGTGGTTCACCACGCCGTCGCTCCCGGCATAGAACATCAGGTCGCCGGGGAGGAGTGCGGAGACGACGGGGCTCACCGGACGCCCGGCGCGGGCCTGGTCGCGGGACACCCGCGGGACCCGGACCCCGTTCCGGGCGAAGACGTACTGCACGTAGCCGGAGCAGTCGAACCCCTCGCGTGGCGACTCGCCGCCCCAGCGATAGGGGACTCCCACGTAGTCGTCGGCCGTGTCCAGGACGTTGCGGGCCACCGCGTCCGCGGACGCGCTGCGGGTCCCGGAGGTCGGGGCGGGAGCCGGCGTACCGCCGGCGCGACCCATCCGGATCGTCGGCATCCCCCGCGTGCGGGTCGGGGGCGGCGCGGCCCGGAGCGCTCCCAGGTGCAGGGCGAGCCCGGCCCGCATCTCCCACCCGCCGCGCACGTCCGCCGGCAGCAGCCGGTCGTCGGACTGATGGGGCATGCGGTAGCGCCCCTCGGCGTCCAGCGAAACCCGCGAAGCCAGGGGCACGGAGATCCCCGCGCCGTAGCTCCACGCCGGGATGGTGGCGGAGGAGCCGTCGGAGCGGCGGCGGCCGTGGACGCCGAAGCCGACGAACAGCGCTGGATCGATGGCCAGGAGGGACAGCCCCGCACGCCCGCCGGACAGGACGAGGTCGGCGTCGGCGGCCCAGGCCCGGGTGCCGTCGGCTGGCGGGTAGCCCAGCAGCGGCGCGACCGGCGATGACTGGATGTCCATGGCTCCGCTGACGCGGAGCCCCGCGGCGCCGGCCCAGCCGGTGGCGGCGAGGCCGATGGTGCGGGGAGCGGGCTCGAGGCCCTGGTCGACCGCGGTGAAGGCGGAGAGCGTGATCCCCTGCCCGGCCAGGGGACTCGCCAGGAGTCCGGCCGTGAGGAGGCATGCCGCGGGTGTGGTGGGGCGCTGCATCGCGAGTTCCCGGTTCAAGCACGGTGCGGTACAATCGCATACGCCCGCCGCCGGCGGGATGTTCCCCCCGGGATGTTCTTGCGGGGCCACCGTGGCGCGGGTTACGGTTGCGGCGCACGCCCTCTCGAAACGAAACGCGCAGAGGCGACCCACGACGGACCCCATATCGTCCGAAGCGCTGGAAACGGAAATCGGACCCGGCGCAGGCCGCAGGGCCCGGGCGCGCGCCTTCGCCGTCCGCGCGTCGGCCTTCGGCCTCGTGCTCATCCTGATCGGATGGGCGAACATCTACGCCGCCCAGCACGACTTCGCCCGGGAGATGGCCCGGGAGTTCGGGTATCCGGGCCTGTTCCTGGGCGCGGCCGCGAGCGGCTTCAACCTGGTCGTCCCGGTCCCCATGGTCGCCTTCTTCCCGTTCTTCATGGAAGTGGGCTTCGATGCCGTCCTCACGGTGCTGCTGATCGCCCTCGGGATGACGACCGGCGACCTGATCGGATACCTCCTCGGCCGTACCACCCGCGAGATGTTCGCGCCACGGGTGCGCGGGATGATGGAGCGGCTGGAGCGCCTGCGGGACCAGCACGCGGTCCTGCCCTTCGTCATCATGTTCCTGTACGCCGCGTTAGCCCCGATCCCGAACGAGATCCTCGTCATCCCCCTCGCCTTCCTGCGCTATCCGCTGGTCGGCATATTCACGGCCGTGCTCGCCGGCAACCTCATCTTCAATTCCATCGTCGCGTTCGGGGTGTTCGGCGCGTTCGAGGCGTTCTGATCGGCCCGGAGCGCCGATATTCCGCGGATCACAACCACAATGGACGGGGAGGCGGCGTGCGCATGATCATCCGAGGGTTCCTGGCTGGAGCGGCGCTCCTGCTGACGGCGTGCGGCGGGCGGAGCGCTCCCCCGGCCGTCCCGCCGCCCGCCGAGGCGGCGGACCTGGTGCTCGTGAACGGACGGGTGGTCACGGTGGACTCGTCGCGACCGGAAGCGGAGGCCGTGGCCATCCGCGGTGACCGGATCGTCCGGGTCGGCAGCGACGACGACGTCACCGCCCTCATCGGCCCCTCCACGCGGGTCCTGGATCTCGCCGGCCGCCTCGCGGTGCCCGGGTTCATCGAGGGGCACGGCCACTTCGCCGGTGTGGGCGAGGCGAAGCTGAACCTGGACCTCACCACGGCCCGGAGCTGGGACGACATCGTGGCCCTGGTGGCCCGCGCGGCGGAGCGGGCGGAGCCGGGCGAGTGGATCCTGGGCCGGGGGTGGCACCAGGAGAAGTGGGACCGCGTCCCGGCCGGCGCCGTGGAGGGCGTCCCGACGCACCACACGCTGAGCGCGGTCTCGCCGGAGCACCCGGTGGTGCTGACCCACGCCAGCGGCCATGCGGCCTTCGTGAACGCGAAAGCCATGGAGCTCGCGGGGATCGACCGCGACTACGTGAGCCGCCCCGGTGGCGAGACGGTCCGGGACGCGAACGGGGATCCGACCGGGCTCCTCCGGGAAAACGACGACGAGCCCGTGATGGCGGCCCTCTCGCGGTCCCGGCAGACCATGACCGCGGCGGAGCGCGAGGCCCGGTTCCGCCGGGTCGTGGAGCTCGCCGGCCGGGAGTCCCTCTCCAAGGGGGTGACGACGTTCCACGACGCCGGCGCGGGCTTCACCACCCTCGCGAGCTACCGCCGGCTCGCCGAGGAGGGCGCGCTCCCGGTGCGGCTGTACGCCATGGTGCGGGGCGCGACGAACGAGGAGATGGCGCGTCGCCTGCCGGAGGCCCGGGTCGTGGGCGCGGGGAACCACTTCCTGACGGTGCGCTCCATCAAGCGGCAGGTGGACGGCGCCCTGGGCTCCCACGGCGCGTGGCTGCTGGAGCCGTACGCGGACATGCCGTCGAGCACCGGGCTGGTGCTGGAGCCGGTGGCGGACATCGAGCGGACGGCGGAGCTGGCGCTCGAGCACGGCTACCAGGTCAACACGCACGCCATCGGGGACCGGGCCAACCGGGAGATCCTGGACCTGTACGAGCGGGTCTTCGCGCGCACGCCGGGCTCGCAGGCGGACGTCCGGTGGCGGATCGAGCACGCGCAGCACCTCCACCCGGCGGACATCCCGCGGTTCGCGGAGCTGGGCGTGATCGCGTCGATGCAGGGGGTGCACGCCACCTCGGACGCCCCGTGGGTCCCCAGGCGGCTCGGCGACGAGCGGGCGCACAACGGCGCGTACCGGTGGCAGGACCTGTGGCGGAGCGGCGCCCTCGTGACCAACGGGACGGACGCGCCGGTGGAGGATGTGGACCCCATCGCCAGCTTCTGGGCCACGGTGAGCCGGCGCCTGCCCGACGGCGGCGTGTTCGACCCGGACCAGCGACTCACGCGGGAGCAGGCGCTCCGGAGCTACACGATCAACAACGCCCACGCGGCGTTCGAAGAGGCGCTGAAGGGCTCGATCACGCCGGGGAAGCTGGCGGACATCGTGGTGCTGTCGCGGGACATCATGCGCGTCCCGGAGGCGGAGATCCGGGAGGCCAGGGTGGTGTATACGATCCTCGGCGGGGAAGTCGCATACCGGGCGGAGGGCGAGGAGCGGTAGGGAAGTCCCCGACACCCGCACCGCCCCGCGCGGTGGGGGATTCCCCGACAGGGGGGCGCAGGCATCTCACGACTGACGCGGCTCCGGCTGCTCCATAGCTTGCAGGAGGAGAAGACGGCCGCCTCTGTCCGGGCGGCCGTCGCCGTAGCCATGGAGCAGACGAACGTGCAAATCCTCGAACCGCGCGATCCGACGGCGCCGGGCGCTGGCGTGCCCGCCGAGTCCGGTCGGGGCGAGGCCGGCCGCGCCAAGCCCGGCCGCGCCGAGGCCGGGCCGCCCGACCCGGGGCGAGCCGATCCGCGGCGGACGATGGCGGAGCGGCTGCTGGGGGTTCCCCTCTTCTACAAGATCCTGGGGGCGAACGCCATCATCGTGCTGGTGTTCTCGCTGCTGGCCACCTGGCTCGCGATGCGGGCGGTGTGGTCGGGGGCCGGCGCAGCGCCGCTGTGGGCGTGGTCGGTGGCCGGGGCGGTGATCAGCATCGGGGTGAACGCGATCATCATCCAGCTGGCGCTGGAGCCGCTCCGCCTGCTGAAGCGCACGGCGGATCGGGTCCAGGAGGGCGACCTGGATGCCCGCGTTCCGGAGTCGCCGCTGGCGGACCGGGAGACGGCGCGGCTCATGGCGGCGACGAACCGGATGCTCGAGCGCATGTCGGAGTACCGCCGGAGGCTGCGGGACGTGGCCGCCCGGGCGCTGAACGCGGCGGAGGAGGAGCGGCGGCGCATCTCGCTGGAGCTCCATGATGACGCATCGCAGAGGCTGGCCGCCATCCTGCTGCGGCTGCGGGTCGCGCGGACGGTGCAGGATCCGGCGGTGAAGGACGCGGTGCTGGAGGAGGTGCGGCGGGAGCTGGCGGAGACGGCGGACGGGCTGCGTCGTTATGCCCAGGGTCTGCGTCCGCCCGCCCTGGACGAGCTGGGGCTCGCGGCGGCCATCGAATCGCACGTACGGCACGTGGCCGGGACCATTCCGATGCCCATCGAGGTCGTGGCGGACGGGGTGGGGCGGCTGGAGTCTCCGGAGGTGGAGCTGGCGCTGTACCGGATCGTGCAGGAGGCGATCACGAACGCCGTCCGGCACAGCCGCGCGAGCCGCATCCGGGTGGCCGTGGAGCGGCGGAACGGCTCGGTGACCGCCTCGGTGACGGATGACGGGATCGGCTTCGAGCCGGAGCGCCTGCTGAGCTCCCAAGACGAGGATCGCGGGCTCGGTCTCTTCGGCATGCAGGAGCGCGCCGAGTACGTGGGGGGGCGGGTGGACGTGGAGAGCGAGCTCGGGTCGGGAACGACGGTCCGGGTGCGCGTCCCGGTGGGCGTGTGAACGGCCCCTCGCGCTACTCCTCGGCCCGGAGCAGCCCGGTCTGGAGCGCGAAGCGGACCAGCTCGGACCGGTGGCGCAGCTGGAGCTTGTCCATGATCCGGCTCCGGTATGTGTCCACGGTCTTCGGGCTGATGAAGAGCTTCCCTCCGATCTCGCTCGAGCTGAACCCTTCGGCCGTCATCGCCAGCACGTCCCGCTCCCGCTCCGTCAGCTTGCTGAGCGGGCCGCGGAGCTCGTCCGCGTCGGCATCCTTGTAGCGCTCCAGGAGGAGCTTGGCGGCGCTGGGGTAGAGGAACACCTCGTCGCGGGCCACGGTCCGGATGGCGTGGGTCAGGTCCTCGTCCGCGCTGGTCTTCCGCACGAACCCGCTCCCGCCGGCGTCGAGGACGGGCAGCAGGAACTCTTCCTCGGCGTGCATGGTGAGGACCAGCACCTTGGTCCCCTTGTCCATGGACGCGATCCGCCGCGTCGCCTCGAGGCCGCCCATCCCGGGCATGGAGAGGTCCATCACGACGATGTCCGGAGAAAGGTCCTTCACCTTCTTCAGCGCGTCCTCCCCCGTATCCGCCTCCCCCACCACCTGGAGGTCCGGCTCGGCGTCCAACAGCGCCCGGAGCCCCGCCCGCAGCACGCCGTGGTCGTCGGCCAGCAGGATCGTAATCGTCTTCGGCATCGTCACCACCCGTGAGTGTGTGTGGGGGAATGTAGCACGGCGCCCTGCGGGAACGCAGTCCGGGGCACGGCAAAAGGCGTTGTCCGGGAACTCCCCACAGGCGCGGCGACGTTTCCTGCCATCAGGACCCCGCGCGTTCCCGACAGACACCCGGGCGCGGTCATGCTACCATGGGACCTGGAGGGTTCACAACCGTCACGGGGAGATCGGCATGACGATCAACATGGGTAGTGCGGATCGCGCGGTCCGCGGGGCCATCGGCATCGTGCTCGTGGTGCTTCCGCTCCTGGACGTGTTCGCCGGGGGGTGGGCGATCGTCTCGTACGTCCTGGGCGCGGTCATGATCGCCACCGCCGCCACCTCCTTCTGCCCGCTGTACACGCTGTTCGGCGGGAGCACGCGGCGCAAGGCGAGTCCGCAGGGCTGAGTCGGACCCATCACCCGCGTCGCCGCCCGTCCTCCGCCGGGTGGACCGGGAGCGTGAAGAGGAAGCGGGAGCCGCGTCCGACCTCGCTCGCCACCTCCACGCGCCCGCCGTGCGCCTCCACGAGCCCGCGGGCAATGGCGAGGCCGAGACCGACGCCGTGGCTCGCCTGGTTGCGGGCCTGCCAGAAGCGGTCGAAGACGCGGGGGATCTCTTCCGGGGGGATCCCGGGGCCCGTGTCCTCCACGCCGAACAGGACCTCGCGCCCGGCCGGCGCGGCGCTGACCGTGATCGCGCCGCCGGCGGGAGTGAACTTGAGGGCGTTGCCGATCAGGTTGGAGAAGATCTGCCCCACTCGGTCGGCGTCGGCGTGAACGGCGTCGGGGAGCTCGCCGTCGA
This sequence comes from Longimicrobiales bacterium, assembly GCA_035513575.1. GTDB lineage: Bacteria > Gemmatimonadota > Gemmatimonadetes > Longimicrobiales > RSA9 > JAHWKI01. The sequence goes on along the minus strand of DATKBW010000121.1, from coordinate 56,710 downwards.
AGCGAGGGCCGAGTGCGATCTCCCGGTCCTCGGCCACCGGCCGGAGTGCGGCGACGGCCTCCTCCACCAGCTTTCGCACGGGCTCCCACCGGGGCACCAGGACGAGCCGGCCCGCCTCGATCCGGCGGATCTCCAGCAGGTCCCTGATGAGCCGCTCCATCTGCCGCGCCGACTGCCGCACCGCGGCGATGTGCGCGGCCGCCTCCAGCGGCTTTCCGGCCTCCAGCAGGCGGTCGATGACGCGGGCCGACACGAGGATGGCGCTGAGCGGGTTGCCCAGGTCGTGAGACACGACGCTGAGCACCTCGTCCCGGACCGCCACGGCGTTGCGCGCCTCGCTGTAGAGCCGCGCGTTGTCCACGGCCAGGGCCGCGCGGCGGGCCAGCTCGAGGGCGAACGTCAGCTCCTCGGGGCCGTAGCCGTGGCCCGGTTGCGTCGAGAAGAGGCTGAGGGCGCCCAGCGTCCGTCCCCGCGCGGTGAGCGGGACGACGAGAAGCGAACGCGGCGAGAGCTCGCGCAGGAGGGCGAGGTGGACCGCGTCCGCGGCGATCGCCTCGAGGAAGGTGTCGGTGATGGCAGCGACCAGCTCGGGCTCGCCCGTCTCGAGGACCGCGATGGCCGGGTGCGGCCGGGTACGGTCCGGCGGATAGGCGGCCAGCGCCCGGGCGGTTTCCGCGCGCTCCGGATCGTGGTGCGCCACCTGGATGCGGCGGATCTCGCCGTCGTCCAGGATGTCGAGGGCGCACCAGTCGGCGAGGCGGGGGAGGGCGAGGCGCACGAGCCCCTCGATCGTGGCCTCGTAATCGAGGCTCCGGGCCAGGATCTCCCCGGCGTCCGCGAGGAATCGCTGGACGTCATCGGCGCGCTTCCGCTCCGTGATGTCCCGCAGCACGACCGTGAAGATGCGCCCGCCGGGGGTGTCGAGCCGGGAGATGGACGCCTCGGCGGGGAACTCCCGCCCGTCGCGCCGGAGCCCCGCGATCTCCCGGCGCTCGCCCATGCGGCGGGCCGTCTCCGCGCCCTCCGCGAAGGACCCGATGTGGCGGGAGTGGGTGCCGCGGAAGCGCTCCGGGAGCAGGACATCGAGGGACCGCCCGAGGACCTCGGTCCTGGCCCAGCCGAAGATCTCCTCCGCCCCGGTGTTGAACAGGATGATCCGCTGCCGCTCGTCGACGGAGATGATGGCGTCCGCCGCGATCTCGACGATGCGCTCGAAGCGGGCCCGGTCGAGGGTCGGGTCCGCTTCCGGCGCGGGCGCGGGCAGCGCGGCGTCGTCGCGCGCGGGGCCGCCAGGCCGGAAGATGCGGCGGAGCCGATCCTTTGGGTTCACGGGTGCGTCGCGGGTGAGGTTCGATGTACCGGACAAACATATCGGGATCGGGAGGGCTGGTCGAGCGGGGCGGCCGGAGCCACTTTTCTCGCAGCGCGAACGGGAGCGGAGGAGCGGATGATCGCAGTGGTGGGCGGGGGGATCAGCGGGCTGGCGGTGGGATACGCGCTGCGGGCCGCGGGGGCGGAGGCGATCGTGCTGGAGTCCGGGGGCCGGGCCGGTGGCGTGATCGGCTCCATCGAGGTCGAGGGGCGTGTCCTGGAGCTGGGGCCGCAGCGCGCGCGCCTGACCGGTCCGTTCGGCCAGGCCGTGCGGGAGCTCGGCCTCGAGGCGGAGTTGCTCACGTCCGAGGAGCTGCCCCTCTACGTGTGGGCGGATGGACGGCTCCGCCTCGTCCCCACCACTCCCCGGGCCGCGCTCCGCACCGACCTGATCGGCTGGCGCGACCGCCTCCGGGTCCTCGCCGAGCCGTTCACGAGAGGCCTCCAGCCGGAGGAGACGGCCGCGGACTTCTTCACCCGGAAGTTCGGCCGCAACGTCTACGAGCGCGTCATCGCCCCCCTCTACGGGGGCCTCTACGCGTCGGACCCCGCCGACATGCCCGCCCGGCACGCCCTCGCCGCCACCCTCGAGACGCTGGGCGTGGAGGGGAGCCTGCTCCGCGCCATGCTGCGGGGATCCCGCGCCCGGGGGGCCGCGCCCGCGTGCTCGTTCCGCCGCGGGCTCCAGACGCTGACGGACGCGTACGCGGACCGCCTGGGCGACGGACTCCGGCTGAACGCGCCCGTGCGCGCCCTCACGCGCGAAGGGTCCCGCTTCCGGGTGCATCTCGACGACGACGCCATCGTGGCCGAGACCGTGGTCCTGGCCTGCCCCGCCGGCGCGGCGGCGGGCATGCTGCGGGAGCTGGCACCCGACGCAGCGCTACGGCTGGAGCGACTTCGCTCCAATCGCCTCGCGCTGGTCCACCTCCTGTCCGACGCGGACCTGCGGGGCCTCGGCTACCAGGTGGCGCTGGGGGAAGGGAAGGCCACGCGCGGCGTCACGTGGAACCACGCCATGTTCGGCCGGGACGGGCTGTACACCGCGTTCCTGGGCGGCGCGAAGCGGCCGGACATCCCCGGCCGCCCGGACCGGGAGCTGGCGGAGCTGGCGCGCTCGGAGTTCCGCGAGATGACCGGGCACGACGCCCGTGCGGTCCATCTCTCGCGCACGTGGATCCCGGCCTGGGACCGCAGCTGGAACGCGCTGGACGGGCTGGCGCTGCCGGCGGGCGTGCGGGTCTGCGCGAACTGGGAGGCGCGGCCGGGGGTGACGGGGAGGCTGGTGGACGCGCGGAGGCTGGCGGCGGAGCTCGCGGCCTAGGCGGCGGAGAAATGCCCGGCAGGTGGATGGGGGAGGCGCGCCTGTCGTCTGCCGGCCGGGTCAGCCCACCGGGGCCTCTTCGCGCTCCAGGCGGTGATTGAGGCACACCGTCCCCGGCACGGCGCGGCACCGGCACTGCCCGTACCCGATGTCCGCCGGGTTCTTGCCGTTGGTGAACGGCTCGAGCAGGTCGGCGAGGAGGGCCGCGAAGCGGGGGTCGTCGAACGGGATCGGCACCCGGTGGAACGCGAGCCCGAGCGACTCGGCTTCGTCCTTCAGCGCGTGGTCCAGCTCGGCCAGCGTCTCGGACTGCTCGTGCATGAAGCTCACCGGGACCACGACGATGCGCTCGGCGGTGATACCCCGGATCGCCTGGTCGATGTCCGGCCGGGTCCACTCCACGCCGGGCCGGTTGGCGTGGTTCTGGAATCCGAGGACGAACTCGTCCAGGTCGAGGGCGGCGGCGAGGCGCCGACAGTGGTCGTCCACGTACAGGTCGTAACGGCTTCCCTCCCGCAGGTAGCGGAGGGGGGTGCCGTGGGCGGAGAAGACCAGCCGCGTCCCCGGGTCGGCGAGGTCCACGCCCTCCGCCGCGCACAGCGCCCGTACGCCATCCGCGCGCAGCGCCGTGTACTCCGGGTGGACGTGCCACCCCGTGATCTCGTGGACCCTCACGTCCCAGCCGGCCGCGTCCACCGCGCGGCGCAGGTCGGCCAGCGCCGCCACGTTGGTGGACGGGCCGCAGAGCGGGTACACCGGCAGCCCGATGAGCGCCTGCACCCCCGCCTCCCGGGCGGCCGCCACCGCGGCGGGGATCCCCGGCTCCGTGAACTGCATCCCTACCACGACGACGACGTCGTGGCCGCGCCGCCGCAGCTCCTCCTCGAGCATCTCCGCCTGCCGCCGCGCCTGCGCGTGGAGCGGGGAGCCGCCGATCGCCTCGTATTCCTCGATCAGGCCGGGCGCCCGTCGCCCGGCCAGCTCCCGCGCCCGTTTCCGTGCGGCCTCCTCCTGGCCGGGCTCGAGCGTGGCGTTCATCAGGAAAATGCGCTCGAGGAACGGCACCACTTCCTCCATCACCGGCCGCTCCGGCTCGCCAAAATTCAACAGCACGACGCCCGTCCGCATCCCCACCTCCCTATCCCGTGTACTCGTGAACGAACTCCACCACCGCCGCCAGCACCTCGTGGTCCGTGTCCGGCAGGATGCCGTGCCCGAGGTTGAAGATGTGCCCGGGGCGCCCGTCCACGCGGTCCAGGATGTCGCGCGCCTTGTCGAGGGCGGTGTCCCGGCCGGCCAGGAGGGCCACCGGGTCCAGATTGCCCTGGATCGCGCGATCCTCGCCGATCAGCTCCCACGCCTCGTCGATGGGGAGGCGCCAGTCCACACCGATGCAGTCGCCCCCCGCTTCCGAGATCAGGGGGAGCAGGGCCGGGTTGCCGATGGCGAAGCTGATGGTGGGCACGCCCGCGTCCCGCATGCGGTGGAGGAGGGTGGCCGTGTGGGGCATGACGTACGTGAAATAATCCTCCGGAGACAGCTCGCCGGCCCAGGAATCGAAGACCTGGACGGCGCCGGCACCGGCCTCGTGCTGGGCGATGCCGAACTCGGCGAGGTGGCGGGCCCAGTAGTCGGCGAGCCGGTGCCACGCGTCGGGCCGGGTCCACATGAACACCTTGATGTCCTCGAGGTGCCTGGTGCGGGTCCCCGCCACGAGGTAGGAACAGAGGGTGAAGGGGGCGCCGACGAAGCCGAGCACCGGCACATCGACCCTGTCCACGAGGATGCGGATCGCCTCCAGGTTGAAGGCCAGGCCATCCCGGGGGTCGTGCTCGGGGAGGGCATCCACGGCCGCCGGCGTGTTCACCGGGTTCAGCACTACGGGCCCGACCCCCTTCCGCATCTCCACCTGGATCCCGGCCGCGAGGAAGGGGGTGGCCAGGTCGTTGTAGAGGACGAGCGCATCCACGGGGAAGTACTCCAGCGGCATCATCGTGACCTCGGCCGCCCGGGGCGGGTCCCGGAGGATCTCGAACATGCTGGCGTCGGCGCGGCTCTCGCGGTAGGCGGGCAGGGCGCGGCCGGCCTGGCGCATGAACCACACGGGGGTCCGGTCCACCGGCTCTCGACGGAGGGCCTTCAGGAGGCGATCGTTCATCCCTTCTCCGGCTCGGGTTCGCAGGAGGTTAGCGGAATGGCCGGGCGGGTGAAAGGGCATGGATCGGGACTTGCTCCTGTGCGTCCCGCGAGCTCCGGAAGCAGCCGCTGGGCGGCGGTCCGGAGAGAGCGGGACGCTTCCGGAGCGGGCTGTCAACGGGGTGCGATGAACACACGGTCGGACAACGCGAGACGGGTTCACGAGCTGCGGGCATTCGCCCGCGGGACGCAGGTCGTTCCGATCCTGATCCAGCCGGACCCGGACTCGGACGGCATGGCCAGCGCGCTGGCGCTGCGGATCCTGCTGCACCGCAAGGAGGAGGACAGCCCGATCATCAGCCTGGGCGAGGTGACGCGTCCCGAGAACCAGCGGATGGCGGAGCTGATCGGGTTGCGGGTGGTGCGGGTGAGCGAGCCCGAGCTGAAAGGGTTCAAGCGGATCATCGCGGTGGACACGCAGCCCGAGCCGGTCGAGTCCCGGGCCAGCTATGCCGTCATCGACCACCACCCGACCCGCACCGGCTACACCGCCGACCTCGTGGACATCCGCCCCGACTACGGCGCCGCGGCCACCATCGTGACGGAGTACCTCCGGGTGGGCGACGAGGAGCGGATCACGCCGCGCCTCGCAACGGCGCTCATCTACGGGATCCGCACCGATACGGAGGTGCTCCGCCGGGGCACCGCACCCGCGGACGTGGAGGCGTACGCGTTCCTGCAGGGCCGGGCGGACCAGGAGCTGCTCCGGAAGATCGGCCGACCGTCGTTCTCCGAGGGGGCGCTGCGGTCGGTGGGCCGGGCGCTCGGGGAGCTCCGGAAACAGGGCGACGTGGCCGTCGCCTACGTGGGCCGCCTCGACGACCGCGCCTCCCACGTCCTCCCGAACCTGGCGGATTTCTGCCTCGCCATCGAGGGCGTGGCCTGGTCGGCCGCCGCCGGGCTGGTGGGCGACGAGCTCGCGATCAACATCCGCCACGTGGGCGGCGGGCCGGGCGCCGGCGACCTGGCGAAGGCGCTCGCGGAGGAGGAGGGGATGGGCGGCGGACACCGCTCCATGGCGCGGGTGGCGATCCGGCTCAACGGCAACCGTCCGTTCGCGGAAGACGCCGGGGACCCCGAAATGGCGGACTGGCTGCTGGGTCGCGTCGCCGGGGGAGTGGAGTCGCTGCGGGTGGTGCGCTGAGGCGGGGGGCTCAGATCAGCCGGACCATCGCGCGCAGCAGCCGGACGAACCGCACCCCCTCCAGGACCAGTCCGGGCGTGGGAAAGCGCCGCTCGCCGAAGGAGTGCGCGAACAGGGTGGTGATCCCCGCGCGCGTCACGCGCCCCGCCGGGAGCGCGCGCCGGATGCGGACCATCTCCGTCCACGGGATGAGCCGGTCGCCGCGGCCGTGGGCGAGGAACACGGGAACGGGCACGCGGGGGAAGTAGGGACTCGGGTCGAGGAGCGGCTCCCGGGCGATGGCCGCATCGATCAGCCGCTCCGTGAACGCGCGGAGCCGTTCCCTCCCCTCCGCGGTCAGGGGCCGCGTCGTCGGCGGGGCGACGAGGTCGAACACCGCTCGCTGGCGATCGTCCAGGGCGCCCGGCAACTCCGCCTTGAGCGGGTCCATGGCGGGGTCCCACGACATGATCCCGCCGCGCCCCGCCTCCAGTGCCAGCCGGTGCACCGCCTCCGCCAGCGCGCCGTCCGCCGCGTGCTCGGGCAGCAGCGTCAGGTAGTTGCCGGCGAGGATCCAGCTCCCGTACGGGTCCGGCTCCATGGCGTGGCGGTCGCCATCCAGCTCGTGCTCGCCGAGGAACATGAAGCGCGTGACGCGGCGGAAATCCGCGTAGCCGCCCCAGGCGGCGATACCGGCCAGGTGCCCGGCGAGGGCCGGGTCGCTCGCCGCGATCAGCGCCTGCGTCGCGCCGAAGGAGAAGCCCATGACGCCGATGCGGCCGGGCTCGGTGATGCCACGTCCATCCAGCGCCAGCACCGCCGCCTTGATGGTCTCCACGGTGGGGCCGGGGGCCACCTCCAGGCGCCGCCACTCGGGCAGGTCCGGGACCAGGACGGCCGCGCCCGATGCCGCCAGGGCGCGGGCGAACCGCTCCAGGGACGGGTGCTTCCGGCCGTGGTAGGTGAGGCCGTGGAGCGTGACCCAGCCGGGGAGCGGGCCGGAGGACGAGGCCGGCCGATACAGCGTCGCCTCCAGGGTCTCCCCGCCCCGGCGGTAGGTGGACTCCTCCTCGACCACCGCACCCGGGGCCGGCCGCAGGAACTGGCGCAGGAAGCGGAGCGTGGATGGCATGGGGGCGGAAGATAGGGGGCGCGGCTGCGCCGCGCAGGGAAGCGCTCGCTGCGCTCGCCAGAATGGGGCGGTGGTTGTGGAAACGGGGGGGCGGGTGTTGTTTGTGGGCATGCCGACCCGCCGACGTTTCCTGGGAGCTCTGGCTGGTGTTTCCGCGGCGGCCGCGGCGTGGCCGGGGCGCCTGGAGGCCCTGGCGCTGCCGCTCGCGGCGCGGGGCGCCGGGTGGCAGGAGGACGAGCCGTTCTGGGCGCTTGTCCGGCGCGAGTTCATGATCCCGGAGGGCCGGCTGTTCCTGAACCCCGCCACCCTCGGGCCGCAGCCGCGCGTCGTCGTGGCCGCGGTGATGGAGCACACGCGTCGCACGGCGGAGACCTACCCGCCCGCCGCGGACTGGGAGGGGCTCAAGGGGCGGGTGGGGGCGCTGATCGGCGCCGACCCGGCGGGTCTCGTCTTCCCGCGCAACACGACGGAGGCGATGAGCTTCGTGGCGAACGGCCTCGATCTCGGCGCCGGGGACGAGGTGCTCACCACCGACCACGAGCACATCGGCGGCCTCTGCTGCTGGGAGCTCCTGGCGGCGAGGAGGGGCCTGGTGCTGAAGCAGCTGCCGCTGCCGGTGCCGGCGACCTCCGGGGAAGAGATCGTGGCGCTGTTCCGGGAGGCGATCACGTCACGGACCCGGGTCATCTCCTTTTCACACGTGACGTTCACGAACGGGACGATCCTGCCGGTGCGGGCGCTGGCGGGGCTCTGCCGCGAGCGCGGGCTCATCTGCGTGGTGGACGGCGCGCACCCGCCCGGAATGATGCGCGTGGACCTCGCCGCTCTCGGCCCCATCGACTTCTACGCGTCCTCGCCCCACAAGTGGCTGGGCGCGGCGCAGGGGACGGGGCTGCTGTGGATGGCGGAGCCGTGGCGCACGCGGCTCTGGCCGACGCTGGCCTCCGGCGGCTGGGACGACCTCTCCCTGGGCGCCCACCGCTTCAACCACCTGGGCACCCTGGACGAGTCGAGGCTCGCTGGCCTGGACGCCGCGGTCGGCCTGCACCGGACCATCGGACCCGGCCGGATCGAGCGACGGAACCGCTTCCTCCGCCGGCGACTCCACGGCGCCCTCGCCGCGCTCCCCCGCGTCCGGATCGCGTCCCCGGACGATGAAACCCTCGTCGCCGGGATGGTGTCCTTCCGGGTCGATGGCATCGAGGCGCTCGACCTCCAGCGGCGGCTCGCGGAGCGCGCGAACGTCCGGACGCGCGTCGTCAGCGAGTACGGCTACGGCTGGATGAGGCTCGCGCCGCACATCTACAACACGGTCGAGGAGATCGATCGGGTGGTGGCGCTGATCGCGGACGAGGTCGGGTAAGGGGGGGCCGGCGAGGCCTCCTACCGACCCGTCCCGTCCACCGGCTCCAGCCGCACCACCCGCGTGAGATCGCCGCCGCGGTGGTCGATGGCCAGGTAGATGAAGCCGTCGGGCCCCTGCCGCACGTCCCGGATCCGGCCGAGCAGCCCCCGGAGCAGCGTCTCCTCGTCCGTGACGCGGCGGCCGTCGAGGCTGAGCCGGGCGAGCTGCTCGCCGGCGAGCCCCCCCACGAACGCGTTCCCGCGCCAGGCGGGGAACCGGTCGCCGGTGTAGAACAGGAGCCCGGACGTGGCGATGGAGGGCACCCAGAAATGGACCGGCTGCTCCATCCCTTCCCGCCGCGAGCCCTCGTGGATGGCGGAGCCGCTCCGGTAGTTCACCCCGTGGCCGATGACCGGCCAGCCGTAGTTGCGGCCGGGGAGGATGAGGTTGAGCTCGTCGCCGCCCTGCGGGCCGTGCTCGTTGAGCCACAGGTCGCCGGTTCCGGGGTGGATGGCCAGCCCCTGGGCGTTGCGGTGGCCGTAGCTCCAGATCTCCGGGCGCGCGCCCTCCCGGCCGACGAGCGGGTTGTCGCGGGGGACCCGGCCATCGTCGTGCAGGCGGATGGTCACGCCGTGGTGGTTGGACAGGTCCTGCGCCGGGTGGGCCTCCAGGTCGCCGCTGGGAGATGCCTGGCGGTCGCCCACGGTGATGAAGAGGTGGCCCCGGCCGTCGAAGGCGAGGCGGGAGCCGTAGTGCCCGCGGCCGCGGGTGTCCGCCGCGAAGATCTCCTCCACACCCGTCAGCCGGTCGTCCTCGAACCGCCCGCGGACCACCGCCGTGGTGGACTCATCGCCGCCCAGCGGTTTGGAATAGCTCAGGTACAGCAGCCGGTTGGTGGCGAAATCCGGGTGCGGCACGACGTCCAGCAGCCCGCCCTGGCCGCGGGCGAACACCTCCGGCACGCCCGCCACCGGCGTCGGCAGCAGCCGCCCGTTCCGCACGATCCGGAGCCGGCCCGGCCGCTCCGTCACGAGCATGTCCCCGCCCGGCAGGAACGCGATGGACCAGGGGTGCTCCAGACCCTCGGCCACGGTGACCACCCGGAACGCGTGGTCCGCGGAGCGCTGCACCGCCGCGTCCTGCGCCGACGCGCAGGCGGGTCCGAGCACGACCGCCGTCGCTGCAACCCACAGTCTCGATGTCCGCATCTCCTCGACTCCCTCTGACAGATTCAACACCCCGAAGGCGCCCTCCGCCTCTAGTACGCCGCCAGCTCCCTCACCGCCTTCAGCACATCCTCGACGTCCGGGAGGATGGCCGCCTCGAGCTGCGGCGCGTAGGCCACCCACGTGTCGAGGCTGGCCACCCGCTTCACCGGCCCGTCCAGCCACTCGAAGGTCTCGTCGGCGACGCGGGCGGCGATCTCGCTGCCGATCCCCCAGCTCAGGCTGTCCTCGTAGGCCACGATCACCTTGTTCGTCTTCTTCACGCTGGCGACGATCGTGTCCATGTCCAGCGGGCTCAGCGAGCGGAGGTCGATCACCTCCACGCTGATGCCCTCCTGGTCCTCGGCCATGCGCGCCGCGTCGAGCGACCGCTTCACCAGCGCGCCGCACGTCACCACCGTCAGGTCCGCTCCCTCCCGCACCACCTTCGCCTTGCCGAAGGGGATCATGAAGTCGGGGCCGGGATAGCGGCCCTTGTTGTAGACCTGGCGGTAGAGGTGCTTGTGCTCCAGGAAGATCACCGGGTCGTCGGCCCGGATCGCCGTGCGGAGCAGGCCGTTCGCGTCCACCGCGTTGGACGGCATGATCACGCGCAGCCCCGGCGAGTGCGTGAACAGCGTCTCGCCCGTCTGGCTGTGGTAGATGGCGCCGCCCTTGAGGTACCCGCCGTACGTGACCCGGATGACCACGGGCGACTTCCAGTTCCCGCCGCTCCGGTAGCGCATGGTGGCCAGCTCGTTGCGGATCTGCATGAACGCCGGCCAGATGTAGTCGAAGAACTGGATCTCCACGACGGGCTTGAGCCCCCGCACCGCCATGCCAATGGCCCGGCCGACGATGTTGGCCTCGGCCAGCGGCGAGTTGAACACCCGGACGCCGCCGTACTTCTGCTGGAGCCCCCACGTGACCTTGAAGACGCCGCCCTTCCCCTTGCACTCGTCCAGCGCGTCCTCCCGGCTCGCGTCGGCGACGTCCTCGCCGAACAGGACGATCCGCGGGTCGCGGGCCATCTCGTCCCGCATGCACGCGTTCAGGAGGTCCACCATCGTGGTCTCGTCCCCTTCGAACGCGGGGGAGCCCTCGGTGTCGAACTCCGACGATGTCGGGTCGACCTCCTCCGAGTACAGGTGCTTCAGCGCCGTCTCGGGCGCCGGCTGAGGCTGCTCCAGCGCCCGGTCGGTCGCTTCCTGGAGCGCGGCGTTCACCTCCGCCTCCAGCGCGGCCACCTCCTCCTCGGACGCGTGACCCTCGTCGATCAGCCACTTCCGATACGTCACCAGCGGATCCCGGACGGCGTCGCGCTCCCGCTCCTTCGCCGTGCGGTACATCCGCTCGTCGTCGGACATGGAGTGGGAATACGGGCGGATCACGTGGGCGTGGAGCAGCGCCGGGCCCTTCCGCTGGCGGCAGTAGTCCACCGCCCGGCCGGCGGCGTCGATGGACGCCAGGACGTCGCAGCCGTCCACCTCCTCGATGTAGAGGCCGGGGAACCCTTTCACGACCTCGCTGATCTTCCCGCCCGGGGTGTTCACCTCCACCGGGACCGAGATGGCGTAGCCGTTGTCCTCCACCAGGAAGACGACGGGGAGCTTCAGGTTCGTCGCCGTGTTCAGCGCCTCCCAGAACTCGCCCTCGGACGTCTGCCCCTCGCCCGTGGTGACCAGAACCACCTCGTCCACCTCGAAGGCCTCGATGGCGTCGCGCATGTCCTCGAGCTGACCGGCCCGCCACGCGCCCTCCGCCGTGCCGACGCCCTGGAGGTACTGCGTCCCCGTCGGGGAGGAGGTGCTCACGATGCGGAGCTCGCGGTGACCCCAGTGGCTCGGCATCTGCCGCCCGCCGCTCGACGGGTCGCTCTCCGCGCCGACGGCCTGGAGCAGGTGCTCGTAGGGCGTCATCCCCAGCGCCTGCGAGAGGGCGCGGTCCCGATAGTAGAGGTAGAACCAGTCCTTGCCCGGGCGGAGATGGTGGGCGATAGCGACCTGGATCGCCTCGTGTCCCGCGCCGGAGATCTGGAAGAAGATCTTGTTCTGCCGCTTCAGCTGGATCTCCCGGTCGTCCGTGCGCCGCGCGGCGAACATGGTCCGGTAGAGACCGACGAGGGTCTCCGTCCCCAGCGCGTCCGCCTTAACGCGGCCGTTCCCGGACGACTCCCGCGAACGCTTCGACGACCCCTTCTTCCCGTCGGACCCGCCACCTTTCTTCGCCCTCGATTCCCTGGTCGCCATGTCGCTCGGGGTTGAAGTTCAAGACCCCACAAGGTAACCGGGCGGCTCCGCGGGACGCCACCGCTCCCCACGAATCCCTGTACCGCGGCGTGCCGGGTGTCTATCTTTCGGACAATGGCCGGAACCGGCGGGCTGGTGACCATTCTCGGAAGGGCGGCGCTGCGGCCGGGCCTGCTCGCGGCGCTGCTCGGCGCCGCGTGGCGGTTCCGGGCCCGGGCGTGGTGGCGACGTCCCCCGTTCCTCCCCGTCCCTCCGCGGGACTACCTCGACTGGCGCATGCACACGGCATACGGCGATGAAGGCCGTCTCCCTTCAGCGGGCGAGCTCGAGCGCTACATCCGCTGGGCCAACCGCATGCACCGCACGCGGCGCCGCGGCGTGAGACTCCGATGATCCGGCTGTTCCTCGCCATCCTGCTGATCCTCCTGCTCTCGGTCTCGGTCCCGCCGCTCCGGTCCCGGGCGATGCCGAAGTACAGGGCCCTCGGGTCGTGGGTCTGGGGCTACCTCGAGGGCCCGGTCAGCCCCGCGTTCAACCCCTGGCGGCGGATGAAGACCAGGGCGGAGATGGCGAAGATCGCCAATCAGCTCATCGTGCTGCGCAACCGCGGGTACCCGCCGCCCACCCAGGCCGACCTTCCCGCCTTCGTCTTCCGCGCGGCCGAGGACTCGACGGCCACCGACGCGTGGGGGTCCCCGTACCAGATCGAGATCGGTCGGGACAGCATCTACCTCCGGTCGTGGGGGGCCGACCTCGAGCCGGGGACCGAGGACGACATCCTCCTGGGGGTCCGCTTCGAGTCCCGCCAGCGCCGCGGCATCCTCGGGCGCTGACGTGCTGCGGATCGGCCTCACCGGGAACGTCGCCAGCGGCAAGTCCTCCGTGGTCCGGGTCTGGGAGCGCCTGGGCGCCGTCGTCATCGACGCGGACGTCCTCGCCCGCCGGGCCGTCGAGCCAGGGTCCGCCGGCCTCGAAGCGGTCCGCGCCGCCTTCGGCGATCGGGTCATCACCCCCGCCGGCGCCCTCGACCGCGACGCGCTCCGCCGCATCGTCTTCGCCGACCCCGGGGCCCGCCAGCGCCTGGAGTCCATCGTCCACCCGGAGGTCGCGAGGCTCCGCGACGTCGAGGAGGCGAGGCTGCGGGACGCGGGCGCCGCCGTGGTCGTCCACGACATCCCGCTCCTCTTCGAGGTCGGGCTCCAGGACGACTTCGACCTGCTCGTCCTCGTGGACGCGCCCGAAAACGTCCGGGCCGCGCGCCTCCGCCGGGACCGCGGGCTGGGCGAGGACGAGATCCGCGGGCTCCTGGCGTCCCAGATGCCGGCCGCCGGGAAGCGTGGCCGGGCCGATATCGTGATCGACAACGTCGGTACGCTCGACGATCTGGAGCGGACGGCCACCGCCGCGTGGCGGACCATCACGGGCACGGAGGGAAATGGGGCGAGCGGGGCGAGTGGGGCGAGCGGGGCGCGCGGGGCGAGCGGGGCGCGCGTTCGCGTGGACATGCACATCCACACCCACTGCTCCTTCGACTGCCGGAGCGACCGGGAGGCGGTCGTCCAGGCCGCCGCCGCCGTCGGGCTCGCCCGGATCTGCATCACCGACCACGACGACATCGAGGCCGCGCTGGACCTTGCCGCCCGGTACCCGGATGTCGTCATCCCGGGGGAGGAGGTGAAGACGGCCGAGCGCGTGGACGTCATCGGCCTCTTCCTCTCCGAGTGGATCCCCGGCGGCACACCCGCCCGGGAGACGTGCGAGCGGATCCGGGACCAGGGCGGGCTCGTCTACGTCCCCCACCCGTTCGCGGGCGGGAAGGGCGGGGGCGGCCGCATCCTGCCGCAGATCGAGGACCTCGTGGACGTCGTCGAGGGGTTCAACGCCCGCATCCACGACCAGGCGCTCAACCGGCGGGCGCAGGACTGGGCGCGGGAGCGGGGGCTCCCCGTCGGCGCCGGGTCCGACGCCCACACTCTCGCCGAGATCGGCCGTGCCTGGGTCGAGGTCCCCGCGTTCCAGCTCCGCCCGGGCGCGTTCCTGACCGCCCTGGCGGACGGCGCCATCCACGGCCGGGAATCGTCGCGGTTGGTCCACATCGCGTCGACAGTCGCCAAGATCCTGCCGTGAGGGTGCGGCCTTGCCTGGCCAGGACCCCGGCCGATAAGGTTGCCGCGTGACTGATCAGACGAAGGCCGCGGCCCTGCTGGGCGAGATGCTGCAGGTCCCGGCGAGCCGCCGGGCGGCGCTGCTGGAAGTGCTCCCGATCCTCGACGCCGCCGGGGATCTCGCCCTGACCACCCACGTGAACGCCGATGGCGACGGCGCCGGGTCCCAGACCGCGCTGGGGGCGTGGCTGTCGGGGCGGGGCAAGCGCGTGGCCATCACGAACCCGACGGCGTACCCGGACCGGTTCCGGTACCTGCTGCCGCCGGGCGTGAGCGTCGTCGACCCGGGCGCCGATCAGGACGCGCGCGTGGCGGCCGCGGACCTGCTCGTCGTGCTGGACACGGGAGAGCCGGGGCGGATCGGGCGGGTGGCGAAGGGGCTGAAGGAGGGCGCCGCGATCGTCCTGGACCACCACCCGCCGTCCGCGGAGGGCATTCCGGGCCCCGGGGTGCGGGACGCCTCGGCGTGCGCGACGGGCGAGATCGTTTACGACCTGCTCCTCCTCGCGGACCCCGGCGCGTGGGATCGCCCGGTCCTGGAGGGGCTCTACGCGGCCATCGAGACGGACACCGGGTCGTTCCGGTTCTCCAACACGACGCCGCGCACCCACGCCATCGCGGCCGACCTGCTGCGGCGGGGCGTGGACCCGGAGCAGGTGTACCGGCGGCTCCACGCCACGGTGCCCCTGAAGCGCATCGGCATCCTCCGGATCGCGCTGGAGCACCTCGAGACGGACCCGGAGCTGCCCATCACGTGGATCACCATCCCCCGGGAGGTGACCCACGTGATGGATGCCACCGCGGACGACCTCGATGGCGTGGCCGAGTACGCCCGTTCCGTCGAGGGCACCGAGGTCGCGCTCCTCTTCCGCGAGACGGTCGATGGGGCCACGAAGGTCTCCTTCCGCTCCAACGGCGAAGTGGACGTGAATGCCGTCGCCCGGGAGTTCGGCGGCGGCGGCCACATCAAGGCCTCCGGGGCCGTGGTCGGCGGCCCTGTCGCGTCCGCGCGACCCCGCGTCCTCGAGGCGACCCGGCGGGCCGTGCGCGCCACGCTGGACCTGTGAGAGCCCGCGACGCTGGACCTGCGAGAGACCCGCTGAAGCACATGCCCGGATGAGCGCCGACCTGCCCGACGTGCCCCTCTTCGCCCTTCTCCGCACCGTCGCGGACCGGATCCGCATCGAGCGCATCGACCGCGTCTGGCTCTTCCCACCGCGCCGCCTCAAGACCGGCGAAACCTCCCTCATCGTCGTCGCCGCCTACTCCGACCCCCACGACGACCGCCGCCGCGTCTACGCCGCCCATTACACCGCACCCGCCGACCCGGAGGCCGAGCCACGCCTCGCCCTCGACGAGTTTGGCTCCGCCCCCGCCGACCGGCTCGGCCGCGTCGTCGAGGAGGTCGTCGAGCGCATCAAGGATGACGCCCCCACCGGCCCGCCACGCCCCGTCCCCATCGAGGGCGATGAGCGGCGTTGGAACACCATGCTCCACGAGCTCGCCGAGCAGGCCCTGACCGAGGCCACCCGCGACCCGCGCCCAGGCCGCTAGAACCCGGGCGGAATAGCCCGGGACACTGGCGGTGCGGGGCGTTTTCGGCTATCAATAATCATTGTCGGGAAGCACTCAGCCAGAGCGCGCATGTCCTACGTCCATCTTTTCCGCCGGTATCTGAGGGAGCAGGGCCTCCCGGTCACGCAGCAGCGCGAGGCCGTGGCGGAGGTCGTGTTCCAGTCGGAAGGGCACCTGTCGGTGGAGGAGATCGAGTCGCGGTTGCGGGAGCGGGGCGAGAGAACGGGGAAGGCCACGGTCTATCGCACGCTGGAGATGCTCGTGAAGAGCGGTCTGGTGGCGGAGCGGGATTTCAGCGAGGGGTTCAAGCGGTACGAGCACCTGTTTGGCCAGATGGCCGCGCACGGCCACCTGATCTGCGAAGAGTGCGGCTCGGTGACGGAGATCCACGAATCGGAGCTGAAGCGGCTGCAGGACCGGGTTGCCGGCGAACAGGGATTTGCCCCCTCGCGGTACCGCCTGGAGATCTTCGGACTGTGCCAGTCCTGCCGCGCCGCCGGCCACGCGCTGGAGTGGAAGGGCCTGAGCTGTCCCATCGAAACCGTTTGACGTCCCGCGGCGCCCCTCGGGCCCCGCGCCCGCCCCTCGAGTCCAACCATCAGCCCCCATCCATTCCGCGGCCCTCGGATTCTGTTCGCGGATCCTGTTGCGGGTCGTCGGGACAGCGGCCGGGCGGGTCGGGACAGCGGCGCCCACCTGGCGCCGCGCGCCGACCAGGCCCCGCAACAATTCCCGCGAACAGAATCCGAGCGCGTCGGGGCCGCGGGGTTTTCCGGCGCTCGCAACAATTCCCGCGAACAGAATCCGAGCGGGCCTTCCAGCGGGATCGTTGGTGGGTCCGGGGACGCGCGGCGGTCGGAGGGTGGGGCATGGCCAGATGGGGCGCGGGGCTGGTGGAACGGGCGTGGCTGGCGCCGGTCGGTGGCGGGTCGGGGTTGAAAAGACCGCTTCTTGCGTCGGCCCCGAACCGCGCTAGCTTTCGCGCCGTTCAGCGGGTTCTCTTCATACGCGGTAGAAATGTCGCCCATTCAGACACAACAGTTCGTCCCGTCCAAGGCGTTCATGACCACCGGGGTCGGCGTGCACCGGGAGAAGCTGACGAGCTTCGAGATGGCGCTGAGGGACGCGGGGATCGCGGCGTTCAACATCGTGCGGGTATCCAGCATCTTCCCTCCCCGCTGCGAGATCGTGGAGCGGAATGCGGGGGTGGACATGCTGAAGCCGGGGCAGATCCTGTTCGCGGTGCTGGCGGAGATGGCGACGAACGAGCCGGGGCGCCGGATCGCGTCGTCCATCGGGCTGGCGCTGCCGAAGGACCGGGACCAGCACGGCTACATCTCGGAGGTCCACATGTACGGCCGGAAGGCGGAGTCGTCGGGGGAGTACGCCGAGGACCTGGCGGCGTCGATGCTGGCCACGGTGCTGGGGGAGCCGTTCGACCCGGACGCCGCGTGGGACGTGCGCAAGGAGCAGTGGATGCTGGGAGGGAAGATCGTCCAGACGCAGAACTTCACGGCCGCCGCCCTGGGGCCCGACGATGGCCTGTGGGTGACGACGGTGGCATCCGCGGTGTTTTGCGGCTGACGCCGCCGCGGCGCCCCGTGCCGCCGGCGGGCGGGAGCGAACGTGCCGAACACACGTGAGGAGGGGGCCCCGGGTCGGGGTCCCCTCGCGTCATCCGAGCCAGCCGATGGGGGAACGATGAAGGTGCCGGAATCGCTGCAGGACCTGTCGTGGGAGCTGCCGCACAATTTCATGGGGATGGATGAGAGCGCGTCGGACTTCGGGCGGGCGAAGAGTGTGATCCTGCCGGTGCCGTACGAGTCGACGACGAGCTACGGGGGCGGTACGTCGCGCGGGCCGCGGGCGATCCTGGAGGCCTCGCGCTACATCGAGCTGTACGATCAGGAGCTGGACAGCGAGCCGTGGGAGTCGGGGATCGCGACGCTGCCGTCGCTCCAACTCACGGGGGCGGGCGCCGAAGAGGCGATGGCCGAGCTGCGGGAGGCGTACGACCGGCTCCTGGAGGTGGCGCCGAACAAGTTCGTGATCACGCTGGGCGGTGAGCACAGCATCTCGAGCCCCCCGATCCTGTCGTGGGCGGAGCGGCTGAAGGGCGAGCGGCTGACGGTGCTCCAGCTGGACGCCCACACGGATCTGCGGCCGCACTACGAGGGGACGAAGTATTCCCACGCGGCGGTGATGCACCAGGTGCGGGATACCGTCGACCTGGTGCCGGTGGGGATCCGCGCGCTGACCCGGGAGGAGGCGAAGCTCGCGAAGGGGGGGGACGACATCCGCGTGTTCTACGCGGACGACATCCACGACAGCGACGGCTGGATCGACGAGGTCGTCGAGCGGCTCACGGGCAACGTGTACATCAGCTGCGATGTGGACTGCTTCGACCCTTCGCTGATCCCCTCCACGGGCACGCCCGAGCCGGGGGGACTCACGTGGTATCCGGTCCTGAAGCTGCTCCGGGGCGTATTCGATGCGACGAACGTGCGGGCCGTCGACGTCGTGGAACTGGCGCCGATCCCGGGGCTGCACGCCCCCGACTTCCTGGTGGCGAAGCTCATCTACAAGATGATCGGCTACAAGTTCGGCTGAGCGCGGGGCGCTGCGCGCCGCGACTCAGGAGCTCGTCGTCGCCCGGGCCATGTCCCGGCCGGCCTCCTCCAGGCGGTCCATGATGGGGTAGCGCGCGAACAGCGGGTGCAGGTCCAGCGGGTCGCGGATGGGGTGCCGCTCCGGGACGAGCCCCGGGGCGGTGAGGAGGAACGGCCAGAACTGGCGGCCGCCGAGGGCGCCGTGGGCGCCCACCTGGTCGTCGAAACAGATCTGCAGGTCCGCCACGGGGTCGTAGGCGCCCATGAGGACCAGGTCCCCGGCGTTCTCGAGCCCCACGAGGTGGATGATGGCGTCGCGCTCCACCCTGGACGGCGCGAAGTCGGCGAGGGGATCCTCCCCCTCGAGGACCTCCACGTCGCCCTCGGCGGTGACGAGCGCGCGGCCGCGGGAGTTCTCGGCGTGGACGCCGTCGAGCATCCGGGTCAGGACGACGCCGATCCCCTGGTGGGTGACGAGGAAGTAATACAGGGCGCGCCGCTCCGGGTGATCCCGGATCTCCTCGAAACGGAGCGGCCGGTCGGGATCCGTCCAGTAGATGTGGGCCAGGGAGGAGGAGTACGTGAGGACCAGGTGCTGCTCCTCGAGCGGACGGACCACCTCGGCGGTGAGCGGGAAGATCTTGTAGTGCTTGCGGAACCACCGGCTGAAGCCGAGACCGGCCTTGCGGGTGGGGAGGCTCGAGGTCGTGGCGACCCCCTCCAGCTCGTGCACGAGGAAGTCCACGGCCTGCTCCGCCGGGGCGTACTCCCCGGTCTGGGCCATCACCAGCACGCCGTGCTTCTCGGCGCTCAGCACCGTGTCCCCGAGGGTCTCGCCATACCGCACCCGGTAGGGCACCGACGGCGTCTGGCCGTGGTCGCTCAGGATGTACACGTCGTACGGCCGGCCTGGGATCCGGTTGATGATCTTGAAGATCTCCCTGATCCGCCGGTCCAGCGCCCGGAGGCTCTTGTAGGCGGTGCGCGTCGACGGGCCGAAATGGTGCGCGAACTCGTCGTATGCGTTGTACGTGGTGTAGATGGCCGGGACGCCCGTGTAGATGTCCAGGAGCACGGACAGGGTCTGGAGCTCGCGCAGCACCACGTTGGTGCCGATGTGGAGGAAGGGCAGGTACCACCAGTAGTGGGTGTTCTGGCCGCGGATCTGGCTCACCAGGCGGTCCCGCTCCTCCCGCAGGTACTCCAGGACGGCCACGAGCACCATCCGGAGCGTGCGGACCGGATGGAACAGGAGCAGCACCAGGATCCGTCCGCCCCCGAGGTTCTCGAGGAACGGCCGGCGGTTGCGGTCCGACAGCGTCCACACCGCCCGGTCGGCGCCGCCGTCGTACAGGTTGACGTAGCTGGATCCGCCCGAGAGGACGCCGCGGTCCGGGAGCCGGTCGCGGATGTACTGCATGGACGACGTCTGGCTCCCGATGATCACGCGCCGGTCCTTCTTCTCGTAGAACCGGAAGGCCGGAATGCGCTCCTTGGTGCCGTGGAAGATGGCGGCCTGCGCGGCCGGCGTGGCGCTGGGGAGCCCGGCGGGATAGCGCCGGAGGTCCCAGCCGTCGCGGTGGACGAGGCGGCGCAGGAACGGCATGTGGCCGCCCTGGAGGGCGCGCTCGAAGTCCTCGAAGGCGAGGGCGTCGATCTGGATGCCTACGAAGCCCCGGCCGGGCGACTCCTTGCGTCCGCGGCGCTCAGCGGCGAAGGGGAGGTACTTCAGGTGGTAGTACCAGCGATAAAAGCGCCGGCGCGCGCGGGTCAGCCAGCCGGCGTCGGGATCTTCCCAGCGGCGCCCGGTCATCGACGGATGAGAGTCGGCAGCTCGCGGAGGAGTTCGGCGGGGGAAACGGGCTTGGGCAGGTAGCGGTCGCAGCCGGCCGCGAGGCACTCCCGCTCCTCGGCCGGCCCGACGCGGCCGGTGAGGGCGATGACGGGGAGGTCGACCATGTCGGGGTCCATGCGCAACGTGCGGACCACATCGAGCCCCGGGGCGTCGGGGAGTCCGAGGTCGAGGACGACGAGCGCCGGCAGCCTCTCGGTGGCGAGCTCGATGGCGCGGGCGGCGGTCCCGGCCTCGAGGACCTGGTAGCCGGCGTCCTCCAGGAGGAGCTTGAAGGCGTCGCGGAGCAGCTCGTCATCCTCGACGATGAGTATCGTGCGGTCCAGGTCGGTCATCACGAAAGCTAGGTCTCAGGCGCGGGTGGCAGCAAGCGCATCCGGCTCGGTCTCCTGTTCCAGCCCCTCCTCGAGCAGCTGGCGCCGGAGCAGGGCCCCGTATACCCCGCCGGCCCGGATTAGCTCCTGGTGCGTGCCGCGCTCGACGATCTCGCCGTCGCGCAGCACGAGGATCAGGTCCGCCTCCATGACGGCGGTGACGCGGTGGCTCACGATGAGCGAGGTGCGGTCCTCCAGCACGTCCCGCAGCCCATGGAGGATGCGGCGCTCCGTCTGCGTGTCCACCGCGGACAGCGAATCGTCCATGATGAGGATGCGGGGGTCGCGGGCGAGGGCGCGGGCGAGGGTGGTGCGCTGCCGCTGCCCGCCCGACAGGTTGATCCCCCGCTCGCCGAGCCTGGTTTCGAAGCCGTGGGGGAACCCCGCGATGGCCTCGTCGAGCTGCGCGATGGACGCCGCCGCGCGCACCGGCGCCATGACGTCCGCGTCCGCGTCCCCGTCCGCCGGCACACCCGGCCCCTCGACGCCCAGCCCGATGTTCTCCGCGATGGTCTCGCTGAAGAGGAACGCGTCCTGGGGGACGAGGCCGATGGCCGACCGGAGCCGCGCGAGGGGGATCTCCGGCAGCGGCACGCCGTCCAGGAGCACCTCGCCCTCCACCGGGTCGTAGAGCCGCGAGACGAGGGCGACGACGGTGGACTTCCCCGACCCCGTGGGCCCGACCAGCGCCACGGTGGCGCCCGCGGGGACCGTGAAGGACACGTCCCGCAGGACGTCCCGCTCGGTCCCGGGGTAGCGGAAGCGCACGTCCCGGAACTCGATCTCGCCGCGCACGGGCTCCAGCGCCCGGGGTCGAGCGGGGTCGCGGATGGCGGGCCCGGTGTCGAAGACCTTCAGGATCCGGCCGAGCGACGCGGCGCCGCGCTGGTACAGGTTCACCACCCAGCCCAGGGCGATCATGGGCCAGATCATCATGGTCAGATAGAATCCGAACGCGACGAAGTCGCCGACGCTGATGGCGTCCGTGATGACGAGGCGGCCGCCGACGTAGAGCACGACGATCATCCCGAGCCCCGCCATGAGGGAGAGCGCGGGGTGGAACGCGCCGGTGGAGACCACCAGATCGACGTTGCGGCGGAGGTACTCGCGATTGAGGTCGTCGAACTCCCGCTCCTGCGCGCCCTCCTGCACGTAGGCGCGGACGATGCGCGCGCCGGAGAGGTTCTCCTGGACCATGGTGGAGAGGGTGCCCAGGTGCTCCTGGATCCCCTCGTACTTCCGGTGGATCAGCTTGCCGAAATAGAGCGTGACGGGCGGCAGCGCGACCATGGGGATGAGCGCGAGCCCCGTGAGGAGCGGGCTGACGGCCAGCATGAACGCCAGCGCCAGCACGCCCAGGACGAGCGTGTTCACCGTGTACATGATGGCGGGGCCCACCGCCATCCGGACGGACAGGATGTCGTTCGTGGCCCGGCTCATCAGGTCCCCTGTGCGCCACCGGCCGTAGAACGAGGCATCGAGGCGCATGAGGTGGCGGAAGAAGTCCTGCCGCAGGTCCGTCTCCACCTTGCGGCTGTAGCCGTTGAGCAGCTCCCGCATGCCATAGCGGGCGGCACCGCCCAGGAGTGCCACGAGGAGGATCAGGCCGGCGTAGCGGAGGATCACCGCCCGCGTGACGCCGTCGGCCTGCATGGCGTCGATGGCCTCGCCCAGGAGCCGCGGCGCGAGGATCGCGAACGCGTTGGCCGCGACCACCATCAGGAGACCGGCGACGTAGCCCCAGCGGTAGGGCCGGATGTAGGGGTAGAGTCGCTTGAGAAGGAGCACGGCCCGTCCGGTGGAGCGAAAGGCCGCAGTCCGGGTACAACCGGGTGCGGCCTTCGGTGGCACATCGCTTGCCGAAGGCTAACGGCTTTCAACGCCCCGGACAAGCAGGAAAACAGGAGGTTCCGACATGGAACGCCACACACGCATTTTCGCGCTGCTGCTCGCCATCCCCCTCGCCATCGCGCCCGCGGCGTGCGGCGACGATGCCGACGACCGGTCGGCGCTGGAGCAGGACGAGCTCGACCGCGACCTGGACCTGGCGCTGCAGGGGGACACCCTGCCGCCCACGTTCGAGGACACGGCCGCCGGCGAGGCCGCCGCGCCCGCCGGGCCGCAGCAGCCGTCGAGCACGACGCCCCGTCAGACGACGCCCCGGCAAGCGACGCAGCCGCGCACGCAGCCCCGGCCCTCGGCGCCCCAGCCGCGCACGGTGACGCAGACCGTGCCGACCGGGACGACCGTCGCGATCCGGATGAACGACCAGCTGTCCACCGGGACGAGCAGGGCGGGGGACGCCTTCACGGCGACCCTCACGGCCCCGATCGTGGACGCCGCCGGGAACGTGATCGTGCCCGCGGGCGCGACCGTACGCGGTCGCGTGACGGCCGTCGCGCCATCGACGCGGGTGGGGCAGACGGCGGCCATCAAGCTGGCGTTCGAGGCGATCTCGTTCGGCGGCCAGAGCTACCCGCTCCAGGCCAGCGTCGAGCGCGCGGACGTGCAGCAGAAGGGGCGCACGTCCGGCGCGGAGACCGCCGGGAAGATCGCGGCCGGCGCCGCGGCGGGCGCCATCCTCGGGCAGGTGCTCGGCAAGGACACGGAGTCCACGCTGAAGGGCGCCGCCATCGGCGCGGCGGCGGGCACCGCCATCGCCATGGGGACCGCCGACGTGGACGCGGTGCTCCCGCAGGGCGCCGAAGTGGTGATCCGCCTGGAGCAGCCGATCACCATCACCAGGACGGTGAGCGGGTGACGCTGGAGCCATCACGGAGCCGGGCCCGGACTGCCGCGGTGAGGGCGGCGACCCGGGGCGCGCTGGTGGCGCTGATCGCGGCCGGGGTGGGGGGCGCTGCCTTCCCCGCGGCCGCGTCGGCGCAGAACACGTGGATCTCCGCGTGGGGTGGCATCTTCATGGACCCGGGGACGGTGCGGGACGGGGAGAGCGGGACCCGGTGGGACTTCGGGACCAGCCCCGTCTTCGGGGTGACGGCGCAGCGCGTGTTCGGTGGCAGCCTGATCGCCGGGCTCGAGGTCGGCTATGCGCCGATGCGCCACGAGGTCCGCTACCTCACCACCGACTCCCTGGTGGCCGACGGCCGCGCGCACCTGCTCAGCACCATGCTCGCCGGCCGGCTGGGCGGCGGTGGCGGCGGGTTCTTCACGTACCTGTCCGGCGGGATCGGCGCCCTGACGTACGGGATCCCCGGCCTCGAGCGGTGGGACACGGACCCGGCGCTGCGCGGCGGGGGCGGGCTGGAGTACCGGCACACCCCGAATCTCGCGCTGTTCCTGGAGTGGAACCGCTGGTGGGCGTTCCACCAGTCCGAGGGTGTGGATGACAACACCGTCAACCACGGCCACCTCGAGGTCGGCGTCCGCTTCGGCACCTAGCCCGGGACGGGGAGTCTCTAGCGCCGCTCCAGCGCGCGCGCCGCGCAGGCCGCGAGCACGGCCGCGCCGATGGGGAGCACGGACTCGTCGATGTCCATGTCCGGGCGGTGGAGCTCACGGGGGCGGTCGGGCGGGGCGGCGCCGAGCCAGAGCAGCGCCCCGGGCGCCTGCCGGAGCAGGACCGCGAAGTCCTCGGTGCCCATCATCGGCTCGGCATCCCAGACGCCGTCCTCCCCGAGCAGGTCGCGGGCGGCGTCCATGGCGAGGGCGGCAAGCGGGCCGTCGTTGATGGTGGGCGGGTATCCCTCCCGGAGCTCGAGCTCCGTCCGGCCGCCCAGGGACTCCGCCACCCCGAGCGCCCCCTCGAGCGCGGCCCGGAGCCGCCTGCGGACGTCGGGATCGAAGTAGCGGAGTGTGCCGTCCATGGAGACGCGGTCGGCGATCACGTTCTCCGCCGCGCCGCCCCGGACCGTGCCGATGGTGAGGACGCCCTGCTGCATGGGCGAGATCCGGCGCGCGACGCCGAGCTGGGCGGCGAGGATCACGTGGGCGGCGAGGACCAGCGCGTCCACACCCTCCTCCGGACGGGCGCCGTGGCTGCTCTCGCCGATGACATGGGCGGTGAACGTGTCCGAGCCGGCCATGATCGCGCCCTCGCGGGTGAAGATCTTCCCGGCGGGCAGGTGCGGCCCCACGTGCAGGGCGAAAGCCGCGCTCACGCCCTCCATCGCCCCGGCCTCCACGAGGTGGACGGCGCCGGAGCGGTTGTCGGCGTCCGCCTTCTCCTCGGCGGGCTGGAAGAGCAGCCGGACGGTGCCCGCCGGCAGCTCCCCCGCCTCGGCGCCGGCGGCAAGGAGCCGGGCGGCGCCGACGAGCATGGCCGTGTGGGCGTCGTGGCCGCAGGCATGCATGGCCCCGTCCACCGTGGAGCGGTACTCCACGTCGTTGGCCTCGCGGATGGGCAGCGCGTCCATGTCGGCCCGGAGGACCACCACCGGCCCGTCGCCGGTGCGCAGCTCGGCGACGACCCCGGTCCCGCCCACGCCGCGGCGGACGTCGAGCCCGGCGTGCTCGACGGCGTCCGCGGCCACCCCGGCGGTGCGGACTTCGCGAAAGGAAAGCTCCGGGTGGCGGTGCAAATCGCGGCGCAGGGCGACCAGATCGGCCTGGATGCTGCGAGCGTGGTGGAGGAAGTCTCGCATGGGACGCGGGTGAGGGATACTTTCGAGACCGGCCGAATGTACCGGAACCAGGCGGGAGACAGCAAACGGGAGGAGGGCGTCGACGCTCCGGCGGGGGCGCCCGCCGGGGATGGGCGGCTCACGGAGCAGCGCAATCCCCGGAGCGCCCGCATCGATCAGCTTTCGACGCTGGAGATCGTCGACCTGATCATCGCCGAGGACCGCATG
This sequence comes from Longimicrobiales bacterium, assembly GCA_035513575.1. Classification (GTDB taxonomy): domain Bacteria; phylum Gemmatimonadota; class Gemmatimonadetes; order Longimicrobiales; family RSA9; genus JAHWKI01. The sequence goes on along the minus strand of DATKBW010000121.1, from coordinate 31,382 downwards.
GTCGCGGAGGCGGTGGCGGAGGAGCGCCGCGAGGTCGGCCACTGCATCGATCTGGTCGTCGAATGCTTCCGCCGGGGTGGCCGGCTGGTCTACGTGGGGGCGGGGACGTCGGGTCGTCTGGGCGTGCTGGACTCCTCCGAGATGCCGCCCACCTACGGGACGGACCCGCGGATGGTGCAGGGCGTCATCGCCGGGGGCCGCGAGGCCCTGGTGCGGGCGCAGGAGGGGGCGGAGGACCACCCGGAGGACGGCGCCGCGGAGATGGACCGCCTCGAGGTCGGCCCGGACGACTTCGTCCTCGGCATCGCCAGCAGCGGGACGACACCGTACGTCCACGGCGCCCTGGCCCGTGCCCGTGAGCGGGGCGCGTTCACCGGCTTCCTCCTCTGCACGTACCCGTCGGAGGAGCTGGAGAAGACCCACGACGTCGTGATCGCGCCGCTCGTCGGCCCCGAGGTGATCACCGGCTCCACGCGCATGAAGGCGGGCACCGCCACGAAGATGGTGCTGAACACCATCACGACCGCCGCGATGGTCCGCCTCGGCAAGGTTTACGGGAACCTCATGGTGGACCTCCAGGTCACCTGCCAGAAGCTCCGGGACCGGGGCGAGCGCATCCTGATGGAGACGCTGGGCGTCGACCGGCCGGCGGCCGAGCAGCTGCTGGAGGAGGCGGACGGGCACGTGAAGACCGCCATCGTGATGGGTCGCCTGGAGGTCGATCGGGCCGAGGCCCGCCGCCGCCTGGACGAGGCCGGCGGCGTGATCACCCGCGTCACCGGACGGCTGGGGGCGTCGTGAGGGTCGTCGGTCTCATGTCCGGCACCTCCCTGGATGGGATCGATGCCGCGCTCATCGAGATCGACGGGACCGAGGATGGGGATGAGATCGCCTGGCGACTGGTCGCCTTCGACACGCTCCCGTATCCGCGGGGCCGGCGCGAGGAGATCCACGACGCCATCCTGGAGGGCGACGCCGCGCACCTGGCCCGCACGCACGCTCGGCTGGGGGAGTGGTTCGCGGAGGCGGTGCTGCGGGTGTGCCGGGCCGCCGACGTGAGCCTGCGTGACGTCGACCTGGTCGGGTCCCACGGCCAGACGGTGTGGCACCAGCCGCCCCGGGAGGGCATGCGCGGCTCCACGCTCCAGCTGGGGTGTCCCGCCACCATCGCGGAGCGGACCGGGATCGACGTGGTCAGCGATTTCCGCAGTCGCGACATGGCGGCGGGCGGGGAGGGCGCACCGCTGGTCTCCTGGGTGGACCAGCTCCTGTTCACCGCGGACCACGTCCGCATCCTGCAGAACATCGGGGGGATGGCGAACCTCACGCGGCTGCCGCCCCGTGGCTCCGACGTGCCGATCATCGCGTTCGACACGGGCCCCGGCAACGCGCTGATCGACACGGCCGTGGAGCTGGCGACGAACGGCGAGCTCACCTTCGACGCCGAGGGCGGGTGGGCCCGGCGCGGCGCGGTGGACGAGGCTTTCCTGGCCGAGCTCATGGAGGACCCCTTCTTCCACCGCGCGCCGCCCAAGTCCACCGGCCGCGAGGCCTACGGCCGGGCCTACGTCCAGACGCTGGTCGAGCGACGCCGACCGGCGGACCGCGATGGCTGGGCGGACCTGATCGCCACGCTGACCGCCCTCACCGCCGCCACCATCGCCGAGGGGGTCCGCCGCTGGGCCGATCCCGGCGAGGCCGGCGAGGTGCTGGTGAGCGGGGGCGGCGGGCGCAACCCGGCGCTGGTGGAGATGCTCCGGTCGCGTCTGGACCCCGTGCCCGTTCGCACGGGGGATGCGCTGGGCTTCCCGCCGGAAGCCAAGGAGGCGATCGCCTTCGCCGTGCTGGCGTGGGCCCACGCCATGGGCCGGCCCGGCAACGTGCCGGAGGTCACCGGCGCCTCGGGGGCCCGCGTCCTCGGCAGCTACACGCCCGGCCGGGGCCCCGGCCGGCATCGCCTCCACGACGACCGCACCCCCGAGGACCGATGACCACGCGCGCCGCCCGGCTGCTTTTTCCGCCCGTCCGCTGGAGCGCCGAAGACGGCTCCTACGACGCCTACCGCCCCGCCATCGAGAAGGGGCTCGAGCTCGGCGTCGGTGGGTGGATCATCTTCGGCGGGCCCGCGGACGCGGTGCGGGATCTCACGGGCGAGCTGCGGGAGCGGAGCCGCCATCCGGTTCTGATCGGCGCGGACCTGGAGCGCGGTGCGGGCCAGCAGTTCCCCGGCGCCACTGCGCTCCCGCCCCCGGCCGTCCTGGCGGAGCTGGACGACCTGGAGCTCACCCGCCGGGCGGGCGAGCTGACCGCCCGGGAGGCGCTGGCCATGGGGATCGACTGGGTGTTCGCCCCCGTCGCGGACCTGGACCTGGAGCCCGAGAATCCCATCGTCGGCAGCCGCGCGTTCGGGGCGGACCCGGAGCGGGCGTCGCGGCACGTCGTCGCCTGGATCGAGGGGTGTCGGGAGGCCGGGGCGCTGGCCTGCGCCAAGCATTTCCCCGGCCACGGCCGCACCACGTCCGACTCGCACCTGGCGCTCCCCACCGTCGACGTGGGCGAGGACGACCTGGCGACGGACCTCCGACCCTTCCGCGCCGCCATTGGCGCGGGGGTGGACTCCATGATGACCGCCCACGTCGCCTACCCGGCGCTGGACCCGTCCGGGCTCCCCGCGACCCTCTCCCGGCCCATCCTCACCGGTCTCCTCCGCGAGCGCATGGGGTTCGTCGGTCTGATCGTCACGGACGCCCTCAACATGAAGGGAGTCCAGGGCGGCGGGGGCGAGCCCGAGGCGGCCGTCCGCGCCCTCGCGGCCGGCTGCGACGCCCTCCTCTACGTCCGGGAACCGGAGCAGGCGGCGGCGGCGCTGGAGGCCGCCCGCGGCGGCGAGCTGACGGAGGACCGCGTGACCGCGTCGCTGGAGCGGATCCGCGCGGCCGCGGAGCGGCTCGATGAGCGATCGAGCGCGCGCGCCGGCGGGGCCGGCGGGGAAGGGACCCGCCCGTGGGGGAGCGACAGCGATGCCGCGTGGGCGCTCGGGCTCGCCGGACGCGCCGTAGCGCCGCTCCGCGGCCAGCCCCGCTGTGCCGGGTCGGTGGAGGTGATGACCGTGGACGACGACGTCGGCGGGCCGTTCCCGCCCGGCTCCCGCGCGGCGTTCCCGGAGGCGCTGCGGGGGGCCGGGGTGCACGTCCGGGAAGTCGGGCGGCCCACGGGTGGGGTCCCCGTCATCATCGCCCTTTACGCCGACATCAAGGGCTTCAAGGGGCGGCCGGGGCTGAGCGCGGAGGCGGTCGAGACCGTGGCCGCCGCGGTGGTCGAGCCCCGGGGCGCGACCGTCGTCCTCTTCGGCCACCCCCGCATGGCCACGGAGACCCCCGGTCCGCACCTCCTCGGCGCCTGGGGCGGGGAAGCGATCATGCAGCGGGCGGCGGCACGGTGGCTCGCGGCGAACCCCGACCCGACGGAGCCGTCCCCGCGTTGATCAGGTCCGGATGGACGCGGCTGACGACCGCGCCTCCCGCCGCCCTCGCGGCGGGGCTCGCCGCCGTTCATCTCCTCCTCGCCGGGCTCGCCTTCGACCCCACGCCCCACTCGGGCGGCGACAATGTCGCCTACCTCACCCTCGCCGGGTCGCTCGTGGACCTCGGCGCCTACCTCCAGCTCTGGGACCCGGCGGGCGGACCCCACGCCCAGTATCCGCCGGGATTCCCCGCCCTGCTGGCCGCGGCGATGGCCGTGGGGATCACCTCATGGACCGCGCTGAAGACCCTGGTGGTCCTCACATCGGCGCTCGCCGTGGCGCTCTCCTATCGATGGATGCGGGCGCGCGGCGAGCCCGGCATGGCCCTCGGCGCCGGGCTCCTCGTGGCCATCGCCCCCGGCGTCGTCGAGAACAGCTACTGGATCCTCTCCGACGTGCCGTTCTGGGCCGCGACGATGGGCGCACTCTGGTTCGCCGCCCGCGATCGCCCGCTCCCCGCGGCCGCCCTCGCGTTCGCGGCGCTCCTCCTGCGGGCCGCCGGGATCCCCCTCGTGGTGGCCGTGGCGCTCTGGCTCGCGCTCCGGCGCCGCTGGGCCGCGGCGGCGGGGGTGCTGGGCCTCCTGGTCTGCCTCGCCGTCCTGTGGACCCTGCGCGCCCGGGGCACGGACGTGCCCTACGCCTCCGACCTGTGGCTGGCCAACCCCTACGCGCCGGACCAGGGGACCATTGGCATCGGCGGGCTCCTCGACCGGGTACGGGAGAACGGACGGCTCTACGCTTTCGGCATCCTCATGGCCCTGCTGGCCGGGGCGGACGGCGTGATCGCCGACCTCGTGGCCGGCGGGCTCGTCGCGCTGGCCGCGGTGGGGTGGGCGCGGCGCGTACGGTCGCCGGGGGTGCCGGAGCTGATGCTGCCGCTCTACCTCGGGCTCGTCCTGGCATGGCCAGCTCCCTGGGCAGCGGACCGCCTCATCCTCCCCATCCTCCCGGTCCTGCTGCTTTATGCCGCCGAGGGGGCGGGGGTGTTGCCGGAGCGGGTCCCGTCCATGGTGCGGCTCGGCGGCGTCGCGCTGGTCCTCATCTTCGCCACCCCCGCCCTGGTGGCGCAGCAGGCCTGGGGCGCCGCGTGCCGCGAGGCGGCGTCGGAGTTCCCCAGCCGGTGCCTGCACCCGGACCTGCGGAGCTTCCTGGCGCTCGCCCGCTGGACGGACGGGCGGCTGCCGGACGGCGCGGCGGTGCTCTCCCGGAAGCCCACCTTCTTCCATTTCTTCTCCGGCGTGCCCGGACGCGCCTACCCCTTCACGACCCGGCCGGGCGCGCTCTTCGAGGAAGCGGAGCGTGCCGGGGCGCGGTACGTGGTCCTGGATCGCCTGGGGGCCGTCGCGGCGGCCTACCTGCTGCCGCTGGTGGCGGCGAACCCCCACCGGTTCTGCGCCGTCCAGGCCATCGAGGTGGAGGGACAGGAGGCAGTGCTCCTGGGGATCCTTCCGGCGCCGGCCGCGGGACCGCCAGCCGTGGAGCCCGAACCGCCGCCCGCCGGGGTGCAGCGGCCGGCGTCGCTGAGCTTCGAGGTCTGCCCGGCCGGCTACGCGCGGTGAGGCGCGCGCGGCGCTCGCGTTCTGTGCGCTGGAATTGTTGCTCGGGTTCTGTGCGCGGGAATTGTTGCGGCGGGCGGGGACGCTCTCACTCCTCGTCGTCCCGGTCCTGGTCATCCCCCTCCTCGTCGTCCCACTCCTCCTCGTCCCACTCCTCGTCGCCGGGCGAGACGCCCCGGTACAGCATGCCCAGGACGAGGCCGAAGGCGAGCAGCGCCAGCGGGCTCGCGTCCTCGTCCACCGGCAGCGCCAGCGCCTGCAGCGGATACCACAGCCCCGGCGCTTGCGCCGACAGCCCGGCGAACCCGCCGCGGGGCGCGGCCGCGACCTCCAGCGCGCCGAACGCGAGACCCCGGAAGAGCGGCGGGCCGGGGAGGCGCGGGTAGACGATGGAAGCGTACCCCGCCGCGACCCCGATGCCGGCGGAGACCCGACCGAGCAGCTCCATGGGATCATCGGCGTAGGGCAGCCGACCGGGGGTTTGCGCCCCGTCCTGCACGCGACCCACGAGATCGGCCAGGAGCGCGCCGCCGGCACCCGCGAGGATGACCCGGGGCCAGCTCACCGGTTTCGGACGGAGGAGCATCGAGGCGAGCCACGCGGCGGCCGTGGAGAGGATCGCCGCGGTGGCCACCGACCTGTCGCTGGCGCCCTCCCGGGGTGCTTCGTCGGGACCGTCCTCCGCCGGAACGGCACCCTCCCGGTCCCGGACCTCCTTCTCGAGGCCGCCGAGAACCTGGCCGAGGCGGTAAAAAAGGTCCCCGAACACGCTGCCTCCTGGTTGAGATTTCCGGTCGCTACGCTACGGGCCGCAGCGTCGTGCTCGCGAGGCGCTCGGGAGGGACGCGGTGCCCCGGGAGCGAGACCAGGTAGCCGACCACCATGGTAACCCCGAGGCCCACCGCGGTCGACCAGATGAACGGGATGGGAGTGAACCCGAACGTCTCATAGAGACGCGGAAGCGGGAAGTCGTTCTCCGTCACCATCAGGACGACCAGCGTCCCGACGATCGCGCCGATGAAGGCCCCCGTACCGTTGGCCCGCCGCGTCAGCATTCCCAGCAGGAAGAGCCCGAGGAGTCCGCCCGCGAAGTATCCCATGAAGGTCAGGATCAGGTCGATCAGCGGGGCCTCGGTGCGGGAGGCGTAGATCCCGATGGCGATTCCCAGGACCCCCGCCACCACGACGACGGCCTTCGCGAAGAGCAGCCGCCGTGTCTCCGAGACGTCCCGCTTGAAGCGGGTGAGGAAATCGACGGTCAGCGCGGCGGCCAGGGAGTTGAGGGCCGAGTCGAGGCTCGACATGGCCGCTGCGAATACGGCCGCCACCAGCAAGCCCGTGATGATGGGCGGCACCTGGGTGTTCACGAAGTGCGGCATCACCTGGTCGGGGGTGAAGTCCGCGGGGAGCAGGGTCGGAAAGTGCTCGTAGAAGATGAAGAGGAACACGCCGAGGAGCAGCGAGAGCACGATGCCGATCAATCCCGCACCGACGCCGAGCAGCAGCGCCTGCTGCGCTTCTCGCGGGTTCTTCACGGTCATGTACCGCTGCACCGGCTGCTGATTCGTTCCGAAGAGCGACAGCGCCAGGAGGCCGTACCCGAAGATGGCGGTCAGCAGCCCCCTCCCGCCCAGCGGCTCTTCCATGTGGATGATGTCCAGCTTGCCGAACTGACCGGCTTCCGCGAACGCCTCCGGCCACCCTCCCGGCGTGGCTACCACGACCACCGCCATGGACGCGATGATCCCGATGCTCATGATCGTGAACTGGATCACGTCGGTCCAGATGACCGCCGAGATCCCGCCCATGGCCGTGTAGATGATCGCGATGAGCCCGAAGATCACCACGGACTCCTCCACGCTGTCCAGCCCCGGGATCAGGTCCGTCGGCACCACGGCGGAAAAGAGCAGCGCCGCGCCGTAGACCAGCGTGCCCGCGCGCAGCAGGACGGTCAGGCTGAAGAGCGAAGACCCGAGCAGACGGGTCTTCAGGTCGAACCGGGCCTCGAGGTACTCGTACGCCGTGGTCAGGCCGCGGATGCGGTGGAAGAAGGGGATGAAGAGCACGATGACGACCACCGCCGCCAGGATGTCCCCGAGCTGGTACTGCAGGTACCACATGTCCTCGGCATACGCGTAGCCGGGAACGCCGAGGATCGAAGCGGCGGAAAACGACGTCGCGATGATCGACAAGCCGGCCGCCCACCAGGGCATGTTCCGGTTGCCGACGAAATACGCCTCCGTGTCCGTCTGGCGCCGATTGGCCCACACGCCGATCGCGATGAGGACGACGATGTAGAGCCCGAGGACGATCCAGTCCGCTACGTACATGACGTCTCCTGTGTCCCTGACCTCGGCCCGTGGACCGGCGGAGTTCGATCGCGGCAGCCGTAGCAACTTCCGAACCAGGCAAGACCCCTCCGCAGCCCCGAGCGGGGCACCGGGCCCCGAGCGGGGCACCGGGCGCCGCGTGGGGGGCGGGTCGGCGAGTCGGCCCGCAGGGCGTGATCTTTGCCGTGCGCTGGAGCGCATTCGCACCTGCGCCGAACGACGACGGAAGAGTTGACCCGATGAACAGAGTCCCGCGACGATCTCCCTCTGGCCGCCCCACGGCGGCGCTTCTGGCGGCCCTGATGACGGCCGCGACCCTGGCGACGGCGTGCGCCACGCCGACAGCCGTGCCGACCGGTACACCCGGGCCCCGGGAGCCCGCGCCGGACCTGCCCCCGATCGCCGCGGTCGACGGGCCGCTGGACCTGCGCGTCAGCTATCCCCGCGACTCGGCGCAGGTCGCGACGCGCGGCCGCAACTTCATCTTCGGCTCCACCGGAACCGGCGACGCCCGGCTGTGGATCAACGACCAGCCCGTGGAGGTGCAGCCCAACGGCGGGTTCCTCGCCTTCATCCCCGTCCCGTCCGATGGCGTCTACCGGCTCCGCGCGGAGGCCGGGGGCCGCGCGGCCGCCCTCGAGGTGCCCGTCCGGCTGCCCGTACTGCCCCCGGACCCGGGCGACTCGCTCCTCATCGTTCCCAACTCACCGTATCCTGCGGGCGGCTGGGTCGCGCTCCCCGGCGAGCGCATCGAGGTGGGGTTCCAGGGCACCGCTGGCGGCGTCGCGAGACTCCTGCTCACCGACGGGACCGTGATCCCCCTCGTCGAGCGGCAGACCACCACCGGAGGGGCGACCGATTTCGAGGTCGTACCGGGCGGCGCCGCGGGGGCCGAGGGCGGCTCCGGCCGGCTCGCCTGGTACCACGGCTTCTTCGCGGCCGCGCGACCCATCGTGAGCCCGGACACCATCGTCGCCTGGCCCGGGCTGGGCGGATCACGGCGGGCGATGGCCCCCGCGGACACCGCGACACTGCCGCCCCCGCCCGCAGACCTCGCCGAGCAGCGCGCGCCACGCCCCGTGGGCGAGGAGGCCGCGCCTCCGCTCGGCGAGCCCGTCGCGCCCCGGCCGGGGGAGCTCCCCGCGCCGGGGCGCGTCGCCGACCCTGCTGGCGGGCATCCGGGAGCGGGGGCCATCCTCGAGCTGGCCCACGGCGGCCGGACACTGCGCCAGGCGCTCCCGCTCAATCTGCTCCTCATGGACCCCGACCGGCCACGCGTCGGCGTCGGCGAGGACCCGGATCCCCCGGAGGAGAACGGCGATGGCGCCATCATCGCCCGACCCGGCCCCGGCGGCGGCCCCTACGACTACACCTGGGTCAACGGCACCGAGCTCACTCTCACCGGGGAGCGTAACGGCGTCTTCCGGGCTCGCCTCGCGGACGACCTCGACGTGTGGTCCCCCGCGGGCGACATCCGACTCCTCCCCGAGGGCACGCCGCCGCCGTCCTCCCGCGTCGCCACCGTCCGGATGGACCCGCAGCCGCGCTATATCGACGTCCATGTCGCCCTCGACCGGCGGCTGCCCTACCAGATCGAGGAGTCCCTCGGGGCGCTCCGCCTGGTGGTCTACGGCGCCCTCAGCCGTGTGAACTTCCTCCAGCACGGCCGTACCGACCCCTACATCGTGCGCGCCGAGTGGGACCAGCCCACCAGCGAGCGCTTCGTCCTCACCGTCCACACCGCGCGGGCGCCCTGGGGGTACGAAACGTTCTGGGCCGACGGCGACGACCTCGTGCTTCGCATCCGTCGCCCCCCGGCCATCGACCCCGGGCGGCCTCTCCGGGGTCTGACGGTCGGCGTGGACGCCGGCCACGGCGGCGCCGACCGCTTCACCATGGGACCCACCGGCTACACCGAGGCCGACGCGAACCTCGCCATCTCGCTGGCCATGAAGGACGCGCTGGAGGCCCGCGGCGCCCGGGTCGTCCTCACCCGGATGACCGACACCACCCTCACCCTGGTCGAGCGGACCACCCTTGCCCGGTCCCGGGACGTGGATCTCTGGGTCTCCGTCCACAACAACGCCTTCCCCGACGGCGTCAACCCGTGGGAGAACAACGGGACGAGCGTGTACTACAACCACCCCCGCGCGGCCTCGCTCGCCTGGGCGGTCCACCGCGAGCTCCTCGCCACCCTGGGGCTGCGCGACCTCGGCGTCGGCCGCGCCGATCTCCACCAGGCACGCTTCACCTGGGCCCCAGCGATCCTGACGGAGATCATGTTCATGATGATCCCCGAACAGGAGGCAGCCCTCCGCGCGCCGTCCGTCCAGCGCCGCATCGCCGACGCCCACGTCCGCGGCATCGCCGCATGGCTGCAGGAGTACGTGCAAGGGGAGGGGCGCTGAGGCTTGGTTGAGCCGGCGTCGGGCGCCCCCTCCACCCGCTCCCCGACGCCGCCCCCTCGAGGCCGCGGTTCGGCCGGCCGCCCGAAGCCGGCCGTTCGAAATGGCGTCGTTTGTAACGGCCTCTCTCCCGACAAGCTCCGACCGACGCGCTCGCATTCTGTTCGCGGAAAGTGTTGCGGGGGGGGTCGTGGCCCATCCCGCTATTCCGGTGCCCCACGCGGCGGTGCATTCAGCGGGCATGCGAGCGCCCACGAATACCGACCCACCCCCCGCCGCCGAGCCCGTCTGCCGCAGCACGGCAGAGCGGCACCGGGTCGAGATCTGTCGTGGGGACCTCTGTCCCCGCTGCGGCAGCGGCCGGACGCGGTCGTGGGGCGGGTTCGCGGGTCGTCGTCGTTATCGGTGCGGCGCCTGCGGCCGGACCTTCAGCACGTTCACCGGCACGGCCGTGCGCTACCTGAAGCGGCTGGACCGATGGCCATCGTTTCTCACGTCCATTGACCAGCGGGATTCCGTCCGGAGTTCGGCGGAGCGCCTCGGCGTCGCGCCGTCGACGGCCTTCCGGTGGCGACATCGCCTCCTCGCGGAATGGCGCCGCCGTGATGGCCCCGCGCTGGCCGGCCGGGTCCATCTGGCGCGGACCTGGCTTGCCTACAGTGACAAGGGGCAGCGCCCCACGATCCGACCGCCGCGCCGGCGCGGGTACCGCTATCTGAGCCACGTGCCACGGGAGCTTACCGTCCAGGTCGCGCTGGCCTGGGAGCGCGACAGCGCGACGGGCGCCTGGGTCTCCGAGGCGGGCATCACCGGCCTCGCGTGGCTCGAGGCGCTCATCGTCCGAGAGCTCGGAGGGGCCCGGGAGATCGTCACGGGGGAGTACCTCCTGCGCCTCCCGCACACCCATGCCGGGACGTCGCCCCGCGTGACGTGGAGCGGCCTCGACGAGGCCGGGTCCACACGGTTGATCCGGCTCAATCGATCGCTCCGCCACTGGCTGCGCCCGCTCCGCGGCGTCGCGACCCGTTACCTCGAGCGGTACCTGCGCTGGTTCCGTTGGGACCTGACCCGGGGCGGCTATGTCGACGACGGCCCCCCGCGCCTCGCTCCGCGCAGCAACAATTCCCGCGAACACAAGCCGAGGCCGCCGCCGCACGAGGTGACCGGGGGGTGGCCGTTACATTCGGCGCTGCCGAGGTGAGGGGTCTCGCGGCGGCGATCCGGCGGCGATCCGGCGGGGGCCGCGGCCCGCTTCCGGGCCGTTCTGTCGTCACGGGGCGATCGCGGAGGGACGGTGCGGGTCGGACGCGCATCCCGTACCTTATTCCACCATGCCGATCCCGCCGCACCTCCTCACCGCCGGCCGTCGTTGGTCCGGAAGTCCGCGTCCGCGTCCGCGTCCGCGCTGGATCCCCACGCTCCGCTCGAGGGGCGGGGGCGCGTGGCGGTGGCGCCGGGGCCTGCTCATGGTGGTGGCGGGGGTCTCGATGAGCGCTGGGGCGGCGGGGGCGCAGGGACCGCCGCCGCAGGAGGAGTACTGGACGTTCCGGACGGAGCACTTCCGGGTGACGTTCACGCCGGCGCTGGCGGGGCTGGCGCGGGAAGCGGCGGAGGTGGCGGAGCGGGTGCACGCGGTACTGCGGGAGGAGCTTGCGGCGGCGCCGGCGGGGCCGATCGAGCTGGTGGTGACGGACCACGTGGACTACACGAACGGATACGCGACGCCGTTCCCGTCGAACCGCGTCGTGGTTTTCGCGCGCCCCCCGGTGGACATGCCCGAGCTGGCGTACGCGCGGGACTGGATGGAGCTGGTCGTCGCCCACGAGCTGGTGCACGTGTTCCATCTGGACGTGACGGGGTCGGTGGGGCGCGCGCTGCGCGCCGTCTTCGGGCGGGTGCCGCTGCTGTGGCCGGTGTTTCCGGTGCTGGGAACGCCCGCGTGGAGCATCGAGGGACTGGCCACGCACTATGAGAGTCGCCTCACGGGGGCCGGGCGGACGCGGGGGAGCTTTCACGCGATGGTGGTGCGCACCGCGGCCCTCGAGGACCGGATCCCGGACCTCGGGCAGGTGTCGACGCCGAGCCCTGTATGGCCGGGTGGGCAGCGCAGCTACGTCTACGGGGCGAGCTTCATGGGTTGGCTCGCGACGGAGCTGGGCCCGGAAGTCCATGCGCGGCTGGTCGGGGAGACCGCCGGCGCCGAGCTCCCCCCCTTCCTCTTCTTCGACCCGGTGGCGCGGGCGGTCACGGGGCGGGATTTCGATCAGCTCTACGACGCCTGGCGCGAGAACGCGCAACGCGACGCCCGGGCCACGCTGGAGCGGCTCACGACCGAAGGGCTGACGGTCACGGAGCCGGTCACGGGCGTCGGCGCCGGGGGCGCCGCGGGCGGCCCGTTCGCGGTGGCGCCCCGGGTGGGGCCCGGGGGTGCGCGCGTCGCGTATTCCGCCGACGACTTCCGCTCCGACCCGGCCACGCGGGTCGTCGACCTCGCGACGGGAGAGACACGAACGGTGGCCCGCCGCAACCAGGTGGGGAGCATTCTCGGCCCGGCGGCATGGCTTCCGGACGGCACCGGATTCGTGACGGCGCAGCTCGAGTTCGAGGGGCCGTACCGCCTGCACAGCGATCTCTGGCGTGTCGAGATGGATGGCCGCGAGGAGCGCCTCACCACCGGTGCGCGCCTCGAACAGCCGGACGTGGCGCCGGACGGGCGACGGGTCGTCGCGGTCCAGAACCACCACGGGGCCATGCGGCTGGTCGTGTACGACCTGGTCACCGGGGCGACCGCGGCTCTCGCGCCGGCCGCGGCCGGGGAAGGCTTCGCCGGCCCCCGGTGGTCGCCGGACGGGCGGAAGGTCGCGGCGGGACGGTTCCGGGGCGGGAGGCTGGACGTGGTCCTGGTCGATGTGGCCTCCGGCGCCATCACCCCCCTCACGGCCGACGACGCCCTGGACCAGGCCCCGGCGTGGACTCCGGACGGCGCGTGGGTGCTCTTCTGGTCCGACCGTTCCGGGATCCCGAATCTCTACGCAGCGCCCACCGGACCGGAGGCCGGGCCGCTGCTCCGGGTGACCAACGTCGTGGGTGGCGCATTCGACCCGGACGTGTCGCCGGACGGGGCGTGGATCTACTTCTCCGCCTACCACGCCGACGGCTGGCGCATCGAGCGGCTGCCGCTCCGACCGGAGGAATGGCGGACGGCACCCCCGCCCGCGTTGGCGTACGCCGAAGGGCTCCTGCCGGCCCCCCCGGCCGCGTCGGCCTGGGCGGCCGAGGCGGCCGCGTCGGCCGCGACGGCCGCAGGCGGGGCGTCCCGCTTACCCGAGGGGACCGTCCGCTACTCCCCGGGGCCGTCGCTCCACCCGTACTTCTGGCTGCCGACCTACACCACCGCCTCCGCGGGGCCGGACCAGCTGCGGTTCCTCGGTCTCTTCAGCGCCGGCTGGGACGTGCTCCAGCGGCACCGGTGGCAGGCGGGCGCGGCGTTCGACGTGGGATCGGGGCGGTTCGCCGGCGACGCCGCGTGGACGTGGCGCGGCCTGGGCGTCCCCGAGCTGACCGTGTCGCTGGCCAGGGACTGGAGCGGGGTCGGCCAGGTGGGGCTGGGCCAGGGACGCTTCGAGGGCGTCTGGTACCGGGAGGACCGCGCGGCGCTGGACGCCTTCTTCCTTCAGCGACGGTGGCGGAGCACCGGCTGGCTGCACGGCGGGACCGAGATCCAGGGCCGGGCGTACGACCTGGACCGCGGCGGTCCCGAGGGCGACTCCATCCTCGCCGACCTCGGGATCACGGCGCTGCCCACCCTCGTTGGCGCGCGGATCGGGGCGGGGTGGGGGAACGCGCGGTCCTTCCCCTATTCCATCAGCATCCAGGACGGCATCTGGCTTTCCGTCGGTGCTCGCCGCTGGTGGGAGGCCAATGACCTCGCCCATGGCTATGACCAGATCCAGGGCCGCGTCGCCGGTTACCTCGGGTTCCCCTCCTGGGGCTTCGCCGACCACGTCGTCGCCGGGCGGGTCTCGGCGCTCCGCCGCGACGGGCCGCAGGCGGTCCCCACCGCCATCGGGGGCGTCAACGGATCGGCGGAGAGCCTCCTGGGGCTGAGCGCCTTCGGCGGCTCGGATCTCTTCCTTCCCGTCCGGGGCTACGACGAGGGGGACCGCGCCGGCACCCGCGCCTGGACCGCCTCCGCCGAGTACCGGGTCCCGCTCCACCTGTCCGGCTGGCGCGGCGACATCCTGGGCTTTTCCGTGACCGCCGTGTCCGGCACCCTGTTCGCGGACGCGGGCGAGGCGTGGTGCGCCGACCCGTTCCCGGGGTGCCGCTCCGCGCCCGGCGACCCGCTCCTCTCCGCGGGCGCCGAGCTCTCCCTCGACTTCGGCGTCCTGCACTCGGTCCCGCTCCGCGTCCGGGGCGGCCTCGCCGTTCCCTTCACGGACGTGGACCCGGACGACGGGCGCGCTCCCACCGACCCCCGGAACTGGCGCCCGTACCTGGTCTTCGGCCCCAGCTTCTGACGGCTCCGGGATGGACCAGAGTCGAGAAGCCGAGAGCGCAGGCCCCGAAACGCGGCCGGACCGGTCCGGAACCTGAAGCAGATCGCGGAACAGGTCGGCGAAGACAACCCCAACCGGCAGGTTTACCATGACAAGGCGTCCGAAGCGGTACGGCGGGTTCGAGCGGGACCTGGAGGAGATCACACGCGGCGACAGCCGCAAGGACCGGCACGGCCGGAGGGACCCGGACGAGCTCGGGCGGTCGGCCCGGCCGCGGCGCGCGTCCGAGGCCGAAATCTGGGAGCGCGAGGAATCCCTGGACGACGACGATCTCGATGTCGACCACCACCCCCACACGAACCAGTTGGACCGACAGGACCGCACCCGCTGAACAGCCCGGCCCGCCCCTGAATACAGAGAGCCCGGCGAGGACAGGTCCTCGCCGGGCTCAACCGCGCCGGTGTGGATTCCACGGTTGTGGAAAGCGTGGAAAACGGCCGCTCGAGCGCGGAAATCCGTGCCCTCCGTGGTGTATAACCCTGTGCAGAACGCAAGGCTTGACACACACAACATATGGGGGCAGATTAGTCTTCCCGTACAAGATGTAGCGGGTAGCGGCCCCCCGGAGCCCCGCGCCGCCCCCGTTGCACCACGCGGAAACCGCAGTCCCGCAGGCGCGTCGACGGAAACGGAGTTTTCCACGCAGGCGCGCGTACAACATTCCCGTGAGAGGACCGTCATGACCCCGAAGCCCGCACCCCGGCCGAACCCCGCCGACGTGCTCCCGGACGATCTCCCGGTGGCCGACATGAGCGAGAACGCCCGGATCATCCTGGCGAAGCGGTACCTCAAGAAGGATGAGGCGGGGAAGGCGGTGGAGGGATCGGAGCAGATGTTCTGGCGGGTGGCGCGGACGGTGGCGGAGGTGGACGCGAAGTACGGGGCGAGCGAGGGCGGCGTGGACGCGCTGGCGCGGGAGTTCTACCGGCTGATGACGCAGCGTCTGTTCGAGCCCAACAGCCCGACGCTGATGAACGCCGGCCGTCCGCTGGGACAGCTGAGCGCGTGCTTCGTGCTGCCGGTGGAGGACGCGCTCTCCAACGGGAAGAACGGGATCTACGACACGCTCCGGTCCATGGCGCTGGTGCACCAGAGCGGGGGCGGGACGGGGTTCGCGTTCAGCCGGCTGCGCCCGTCGAGCGATGTCGTGAAGAGCACCATGGGGGTGGCGAGCGGTCCGGTGAGCTTCATGAAGCTCTACGACGCGTCGACGGAGGTCGTGAAGCAGGGGGGTACGCGGCGGGGGGCGAACATGGGGATCCTGCGGGTGGACCACCCGGACATCCGGGAGTTCATCGCCTGCAAGAACGACGTGACGCAGGTGACGAATTTCAACATCAGCGTGGCCATCACGGACGCGTTCATGGAGGCGGTGCGGGCGGGGGAGAGCTATGACCTGATCAGCCCGCGGAGCGGGGAGGTGGTGGGGAGCGAGGACGCGAACGAGATCTTCGACCTGATCATCCGGGGGGCGTGGGCGACGGGTGAGCCGGGCGTGTTCTTCATCGACCGGGCGAACCATTACAACCCGGTGCCGAAGCTGGGCAGCTACGAGGCGACGAACCCGTGCGGGGAGCAGCCGCTCCTGGCTTACGACGTGTGCAACCTGGGGAGCGTGAACGTCGGCATGTTCGCGAAGACCGGCATGCCCGAGGGCACGCCGGCCGAGGACCGGATCGACTGGGAGGCGTTCCGGCAGGCCGTGCACCTCAGCACGCATTTCCTGGACAACGTCATCGACGCCAACAACTACCCGCTCCCCGAGATCACCGAGCTGGCCCGTCAGATCCGCCGGATCGGCCTCGGTATCATGGGCTGGGCGGACCTCCTGGTGCGCGTGGGCGTGCCCTACGACAGCGACGAGGCCATCTCGCTGGCCCGCACCGTCATGCACTTCGTCGACGACGAGGCCAAGAACGCCTCCGAGCGCCTGGCCGACGTCCGCGGCGCCTTCCCCGCTTGGAAGGAGAGCATCTGGGGCCCCGACAAGACCGCGGCTCGGGACGCCGAAGGGAACCGGATCCGCCCCATGCGCAAGCTGCGCAACTGCAACGTGACGACGGTCGCACCCACCGGCACCATCTCCATCTTCGCCGACTGCTCGGGCGGGATCGAGCCGCTGTTCGCGGTAGCGTTCATGCGCAACCAGGCCGGCTCCCTGATGGCCGACGTGAACGGGGACTTCGTCCGCCTGGCGCAGGAGCAGGGGTGGTACTCCGAGGCGCTCATGGAGTCCATCGCCGAGCAGGGCCACATCCACTTCGATGAGGTCCCCGACGACGTCCAGCGCCTCTTCGTCACCGCGCACGACGTGACGCCGCAATGGCACATCCGGATGCAGGCGGCCTTCCAGGAGCACGTGGACAGCGCCATCAGCAAGACGTGCAACTTCCCGCACGAGGCCACGCGCGAGGACGTGCGCGAGATCTACCTCCAGGCCTTCGCGCTCGGCTGCAAGGGCGTCACCGTCTACCGCGACGGCTGCCGGCCCATGCAGGTCCTGAGCACCGGGAAGACGGCGAAGCAGGAGGCCGGCGCCGGGGCGCCGTCGTCCTTGTCGCCCGCCGCTTCCGCGTCCCCGGAGGACGCCGGCCGATCGGCCGGCAAGTCGGCCGGCAAGACCGCCGACCTCGAGGCCGCCCTCGCCGATGCCCGCGAGGAGAACCACCGCCTCATCCACCAGCTCGAGGAGGTGAAGGGGGCGCTGCTGGAGATGGAGATCAAGCACCAGAGGCGGCTGCACAAGAAGACGCGCCCGGACGTGCTGACGGGCACCACGCGGAAGATGCGGAGCCCTCTCGGCGACCTCTACGTCACGGTCAACGAGGACGAGGCGGGCAGGCCCTTCGAGGTCTTCATGACCCTCGGCAAGGCCGGCGGCGCCGCCATGGCCGATGCCGAGGCCCTCGGCCGCATGATCAGCCTCGCGCTCCGGAGCGGCATCCCGCTGGGCGACATCGCCAAGCAGATCCGCGGCATCTCCTGCGACCGCGCCGTCGGCTACGGCCCCACCAAGGTGCTGAGCATGCCCGACGCCGTCGGCCAGGTCCTCGAGCTCCACATGGCCGAGAAGGAAGGGATCCAGCAGGAGCTGCCCATCGCCGGCACGCCGGGGATGGAGGCCGCCGCCATCAGGACGCCGCGGAGCACCGGCGGCCGGGGGATCGGCGCCGGCAGCGGCCCCGGGGCGACGCAGCCCCAGGTCGAGGCCTACGACCCCGGCGACGCCTTCATGGGCACCTGCCCCGAGTGCGCCTCCGACCTCCAGTTCGCGGAAGGCTGCGTGAAGTGCCTGACCTGCGGGTACTCGGAGTGCGGCTGATGGCGGCCGCCCCCGTGGCCCGCGCGCGGAGGGTGACATGAAGATCGTCGTCCTCTGAGGAGAGCGCCGGGGGTGGTGAGGACGCCGCCCCTGGTGTTTCCGGCGACGCGCACGCGTACGCGGCCGGGGCGGTTCCCACGGCCCGCCGCGTCGAGCCGCCATGGCCCGGCGGGGCCCTGATGCCGTAGCATACCCGGATGCCATACGAGGAGTCGTCGCTGGACCCTGTCGCGGCGAAGGTCGCGGAATGGGCGGCGGGGGAGCGTCTGGTCCGGGCGGCGGTGCTGATCGGGTCACGGGCGTCGCCGCAGGGCGCGCGCGATGCGTTCTCCGATCACGATGTCATCCTGTTCCTGGAGCCGGGGAGCCGGCTGGCGGACCGGGACGACTGGCTGGAGACGTTCGGCCGGCCGCTCATCGTGATCCGGGAGACGACGGAGCACCGGGCCGAGACCGTGCCGACGCGCCTGGTGCAGTACGAGAGTGGGAACCGGATCGATTTCACGCTGTCGCGGATCGAGCTGCTGCGCCGGATCGTCGAGCAGGGCGTCCTGCCGGACTGGCTCGCCGCCGGCTACCGCGTGCTGCTGGACCCCGAGGGCCTCGCCTCCCGCCTCCCGCCGCCCTCGACGATGGCGTACGTGCCGCGGCCTCCCAGCGGGCGCGAGTATCGGGGGGTGGTGGAGGAGTTCTGGTGGGAGACACTGTACGTGGCGAAGCACGTCGGCCGGGGTGAGCTGCTCCCGGCCCGCTACAGCCTGGAGAAGGTGCTGCGCTACCGGTGCCTGGTCCCCATGCTCGAGTGGTACGTCCAGATCAGCCGGCACTGGGAGCAGAGCGTGGGCGTGCGGGGGAGCGGGCTGCGCTGGCTGCTGGAGCCCGCGGAGCGGGAGATGCTCGACACCACCTACGCCGGCCCGACCCTGAGCAGCCACGGCGACGCGCTCGACGCGATGATCGACCTGTTCAGCCGCGCCGCCCGCGCCGTAGCCCGCGACCGGGGCTTCACCTATCCCTCGGCCCTCGACCACGAGACCCGGGCCCTGCTCAAACGCGCGTGAAGGAGGCCGCTCGGCGGTCTACTCCCCCCCGAGCCGGGCGAGGAGGTCCGCCGTGTCCGCCCGCCGGTCGTCGTCGGTGGCCAGCGGACCGTCCTCGAGCCCCGCCTCCAGCCCGGCCACGAGCCCGCCCAGCCCCTCCGGGTCGTAGAGGAGCGCTTCCAACGCCACGCGCCTCAGCCCCGGCCGCTGCTCCGGGCCGCTCCGCGCCCAGAGCTCCAGGAACGCGGCCGTGCCCCGGCCGTCGGCCAGTCGCTCGGCGGCATCGGCCAGCCGGCCCGCCTCCAGCAGCGAGGCGAAGACCACCCTGGCCCCCTCCGGGCCCTGCCGCTCCACCAGGCGAAGCGCCAGCTCCGCCGGCGGGACCACGCCGACCATGATCAGCTCGTCGTCCACCACCGTCGTGGGGACCGCGCGGACCTCGTAGCGGGCCGCGAGCTCCGGCTCCAGCGACGCGTCCACGACCTCCAGGCCCACGCGCGGGCTGGCCAGCATCACCGTCGCCACGGAGCGGAGCTGGTGCGGGCACACGGCGCACCCCGGGGACATGAAGAGGAGGATGTCGGTGTCCTTCTCCAGGTGCGCCAGCGGCCCCTCCAGCGCCCGGACCTGCTCCGGGTCGGTCAGCGCCTCCAGCGCGTCGAGATCCAGCATCGGTTCGTCCATGGTGCCTCCATATTATGGGATGGTGGCGGCCCACGTCGAGGTTGGGGGCAGGCGTCCCG
This sequence comes from Longimicrobiales bacterium, assembly GCA_035513575.1. Taxonomy (GTDB): domain Bacteria; phylum Gemmatimonadota; class Gemmatimonadetes; order Longimicrobiales; family RSA9; genus JAHWKI01. Next base: position 11,904 of record DATKBW010000121.1, on the reverse strand, counting down.
CCACGCGAAGGCCGCACTGGCCCACCCGTGCCCCGCGAGTTAGACTGGTCGTAGACTCGTCTAACCCCACCCGGAAAGGTCACCGTGCAAGTCGGCGCCTACGAAGCCAGGACCCACCTCTCCGCGCTGCTGGACCGGGTGGAGAGCGGGGAGCACATCTCCATCACGCGCCACGGCCGGGTCGTGGCGGTGCTGGCGCCGCCGCCCGGGGCGCCGGACCGGACCGTGGAGGAGGCGGTGGCCGGGATCCTGGAGTTGCGGCGGGGCCGCGCGCTCGGGGACGATCTGACGGTGCGCGAGCTGATCGACGGGGGCCGCGAGTGAGCTTCGTTGTGGACGCGTCGGTGGTCCTGGCCTGGGGCTTCGAGGACGCGGGCGAGTACGCGGTGGAGGTGCTGGAGGGGCTGCGGTCGACGGACGCGGTGGTGGCGTCGCTCTGGCCGCTGGAGGTGACGAACGGGCTGCTGGCCGCGGAGCGGCGCGGTCGGATCGAGCCGGCGGACGCCCGGCGCTTCCTGCACCTGCTGCTCTCGCTGCCGATCGTGGTGGACCGCGTGGCGACGCGGCACGTGTTCGAGGCCACGCACGCGCTGGCCCGGAAGCACGGGCTGGCGTCCTACGACGCCGCGTCGCTGGAGCTGGCGGTGCGGCTGGGCGCGCCGATGGCCACGCTGGACGGCCCGCTCCTGGCCGCGGCGGAGGCGGAGGGGCTGACGCTCTACACCGGCGGGTGAGCCCGGAGGCCGGCCAGCGTGCTGGCCCCCGGGGTACCGTCCGGCCGCCGCGGGCGCCCTAGTATGTGGGCTGGCTCGCCACCGCCGGAGCTTCCTGTTCCTGGTACACCCAGGCAGCGGCGACCGCGGCCAGCGAGAGCTCGACGGCGGTCCAGACCAGTGCCAGGAGCGTCGCGCCGGCTCCCACGCCGATCCCGATCGCGCCGTTCCAGATCATGGGCAGCGCCACGCCCGCGACCCAGATCACGCCCGCGGCCACCACGCCGGTCTGCCACCGGGCGCCGAAGCGGGGCCGGATGGCGGCGTAGGTGAAGGCGAGGGCGACACCGAGCACGAGCGACCCGATGATGTAGGCGGCCATGGCCCAGCTGGTCTCGGCGAGCCCGAAGGTGGCCATCATGGCCGTGTACTGCTGCTCGAGGATCACGCCCCAGAGCACGAACTCGCCGAGGTTGATGACGATGCCGGCCGCGAGACCACCGAGGAGCACACGCGTGAGATTGATGCCCTTCATCGGACGACTCCGGGAAACGGTGAGGAGCGGCCGGGGGAGACCGGCGCGCGTGCTCTACGATGGGCGGCCGCGGCCCCGAGTCAATGATCGCGACGCGAGACGGCGGCCGGGCGACGTCGGGATCCCTCGCGCGCGTGAATCGGAGTCCTCGAACGCCCCGGGGTTGACCTCGAGAACACGCCACGCGGCAACAAGGGAGGCGCGTGGGGTATCCGACCCGTACGCCGGGCAATCACCACAGGGAAAGCACGAACCGATGAAGCCGCTTCGCCTGCCGCTCCTCCTCGCGGCGCTCTTCGTCGCCTGCACCTCCGCGCCGCCACTGGCCGCGCCGGCGCCGGCCTCGCCGCCCGCGTCGCCGCGCATCGCCGCGCCGGAGAGCGCGCCGCCGCGGTGGTGGCTGGCGCCCGCGAACGCGGCGTCGCCGGGTGCGGGCGTGGAGGCCGCCTACCGGGAGCTGCTGGCGGGGAAGGAGCCGCGGCGGACCGTCGTCGTGGGGGTGATCGACTCGGGGGTCGACATCGCCCACGAGGACCTGGACGGGAGCCTGTGGGTGAACCCGGGCGAGGTCGCCGGGAACGGCGTCGATGACGACGGCAACGGCTACGTCGATGACGTCCACGGCTGGAACTTCATCGGCGGCGCGGACGGCCGGAACGTCGCCGACGACACCTACGAGGTGACGCGGCTCTTCGCCGCCTGCCGCGCGCTGCCCGCGGCGGACGAGCGCGTCGTCGCCGGGGGCGTGCCGTGCGCGGAGATCGAGGCGGTCCACGCCGAGCGCCGCGGCGACGCGGAGCAGATGCTGGCGCAGGTCCGGGGCATGGGGCCGGCCGTGGAGCGGGCCTACGCCGTCCTGCGGGATGAGCTGGGCCGGGACAGCCTCACCGCCGAGGCCGTGCGCGCCGCCGTCCCCATGCGGCTCGAGGTCCGCCAGGCCCGGCAGATCTACCTGCAGCTCGCCGCCGCCGGCATCACGCCGGCCATGATCGCCGCCGAGGAGGCGCGGCTCGAGCGGCTCCTGGACCGGGGGCTCAACCCCGCGTTCGACCCGCGCCCCATCGTCGGCGACGACTACGACGACCTCCGCCAGCGCCGCTACGGCAACGCCGACGTCGTCGGCCCCGACGCCTCCCACGGCACCGGCGTCGCCGGGATCATCGCCGCGGAGCGCGGCAACGGGATCGGCGAGGACGGGATCGCGCCCGCTCGGATCATGGTGCTCCGCGCCGTCCCCGACGGCGACGAGCGCGACAAGGACGTCGCCAACGCGATCCGCTACGCCGTGGACCACGGCGCCCACATCATCAACATGAGCTTCGGCAAGGGCTACTCGCCCGGGAAGCGCGCGGTCGACGAGGCCGTCCGCTACGCCGAGGAGAAGGGCGTGCTCCTCGTGCACGCCGCCGGCAACGAGGGCGACGACCTCGCCACGACGCCGAGCTTCCCGACCCGCCGCTACGACGACGGCCGCGAGGCCGCGAACTGGATCGAGGTCGGCGCGTCGGGCTGGCGGGCCCCGGACGCGCTGGCGGCGGAGTTCAGCAACTACGGCCGGGACCGCGTGGACGTGTTCGCACCCGGCGTGGACATCACCGCGGCCGCGCCCGGCAACGGCTCCCAGACCGCGTCCGGCACCAGCTTCGCCGCGCCGGTGGTTTCCGGCCTGGCCGCGCTGATCATGGCGTACTACCCGGAGCTCTCCGCCGCCGACGTGCGGCGGGTCATCCTCGAGTCGGCGCGGCCGTACGGCACCGTGATGGTGACCCGGCCCGGCTCGGACGGCGAGCGGGTGCCGTTCGGCGAGCTGTCGGTGACCGGCGGGATCGTGGACGCGCGGGCCGCGCTGGAGCTGGCGGAGAAGGTGGCGGCCGGGAAGTAGGTCGCGACCGGGGCGGCCAGAGCGGCCGGGCGCGCCACGATCCCCGAGAGAGCTCCCGCGGCGCGCCCCCGTTGCACGACCCCGCGCGCGTCGGATATAGTGCCGTCGACAGCCGCGCCGGTTTCTCCCGCACCTCCGCATCATGCGACGCCACGCTCCCCGCCCCACCGGGCTCCTCCTCGCGCTCCTCGGAGCCGCGGCCCTCGCGGCGACGGCCACGCCCCTCGCGGCGCAGGATCCCGACGCCCGGGCCGCCGCCCGGGCCGCCGCCCTCTTCGACTCCGCCTACGCCGCCTGGGACGCGGGGGACTACGACGACGCCCTCGCGCGTCTCGACCGCCTCCTCGCCGCTCCCGGCGCCGGCGGGCTCCTCGCCGATGTCGCCGTGCTCACGGGCGAGCGCTACCGCACCGTCGAGGTCGCCCCCGACGGGACCAACCCCCGCTGGAGCCCGGACGGCCGGCACGCGGCGTACGATGTCCCGGGGACCGGCGCCGGCGCGGACGCCGAGCGCCGCACCGTCGTGGTCGCGGTCCGCGACGGCGCCGTCCGCCCGGTGGCCGAGCTCGCCGGCCGCGGCGCCGTCTTCTCCCCCGACGGCGCCCGGATCGCCTGGCTCCGCACCGCCGACCCCGCGGCGCTGGCCCGGGAGGAAGCGGCGCTCCGCGAGCGCATCCCCGTGCAGAGCCGCGCCGATTTCGTCCGCCTGCGCGACGAGCTGACCGCCGTCCGCGCGCGCCACGCCCGCGTGCGAGTCCGGGACCTCACCACCGGCCGCGAGCGGGACGTGAGGGCGAGCGAGCCGGTGCACGCAGTCGTCTGGAGCGGGGGCGAGGCGGTGCCGTGGATCAAGGGGTCGGACGTCGTCGTCTCGCCCACGGGGACGCACCTCGTCTTCCAGGATGACGAAGGGCTAGCCCTCCTCACCATCGCCACCGGCTTCCAGCGCACGTTCCCCGGCTCCGGCTCCGCCGCGTTCTCGGCGGACGGGTCCACGCTGGCGTTCCTCACACGCGAAGGACGCGAAGGACGCGAAGGCGCGAGGTACGCCCTGCGGCGGGTGCCGGTGGGGACCGATGCGCGCCTCCCCGACCTGCTCCTCGCGACGACGGACGCCCTCGCCAGCCCCGCACTCTCCGCGGACGGCTCCGTCGTCGCGCTCCAGCGGATGGGCCGGGAGAACTGGGAGGTCTGGGTCGCGGAGGGGGAAGGGGAGCCCCGTCGCCTGACCCACGACGTCCAGCACGACCTCTTCCCCCGCTTCCTCGCCGGCGACCGTCTGCTGGTGATCAAGGGCGAGGGGCGGCACCGGCGGTCGTACGTGTACCCGGCGCGGCCCGCCGCCCCGCCCGCCATCCGCGAGTGGGTGCCCGGGTCGGGCGAGGGGATGCGGCTGTTCCACAACAACACGGTGCGCACGGTGGCCCCGGAGTACGAGTGGGCCGTGTCGCCCGACGGGACCATGGTGCTGACCGTGGCCGAGCGCGACGGCGACACCATCACCCCCGACCGCGGCGTCTACCTCACCGACCTCGGCCGGCCGGTGACGCTCCGGGAGGTTCGCGCGCGCGTCCGGGAGCAGCTTGCCGCCGAGCGCGCCCTGCGGAGGAACGCCGGCGCTCAGTTCGCGGGAATTGTTGCGAACGTGCGCGAGGCCGTCGCCGACGTCTCCGTCTCCCGTATCCACGGCTACGCCGCCGACCTCTTCCGCTTCGGCTCCAAGCACATCACGCAGCCCGGCAACGCTCTGGCCATCGACTACCTGGCCGCGAAGCTCCGGTCGTTCGGCTACGACCCCGAGCTCCAGTGGTTCGAGCCGCGCCCGGGGATCCGGAGCGCCAACGTGATCGCGCGGCTGCCGGGGACGGCCCACCCCGACGTCGCTTACGTGGTCGGCTCCCACTTCGACTCCGTGGAGCGCGGCCCCGGAGCAGACGACAACTCGTCCGGGACGACCGCGCTGCTGGAGGCCGCCCGCGTCCTGGCCGGCCGCCCGCAGCCCGCGACCATCGAATTCGTCTTCTTCACGGGCGAGGAGGCCGGGTTGCTGGGGAGCCGCGAGTACGCCCGGCGGGCCGTGGCGGAGGGGAAGCGCGTCGCCGGCGCGCTGAACAACGACATGGTCGGCTACGCCAACGACGACCGCCTGGACAACACCATCCGCTACTCCAGCTCGACGGTGCGCGACCTCCAGCACGCCGCCGCGCTCCTGTTCACCGACCTGATCCTCTACGACGCCCACTACTACAAGTCCACCGACGCCCACGCGCTCTTCGACGCATTCGGGGACGTGATCGGCGGCATCGGGTCGTATCCCATCCTGGCCAATCCCCACTACCACCAGGAGCACGACGTGCTCGAGACGATCGACCAGCGGCTGGTGGCGGAGGTGTCGAAGGCGACCGTGGCTTCGGTGATGGGGATGGCGAGGGGGGATTCGCCGGTGTCGGTGCGGTGAGCCGAGGAGCGCCGGACCGGGCTCGTCTTCGTGCTACGCCCCGTCGCCGACGACCATCACCTTGCCGCCTGCCTCCGCGCCTCTTTCCATGGCATAGGTCGCCTTGCGAATCAGTTCCGACGGCGACGCCATGTCCCTGTCGTACGACGCGATCCCGATGCTGACGCCGGCGGGCTCGGGTAGACCGGCGGGCTGCACCAGGTCCCGGTGCAGGCGAGCGGCGTACACGGCCGCGCCCTTCCGGTCCGACGCCGACAGGATGGAGAGGAACGTTCCCTCGCGCCGACCGTGCCGGGCCGTCAGGTGCATGCCGCGACAGTGGCGAGCGAGCGTCCGCCCGGTGACGCGCAGGAGCTGGTCGGCTACCCCTTTCCCGTGCCGCACGCGGTATTGCGGCAGCCCCTCGAGTCGGAGCAGGACGACGGTGAGGGGGCGACCCCGCTGGGCCGCCGCGAACTCACGGGCGAGTGCTTCGTTCCCGATGTCTTCCGTGGTCAGCCCGGTGAGGGCATCCATCATCGCGCCACCGCCTGTCGGCCCGGCCCTTACCTCCGCTTCCCGCCCCCACACCACCAGGGCGTACGCGAGCAGCGCGGTCAGGACGGGGATCGCCAGCACGGCAGGCGCCCCCGTCAGCGAAGTGATCCCTGCCGCCGCGAGCGCCGCGACGGCGATGTTGATGGCGAGCGCGCGCCGCCGCAGATCGACCTTGATCCGATTCAAGAGCTCCCCCCGGGTGATCGGAGACGGAAAACGGATGCCTTGGTACCACAATCGTGCCAGGCCACGGGGGCCGGGTGCGGACGGGGGAGCCCGCCCGGTGGGCGTTCCGGTATGGCGGCTAAAGAGTTCCGGCAACGGCTACTTCTGTCGCGCACCCGGGCGTCACGAAACGTCGAGCTTGCCAGCCGGTTAGAACGGCAGGCCGTCGTCCCCGCCGTCGTCCGGGTCGGCTGTCTCGTCCGGCCAGGGCTCATCGCCGGTGGGCGGTGGGGCGTCCTGCCCGGCCGCGGCATCCCTCGTCACGCGCCACGCCTTCACGTCCGTGTACCAGCGGCCGTTGTACTCCCGGCTCTGGATGTCGACGTGCGCAGTGAGCCGCTCCCCCTCCTGGACGGCGAACGAGTCGATGTCATCGCCCCACTGGGCGATGCACACCGGCTTCGCGTACTTGCCCTCGGTCTCGAGGATGAACTCCTGCTTCCGCCACGGGCCGTTCTTGCCGGTCCCCGACTGCTCGTCGAGGATCTGTGTGACCTTGCCGGTGAGGGTGTTTTCCATGCGGCTTCCGTTGCTCGGGGTTCGACCGTTCTAGCCCCTGTCCAGCCTGGCCCGCCGCTCGGCGGACCGACGCCGCGCGTAGCGGAGCGCCAGGACCAGGTAGACGGCGTTGATCACGGCCCCGGCCGGGGCCACGTAGAAGGGCACGGCCGCGAACGACGCGGCCAGGATGAAGAAGATGACCGTCATCAGGACGGCCATGAAGACGTGCGCCCTGGGGGCCCCGGCGGCCGCGCCGAACATGCCCGCCCGCCGGACCCCGAAGCGTCGGACCGTGCGATAGACCTCGAAGCCGTAGAAGGCCAGGCCGAGCACGGCCAGAACGTGAGCCAGCATGGGACTTCCTTCCCGGTCGAGTCGTGGAACAGAGCGCGGCCATCGTAAGGCCGCCGGCCCAGCAGGATGGCGGGGCGGTGAAGGTCACCCCCCCTGCCGGGTGAGGACCGCGGCCCCGCTGATGCGGCCGGTGTATCCGTCCAGGTCTCCACGGACGACGAAGCCGGTCTCCGTGATCTCGTATTCCCGATACGCCTTGCTGTGCTGGCTCCCGCGCATCTTCACCACGGCCACGACCTTCTTGAGCTCCCTGTCCACCTCGACGTAGCGGAGTGAGATGAGGTCGTCCGCCAGGAAGGAGATCACGTTGGGCGTGAAGCGGAGCTCGTCCTGCCCCTGTGTGATCTCCATGGTGGTCAGCACGGTGATCCCCAGGCCGGTGAGGGCACCCACCAGCCGGTAGAGCGACTCGCGAAAATCCGCCCGGAAGGTGGGGGCGAGGGCGAGCTCGAAGCCCGACATCGAATCGATGACCACGCGCTTGGCGCCCACCCGACGCACCGCTTCCCGGATCTCGTACAGGGTCTCGTCCGGCGAGAGGTCGAGCGGACGAAGATAGAGGGCTTCCAGCGTTCCGGCCTCGATCATCTCCCGCAAGTGGAATCCGAGACCTTCCGCGCGGTAGAGGTACTCTTTCGGATGCTCCTCGAAGACGACGAGCACCCCCGCCTCGCCCCGCTTCCCCCCTTCGGCGATGAACTGCGTGGCGAGCACGGATTTGCCCGAGCCCGACGGGCCGGCGACCAGCACCGAATCGCCCGTGGGGATCCCGCCGTCCATCATCTCGTCCAGCCCGGGGACGCCGGTGGAGGCGCGGCCGGTCGGCGTCTGCCGCTCGTGTTCGTCCACCGCGAGCGCAAGTCGCGGGAAGACCTGCAGCCCGCCATCCGTGATGCGGTACGTGTGGAGTCCCGGCATCGGGGCCTGTCCACGGATCTTCACGACCTGGAGCTTGCGAACCACCGAGTTGTTGTGGGCCGCCTGCGCGAGCCAGACGATGGCATCCGCGATGGTGAAGACCGGATTCCCCGTCTTGTCCGACTCTTCATACTCCCCCACCAGGAACGACGTCACCTGCCAGGTGGTGAGATGCATCGCCAGGCGCTGCACGACGCCGGAAAATCCGGGCGGCGCGGCGGAGTCCGCCTGCGCCTTTTCGGTCAGCGAGCGGAAGGAGTCGACGACCACGATCCCCGCGTCGGTCCGTTCCACTTCTTCGATGATCCGCTCCAGGGCGCCTTCCAGACCGCGCTCGATGACATCGTCACCCAGGTTGACGAAGCGGATGCTCTCGTTCACCTTCGCTACGTCGAAAAAGGTGTACTGCTGCTGGTGCCGCAGCATCTTGACCGCGGGCTCGCCGAGAACCGTGAAGAAAAGCGCGGTCTGCTCGGGCGTGGCGTTCTTGAAGACGAACTGGTGAGCCAGCGTGGTTTTCCCGGTGCCGGGCGGGCCCGCGATGAGATTGAACGAACCTTCCGGGACTCCGCCGCCCAGGATGAGATCGAGCCCTGGCACGCCGCTCGGCAGCTTCCTGATCACAACGCGTTTCTCCTGACTCATTCGTCGATCTCCTTGACGCTGGTCTCCCGGGACCAGAGCTTCTGGACGGGCTTCATTCCCAACTCCTCACCGAGCAGCATGACCAGTAACACGAGCACGTACGTGAGAACGGTCTCGGCGGCCGAGGTCGCTTCTTCGTCGGTCCTCGCGGCCAGCGACTCCGCCAGGCCGGTGAAGCACGCGCCTGGCTCCCCACTCACGGCTACCTCCGCCAGGGAGGGGTTCTCCCGCTGGGCCATGTGGAGGGCGCGGCCGAGCAGTGCGGAGACTCCGACGGAGCCGAGCAGGCCGACCAGGTGGCCCTTCAGCCTCCGACAGGCCGTTTCGACCGCGGCAGCCGAGGCGGACGGATCGGACCCGCCGGCTTCGTGCTCCACGATCCGTCGTGCCAGTTCGGCGAGCTTGGGCGAGGGATGGGGCATATATTGGGTCGTGGCGAGTAGCGCGCGACGTCGGCTTACCCGCTAACCGGTATCGCGGGCAGGTGCGGTCGCGACCCGAAAAATACGCCTCTCGGGGATGATACGCGAATCCGGATTCATCCGACGCGGCGGCCGGCGCGGGTTTCGCCACGGGCAGGTGGGCATCATTTTGTCCCAGGACACCGGCCCGACAGCGTGGGCCTCATGATCCCGGATGCGTCCATGGCAGCATCCCGAAAACCAGCCAAGTCATGACCAAGCGCCCTGATTCGGAGAACGATTCGAAACAGGCCCCGAACGGTGAGCCGCCTGGCCCTGCCACTTTCGTACCATCCCGGTGGGCCGAATCGGTGCCGCGCTTTCTCGCGCGTGCGGGCCAGTGGCTCGCGGACTCGCTCGACTACGAGACCACGCTCGTGACGGTAGCGGGCATGGCGCTCCCGTACCTGGGGTCCTGGTGCATCGTGGACGTCGTCGAGGCGGACGGCTCCATGCGCCGCCTCGGCATCATTCACCCGGACCCGCTCAAGGAAGAACGTGCCCGCAGGCTGAAGGAGGGCTGGCCGCCCGGTCGGGACGATCCTATCGGGGTGCCCCGCGTGATCCGATCCCGTGCGACGGAGGTGATCCCGACCGTACCCGACGAGATGCTCGTCGACTTCGCCATCGGCGAGGAGAACCTGGAAGACCTGCGCGCGCTCGGCATCGGTTCCGTAGTGGTCGTGCCGCTCATCGCCCGCGGTAACGTGCTCGGCGCCATCACGTTCGTCAGCGCGGACGGGGGGCACCAGTACACCGAAACGGATGTCGAGCTGGCCGAAGACCTCGCCGCCCGCTGCTCGATCGCCCTCGACAACGCCCGCCTGTTCCGTGACCTGGAAGCCGCCCGACATGGTGCCGCGGAGCTGAACGAACAGCTCGTCCTGTCGAGCATACGCCAGCAGGAGCTCGCGGAGGAAGCGGAAGACGCGAACCATGCGAAGTCACGGTTCCTGGCCACGATGAGCCACGAGATCCGCACCCCGCTGAACGCCATCGTCGGATACACCGAGCTCCTGGAGATGGAAATCGCAGGGCCGCTGACTTCCAGGCAGAGGGAGTACCTCGCGAGGGTGAAGGTCAGCAGCGGGCACCTGATCGGACTGATCGACGACATCCTCGATCTCTCGAGGGTGGAGTCGGGACGGATGATCCTCGGTCGGGAGACCATCGCCGCCCAGGCGTCCATCGCGGCCGCGATCGCTCTGATCGAGCCGCAGGCCAACTCGGCCGGCGTGGGGCTCGATACGGAGTGCACCGCCGCGAGCGGCCTCTACGTGGGCGACGAAGATCGCGTCCGTCAGATCCTGGTGATCCTGTTGAGCAACGCCATCAAGTTCACCGACCGCGGCGGGAGCATCACCGTGAGCTGTGGCACGAGCCGGACGCCGGACGCGGGCGCGAACCTCGACGGGAACGGCCCGTGGACCTTCATCCGGGTGGCCGATACCGGGATCGGCATCTCCGCGACCGAGGCGGAGACGGTCTTCCAGCCGTTCGTGCAGGTGGATCCCGGGAACACCCGCAAGCAGGGTGGTGCCGGCCTCGGGCTCGCCATCGGTCTCGAGCTCGCCCGCCGCATGGGCGGCGACCTGACGCTGCGGAGCGCCCGTGGAGAGGGATCGTCCTTCACCCTGTGGCTCCCGAGCGCGGCCGAACCGGACGATCGAGTGGACTGAAGACCCGGGCGGGCAGCTCCCCCTACCACCCCATCTGCCCCATCCGTCCGAGGATGATATCCGTGTACCACCCCATGCGCTCGGGCCGGCGGCGGAGCGGGTCGGGGAGCACGGCCGCGAGGGAGGCGGCCTGGTGGCGGGTGAGCTCGGACGCGGGGCGGCCGTAGTGGTGCCGCGCGGCGGCCTCGGCGCCGAAGACACCGGGGCCGAATTCGACGACGTTCACGTGCAGCTCCAGGATCCGGTCCTTCCCGAGGACGAGCTCCGCCGGGGGCGTGAGCGTCCACTCGTACAGCTTCCGGACCGGGTTGCGGTGCGTCGTGAAGTACAGGTTCTTGAGGAGCTGCTGCGTGAGCGTGGACGCGCCGCGCATCGGCTCCCCCTCCCGGGCCGCCTCCTGCCGCGCCTTCCGCATCTCCGCCCAGTCGAAGCCGTGGTGGCGGAAGAAGCGCGCGTCCTCGGCCGCCACGACCGCACGGGGCACGTGGCTGGACATCCGCTCCACGGGCCGCCAGCGCGCGTCCACCAGCGGCCGCTCCCCGGCGACCAGCCGCTCCACCCCCCGCTGGAGCTGCACGGCCGTCGCCACCGGCGGCAGCACGCGCAGGTAAACCAGCCCCGCGACGCACAGGACCCAGTACGCCACCGGGACCAGGAGGAGGACCAGCAGCAGGCGACGACGCCGGCGCCGCGGTGGCTCGGCTGCTTCCGGCGGCTCGCGAGCTTCCTCGTTCATGATGCGCCGCTCGCCCGCACGATCCGCTCCACATCCATGCTCTGACCGGCCGGGAGCCGGTCAGTCCGCGGTGATCCCCGCGACGGTTCGGCCGTGCAGGCCGCGAGCGAGCGAAAAGTCGTCATGGAAGCGACCCCCGACACCGGCTGCGAGATTCGTCTCGGATATCGGGCGAAATATCGTAGGCGACGGCCGGCGGGAGGCTCGCGTACGATTTTTCGCTCGAATAGCGAGCGAGATCTCGCAATCGATGCGCGGCG
>DATKBW010000120.1:0-9639 GCA_035513575.1 Longimicrobiales bacterium | reverse complement strand
CCTGTACGAGCGGGAGGGGACGAACTGCGAGAACCTGGAGGAGAGCCACGCGTTCCTGAAGAAGCTGCGTCGCCACATCGACGAGCGGTACGCGAACCGGATGCTGCTGGCGGAGGCGAACCAGTGGCCGGAGGACGCGGTGGAGTACCTGGGGGATGGCGACGAGTGCCACATGAACTTCCACTTCCCCATCATGCCCCGGCTTTTCATGTCGGTGCAGATGGAGGACCGCTTCCCGATCCTCGACATCCTCGAGCAGACGCCGGACATCCCGGAGAACACGCAGTGGGCGATCTTCCTCCGCAACCACGACGAGCTGACGCTCGAGATGGTGACGGACGAGGAGCGGGACTACATGTACCGCATGTACGCCAATGATCCGCAGATGCGCATCAACCTGGGGATCCGCCGGCGCCTGGCCCCGCTGCTGGGGAACAACCGTCGCAAGATCGAGCTGCTGAACGGGCTGCTCATGTCGCTCCCGGGCACCCCCGTGCTCTACTACGGCGATGAGATCGGGATGGGCGACAACGTGTACCTGGGCGACCGCGACGGCGTGCGCACGCCCATGCAGTGGAGCGGGGACCGGAACGCGGGGTTCAGCAGGGCGAACCCGCAGAAGCTCTACCTGCCGGTGATCACCGACCCGGAGTACCACTTCGAGGCGGTGAACGTCGAGGCGCAGCAGAACAACCCCAGCTCGATGCTCTGGTGGATGAAGCGCCTGATCGCGCTGCGGAAGCGGTTCAAGGCGTTCAGCCGCGGGACGCTCGAGTTCCTGCAGCCGGAGAACCGGAAGGTGCTGGTGTTCATCCGGCACCACGACGACGAGCACCTCCTGGTGATCGCGAACCTGTCCCGCTTCGCCCAGGCCGTGGAGCTGGACCTCTCGGCGTTCGAGGGGCGCGTCCCGGTGGAGCTGTTCGGGCACACCGAGTTCCCGCGGATCGGCGAGCTGCCGTACTTCCTGACCATGGGGCCCCACAGCTTCCACTGGTTCCAGCTGACGCCGGAGCGGAGCGGGGAGCAGCCCAGCGTGGAGCTGGGGCGGCGGCCCCAGTGGCCGCACCTGGCGCCCGCCGGCGGGGACTGGCGGACGCTGGTGACGGCGGAGGACCGGTCGTCGCTGGAGGACGTCCTGCCGGCCTACCTGAAGCCGCGGCGCTGGTTCGGCGGGAAGGCGCGCCGGATCCGGGGCGCGGAGATCATCGAGGCCGTGGACACGTCCACGCCGGAGCTGCCGGCGTACCTGGCGCTGGTGCAGGTGTCCTACGTGGAGGGCGACGCCGAGACGTACCTGGTGCCCATGGCCCAGGCCCGGGGTGCCCGGGCGGAGCGGCTGATGAAGGAGCAGCCCCACTCGGTCATCGCGCGGCTGGGGGGCGCCGGTGGGGCGTCGGGGGACGGGAAGGCGGGCGTGCTGTTCGATCCGACCGTGGAGCCGGAGTTCGCGACGGAGCTGCTGCGGCTCATGGGGAGCCGGCGGAAGCTTCGGGGTTGGGATGGCGAGGTGGTGGGGGGTCTCTCGGCGGAGTACCGGAGCCGGCGGAAGGCGGACCCGGGAGCGCTGAAGCCGCACGTGATGCGGGTGGAGCAGAGCAACACGTCCATCACGTTCGGGGACGAGCTGTTCATGAAGCTGTTCCGGAAGCTGGACCCGGGGGTGAACCCGGACCTGGAGATCGCCGAGCAGCTGGTCCGGAAAGGGTACCAGCACACGCCGGAGGTGGCCGGTGAGCTGAGCTACCGCCGGGACTCGCGCACGTGGACGCTCGGGGTGATCAAGCGTCTGGTGCCGAACGAGGGCGACGCGTGGTCGTTTACGCTGGACGCGCTGGGCGGCTTCTTCGAGCGGGTGATGAGCACCCGGCCCGAGACCGCCATCCTCCCCATGGACGTGCGGGCCATGCTGGCGCGCGCCGGGGAGGCGCCGTCGGAGCTCGCCCGGGAGCTGCTGGGCGCGTACATGGAGTCCGCCCGGCTGATCGGCACGCGCACCGCCGAGATGCACCGCGCGCTGGCGTCGGGGATCGAGCGGAAGGAATTCGCGCCGGAGCCGTTCAGCGAGCTGTACCAGCGCTCGCTCTACCAGTCCATGCGGAACCTGGCGGGCCGCACGCTCCAGACGCTGAGCCGGGAGATGCAGACGCTGCCGGCGGAGGTGCGGGACGCTGCCGGTACGGTGGTGGACCGGAAGGGCGAGATCCTGGAGCGGATGCGCGGCGTGGTGGGCGAGAAGATGGACGCCCGGCGGATCCGCACCCACGGGGATTACCACCTCGGTCAGGTCCTCTACACGGGTCGCGACTTCGTCATCATCGACTTCGAGGGAGAGCCGGCGCGGCCGATGACGGAGCGGCGGCTGAAGCGCTCGCCGCTGTCGGACGTGGCCGGCATGCTCCGCTCCTTCCATTACGCGGCGTACAACGCGCTGGCGGACGAGGAGGTCCGGGGGATGGCGCGGCACGCGGAGCTCGAGGGGCTGGACCGGTGGGCGCGGTTCTGGGTCGCCTGGGCCAGCGCCGCGTTCCTGGGCGCCTACCTCGAGGATGCCCGGCGCATCACCGGCGATGTGGCCGACGGGTTCCTGCCGCAGCGCGAGGACCAGCTGCGCACGCTGCTGGAGGCGCACCTGCTGGAGAAGGCCGTCTACGAGCTGGGCTACGAGCTCAACAACCGCCCGGACTGGGTCCGCATCCCGATCCTCGGGATCCGGCAGCTGCTGGACGGGCGGGCGTAGGTGGCGGCTCCCCGGGGGCTCCACGCCCTCGCCCGGCTCCACGGCATCCAGACCGCGTATCGCTCGAACGAGGGCGCGCGCGTGACCGCGACGCCGGACGCGCTGCGGGCGGTGCTCCGGGCGCTCGGCGTCCACGCCGACTCCGACGCGGCCATCCGCGACCTCCTGGCCCACCGTCGGCGCGAGCTGGCGGACCGCGTCATCGAGCCGGTGGTGGTGGGGTGGCGCGGCGCGGGGACCGCCGGAGCGGCGCTTCGCGGCGTCGTCCGGGTGCGCAGCACGGACCGGCAGCGCGAGGGCGACATCCGGGTCCGCGTCGGGCTGGAGGCGGGCGGCGAGCGGAGCTGGACGGTGGCGTCGTCGTCGCTGGAGGCGGTGGGGGTCACGGAGGTGGATGGCCGCGCCCGCGCCGAGCTCGAGATCCCGCTCCCGGACCTGCCCGCGGGCTACCACGACCTCGCGGTGGAGATGGGGCGCGGTCGATGGGAGGCGCTGCTGATGGTGGCGCCGGAGCGGGCCATGTCGTGGGAGGCCGTCGCGGACCGGCCGGCGTGGGGGGTGTTCCTCCCGCTCTACGCGGCCTGGGGGGAGCCGGGCGCGCTGCCCGACTTCGCCCTGCTCGACACGCTGGCGGAGCGCGTCGCCGCGAAGGGGGGCGCCGTCGTCGGCACGCTCCCCCTGCTGGCGGCGTTCCTGGGCGAGCGGCCGCACGAGCCCAGCCCCTACGCGCCCGTCACCCGGCTGTTCTGGAACGAGGTCTACGTGGACCCCGCCGCGGCGCCGGGCTTCGCCGAGCTGCCCGACGACGAGCGGGGGACGCTCCCGGGCGGCGGCGCGCCGCCGCGCCAGCGCGACCCGCGGTGGTTCGATGCCGGCGCCGCGATGGCCGCCCGGCGTCCGGCGCTGGAAGCGCTCGCGCGCCGCTTCTTCGACGGGGACCCGGACGCCGAGCTGGCGGGGTTCCATGCCCGCAACCCGCTGGCGGAGGACTACGCCTGCTTCCGGGCGATCACGGAGGGGCGCGGGCCATGGGGGGAGTGGCCGGAGCGGCTCCAGGCGCGGGACGTACGGGACGGGGACTACGACCCGGCGGTGGCGCGGTACCACCTGTACGTCCAGTGGCTGGCGGAGCGGCAGCTCGCGGCGGCGACGGCGCGGGCGGCGGACCGGGGCGTCTCGCTGTACCTCGACCTCCCCCTCGGCGTGCACCCCGATGGCTACGACGTCTGGCGCGAGCGGGCGCTGTTCGCCCGGACATCCTCCGCCGGCGCGCCGCCCGACCCCCTCGCGGCGCAGGGGCAGGACTGGGGCTTCCCTCCCCTCCACCCCGAGGCCGCGCGCCTGGACCGGCACCGGTATTTCATCGCGAGCATCCGCAAGCACCTGCGCTTCGCCGGCGTGCTCCGGATCGACCACGTCATGCAGCTCCACCGCATGTTCTGGGTGCCCGCTGGCGACGCCGCCCGCGGCGTGTACGTCCGCTACCCGGCCGAGGAGCTGTACGCGGTGCTCTGCCTCGAGTCCGCGCGGGCGGGCGCGGTCATCGTGGGCGAGGACCTGGGCACGGTCCCGAAAGCGGTCCGCCGCGGGATGAAGCGGCACGGTCTTTACGGCATGTACGTGGCCCAGTTCGAGCTCGAAGTCGCGAAGGGCGCGAAGGGCGCGAAGGCGCTCGGCCCGCGACCGGTCCCGGCCGGGGCGGTGGCGTCCGTCGGGACCCACGACACGCCCACCTTCGCCGGGTGGTGGATGGGCCGGGACGCGGAGATCCGCCGGGACGCGGGGGTACTGTCGGAGGAGGAGGCCGCGAGGGAAGTGGCGGGCCGGGGTCGCATGCGGGCGGAGCTGGTCCGGGGGATGGTCCAGGGACCGCGGACCGGCGGAACACCCGGCCAGCCGAACGCCGAAGGGAGTGAGGGCGAAGGGCCCGATCCGGCGGCGACCGCGGTCCTGTCGGCGCTGCACGCGCACATGGCGGCCTCGCCGGCCGGATTGGTCCTTGCGACGCTGGAGGACCTCTGGCTGGAGCCGGAGCCCCAGAACGTGCCGGGTACGACGGGGGACCGGAACTGGCGGAGGCGGTCGGCGCGGCCGCTGTCGGCGCTGGACGAGGGCGCCCCGGCGGTGCTACTGAGCGAGATGGACCAGGCGAGGAGGGAAGCGGAATGAAGACGCAGCTCGAGGCCCTGACGGAATACGACCGGTACCTCTTCAACGAGGGGAGCCACCGCAGGATCTACGAGGGGCTGGGGGCGCACCCGGAGGAGGGGGCGACGCGCTTCGCGGTGTGGGCGCCGTCGGCGGAGTCGGTGAGCGTCATCGGCGACTTCAACGGCTGGGACCGTGGCGCGTCGCCGCTGGAGTCGGTGGGGAGCTCCGGGATCTGGGGCGGTGTGATCGAGGGGCCGGGTCATGGGGACCGGTACAAGTACTTCATCCGGGCCAGGGGCGGCTACCAGGTGGAGAAGGCGGACCCGGTGGGATTCCACCACGAGACGCCGCCGCGCACGGGGTCGGTGATCTGGAGCCTCGACTACGACTGGAGCGATGAGGAGTGGATGGCGAGCCGGGGTCCGCGCAACGCCCTGAACGCGCCCGTCTCCATTTACGAGTGTCACCTCGGGTCGTGGATGCGGCCGCCGGGCCGCGAGTTCCACAGCTACCGCGAGCTGGCCCCGATGCTGGTGAAGTACCTGGACCGGCTGGGGTTCACCCACGTGGAGTTCCTGCCCATCATGGAGCACCCCTTTTACGGCTCCTGGGGCTACCAGACCACCGGCTACTTCGCTCCCACCAGCCGCTACGGCACGCCGCAGGATTTCATGTTCCTGGTGGACGCGCTGCACCAGGCCGGGATCGGCGTCATCCTGGACTGGGTCCCGAGCCATTTCCCCACGGACGAGCACGGGCTCTCCTACTTCGACGGGACGCACCTCTTCGAGCACTCGGACCCGCGGCAGGGGTACCACCCGGACTGGAAGTCCAGCATCTTCAATTACGGGCGCAACGAGGTGCGGAGCTTCCTCCTCAGCAGCGCGATCTTCTGGCTCGACCGCTACCACGCGGACGGGATCCGGGTGGACGCGGTGGCCTCCATGCTCTACCTGGACTACTCCCGCGAGGCGGGGGAGTGGATCCCGAACATCCACGGTGGCCGCGAGAACCTCGAGGCGATCCTTTTCCTCCGCCAGCTCAACGAGGCGGTGTACGACGCCTTCCCGGACGTGCATACGTTCGCGGAGGAGTCCACCGCCTGGCCCATGGTCTCGCGCCCCACATCCATCGGCGGGCTGGGCTTCGGCATGAAGTGGGACATGGGGTGGATGCACGACACCCTCGTGTACATGGCCCGGGAGCCGGTCCACCGTCGGCATCACCACGACGAGATCACCTTCCGGGGGGTGTACATGTTCACCGAGAACTACACGCTCCCGCTGTCCCACGACGAGGTGGTGCACGGCAAGGGCTCGCTGCTGAACAAGATGCCGGGGGACGACTGGCAGAAGCGCGCGAACCTGCGGCTGCTCCTGGCCTACATGTACGGCCAGCCCGGCAAGAAGCTGCTGTTCATGGGCGGCGAGTTCGGCCAGAAGGCCGAGTGGGCCCACGAGAACGAGCTGGAATGGGGGCTGCTCCAGGACCCCGGCCACGAGGGGATCCGGCGCCTCACGGTCGCCCTGAACCGGGTGTACCGCGAGACGGCGGCCCTCTTCGCCAAGGACGTGTTCCCCGAGGGGTTCGAGTGGATCATCGGCGATGACCGGGAGAACAGCGTCCTCGCGTTCCTGCGTAGGGCCGAAGACGCGACGCACCCCGTGCTGGCGGTGTACAACTTCACGCCCGTGCCCCGGGACGGCTACCGGATCGGGGTCGGCGCGGCCGGTGACTGGAAGGTGCTCCTGGACACGGACGCGACCGAATTCGGCGGGAGCGGGTACGCGGCGGAGCGGGCGGTGGTGCAGACCGGGGAGGAGCCCGCGCACGGGCGCCAGCTCTCGCTGACCCTCGACCTGCCGCCGCTGGCCGCGGTGTTCCTGACGCCCGCGCGCTGAGGCTCGCGGTCCGACCGGAGCCCGGGGGTCTTCCCGGCGCGGGCCGCATGCCGCAGGTTCGGAGTCGAATTTCCGACGGGGCGGGGAGGGCGGCCCGCCGGGAGACGTGAAGCGCCGACAGCACCCGCGCCCGGCGGGATCGTTCCGCCCGGCTCGAGGACCACAGCCCTGTCCGGGCTCTTCCAGGCATCGAAACCACATGGCACAGCAGCCGAAACGATACATCTGCGTTCACGGCCATTTCTATCAGCCGCCGCGGGAGAACCCGTGGCTGGAGGCCATCGAGCGGCAGGACTCGGCGTACCCGTACCACGACTGGAACGAGCGGATCACGGCGGAGTCGTATGCGCCGAACGCCGTGTCCCGGATCCTGGATGGGAAGGGGCGGATCACCGAGCTGGCGAACAACTACGAGCGGATCAGCTTCAACTTCGGGCCCACCCTGCTGCACTGGATGGAGGACCACGCGCCGGAAACCTACCGGGCCGTGCTGGAGGCGGACCGGCGCAGCATCGAGCGGTTCCACGGCCACGGGTCCGCGCTGGCCCAGGTCTACAACCACATGATCATGCCGCTGGCCAACGCGCGGGACCGCAGGACGCAGGTCATCTGGGGGATCCGCGACTTCCGCCACCGGTTCGGTCGCGACCCGGCAGGGATGTGGCTCGCGGAGACGGCGGCGGACACGCCGTCGCTGGAAGCGCTGGCGGAGCAGGGCATACGGTTCACGATCCTGGCCCCCGGCCAGGCGGCCGCGGTCCGGCCCCTGGACCCCGCGGCGCACGGCAGCGGCGCGGGCAACGGCGCGGGCGGGTCGGGCGCGGGGGGTCCGGACGACGGCGGGTGGACCGATGTCGTCGGGGGGCGCGTGGACCCGACCCGGCCCTACCTGGTGCGGCTACCCGGCGGCCGGGAGATCGTCGTGTTCTTCTACGACGGCCCCATTTCCAGGGCGGTGGCGTTCGAGGGGCTGCTGCGGGACGGCGAGCGGTTCGCCACGCGTCTGCTGGACATGTTCGATGACCGGCGGAGCTGGCCGCAGCTCGGGCACATCGCCACGGATGGGGAGACCTACGGGCACCACCACCGTAACGGGGACATGGCGCTGGCGCGGGCGCTCCGGGTCGTCGAGGAGCGGGACGGCGTCGAGCTGATCAACTACGGCGCGTACCTGGAGCGGCACCCGCCCACGCACGAGGCGCGGATCATCGAGCACACCTCCTGGAGCTGCGCCCACGGCGTCGACCGCTGGCGGATCCATTGCGGCTGCGCCACCGGCGGCCGGCCGGAATGGAACCAGAAGTGGCGCGCCCCGCTGCGGGATTCGCTGGACTGGCTGCGGGACGAGCTCACCGCCGCCTACGAGGCCGCGGCGGCGGAGTACCTGAAGGACCCGTGGGCGGCGCGCGACGACTACATCGACGTGGTCCTCGATCGCGACCCCGGCCCCATCGCGGCGTTCCAGGAGAAGCACGCGACGCGGGAGCTCTCGACCGACGAGGGCGTGCGGCTGACCAAGCTGCTCGAGCTCCAGCGCCACGCCATGCTCATGTACACGAGCTGCGGCTGGTTCTTCGACGAGCTGTCCGGGATCGAGACCGTCCAGGTCATCCAGTACGCCGGCCGGACCCTCCAGCTCGCGCAGGAGGCCGTCGGGGTCGAGGCCGAGGCCGACTTCCTCGCGCGCCTCGAGAACGCCGTGTCGAACATCCCCGAGCAGGGCACGGGACGCGCCATCTACGAGCGCTCCATGAAAGCGCGCGTGGACCTGCGGGAGGTCGCCGCCCACTTCGCCATCTCGTCCCTCTTCGGCGACCCGGGGGCGCAGAGCTCGGAATACTGCTACGACATCGACGTGGCGGACCAGGAGCTCCGGGAGGCCGGCCGGGCCCGGCTGGCCACGGGGCTGATCACCGTGAGCTCCCGCGTCACCAAGGAGGTCCGCCTGCTGAGCTACGGCGTGCTCCACCTCGGCGACCACACCATCCACGCCGGCGTGCGGCCGTTCACCAACGCCGAGACGTTCGCCGCCATGCGGACGCAGCTCACCCGCCCCTTCGAGGCCGCGGACTTCACCGAGACCATCCGCGCCCTCGACCGCCATTTCCTGGAGTCCACGTTCAACCTCCGCTCCCTCTTCCAGGACCAGCGCCGGGAGGTCCTCGACCACATCATCCACAGCACGCTCCGGGACGCGGAGAACGAGTACCGCCAGATCTACGAGCGGAACGCGCCGCTGATGGTCTTCCTCCACGACCTGGGGCTGCCCATGCCCCCGGCCCTCTCCCTGGCGGGCGAGTACGTCATCAACACCAGCCTGATCCGCGAGGTGTCCACGCCCGACATGGACCTGGACCGGATCCGGGCGCTCCTGGAGGACGCCGGCCGCCGGGAGATCCTGCTGGACGTGGATGGCATCGGCTTCGCCCTCGAGGGCACCCTCGACGGCATGGCCTCGCAACTCCTCGGCGTGCCCGGCGACCTCGACCTCCTCCAGCGGCTCGAACGGGCCACCCGGCTGGCCATCTCCGCCCCCTTCGAGCTCAACCTCTGGTCCCTCCAGAACGCACTCTACGACCTGCGCCGCGACCATTCCGGCGCCGTCCGCGCCCGGGGCGACGCCGGCGATGCCGACGCCGCGGAATGGCTGACGTCGTTCCGCTCGCTGGCCGACCTCGTGGGCGTGGCGGTCTAGAACGTCCCATGCCCGAGTAGCCGCGACCCGACGGGTGAGCGGCCGACGCATTTCCGCCGGCGGGCGGCCGACGCATTTCCGCCGGCGGGCGACGTCCCGGCTGAAGTCTGGCACTGCCGACGCCGCTCGTTCTCCTTTCACGTCGGGATTCG
>DATKBW010000119.1:0-5906 GCA_035513575.1 Longimicrobiales bacterium | reverse complement strand
GGATCAGTTTCCGGGTTCCCGTTCGTTGTGGTTGTGCAGGAGCGACGCAACGCCGCCCCGAGCGCCGCCGGCCACTACGCCGCGGTCCCGTTCGTCGGCTGACATGGCATACGATGAGAACCTTCAGGGTCGTGGAGGGGTCCGAACCCTTCCACCATTACACGGCGTGCCCTCCTGAAACGCTCACCGAGATGGACGATTATATCGTACAAATCAGATACCTCCTGTCCAGCGAGATGTGCCTGAGCTAGTCCCCATTGCCGCGCGCGGCGAAACCGAGCGGCTCTGGAGTCGTACCGCTACTCCTGAATTATACACTCGCAGCGCGGGCGAAATGAAGCAGCGGGCCGATGTCGCCGGCATCAGCCTGCCTGAGGGCACCCATGTAGGCAGCTCGCATCTCCGAAGTCGTCTCGAGCCTGCCACCGCCCCAGGAGAATCGTGGCTGTCCCTGCTGGAGGGCGAGCAGGTCCGCCAGCATGCGCGCGTGACGGCCGTTCCCGTTCGCGAAGGGATGGATCGCGACGAGTCGGTGATGGAATCGGACCGCCAGCTCGTCCGGATCGTACACGGAATGCTCCCGCCAGAGTCTGGCGTCCTCGATCAGGTCGCGGACGGCTGGCCTCACCTGCGGCCAGTCCACTCCGATGTTCTTGTTCGTGCGCCGCACCTGGCCCGCCCAATCCCACACGTGACCGAACATCCGACGGTGCAGCTCGTAGAGGAAATCCTCCGTGAGCACATCCCTTCGCCTCTTTCCCGAGAGCGTGGCGCGGGTGGCCCACTCCAGGCCGAGCGCGATGTTCTCCTGCTCCAGTTCGTTCAACTCGGCCCGCGTTGCGACGTGGCCGTGCAGCAGCCCTTCCGCCTCGTCCGGGTCGATCGGCGTCCCGCCGTCCCCGGGCTCAGTCGGCATCCGGGAGGCTCCAGAGCCGCCCCGGTGAAGCCATCAACTCCCGCACGATGTCCTCGATGCGGCCCTCCAGCCCCTCTTCCGTTTCCTGGTCCTCCAGCCGCATCGTGTGCTCCACCGACTCCACCATACGACGCGCTAAACGGCGGGCACGCTCCTCCAGCGTCTCGGTGAGGGGCTTCGCCGGGACGATGGCCCAGACCAGCTCGGCACCCAGGGCCTCGGCCGCCTCACGGAGCGAATTCAACGATGCCGTACCCTCTCTCTCCCGCTTCTCGAGTTGAGAGACGGCGGCGTTCGTAACCCCCAGGCGAAGGGCCAGGTCAGACTGCGTCATCCCCAGTCCCTGGCGCAGAGTCGCCACCCAGCCGCCACGGGGCGGACGCAAGACGTCCAGCGCCTCGCGGACCTTCGCCAGACGGCGGTCTACCTGCTTTCGCCGGAGAGAGGTCAGCCGCTCAGGTCCCGGCATTTTCGCTCCTGAGTATAGCTTCAGCTATATATATTTACGCCCTCAATAAGCTATAGCTTAACTAATTGCCTCTGCGTGTCAAGTCATCGTTTAACAACGAGCTGGAGACCGCCGCCTTCCACCTCGTCTACTCGAGCCCTCGGCGACGATCTCGGGCCGGCCGTCGCCGTCCAGGTCCAGCCAGCTTCGCAGGCCGGCCTCGGCCTCCAGCACCGAGTCGCCCGCCACCGTCAGCCGGTCCATGCCCCGCGCGTGGTAGTTCTCCCCGAGCCCCTCGGGCGTGGGCGGCGCGCCAGGGGCGCACGCGGACAGGCCGCAGAAGGTCAGGATCAGCATCGGGCAGGCTCGCATCGGCTACACGCGGGTTGGAGCCGACACCTGGATCGGTACGCGGGGTCGCGGCGCGGAGCAAGGGTCGGGTTCCCGCTCCCTCGACTGATCGCCGGGCGCGTCCCGCTTGATGCCGCCCGTCGCGGGGTGAAGATTGGACCGGACCCGTTCCCCTTTTTTCCGGAGGACCCCATGCGACCTCGCCCCCGCGCACGTCTGGCCGCCCTCGCGCTCGCCCTCCCACTCGCCGCCTGCGCCGCCGAGGCCCCGGTCGACGGGGACCCTGCCGATGCCGCCGCGGCCGAGGCCGTCGTGGGCGACTTCTTCCGCGCCATGGAGTCCTGGGACTATGACGCCCTCCGCGGCACCGTCACCCCCGATTTCGAGCTGGTCGAGGACACGGTCATCATGAGCATGGACGACTTCGTCGCCTTCATCGAACCCTTCGAGGCGCAGGGCGCGCAAATGCGCTGGACCCTCACGGATCACAACACCGAGGCGGACGGCGACGTCGCCTGGACCCGCTACATCAATCGCGCCGTCCTGGAGATGGGCGGCGAGGAGTCCCGCTTCCACTGGATCGAGAGCGCCGTCCTCCAGCGCCAGCCCGATGGCGCGTGGAAGATCGACCGGCTCCAGTCCACGCCGGTGAGCGTCGAGGGACCCGCCGCGGGGGCGGAGCCGGCGCACTGATCCACATGTCGCCACATCACGTCTGGCGGGTGCCGCTGTGGGCCGCAGTTGTGGGTATGCTCACCTCCTGCGGGAGCACCCCCGAACCGCGGGTGGTCTCGGTGCCGGGTGGAATCGAAGGATTCTGCCCCCTCACACCGGACCCGGTCCTGCGCAAGGGCGAATAACCATGGCAGGAATCGGACTATGACTGAGCTACTGGACTTCACTCGGCCCCACGTTCTCCGGGACGAGGCAGAGTACGACAAGGCCGTTGAGGAGATTGATTGGCTCCTGGACGCTGATCCGCCGAAGGGATCTGCGGAGTACGAGCGTCTCGAGTTCCTTTCGGTTCTGGTTGAAGAGTATGAGGAAAGGCATTTCCCGATGGGCGAAGATGTGAGCCCACAGGAAGCAGTTGATTTCATGCTCGAACAGAAGGGGTTAGAGCGTTCGGACTTGGCAGAATGGCTGGGAGGCCGAAGCAGAGTTTCGGAGTTCTTCTCAGGGAAAAGGCCGCTGTCGAAGAGCCAGATCGAGGCGCTTCGAGAGCATCTCGGTATTTCTGCCGATTTGTTGTTGACATAGGCGCGTTTACTTGGCCTGGAACGAGGGACGATTGAAGTGGACCTTTCGCCGTGGCGATTGTTTTGCGGATCGAACGCCATGATGGAAATCCGTCCGGTCAGGTATTAGAATTGGATCCACCAACGCCCAGGAGACCGCGCCCTGATCAACGTCCTTGCTCCCAGCGATCTAGCCCTGTACGGCGGCACCGACCCCCGGGAGCTGCCGCTGTATATGTTTCCTGAGGCTTCCCGCGCCACCGGGATCCCCGCGACGACGCTGCGCGCCTGGGTCGCGGGGCAGCGCTATCGCACGAAGGACAGCTGGACGCGCTTCGCTCCGGTGCTGCGGCGTCCGTCCGATGACGACTCGCGGCTCTCCTTCCTCAATCTCATCGAGGCGCATGTGCTGCGCGCTCTGCGGCAGCGGCACGCGGTACGCCTCGAATCCATCCGACAGGCCATCGCCATCGCGGAACGCGAGCATGGCATCGAGCGACTGCTCGTGGATCCCCGGTTGAAGACATCGGCGGGGAAGCTCTTCCTCGATCGTTATTACGACCTGGTCGAGCTCACGCCCTCTCAACAGTTCGCCATGCGCGTGGTCCTCGAGCGATATCTCGAGCGCATCGAGTACGGTCCCGACAACCTTCCCGCGCGCTTCTTCCCCTTCGAGCGGATCCCCGACAGCCGCACCGAGCGGGTCATCTCGCTGAGCCCCTTCATCGCGTTCGGGAAGTCCGTCGTAGAGAGGCGCGGGGTGTCCACGCGCAAGATCGCGGAACGGCTGGACGCGGGCGAATCCAGGGAATCGCTGATCGACGATTACGAGATCACGGAGACGGAGTTTGAGGAGGCGGTCCTCTACGAAGCCGCCTGAGCACGTCTTCTTCACCGACCGCGACCTGGGCAAGCGAGTTCCTGCCGCAACCTCGTGAACACGCTCCCTCTGGTCCAGACGTTCCTCGCGACCCACTCGGGACCCTTTATGGCGAAGGTGTACATGGCGAGCCGCGAGGATCGTGACGCAGGCAAGCCGGGCCGGATAGAATGGTGGTGGCCGCCACGGTAGGTCCAGTGTGGTGTGGCCAGCGCCCGTTGGCTGCGCATCCAGATACTGAGCATACGTGCGCGCGGCCAGCCGTGGTGAGCGCGAGCGGAGCCTTGTATCATGAGGGCGGAAGCGCTCCCGATCCTGACCCTTTACCCTTCCGAGCCATGTCCAACCGCAGATCACGTCGCGAGTTCCTCCGTCTCGCCGCCACCTCTGCCGTGGCGGCTGGACTGGCGCCGTCGGCGCTGGCGCGCGGCCGCCGCGTGGAGATCCTCGAGCCCGCCGTGCGGGAGCCCGCCCGACCGGTCGCGCCGAGCGACCGGATCGGGCTGGCGACCATCGGCATGGGCATCATCGGCTTCGTCGACACCGACGCGGCGCTGCGCGTGCCGGGGGTGGAGCTGGTGGCCGCCGCGGATGCCTACGACGCGCGTCTCGCCCGCGTGAACGAGGTCTACGGCCCGGGCGTGGACACCACGCGTGACTACCGCGAGATCCTCGCCCGTCCCGATGTGGACGCCGTCATCATCGCGGTGCCGGACCACTGGCACGCGCGCATGGCGATCGACGCGATGGAGGCGGGGAAGGACGTGTACCTGGAGAAGCCGATGGTGAAGGAGCTGGCCGAGGGGCCGCGCGTCGTCGCGGCGCAGGCGCGGACGGGGCGCGTCGTCCAGGTCGGGAGCCAGCTCGCCAGCGACGTCATCTTCGACAGGATCGGCGAGCTCCTGGCCGCTGGCGCGATCGGCGAGGTCAACCAGGTGGAGGCGGCGTACAACCGCAACTCGGCCATCGGCGCCTGGCAGTACTCCATCCCCCCGAACGTGACCGAGCGGGAGATCGCCTGGGAATCGTTCCTGGGGGACGCGCCGCGGCGGCCGTTCGACCCCGTCCGGTTCTTCCGGTGGCGCAACTACCAGGACTACGGCACGGCGGTCGCCGGTGACCTCTTCGTCCACCTCTTCACGGGCATCCACAAGGTCCTCCGAGCGGTGGGCCCGACGTCGATCTTCTCGCGCGGTGGGCTGCGCTTCTGGAAGGACGGCCGCGACGTCCCCGATGTCATCCTGGGGCTGTTCGAGTATCCGGAGACGGAGCGTCACGCGCCGTTCACGCTGTCGCTCCAGTCGAACTTCGTCGATGGCAGTGGCGGCGGCAACCACTTCCGCTTCATCGGCAGCGAGGGCGTGATCAGCGTCCGGGGAAATGGCTTCACGCTGGAGCAGTCGCCCCGGCGCCCGGCGTCGCTCGACCAGCTCGTGGAGGGCTACAACTCGGTGCGCACGTGGAGCGAGGCGGTCCAGCGGGAGTTCATCGCGGCGTACGAGGCCGCGCACCCGGCCGACCCCGTGGCGCCCTCGCCGGATACGACGCAGGAGTACCGCACCCCCGCCGGCTACGACGCCCGCTACGACCACTTCACCTACTTCTTCGACGCCGTTCGGCAGGGTGGCGGGGACGTCTTCGAGGATGCCGTCTTCGGCTACCGCGCCGCCGCGCCCGCGCTAATGTCGAACCTGAGCCTGTGGGAAGACCGGATATTCCGCTGGGACCCCGTCGCCATGGCGCTGATGCCATGACCCGCTCCATGATGATCGCGCTCCCGGTTCTCCTCCTTGTGGGAGTCACGCCGGGCTGCGGTCAGCGGTCGGATGCCGTGTTCGTCTACGTCGGGACGGCTTCCGGCGACCCGGACAACGGCATCCACGTGCTCCGGTTCGACCCCGGCGACGGCTCGCTGGTCCCCACGGACCTGCCCGTCACGGCGCTGCCGAACCCCTCGTTCCTCGCCCTCGGCCCCGACGGCCGGACGCTCTACGCCGTCCGCGAAGTCGACGACGGCGGCGTGGCCGCGTACCGGCGGGACCCGGACTCCGGTCGCCTCACCGCGCTCGGCCG
>DATKBW010000118.1:0-12727 GCA_035513575.1 Longimicrobiales bacterium | reverse complement strand
GAGCTGCTTCCCGGACCTGGTCCGCTACCTCTACCGCAAGGTGTGGGACGCGGACCGGGCCCGGGACCTGGCCCAGGAGGCGTTCGCCCGGTCGCTGGACCGGGAGCCCGACGACCCCCGGTCGTGGGTGTTCACGGTGGCGGCCAACCTGGCGCGGGACGAGGCCCGCACCGAGATCCGGCGGCGGCGGCACCTGACGCTGGTGAAGGTGGAGCGGGAGACGGAGCCGCGCCCGCCCGACGCCCTCAGGGCGCTGGAGCGGAAGCAGGAGGCGGAGCGGGCGCGGGCCGCGCTGGAGCGGCTGTCGGAGCGGGACCGCGAGGTGCTGCTGCTGTGGGACGCCGGGCTGGGATACAGGGAGATCGCCGAGCGGACGGGGCTGGCCGCGGGCGCCATCGGGACCACGCTGTCCCGGGCGCGGAAGCGGCTGGTGGAGGCATACGACGAGGGGACGATCGCCGCGCGAGGCGCGGGCGGGGAGCGGGAGGGCTGAACATGCCGCACATCGACGACGGAACGCTGCACGCGGCGCTGGACGGCGCCCTCCGGGCCATGGAGCCCGAGCGCGCCGGGGCCGTGGAGGCCCACCTGGAGGCGTGCGCCGAGTGCCGCGCCCGCGCGGAGGCGGCCGCGGCGCTGCGGGAGCGGTCGGGGGAGATCCTCGGGGTGCTCGAGCCGGCCGTCGCCCCGGACTTCGATGAGGTGCTGGTGCGCGCGGGCGCCCACGCCCGCGGTCCGGACGCCGCGGCGGCGGTCGGCGGCGCGGGGCTGCGGCGACAGCTGCGCTGGACCCGCGACCTCGCCTGGGCGGCCACCCTCGTGATCGCGCTGGGGACCGGCTACCTGATCCGCGACCGGCTGGTCCCGGAGCGGGCCGGGCCACCGGCCCTCACGCAGTCGGCGCTCGACCGGGCCGGGCGATCGGCCGCCGACCCGGAGCCGGACGCCGGCGCGGCAGCCTCCCACGGCGCGGACGCCGACCCCCGGGCGACGCCGCCGGAGCGTTCCGAAGCCGTGACGGAGGACGCCGCGCGGCCGCCGATCGCCATGGAGCGCCCGGTAACCGCGTCGCCGGGCGCGGCTTCCGCGCCGGACGCGGTGGAGGAGCGGGAGTCGGCGGCGCGAAACCAGCGTCCGGAGCAACCGGCGGTAAGCGCGGCGACGGAGCCAGATCCGGCGGCCGGGGACGCCGCCGCCATCCCGGAGCCGCGCCTCGAGATGAACGTGGCGGCGGCGCAGCGGGCCCTCGAGGCGTATCAGGCCACGGGCAAGGCGGCCGGTCTCGTGGCGATGCCGGCGGTCGACGACGCGGAGGCCGGATTCCGCCAGGTCGAGCCGGAAGACGTGGCCGCCGCCGTCGGCGCTCCGCTTCTGGTCCTGCCCGGCGCCGAGGTGCTCCATGCCCTGGTGAGCACCGGGGAGGGCGGGCGGGTGGTTTCGCTGCAGCGGCTCCAGGAGGGCGTGGAGATCAGGGTCACGCAGCGCCGCGCCGCCATCGCCCTGGAATCTCTCGTGGTTACGGGGCAAGCGGCGGCGGCGCCGGCGGCCGCCGCACCGAGCCCACCCCGGCGCGCGGCCGTCCGGGAGGCGGCACCCTCGGAGGGCGCCCGGCTCCCGCTGCTGGCGGATGCCGCGCTGGCGGACCTGGCCGCGGCGACGGTCCCGGCGGGTCTGATCGGCTGGGAGCTCGTCCTGGAGGGGCGGCTCCCGCCGGAAGCCCTCGAGGCGCTGGCGCGCGCGGCGCGGCCCTACGACGCGCCGCGCTGACCGCGCTGACCGCGCAGGTCGCGCTCGCCAGCGGGCACCCGGACGCTTCAGTCGGGTTCCCCCCGTAGCAGCCGTCCCGGCCGGATGACGTCGTCACCGAACCGCTCCCGCAACGCGTCGGCCGCGCGGGAGAGGCGACGGTCGCGGTCGGACTCCAGCGTGCCCTCCCCCGCGCCATCGAACAGCACCAGCTGCGTCCCCTCCTCGGCGGTGGAGAAGTGGGAAACGGCCACGCCGAGCAGCCGCGCGGGCGTCCGGCGCCGCGCCCGCAGCGTGCGGAGCAGCGCCACCGCCAGGGCGTGGATGGCCCGGTCCGACTCCAGCGGAATATCCACGGTCCGGCTCGCGCTGCGCCCCTGGAAGTCGCCGTCCTTGATCTTGACGGTCACGGTCCGCGCCCGCAGCGCCTGCCGGCGGAGGTCGCTGGCGACGCGGATCGCCAGCGCGAGGATCTCGCGCTCGAGCTCCTCGTCCGTGGCCAGGTCCCGCGGAAAGGTCTCCTCCCGCGAGATCTGCTTGGCCGGGACGTCCGGCTCCACCGTGTCGCTGCCGCGGCCGCGCATCCGCTCGTGCAGCCACGCGCCGCGCCCGGGGCCCAGCATGGCCTCGAGCTCCGCCTCCGCCAGCGGCAGCGCATCCCGGATCGCCACGAGGCCCATGGTCCGGAGCCGCTCCGCCAGCACCGGGCCGACACCGGGGATCTCCCGCAGGTCGAAGCCGGCCATGAACGACTCCGCGTCCGCCGGCGCCACGATCCGCACCCCTGCCGGCTTGGCCCGCTCCGCCGCCAGCTTCGCCACGACCCGCGTCGGCCCACCCCCGATGGACACCGTGATGTCCGTCTCCTCCTTCACCCGGGCCTGGATCCGCAGCGCCGTCCGCTCCAGGGTCTCGCCGCGGTGCAGCGCCTCCGTTCCCGTCATGTCGAGATAGGCCTCGTCGATGGACGCGGCCTCCACCGCCGGCGTGAACGTCTCCAGGACGGCGCGGACCTCCCGGCTCTTCCGGCCGCACATCTCCCGCGGCACCGGCACGACCTTCGCCCGGGGGCAGAGCCGGAGCGCGTGCGCGGTGGGCATGGCGGATCGGCAGCCGAACATGCGGGTCTCGTAGGACGCCGACGTGACGACGCCCCGCCCGTCCGGCGACCCTCCCACCAGCAGCAGCGGTTCCCGCCCGGCGCCCTCCGGATCGGCGAGGCGGGCGCACTGGACGAAGAACTGGTCGCAGTCCAGGAGGAGGAGGCGTCGCATGGGGAGAAGCTACCCGCCGGGGGGCCGGCAGGGAATGCGGAGCCGAGCAGTACGGGGTGGCGCGCGGGATCGAAACGACGACCGAGCGGGTCGCGGCCGCCAGGGGAGCGGATTAGCTTGACCGCGCAGCCGGTCGACCTGACAGGGAGGAACGGATGAAGCTCGGAACGACGACGACCGCACTTCTCGCCATCGCCACGATCGGGTGCGCGGGCGGGGGCGGCGAGACGGTGGCCGTGCCCCTCTCCCCCGCCCCCATGACGGCCCCCACGGCCGCGGGGGCGGCGGCGTTCGTGGACTCGTCGGAAACGGTGCTGATGGACCTGTCGGAGCGGGCGGGGCACGCCCAGTGGGTGCAGGCCACCCACATCACCTACGACACCAACATCCTGGCGTCCCAGGCCAACGAGGTCCTGCTGGGCGCGGCGGTCCAGCTGGCCAAGGACGCGGCCCGGTACGTGGACGTGCCGGGGCTCGCCCCGGACGTCCGGCGCAAGCTCGGGATCCTGCGCAACGGCCTGGTCATCCCGGCGCCCGCGGACCCCGCGAAGACGGCGGAGGTGACCCGCCTCCAGACGTCGCTCGAGAGCCGCTACGGGCGGGGCGAGTGGTGCCGTCCCGTCGGCGAGTGCCTGGACCTGGAGGAGCTGTCCGACATCCTGGCCACCAGCCGGGACGAGCGGCTCCTCCGGGAGGTCTGGGCCGGCTGGCGCACGGTCTCGCCGCCGATGCGGGACGAGTACCGTCGCCTGGTGGAGCTCGGCAACGAGGGCGCCCGCGAGCTCGGCTTCGCCGATGTGGGCGCGCTCTGGCGGTCGAACTACGACATGCCCCCGGACGCCTTCGCGGCCGAGCTGGACCGCCTCTGGGGCCAGGTGGAGCCGCTCTATTCCGCTCTCCACTGCCACGTCCGGGCGGAGCTGGCGGAGCAGTACGGCCCGGACGTGGTCCGCGCCGGCGAGCCCATCCCGGCCCACCTCCTCGGCAACATGTGGGCACAGAGCTGGGGCAACGTCTACGATGTCGTGGCGCCGCCGGCCTCCGACCCCGGCTATGACCTGACGGAGCGGCTCCGGGCGAAGAGCTACACGCCGGTGGAGATGGTCCGGGCCGGGGAGCGCTTCTTCACGAGCCTGGGGTTCGCGCCCCTGCCGGAGACGTTCTGGGAGCGGTCGCTCTTCACCAGGCCGGCGGACCGGGACGTGGTCTGCCACGCCAGCGCCTGGGACGTGGACAACGAGGAGGACCTGCGCATCAAGATGTGCATCGCCGTGAACGCGGAGGACTTCCAGACCATCCACCACGAGCTCGGGCACAACTTCTACCAGCGCGCGTACCGCTTCCAGCCGTTCCTCTTCCGCGGCAGCGCGAACGACGGCTTCCACGAGGCGCTCGGGGACGCCGTCGCGCTTTCGGTGACGCCGGAGTACCTGCGGGAGATCGGCCTGATCGACCGGGTCCCGCCGCCCGATGCGGACCTGGGGCTCCTCATGCGGGACGCCCTCGACAAGGTCGCGTTCCTCCCCTTCGGACTCCTCGTCGACCAGTGGCGCTGGCGCGTGTTCGCCGGCGAGATCGGGCCCGCCGAATACAACCGCGGCTGGTGGGAGCTGCGGGAGCGCTACCAGGGCGTCGCGCCTCCCATGGCACGCACCGAGGCGGACTTCGACCCGGGCGCCAAGTACCACGTCCCCGCGAACGTGCCATACACCCGCTATTTCCTCGCCCACATCCTCCAGTTCCAGTTCCACCGGGCGCTCTGCGCGGCGGCCGGTTACGAGGGGCCGCTGCACCGGTGCTCGATCTATGGCAACCGGGAGGCGGGGCGCCGGCTCGAGGCCATGATGGCGATGGGCCTCGCCCGCCCCTGGCCGGAGGCGCTGGAGGCCCTCACGGGGAGCCCGGAAATGGACGCCACGGCGATCCTGGACTACTTCGCCCCCCTCAGGACGTGGCTGGACGATCGGAACCGCGGACGGCGCTGCGGCTGGTAGCCCGGGTCGCTAGCCTTCCGGGCCGGGGCCGGGGCCGGCGCCGCCCTCGCGGTCCGGGCGTGCGTCGGTCCGCTCCAGGGCTTCCCGCACTTGCTCCGCCAGCGCGGCGGGGGTGAACGGCTTCTCGAGGAACGCCACGCCCGCATCCCGGGCGCCGTGGCGGAGGATGATGTCGTCCGTGTAGCCCGACATCAGGATCACCGGGATGCCCGGCCGCTCCGCCATCACGCGCTCCAGCAGCTCCCGGCCGCCCATCTCGGGCATGACGACATCGGAGAGCACCAGGTCGATGGCCGCCGGATCGGCGCGGAAGGTGGACCAGGCCTCGGCGCCGTTGCGGGCTTCGATCACGCGGTAGCCGCGCCCGCTCAGGATCCGGCTCGCGAGGCCGCGGACCGTGCTGTCGTCCTCCACCAGGAGCACCGTCTCGCCGCGGCGTGCGCCGCCGCCGGCCGCCCTGGACTCCTCCCGGTCCGGCTGCCCTTCCACGCGCGGAAAGAAGACCCGGAAGGTCGTCCCCGCGTTGGGCAGGCTCTCCACGCGGATGTGGCCGCCGCTCTGCTTGACGATCCCGTACACCGTGCTGAGGCCCAGCCCCGTGCCCTTGCCGAGCTCCTTCGTCGTGAAGAAGGGCTCGAAGACCCGCTCCAGCACCTCCGGCGCCATCCCCCCGCCGGTATCGGAGACGTCGAGCTCCACGTACGGCCCTGGCTCCAGCCCCTCGGCATCGGCCAGGTCCCGGGCCTCGAGCTCCACCGGGGCGGTCCGGATCCTGAGCTCGCCCCCTCCCGGCATCGCGTCCCGCGCGTTCACGGCGAGGTTCAGGATCACCTGCTCGATCTGTCCCGGGTCCACCAGGACGCACCCGGGGTCCTCCGCCAGCTCGGTGGAGAGAACGACGTCTTCGCCGATGAGCCGGGTCAGCATCCGCCGCAGCTCCCGCACGGTCTGGTTGGGGTCCACCACCCTCGGCTGCATCATCTGTCGGCGACTGAACGCCAGGAGCTGGCGCGTCAGCTGCGCCGCCCGGTCCGCCGCCCTGGCGATCTCATCCAGGTTCGGACGCACGCGATGGTCCGCGGGCAGCTCCTCGAGCGACAGCTGCGTATGGCCCTGTATCCCCGTGAGGATGTTGTTGAAGTCGTGGGCGATGCCCCCCGCCAGGCTGCCGATCGCTTCCATCTTCTGCGCATGCAGGAGCTGCTGCTCGAGCTGCACCCGGTCGGTCACGTCCCGGGCGTTCACGACCACGCCGCGGACCGCCTCGTTCTCCAGGAGGTTCCGGCCGTTGCACTCGAGCGTGCGCCACGTCCCGTCCGCGTGCTCGACCCGCACCGCCGCCCGTACGGTCGCGCCCGGGGACGCGTAGACCTCGTTCCACAGGCGCTGCGCGTCCTCGCGGTCCTCCGGGTGGACGCGCAGCAGCGCGGAGGAGTCCTTTCCCACGAACGGCTCGGGCGCGGACCCCAGGATCCGCTCGCGATTCGGGCTGGCGTAGACGATCCGCCGCTCCGCGTCCAGGACCAGCGTCAGGTCGGAGGAGTGCTCGATCAGCGCCCGGGACCACTCCTCGCTCGCCTGGAGCGCCATCTCCGCCGTCTTGCGGTCGCTGATGTCGGTGGCCACCGCGACGTAGCCGGCCAGGTTGCCGTCCGCGTCGAGGATCGGCGTATCCACGACCAGGGCGGGGAAGCGGCTGCCGTCCCGTCGCGCGGCCATGAGCTCGCCCGTCCAGCGGGCGCCCCGCTCCACGGCCTCCAGCAGGGAGGTCGAGGAGGCCTGGCTCGGGTCCAGCGGGATCACCTCCTGGATGTTCCGCGTCAGGACCTCGTCCCGGCTCCAGCCATAGAGGTCCTGCGCGGCGCGGTTCCAGTAGGTGATCCGGCCGGCGGTGTCCGTCGCCACCACGGCCTGCCCCACCAGGTCGAGGATCTGCGCCTGGAACCGGATCCGCGTCCGCGTCTCCCACCGCGCCGTCACGTCCCGGGACTCGATCACGACGCCGTTCACCGCCGGGTCGTCCAGCAGGTTGCGACTGGTGGACTCGAGCACTCGCCAGC
Source organism: Longimicrobiales bacterium (assembly GCA_035513575.1). Classification (GTDB taxonomy): domain Bacteria; phylum Gemmatimonadota; class Gemmatimonadetes; order Longimicrobiales; family RSA9; genus JAHWKI01. The sequence continues at coordinate 5,653 of DATKBW010000118.1, read as the reverse complement.
TGCCGTCGCCGTGCCGGATGCGGAACTCGATCGTGGGCTGGTAGTCCGCGTCGGCCATGGCGCGCCCGAACTCCGTCCGGACACGGTCGATGTCGTCGGGGTGGATTCGATCGAAGATGCTCTTGCCCACCCGCTCCTCGGGCCGGACCCCCAGCGCCTCCACCAGCGGCGGGCTCTGGTACACCAGCGTGCCGTCCGCCGTGGTGATGCTCACCAGGTCCGAGCCCTTCTCGGTCAGCGCCCGGAAATAGGCCTCGCTGCGCCTCAGCCGGTCCTCCGCCCGGTGCCGGCGGATCGCCTCCGTGAGCCGCGCGGCCACCTCGTCCAGCAGCGACCGCTCCTCCCGGAGGAAGCATCCCGCCTCGCCCTCCTCCGCCTCGTCGGCCGTCAGCAGCTGCCCGCCGCGCCAGGGCTCCGGCGGCTTTTCCCGGTAGGCGACCTCGACCCGGCCGCGGATCTCGCCGTCGATCCGCAGCGGGGCCTGCTGTCGATAGCGCCCTGCCGCGTGGCCGGAACTCCGGACGTCGATGGCATCGACGGTGATGCAGGCCGTGGCGAGGGCGGGATACTGCCACCCGGCGGGGAGGACGGCGACCACGGCCTCCAGCACCTCCCGGATCCCCGCACCCCCCTCGGCGAGGGCGCGGGACACGGCGTAGAGACACCGCTGCTCCTTCACGCGCTCCGACAGCAGCGTGGCCTGGCGCTCGAGAGCCAGCGCCCGCCGCTTCCGCTCGCTGGTGTCCCGGACCAGGGCCAGGACGCGGCCGTCCCCGAGCATGCGGGAGCTGACCTCGAACGACAGCGTGCTCCCGTCCTTCCGGCGCCCCTCCCGCTCACGCCGGACCTCGCGGCCGTCGCGCAGCAGCGGGAACTCCAGCGGCTGGCGGGCCAGGTCCTCCCGGGTGACCAGGGCGCCCACGTCCATCCCCTCCAGCTCGTGAGCGGCGTACCCGAACAGCTCCGCGGCCCGGGCGTTCGCCTGGAGGATCCGCCCGTCCGCGCTGGTGACGAGGACCGCCTCGGCGGCCTGCTCCAGGATCTGCCACTGCTGCTCCCGGGCTTCCGCGAGCGCGCGCCTCGTCCGCTGCGCCTCCGTCGTCTCGGTGTGCACGACCGCCACGCGGAGCGGGGCAGACGACACGGGGTAGGTCCTCATGGCGAACCACTGCTCCGGCGCACCCGGAGCCGAGCACTCATACTCGTGCTCGAACAGGCGCGTCCTGCCGGCGAGCACGCGTGAAAGGCCGTCCGTCACGCGCGCCGCGTCCGGCTCGTCGGCGGACCGGGCCACCTCCAGGTAGTTCCAGCCGACGCCGGCCCCCGGCTCGGTCCAGCCGCACGCGGCCGCCGCGCCCTTCCAGGCCGCATTGACCTCGAGGATGAGGCCGTCGGCATCGAGGATGGCCATGCGGTCCGGCGCGCTCTCGAAGAACGCGCTCAGGACCCGGTCCCGATCGGGGAACGCGGGCGGCCGCGTGGTCTCGGGCGGTGTGGTGGACATCGTCCTGTGTTCGTGAGGACCTGCGGTGCTGCCAGTGCAGAGAGTATCGGCCGACCGCGGCTCGGGCTTTACGGGCGGGGCGGCGCTCTAGGCGCGGCGGCAACGAACAGGGTGGGACGCTCAAAGATATGCGCCCCAACCCTTTCGGACCAGAAAAAAGCCATCAGCGCGGCCGGTGGCCGCCCGATTCCGAGAGTCCCGAGTCGGAGGTCCGGTGACGCCTCTGACCCGGGGACCTAGAACAGGCCGAGGATCGTGCCGTCCTCCTCCACCTTCATGGCCTCGGCCGCCGGGTGCTCCGCCAGGCCGGGCATGGTCATGATGTCACCGGTCTTCACGACGACGAACCCCGCGCCGGCCGACGGCGTCACCTCTCGCACGGTGATCCGGAACCCCCGCGGCCGGCCCAGCTTCCCGGGGTCGTCGGAGAAGGAGTACTGGGTCTTGGCCATGCAGATCGGGACCCCGCCCAGCCCGATCGCCTCGAGCTGCGCCAGCTGCTTCTTCGCCGCGGGCAGATAGTCCACGCCGTCCGCGCCGTAGATCTGCTGCGCGATGGTCTCGATCTTCTCCGCGAGCGGCAGCTCCAGCGGGTAGAGCGGCGTGAAGTCGGCGAGCCCCTCGTTCGCGAGGGCCACCACCGCGTCCGCCAGCTCCAGCACCCCCTCCCCGCCCCGCCCCCACGGGTCCGCCTCGGCCGCCGGGACACCCCAGCCCCGGCACGCCTCCAGCACCGCTTCGACCTCGGCATCCGTGTCGCTGGCGAACCGGTTCAGACCCACGATCGGGGGGACCCCGAACTTGCGGATGTTCTCCACGTGCCCCTCCAGGTTCTCCAGCCCCTTCTCCAACGCCGCGACGTTCTCCCTGTCCAGCTCCTTCTTCGGCACGCCACCGTGCATCTTCAGCGCGCGGATCGTCGCGACCACCACCGCGACGTCCGGCTCCAGCCCGCCGACCCGGCACTTGATGTCGAAGAACTTCTCCGCCCCCAGGTCCGCGCCGAAGCCGGCTTCCGTGACCACATAGTCGCCCAGCTGGAGCGCCGTTTTCGTCGCGATGATGGAGTTGCACCCGTGGGCGATGTTGCCGAAGGGGCCCGCGTGGATGAACGTCGGCGTCCCGCCCAGCGTCTGGACCAGGTTCGGCGCCAGGGCGTCCTTCAGCAGGAGCGTCATGGCGCCCTCCGCCTTCAGCTCCCGTGCCCGCACCGGCTCCTTCGACCGGGTGAACCCGACGATGATGTCACCCAGGCGCTTCTCCAGGTCCGCGACCCCGCTCGCCAGCGCGAAGATCGCCATGACCTCTGAAGCGGCCGTGATGACGAACCCGTCCTCCCGCGCCAGCCCGCCGTTCAGCCCGCCGAGTCCCACCACGATCTGGCGCAGCGCACGGTCGTTCATGTCCACCGCCCGCCGCCACGTCACCCGCCGGGGATCGATGTCCAGCGAGTTCGGACGGAACAGGTGGTTGTCCAGCATCGCGGAGAGCAGCCCGTGGGCCGCGGTGATGGCGTGGAAATCACCGTTGAAGTGCAGGTTGATGTCCGCCATGGGGACCACCTGCGACCACCCGCCGCCCGTCGCGCCCCCCTTGATCCCGAACACCGGCCCGAGGCTCGGCTCCCGCAGGCACAGCACCGGATGGTGTTCCCGGAGCGTCAGCGCGTCCGCCAGCCCCACCGCAATCGTGCTCTTCCCCTCCCCCGCCGGCGTGGGGTTGATCCCCGCCACCAGGATCAGCTTCCCCCGGGACGGCGCGTCCCCCCGCGCGACCTCCAGCGGGACCTTGGCCTTGTAGCGGCCGTAGGGGATGATGTCGTCCGCCGCCAGCCCCACCTTCGCAGCGATCTCCGTGATCGGCCGGAGCTCCGCGCCCTGGGCGATCTCGATATCCGTCTTCATGCGTCCCCCGGAATCATTGCCACGCACCGCGCCGGCGGCGCGGCGGGCCAAAGCGTGCCGGTCGCGCACGCGTGTGTCAAGTCGGGAAATGCTTGATGTCGGACCGGATACCTTCCTAGCTTTGATCCCCGTGCAGTTCCTCTGGCGGGTCTCCCCCCGCGCGCCCTGGACTCTGCAATGCTCTCCGACATCCGGGACCGGAAGCTGGTCCACTGGATCGCCGCCTACGCCGCGGCCGCTTTCGTCGCTCTCCAGGGTCTCCAGATCGTTGCGGAAGGCTTCGGCTGGTCCGAGCTCCCCCTCCGCATCGCCCTGATCCTCGCCCTCGTCGGGGCTCCGGTCGTCGTGGTCCTCGGGTGGTACCACGGCGAGAAGGGCAGCCAGGGGGTGACCCGGACGGAGGCCTTCCTCCTCAGTGGGCTGGCCATGATGGGAGTGGTCGCCCTGCTCGCCTTCGGAAGGCCCGCCTCCAGGATCGGGGAGCGCGAGGGCGGCCTCCCGGACGCACAGCCCCGCCTGGATCCGGCGCGCTATGCCATTCTTCCGTTCCGGAGGGAGGGGAACGTCCCCGATGGTCTTTCCGAGGATCTCCTCATGCACGACGCGGTCGCGCGCTGGGGCGGGATTCAGCTCGTGGACCTGCTTCAGGTACGGGACGTCGCCCGCCGGCTCCCCACGCCACTCGACGTCAGCGCCGCGGCCGACATCGCGTCCGAATTCGGGGCCGGCCGGTTCATCCGCGGCACCCTGTCCGACATTGGAGACGGGCTGCGGGTGTATGCGGCACTCCATGATACGCGCTCGCATGACGTCCTCGCGGATACCACGATCTTCCTGCGGGAAGGCTCCCGGCTGGAGGACTCGACCGCCGCCCGGGTGGCGGTCCACCTCCTGTTTCGCGGCGCGGGCACGGGGCCGGCGGTCGAGGAGAGCGATCTGGCGACGACATCGTTTTCCGCCCGCTCGGCCTTCGTCGACGGGTGGAAGGCGCTCGAGCACTGGGATCTCGAGGCCGCGGATAGCGCCTTCGAGCGCGCCCTCGTCGAAGACCCCGGGTACTCACGCGCCCACCTCTGGCGGGCCCAGGTCCGCAACTGGAAGTCCGCGGATGCCAGGGAGCTTCTCGCTTCCGCCGAAATCGCCGCGGCGGCCGCGAGTCGGCTGACCGAACGCGAGCGGCTCCTCGCGCGGGGACTCGTGGCCCTCGCGCGTGAAGATTACGGTGCGGCGTGCGCGGCGTACGAGGCGCTGCGAGAGGCGGACGATCTCGACTTCGCGGCGTGGTACGGGCTGGGGGAGTGCCGTCACAGGGATGTGGGCGTGGTGAGCGACCCGTCCAGCCCCACCGGGTGGGCTTTCCGGAGCAGCAAGCACGCGTCAATGGAAGCATTCCGGCGGGCGTTCGAGGTTCTCCCCCTCGCCCACCGCGGCTTCCGCTCCGGAACATTCGAGCGCGTGAAGGACCTCCTCTTCGTCGGCCCCGAGCAGATCCGGCAGGGGCGGGCCGTGCCGCCCGATACCGGTGTGTTCTGGGCCAGGCCCGCGCTGCTGGGCGATACCCTGGCGTTCATCCCCCTCCGGCTCGCGGACTTCTCCGCCGGTGCGCATCCGTCGCGGCCGGCCACCCACTGGCAGGCGGTCGAGCGACAGCGCGAGGTGTTCGCCCGCCTGGCCACGGGTTGGGTCGCGGCATTCCCCACCAGCGTACCCGCTCTCCAGGCTCTCGCTCTCGCTCGCGAGCTCACCGGCGAGCCCGAGGCGCTCGATCTACTTCGACGCGCGCGGCTCCTGGCGGACGGGGCCAGGCCGGCCCACGACATCATGGCCGAAGAGATCAGGCTGCTCATCAAGCTCGGCGGGCCTGAGGACTTCGTTCGCGCGGCTGCCGTCGCCGACACGCTTCTTTCGGCGCCGCCCGGCGCCGTGGACGACCGACAGCTCGCCGAGATCGCCGCGCTCGTGGGGAGAGCGGGCAGGGCGGCCGCCCATGCCCGCAAGGCCGCCCGTTCCGCAGAGTTGAGCGTGACCATCCCCGCCGACGTGATGCGATCCGCCGAGGCGCTCCTCGCCTTCGCGGCACTGGGAGGGCCGTCGGACAGCCTGCTGGCGGCCGAGCGGCTCGTGGTGGGAGGACTGGAGAACCGATTCCCTTCGAGGATCCAGGAAGCGGTCGCTCACCAGCTCATGGACCTGCCGGCCAGCCTGGCATTCATTTCGTTCCCTCTCGGCGCCATGGAACGCCTCG
>DATKBW010000117.1:0-10941 GCA_035513575.1 Longimicrobiales bacterium | reverse complement strand
CATGACCCCGGAGCCGTCCCGGTGGCGGATCCGCTATTACGACATCGGCACCGATGGCTTCTCGTGGTCCGCAGACCGCTCCATCGACGATGGGGCCACCTGGGTCACCGATTACCTGCGGATCCAGGCCCGCCGGATCGGGCCGCCCCGGTCCATGGGGCCGCTGGCTACGGGGAGGAAGGGTGTCGGGACGGGGCCCTGACGCCATAGGAGGACGCCACCCCGGATCCGGACGCCGGAACCTTCCCGCCTGCCTTCCGGTTCGCTTTCCAGCGAGGCAGATCGCCGCGCGGCCGGCCTTCCGGCCCCTGCTCGACTCCTTCGAAGGAGGGGACGTGAACATCAAGATCGCACGGGCGATCGTCGCCGGGATCATCGGGACCGCGGTCATGACGGCCGTAGGGGTCTGGGGCGCGCCGCTGATGGGCATGTCGGCAATGAATCCGGCGGAGATGTTGGCGGGTCCGATGGGCGGCAGCATGGCGCTCGGCTGGATCGCGCATTTCATGATCGGGACGATCCTCGCCCTGATCTACGCGGTGGTCGCGCCCTGGCTGCCGGGGGCACCGGCGCTGCGGGGCGCGCTGTACGGGATCGCGCCGTTCCTCGTCGCGCAGATCGTCGTCACGCCGATGATGGGGATGCCCGTCTTCTCCGGGTCCGTGGTCGTGGCGATGGGCAGCCTGATCGGGCACCTGATCTATGGCGCGGTCGTTGGTGGGATCTACGGCGAGGTCCCGGCGCGGCGACTGGTCACGGACACCAGGACGGCGACCGCGGGGCGCTGACACCAGGGGGTCACGGCGTGCGGCGCTCACGGGAGCGCCACCCGCGCGGCGAACAGGGAACGGAGATTGCCCGTTTCCCCCATACGACGACTGACACCGGGTGAAGGATATCGATGGCTACGGTAACGGCAGACGCGAAGGCGGCCACGGGGGCGGAGCGGTATTCCGGGATACGACGCGCGACGGAGCGATTGTGCGTCCCGCTGGAGACGGAGGACTTCGTCGTGCAGTCCATGGGTGACGTGAGTCCGACGAAGTGGCACCTGGCGCACACGAGCTGGTTCTTCGAGACGTTCGTGCTGAGCCCGCACCTGGAGGGATACCGGGAGCTCGATCCCGCATACCGGTTCCTGTTCAACTCATACTACGTGCAGGCCGGGGAGCGGCACTGCCGGGCACAGCGCGGCTATATCTCGCGGCCGACGGTGGCGGAGGTCTTCGAATACCGACGGCACGTGGACGCGGCCATGGAGGCGCTGCTGGAGTCGGCGTCGGGCGAGCTGCTGGAGCGCGTCGCACCGCTGGTGGAGACCGGGCTGCATCATGAGCAGCAGCACCAGGAGCTGATGCTCACCGACATCAAGCACGTGTTCTCGGTGAACCCGCTGCGGCCGGTCTACGGCGGGCCGGAAGAGGCGCCGGACGAGGCTGTCGCGGCGCGGCCGCCGGCCCTGGACTGGGTCGCTCGCGCGGCCGGCCTGTACGAAATCGGCCATGCCGGACCCGGGTTCGCCTATGACAACGAGCGGCCGCGTCACCGCGTGTACCTGGAGCGTTACGCGCTGGCGAGCCGACCGGTGACGAGCGCGGAGTATCTGGCATTCATGGAGGCCGGCGGCTACGAGCGGCCGGAGCTCTGGCTGTCGCTCGGGTGGGCTGCCGTAGAGGAGAACGAGTGGTCGGAGCCGTTCTACTGGGAGAAGCGGGACGGCGAGTGGTGGACCTACACGCTGGGCGGAATGCGCAGGGTCCATCCCCACGAGCCGGCGGTCCACCTCAGCTATTTCGAGGCGGACGCCTATGCCCGCTGGGCGGACGCGCGGCTTCCCTCCGAAGCGGAGTGGGAGGTCGCAGCGACCGACCTGAGGATCGCGGGCAATTTCGTCGAGTCCGGCCGGTTCCATCCCGCGCCGGCGGGGGCGGGGGCGGGGCCGTCGGGGGAGCGTGACGGGGGACCGGCGCAGATGTATGGTGACGTCTGGGAGTGGACGCGGAGCCAGTACGACCCGTACCCCGGCTACCGCCCGCCGGACGGGGCCCTGGGTGAGTACAACGGCAAGTTCATGTGCAATCAGTTCGTGCTGCGAGGCGGGTCGTGCGCGACGCCCGGGAGCCATATCCGCCCATCCTACCGGAACTTCTTCCCGCCGGACGCGACGTGGCAGTTCACGGGCGTCCGCCTGGCGCGAGACCTGTAAGCGGAAGACGCATCATGCTGATTCCGGAACTCGGCGCCCTGGCGGACGTCGCGCTCCTGCTCCTGCGGCTCATGATCGCCGCGATCTTCGGCACCAGCGGCTGGTCCCACGTGACCAGGCCGAAAGAGCGGGCGGCCAGCATCGAGATGTCGCCCGCGTTCACGCTCGCGCTGGGGGTCGTCGAGCTCGTGGGGGCGACATCGCTCGTCCTGGGGCTGTACCCGCAGATCGGCGCCGTCCTGCTCATCGGCGTGATGCTGGGCGCGATCCACAAGAAGATGTTCGCGTGGAAGACCGGTTTCTGGGGCAAGGAGGGTCAGGGCTGGTATTACGACCTGCTGTACCTGGTCTGCAACCTCGTGATCCTGACCACGGGCGGGGGCGCGATCACCCTCACGTGAATCCACCACGCGCCCTCACCGCCCGGGCGGAACCCGGCGGCGGCCCGTCCGGTTGCATGAGGGCAGGGTCATGGATCCGGGACACCGAGATGCCACGCCGAAGGAGATGGAGATGAGCGCGCCGCAGAAGATACTGGTCATCGCCCCCGTAGTGGCGCTCGTCCTCGTCGGGATCTCCCGCCTGGGCTCCGCGTCCGGGGCCGAGCCGGACCCGACGCTGCCGCTCGCCGAGACGCCGTACGTGCTGGGCGACGGGATCGATGACTATATCGACTTCATGATGTCGGGCGGGCCGCCGCCCGATGGCATCCCGTCGATCGACCGGCCGCGGTTCGTCAGCGCCGGGGACGCGAAGCTCGACGGGGGCGACATCGTGATCGGGTTCCACCACGAGGGGGAGGCGCGGGCTTATCCCCAACGGATCCTCGTGCAACACGAAATCGTGAACGATCGGGTGGGCGGGCTCAACGTCGTGATCACCTACTGCCCGCTCACCGCCACCGCACAGGGGTTCAAGCGCGGAGACACGACGCTCGGGGTATCGGGCCAGCTGCTCAACAGCAACCTCGTGATGTTCGATCGCGACAGCGGGACCCTGTTCTCCCAGATCGCGGCCACCGGCCTCACCGGCGAGCACCGCGGCCGGACCCTCGACGAGATGAATGTCACCTGGACCACGTGGGAGCGGTGGAGCGCTGCCTACCCGCGCACCAGGGTCCTCAGCGAGCGCACGGGGCACCTGCGCAACTACGCGCGCGATCCGTACGGTCGCTACAACCCCGTGGGTGGCTACTACGCCCGGGCGGGCACCATCTTCCCGCTCATGCACACCTCCAGCGAGCACCACGACAAGAAGATGGTCGTGGGCGGCCGCACATCTGAGCGCGCGGCGTACTTCGTCCTGGAGGAGCTGGCCCGCGACCGGGTCCAGTCGACCGCGAATTTCCTCGCCGTATACGATCAGTCGCTGGACACCGGCTACGTCTACGCGACGGACGCGGACGGGCCGCGGGTTTCGCCCCGCGGGGATGGGACGTACGAGATCGACGGCGAGACGTACGCGCCGGACGCTCTGCCGCTGGAGCGTCTGGTCCCGGTGGAGGCGTTCTTCTTCGCGTGGAACGCGTTCTATCCGGACAGCGAGTCCTTCTGACGGAGGAGGCGATGGCCGGTCTCCTCGGCAAGATCCGGACGATCCTGTCCCTTCGCTTCTACCGGCGGCTGGCGATCGGCATCGCGGCGGTGTACCTGGTCCTTTTCCTGGTGGCGCTCCAGGACATCTCACGGGGCGGACGGGGTTTCCAGCTGCTGAGCACGGAGTGGACCCGGATGTTCGATCGCACCGGAGCCATCACGTTCGAGCCCATCGCGCAGGTGACCCTGCCGGGACTCACCATCCTGCTTTCCCCGCTCAACATCGCCATGGGGCTCGCGCTCGCCGGACTGGCCGGACTCAACCTGACCGTCACCTGGATGGCGTTCCGCCAGCCGAAGGCGTGCCGGTTCAACCGATCGACTGGGATCCTGGCGAGCGTTCCCGCGCTGCTGGCCGGCAGCGCGTGCTGCGCCCCGGCGATCATCCTCATCCTCGGGCTCCAGGTCTCCTCGCTCTTCATCACCGTCTTCCAGGTCCTGATCCCCGTCTCCGCCGCCCTGCTCCTGGTCACGCTGGTGATGATCCTGCACCGCACCGACACGGCGTTGTTCGCCGCGGCGCGATAGGATAGGATAGTGATGGAGCACCTGCTGCACGGCGGCGCCCTGGACGCGCTGCAGAGTATCTCGCTCCTGGCGTTCGGCATCGTCTTCGCCGCGGGCCTCGCCATGGGCCTGGCCCCCTCGTCCTATGCGCTCTACCCGGTGGTCGTCGGATACGTCGCGGGAGAGGAGGATGAGGTATCAGGGAGGCGGGGCCTTTCGCTCGCGCTCGCCTTCGTGCTCGGTACCGCCACGGTCGATGCGGCGCTGGGTGCGCTGTTCGGCCTGATCGGCGGCGTGGTCATCGAGGTCGTAGCACGATATGTCGTGCTCTGGAACGCCCTCGTCGCCGCCCTCCTGATCGTCTTCGGGCTGGCGCTGCTGAGGATCTTCCGCGTGAAGTGGCCGGTGCTGAAGATGACGTGGCGGAAGGCGCACTCGATCCCGGGGGCGTACGCGCTCGGGATCCCGTTCGGCCTGACCGCATGCCCGGCCTGTACACCCATGATGCTCCCGATGCTGGCCGCCGCGGCGGCGACCGGTACCTGGTGGTTCGGGGCGCTCCTGATGTTCGTATTCGGCCTCGCTCGCGGCCTGCCGCTCCTGCTCGTCGGGATGGGCGCGGGTTGGTTCGCCAGGCTGAACGCCGCTACGGTCTGGGCCGCCCGCTTCCAGACCGCCGCCGGCTGGCTCCTGCTCCTGGGCGGCGCGTACTTCCTTTCCGAGGGGGTTCGCGCCGCCTGGACTCTGTACACCTAGTCCCGGGGGTATCCATGCGACGACGCCCACCCGTTCTCATGCTGATCGCCCTCTTCGCCATCGCCGCCGCCTGCGCCGATGCACCGGCGGCGGACGCGCGGACGGATCCCGCGGCCGCGGAGGCCGCTCCGGCCGCCGACGGCACGCAGGCCGCCGCGGCGCGGGAGCTGACTCCGATCGCGCTGCGTGTGCCGGACATGTCATGCCGCCTCTGCGCCCGGCCGATCGAGCACCATCTCGGCGAAATGGGCGTGCGGGACGTTAAGGCGGACCTCGATACCAAGTGGGTGAGCGGCCGCTTCGACCCCGAACGGCTCACGCCCGAAGCGATCAGGGCGAAGGTCGAGGGGTTGCGGTTCCAGGTGACCGAAGTCCGTGTGGGTTGACGCTCGAGCGGGCGGTGGGGCCGAATTCCACGGTCCGTCCCGCGCGGCACGAAAGCGCGATCGGAATCGGAGCAATCCATGGAAGCGAAGGCGCTCAGGATTGACACAATGCACTGCGACGACCGCCCGAGCCGGGTGAACTGGAGGTTGGCGCTCGTACTCCCCGGAGCGCTGGCGCTGGCGGTCGGCGCCTGCGACCTGCGGGAGAGGCCGGGAGGGATGGACGCCGGCGGGCCGGTCGTCCCCTCGGTCCTCGGCTATGCCGAGGGGGAGGAGATCCTCTTCATGCACACGGAAGCCTCGGACGCGGAGATCGCGGAGACGCTGACCGCGATGATGAAATCGCCCGTGCTGGTCGTTCCGGCGCTGGCGCAGGTGCCGCCGGCCGCGCTCGCCAACGTATACGTCTTCGCCAACGGGATCCAGCCCCGCGGAGACCGCGGCCCGCTCGAGTACCAGCCGGATGTCTTCGACGCGCCGCCCGGCACACCGGAGTACACGCCACTGCGCGCGGTCAACCTGGTCACATGGGCCACACCGGAAGAGGGGCGCCTGCTCACGTCCGCGGCCGAGATCCAGCAGGCGGAGGCGGCGGGCGAAGTCACCATCGAGCGACCGGGTGTGGTCGTGAACATGCCCTTCCTCACCTGGCCGGGTCGGGGCGAGCGATGAGGAGGAGCATGCCCGCAGCGCGCGACGCGGAAGATGCGGAGACGAACGGTCTCTCCACGCTCCAGATCAAGGTGGGGGGCATGAGCTGCTCGTTCTGTGCGGAGTCGATCCGCAAGGCGGTCGGCCGGACGCAGGGCGTGGAGGAGGTCCACGTATCGCTCGCGCACGAGGAGGCGCTGGTCCGCTACGATCCGGGCCGGCTGGAGGCATCCCGGATCCACGATACGCTCCGTGGGCTCGGCTATACGGTACGGGACCCCCGCAAGGTGCAGAGCTTCGAGGAGCAGGAAGCGATCATGCGGCAGGAGCGGAGGAACCTCTTTGTCGCCGCGTCCTTCGCTACCGTGCTCGTGCTGGCGATGGCGGCCATGTGGCTGGATCTGTGGCAGATGCGGCCGTGGCACATCTACACCGCGTTCGTCGTCGCCACGTACGTCTTCTTCTGGACGGGCCGCCACATTCTCCGCATGGCCTGGGGCGCCGCGCGTCGTGGTATCGCCAACCAGCACGTCCTGCTCACCGCCGGGGCGCTGGCCGGCTACATCGGCGGGCTCCTCGGCTCGCCGATCCCGTTCACCGGCTGGAACGGGTTCTACGGCTTTCCGGCCGTGGACTTCTACGGCGTGGTCGTGTTCCTGACCACGTACCACCTCCTGTCCGGCTTCGTCTCGCTCAAGGTGCGGACGCGGGCATCCCGGAGCGTGCGCAAGCTCCTCGGCATGCAGCCGCCGACCGCGCGCGTGGTGCGCGACGGCCACGAAGAGGAGGTGGCCATCGAGGAGGTCCGGGTGGGTGACCGCGTGAGGATCCGGCCGGGCGAGAAGGTGCCGGTGGACGGCGACGTGGTCGAGGGCCGGAGCGCCGTGGACCAGGCGCTGGTCACGGGCGAGCCGATCCCGGCGCAGAAGGAGACGGGCGACGAGGTGATCGGCGGCAGCGTGAACCAGACGGGCACCCTGCTGGTGCGCGTTACCCGCGTGGGCGAGGAGAGCTTCCTCCGCCGGGTCGCGCGGCACGTGGAGGAGGCGAAGGCGCTCAAGCCGGGGATCATCGAGCTGGTGGACCGGGTCCTGAAGTACTACGTCCCCGTCGTGCTCACGATCTCGCTCGGCGCCTACCTGTTCTGGGTGGGCGTACCGCTGCTCCTGGGCGCGGGGCCGCTGTACGCGCGCGCCATCTACGCGGCGGTCACGGTGCTGGTGATGGGCTATCCCTGCGCGCTGGGGATGGCCACACCGCTGGCGCTGATCCGCGGCGGCGGGATGGCAGCCGAGCGTGGCATCCTGATGCGCTCGGGCGAGGCGTTCCAGATCCTGAAGGACATCCGGGTGATCGTGCTGGACAAGACGGGCACGATCACACAGGGGCGGCCGCAGGTCGTGAAGGTGTATCCGCTGGGCGGCTACGCGCGGGAGGAAATCCTCCACTACGCCGGCAGCGCGGAGGTTCTGTCGGAGCACCCGTTGGCGCGCACCATCGTCGCCTGCGCGGAGGAGGAAGAGGTCGGGCTGAGCGCGGCCGAGGACTTCGACGCGATCACGGGGGGCGGCGTGCAGGCGACGGTGGATGGTCGCGCCGTCCTGATCGGTGCTCCCCGGCTGCTCGGCGAGCGCGGCGTTCCTCTCGCCGGTGCCGAGGCGGTCCTCGCGGGCGAGGAGGAGAAGGGTCGCACCGCGGTCCTGGTCGCCGCGGCCGGGGAGCTGGCCGGCATCATCTCCATCGCCGACGCGCTCAAGCCGGACGCGGCGGAAGCGATCGCCTCGATCAGGGCGCTGGGGATCCGTACCATCATGCTGACGGGCGACGCCGGTCGCACCGCGCGCGCGGTGGCCGCGGAGGTCGGGATCGAGGAGGTGCGTGCCCGCGTGCTGCCGCAGGAGAAGGCGGAGCGCGTGCGGGAGCTGCAGGCCCAGGGTGTGCGGGCGGCGTTCGTGGGCGACGGGATCAACGACGCGCCCGCGCTGATGCAGGCCGATGTCGGCATCGCCATCGGCGCCGGCACCGACATCGCCATCGAGTCCAGCGACGTGATCCTGATCGGCGAGCGGCTCGGCGCGGTCGTGGATGCGTACCATATCGGTCGGAAGAGCTATCGCAAGACGGTCCAGAACCTCGTCTTCGCCTTCTCCTTCAACGCCGTGGGCGTGCCCCTGGCGGCGACGGGCCTGGTGCATCCGGTCTGGGCCATGATCGCCATGGCGGCGAGCGTGAGCGCGGTGCTCCTGAACAGCTTCGGCGGGCGGCTGCTCCCGAAGCGGAGGCCGCGCGAGGGGGTGGCTGACGCCGCCGCGGCAGGGACGGAAGTGTCTCCCGCACAGGCCGGGACGGACGTGAGGGCGATCGACCGGACGCCTCCGGGAGCGCCGACAGAGGTGGTGCTGGAGGTGCCTGACATCCATTGCGCGGGCTGCGAGCAGAACATCCAGATGCTCCTGGGCGGCCGTGAGGGCATCGATGCGGTGGACGCGGACGCGAAGACGCACCAGGTGCGGGTGGTGTACGGCCCGGAGCGGATCGGACTGCACGAGATCGAGGAAGCGGTCACGTCGTTGGGATACCGCGTTCACCGCGCGCACGCGGTCGAAGGCGAGGACATATGAGGTCAGCGACAACAGAGGAGGAAACGTGATCCGCGCGGCGCCCGAGCGCACGGGCCAGCCCGCCGCGGAGACTTCCGGGGCGAGATATCCGCCGATCGCGGACTACGCCGTCATCGGGGACAGTCGGACGGCCGCCCTCGTATCGCGGCACGGATCCCTGGACTGGCTGTGCCTACCGCGGTTCGACAGCCCGTCCGTCTTCGCGGCGCTCCTCGACCGCGAGCGGGGCGGCCACTTCTCGATCCGCCCGACCGGCCGCTTCGACGCGGAACGCCGCTACATCGGGCAGTCCAACGTCCTCGAGACGACCTTCCGAACCGCCGCCGGCCTGCTGCGGCTGCGGGACCTCATGCCCGTCGCGTCGGAAGAGGAGAAGCGGCGGGAGCTCTGGCCGAATCACCAGGTGCTGCGGGTCCTGGACTGCATCGAAGGCGATGTCGAGGTGGAGATCGTGTGTGACCCGCGGCCGGATTACGCCACGACCATTCCGCCGATCGTGGGTCGGGGGCGCTTCGGCTTTCAGTTCGGCACCGGCGCACCCGCGCTCCGTCTCCGCAGCGAGCTCCCGCTGGACCGGCGGGGCGGCTTGCAGGGGCTTGGCGGCAGGTTCACGCTGCGCGCGGGGGAGCGGCGGCACCTCTCGCTCACCTTCAACCTGGAGGAGCCGGCGGTGGTCCCGCCCTTCGGCGACGTCGCCGAGCGCAAGATCCGGCAGTCGCTCGACTGGTGGCACCGGTGGGCGGACGGCTGCCGGTACGATGGACCGTATCGCGACGAGGTGATCCGCAGCGCCCTCACGCTCAAGCTCATGACGTACGCCCCCTCCGGCGCGGTCCTCGCCGCGCCGACCACCTCGCTCCCCGAGGAGATCGGCGGCGGCCGGAACTGGGATTACCGGTACTGCTGGGTCCGGGACGCGTCGCTCACGCTCCGTGCGCTGTTCGACCTTGGCTACGAGACGGAGGGCGAGGCCTTCCTTTCCTGGCTGCTGGACGCCACGCGCCTCACCGCGCCCGAGATCAAGGTCATGTACGACCTGCACGGGGAGACCCGGCTCACCGAGCGGGAGCTCGATCATCTGGAGGGCTATGCCGGCTCCCGGCCGGTCCGCATCGGCAACGGGGCCGGGGAACAGCTGCAGCTGGACACCTATGGCGAAGCCGTGGACGCCGCCTTCCAGTTCGTGATCCGGGGCGGCCGCCTCGATGGCGATACCGGAAGATTGCTGGTCGGGCTCGGCAAGACCGTATGCACCCGGTGGACGGAGCCGGACGAGGGTATCTGGGAGATCCGCTCGGGGCCGCGCCACCATACCCATTCCAGGGTCTTGTGCTGGGTGGCGCTGGACCGCCTCATCCGGCTGCACGAGGACGGTCACCTCCGGGCGCCCGTGGACAGGTTCAAACAGGAACGGGACGCGATCCGGGCGGAGGTCGAGGCGCGCGGATTCAACCGGGAGCTGGGCAGCTACGTGAGCGTCCTGGACGGAGACCGCGTCG
The DNA here is from genome assembly GCA_035513575.1 of Longimicrobiales bacterium. GTDB lineage: Bacteria > Gemmatimonadota > Gemmatimonadetes > Longimicrobiales > RSA9 > JAHWKI01. The sequence goes on along the minus strand of DATKBW010000117.1, from coordinate 720 downwards.
ATGCCAGCCTGCTCCTGCTCTCGCTCTACGGGTACGCCGGCTCGTCGGAGGAGCGCATGCGCGGCACCTGCGAGCTGATCTACGACCGGCTCGGCACGGGACCGCTGCTCCACCGATACGCGGAGCCGGACGGTCTCCCACCGGGCGAAGGCGCGTTCGGGATCGCCGGCTTCTGGGGCGTCGAGGCGCGAGCGCGGCAGGGGGATCTCGCGCGGGCCACGGCCGACTTCGAGGTCCTCTGCTCCTACGCCAACGACGTCGGGCTCTTCGCGGAGGAGATCGACCCCGAAACGGGGGCGTGCCTGGGCAATTTCCCGCAGGCGTTCACCCATGTCGGGCTCATCAGCGCGGCGATCGCCCTCGCGGAGGCCGCCACGTGAACGCCGGCAGCGTGCTCCTGTGGGGCTTCGTCGCGACGATCGTGCTCACCCTGGTCATGTCCCTCAGCCAGGGACTGGGGCTTTCCCGCATGGGAATCCCGTTCATGCTCGGCACCATGTTCACGCCGGACCGCGCGCGCGCCCGCGTGATCGGATTCCTCATGCACCTCATGAACGGATGGCTGTTCGCGCTGGTCTATGCCCTGGCGTTCGAGAGCTGGGGGCGCGCCACGGTCTGGCTCGGCGCCGGCATCGGGCTGGTGCACGCCATTTTCGTCCTCGGCGCCGCCATGCCGATCCTGCCGGGGATGCACCCGAGGATGGCCAGTGAGGAGCGCGG
>DATKBW010000116.1:0-2359 GCA_035513575.1 Longimicrobiales bacterium | reverse complement strand
GTCCTCGCCCGCCGCACCCGGCTCCTCCTGATCGACGCCCGCGCCGCCCTCGCCGCCGCGCCCCGGGTGGCGGCGCTGCTGGCGGGAGAGCTGGGCCATGACGGGGCGTGGGCGGCGGCCCAGGTGGAAGAGTTCCGTGAGCTCGCCGCCGGCTACCTCCCCGCCTGAGGCTCACGCCAATTAGATTTCGCGCGCAACCCGGCCCACGCCCGGGTCGGTCTTCCACGTTTCCGGAGCTCCACCGATCATGCCGCGCTTCACGCACGTGCTCGCTCTGCCGTCGGTCCTGATGCTGGCGGCCTGCGCGAGCGCCCGGATGGACATCCCCGCGGAGCTGGCGGGTGTGGAGGCCATGCCCGTCGAGGGGCGGGGCGGGTGGCGCGCCGCGCAGCGGGCCGCCTTCGGACCGTGGGAAGCCACCGACGTGGACCGGTCCTGGACGAAGGGGAGCGGCTGGCGCGTGGGGGTGGGTCCCCTCGGAGGCGGCTCGGACCGGGCGGCGCAGGAGTACGTCTTCCGGTTCCTCGAGGAGGGCGTGGAGCAGGGGCGCATCCGCTGCGCCGCGGCCGGGTCGCGCGCGACGGGAGTGAGCGCGGTGGTGGACGTGGACTTCGCGGCCCGGGAGGCCCTCGAGTGCAGGCCCGACGCCCCCGCGCCCACGGATGCGGCCGCCGGGCCGGGCACGGGGGAGCCCGAATGGGACCTCGTCCTGGAGGCCAGCCGCGATCGTCGCCTGGAGGGCTTCCTGAGGATCGGCGAGGATCGCTACGCGGTGGCGTCGACCGGGCCCGGCGGGAGGATCGTCCCCGTGACCGCCTACGGGTTCGAGATCCGGGAGGGTGAGCGGGTGGTCGCGGTGGTGGAGACGGTGAACCGCGGATCGGTGCGGCTGGCCCCGGAGCTCACCGGACGGCGTCGCGCCATCTTCGCCGCGGCCGCGGCCGGGCTGCTGCTGTACGAGCGGGTGGGCGCGGACGGCTGAGAGGCCGGAGCCCTCTATTCCTGCTCCGTCCGCTCCGCGGGCGTGGCCACGTCCAGGAGGCTCAGCGGGTCCACCGTCACGTTCCCGTAGCGAACGATCCAGTGGAGGTGGGGCCCCGTCACCCGGCCGGTCGCGCCCACCCGGCCGATGAGGTCGCCGGCCTGCACCGTATCTCCCTCGGCCACGAGCTGCTCGCTCAGGTGGAGGTACGCCGTGACCAGCCCCGCGCCGTGGTCGATGTAGACCACGTTGCCGCCCAGGTGGAACTCGTCCACCAGCGCCACCACTCCCCGGGCCGCCGCCCGCACGGGCTCGCCCACGCCGCCGGCGAAATCCGTCCCCATGTGCCGGCTGGTGACCTGGCCGTTGAACTCGCGGCCGTGGCCGAATCCGCTGGTCACCCGCGTCGGACGCGGGTGCACGATGCGGCCCCAGAGCCGGGGCGTCTCGTGGGAGGCCTCCGATACCCGTCGGGCCCGCGCCGCCTCGCGCCGCATGCGCTCCTGGAGCGCGGAGTCCGGCGGTGAGCCGTACCGCGGGCCGACCGTGAGGCGCTCCAGCCGGTACTCGCCGGTGGCGATGGGCACGGCCATGGTGAGGGCATCGGTTGCGCCATCGTTCCAGCTCGCGAACACCGGCATGCGGAGCTCGCCGCTCTCGTCGATGGGCGCCGCCGCCAGGGCCTCGTACTCGCCCGGCGAGCGTTCGTGGAAATGGAGCGGCTCACCCGCCAGCTCGGCGCCCAGGCGCTCCAGCGATTCTGGCCGGTCGGCGTTGACGATCACCCGGAAGAGCCGCCCCTGGACGGGGATGTCCGGCTCCCAGCGGACATCCACCCGCGGGATTTGCGCGACCGCCGCCACCGGGAGCGCGAGCAGGACGGCGGCCGCGAGCGCGAGGCCGGCAGCACGGGTGGGACCGCGCATGGTCGACGCCATGAGGTCAGCTCCCGGGCGCCAGGTCGGCCCGCGGCTGCGGCGCCGGGCCCGGCAGCTTCGCCAGCGCGTCCAGCACCACCCCCGGCGTGAGCAGCGACGGGAGGAGGACCGGCTCCGCGGCGGGATCCGCGGGATACAGCACGTACAGCGGCACGCCGCTCCGGCCGAAGGACGCCAGTGCCCGGGTGATCGCGGGGTCGCGCCGGGTCCAGTCCGCCTGGAGAAGCGCCACGTCCGCCGCCGCGAACGCGTCCCGGACGGCCCGCGTGTGCAGCGCCACCCGTTCGTTCACCTGGCAGCTGATGCACCACGCGGCCGTGAAATCCACGAATACGGGGCGCCCCTGCGCGCGATGGGCGGACACCGCGGCGTCCGAGAATGTCTCCCACCCCAGCGCCGCCTCCGCGCTCCCGCCGGCCGGGAGCGGCTCGGCGCCGGC
>DATKBW010000115.1:0-4210 GCA_035513575.1 Longimicrobiales bacterium | reverse complement strand
CGCTCCACCCGGCCGGCGGTCACGGCCGAGATGTAGCGCATGTGCTCCGGGACGAGCGTGCCCGGGCCGCGCACCTGCCGGATCATCGTGCCGTGCTCCACCGTGCCGGTGAAGATGATGTCGCGATCCACCGCCGGGGCGGCGGGCTTGAGCCGGGCGAGGGCGATGGTCGTGACGATGAGGAGAAGGGCGCCGGCGCCCATCCAGATCCACCGCTTCCGCTTCCCGCGGCTGGGGCGGGGGATGTCCATCTGGATGCGGTGCACCGGGCGCTCCGGGCCGCCAGATGACGAGGTCTGTGCCGCCATGGTCTCCTCTATCGGTATCGCCGGGCGTCGTCGTCCGCTGTCGGATCGCGCGTCGCCCTACCGGCTCTCGGGACGCAGCGCCTGGCCGACCGCGGACTCCAGGTCCGCCAGCGCCTCGTGGAATGTATACACCGCAGCCAGGTACGCCTGGTCGGCCTCCGACTTCAGCGTCTCCGCGTCCGTGAGCTGGATGAAGGAGTCGAGGCCCACGCGGTAGCGCTCCCGCGCCATCCCGAGCTGCTCCTCCGCCAGGACGCGGTTCGTCTCCTCGATCCGCACGGCCTGGTAGGCCGTCGTGAGGCGCCGGTGGGCCGCGCCCACATCCGTCCGCAGCCGCAGCCGCTCTCCCCGCAGCAGGAGCTCCGTATCCTCTGCCGCCGCCTCGGCCTGCTCGATCTGGCGCTGGCGCGAGAAGCCCTGGAACACGGGGAGCGAGACGCCCACCGAGAAGGTCATCGGCTGCTTCTCGAAATCGAACGGGAACGCCCGGTTGTTCAGCAGGACCGCACCCTGGATCGAGTCCAGGCGCGCGTCCGTCAGCGCGAAGCGCGAGCAGTCCTGCGGCGGATACGGGTCCGCCAGCCGCGCGTTGAGGTCGTTGAAATCCTGGCACGACTCGAACCGATTCTCCAGCGCGCCCTTCCCCTGCTCGATCAGGTACGCGTCGCTCCCCACCTGCCGGGTGAAGCCCGAGAGCCGCGCCAGCGCGGTCAGCGAGGGCAGGTAGGCCGACCACGCGGTCCGGGCCGCCGACCGCTGCGCCGACGCCGTCGCCCCGAGCGACCGCAGGGTCGGGTGCGTGCTCGTGGCCAGCTCGACCAGCGATTGCCGGCTCCACGCCGGCTCGAAGACGGTGAACTCCGTCGTGAGACGGACGTCCCAGTCCAGCTCGAGGCCGATCATCTGGATCAGCCGCAGCCTGGCCGTCTCGTGGTCGCTCTCCGCCGTGAGCAGGTTCACCTGCGCCCGCCCGCGCTCCACCTGCGCCTGCTTGGCGTCCAGCGGGATCGCCACGCCCGCGGCCGCCCGCGCCGCCGCGAGCGTCAGGTTCTCCTCGGCGCGCTCCAGCTGTTGCCGTCGGACCTCCACCAGGTCCCGCGCCCGCAGCACCGCGATGTACGACTGCGTCACCGCGCTCTCCAGCATCACTTCCGCCGCCCGCACCCCCGCCGCGGCCGCGTGCCGGTTCGCCCGCTGCTGCGCCACGTTGAAGAACGTCTGGCCGCTCAGGCTCAGGGAGACCGAGGCCGAATAATCGGAGAAATAGTAGGACGGCGACCTCGCGAACCCGAGCTCCTCCGCCGTGAACGTCCCGATCCGTGCCGCGCCGGGCTCCTGGTAGTCCACTCCTGCGTTCACCGACGCCCGGGGCAGGAAATTCCCGTACGCCTCGCGGAGACTCCACGCGGCCACCCCCTCGTCGTTCCGCGTGGACAGGAACGCCGGGTTGTTCTGCCGCGCCAGCTCCAGGGCTTCCGCCAGGGTCAGCGTCACCGCTTCCTGCGCCGTCGCGCCGCCGGCCAGGGCAGCCGCGGCCACGCCGATCCACACCCCGGTCCAGTGCTTCCTCGCCACTCTCTCCTCCGGTCCCTGCTCCGCTCGCCTTCCACGGGCCGCCCCTACGGGAGAAGCCCCCGGGCAGTTCCACGACCGCCGCGAGCGCGACGCGACAGAGGGCGAGGACCGTGCCGGACCCGTCGATTGTCCGTAACTGATTGCGGCACAACGATGTAAGAGTCATCTGCAACCCGACCCACCGACCGGTTCCGGGGCGGCGAGTGTTCGGAATCGGACAGTGGCACTTCCCGGGCGCCGCGCGGTAGAAGTAATGAGCCGGGACGGCACGCGAATGGCACGGGGGGCGAGCATGAGAAACCGGGCGAAGGCAGGGCTTGTGGCGGCGGTGGCGCTGATGGCGGCCGGTGTCCCCGGGGATGTGGCATCTCAGGGCACGGGTGCGGAAGCCGCCATGGTGGCGGCGGGGGAGTGGGTGCGAGGGCGGCTGCCGGCGGGTTCGGTGCGGCTGGATCCGCACCGCACGGGGCGGTCGACGGATCGGGCGGTGGCGGCGCGCGTGGCGTCGGCGCTGGGCGCGGAGCTGGGAACGCTGGAGCAGTCGCGGGCGTGCGCGGATGTGGCGGATCCGTCGACGTGTCGTCTGGACGTTGCCGTGCTGCTGGCGATCGCGGAGCCGGCGATCCGGGGGGATCGGGCGGTGGTGCGCGCGTACGCGTGGTACCGTCAGAACGATCCGCGCAGCCCCGTGGGGAAGGGGAGCTGGGAAGTCACGTTGCGACGGACGGCATCGGGGTGGGCGGTGGAAGGGGAGCAGCGGCTGGACTGACACTGAGGTTCTGCCCCGGTACATTGGGGCGCATGAATCGCTGGGCCATCCTGGGGCTGCTGAGCGGTGCCGAGCTGCTTGGCATGTCGCTCTGGTTCACCGCCAGCGCGGTGTCACCCCAGCTCGGGGAGGCGTGGGGGCTGAGCGCTTCCGAAGCGGGGTGGCTGACGACGACGGTGCAGCTCGGGTTCGTCGCCGGGACCGCCTTCGCGGCCGCCCTGAACCTGGCCGACATCGTTCCGGACCGCCCTTACTTCGCGGGGTCGGCGCTGCTGGGCGCGGCGGCGAACGCGGGGATCCTCGTCGCGCCCGGGTACGAATCCGCCCTGGTGCTGCGGTTCCTGACCGGATTCTTCCTGGCCGGGGTGTATCCGCCGGCGATGAAGATGATCGCGACCTGGTTCCGCACGGGCCGCGGCCTGGCGATCGGCACGATCGTCGGGGCGCTGACGGTGGGGAAGGCGGCGCCGTACCTGGCGAGCGCGTTCCGGGAGGCCAGCATCGCCTTCGTCGTGCTGACGGCCTCGGCGGGCGCGGTGGCGGCCGCGCTCCTGGTCTTCACGGCCTACCGTCCCGGTCCGCACGTCTTCGAGCGGCGCCCCTTCTCCTGGCGGCTGGTGGGGACGGTGCTGGGCCATCGGCCCACGCGGCTGGCGATCGGCGGGTATCTCGGCCACATGTGGGAGCTGTACGCCATGTGGACGCTGGTGGCAGTCTATTTTTCCGAATTCTTCGCCGCCCGGGGAGCGGGTGGGGAATCCCTCGGATCGCTCGTCGGCTTCGCCGCCATCGCCATGGGAGGGCTGGGTTGCGTGCTCGCGGGAGGGTGGGCCGACCGGCTCGGGCGCGAGCGCGTTGCGATCTGGGCCATGGCCGTGAGCGGGTCGTGTTCGCTCGTGATGGGCTGGCTGATGGCCGCGCCCACGACCGTCGTCGTAACCCTGTCGTTGATCTGGGGTTTCGCAGTCGTTGCCGACTCGGCCCAGTTCAGCGCGGCCGTGACCGAGGTGGCGCCGCAGCATGCGGTCGGGACGGCGCTCACGCTTCAGACCTCGCTGGGATTCGCACTCACGGCGCTGTCGATCTGGGTCACCATCGCCGTCGCGACGCGCTTCGGCTGGGGGCCAGCGTTCAGTCTTCTGGCCGTCGGACCGGCGTTGGGGATCCCAGCGATGCTGCGACTGAAAAACGTGCGTTTCGGGGCAGCGCCTCCTTTCGCCTCGCCGGATCCCCGCGCGCAGGTCAGCTCTCGAGGAGTCATTCCAGCGCCGTCGCCGCCGCGTCGTTCACCGTAGCCGCCTTCATGAGGCGGGCGGTGAGGGTGGGCGGCGCCGAGCGGCCCGTGCACGTCGGCGCGGGGTTGTGGCTTCGGTCTTGCCACCGATGCCGGCCATGAGTGTCGAGTTTCCGAGGGGACGAGGACCGGACCCCGGACGGAGGCTGCTCGAAGCGGTGGTCCGGACGCTGGCCGACGCGCGGGAAACGGTGCGCCGCGGCACGGCCCGCGGGCGATCCGCGCTGCGCGGGCGGTGGCCGCGCGCCAGGGCGTGGCTGCGGG
>DATKBW010000114.1:0-5312 GCA_035513575.1 Longimicrobiales bacterium | reverse complement strand
CGTGACCTGGCTCCCCGCATCAAGCGGGAGCTTCACAAACGGGTCGTCGGTCAGGACCTGATGATCGATCGGCTGCTGATCGGGATGCTGACGGGGGGACATGTCCTGCTGGAGGGCGTGCCGGGGCTGGCCAAGACGCTGACCGTCTCCTCGCTGGCGGACGCCCTGGATGTCACGTTCCAGCGCATCCAGTTCACGCCCGACCTGCTCCCGGCGGACGTAGTCGGGACCATGATCTACAACCAGAGCACGGGCGCGTTCACGGCCAAGAAGGGGCCGATCTTCGCGCAGGTCGTGCTCGCGGACGAGATCAACCGCGCTCCGCCGAAAGTGCAGTCGGCGCTGCTCGAGGCCATGCAGGAGAAGCAGGTCACGATCGGAGGGGAGACGTTCGGGCTGGAGGAGCCGTTCCTGGTGCTGGCCACCCAGAATCCGATTGAGCAGGAGGGTACCTATCCCCTTCCAGAGGCGCAAGTTGACCGCTTCATGCTCAAGTTGCGCGTGACCTACCCGGATCGGGCCACCGAGAAGGAGATCATGCGTCGGATGGCGGGCCGGGCGCCGGAGCCGCTCTCCACGGTCGCCACCGCGGAGGAGATCATGGCGGCGCGCGCCGAGATCGCCGGGCTGTACATGGACGACAAGATTACCGACTACATCGTCGACCTCGTTCACGCCAGCCGTACTCCAGCGGAAGCCGGGCTCGCGGATCTGCAGCCGCTGATCGAGTACGGCGCGTCCCCGCGCGCGTCCATCTTCCTCGCCATGTGCGCCCGGGCGCACGCGTTCATCGACGGCCGCGGCTATGTCCTGCCGGAGGACGTGAAGACGATCGGCCCGGACGTGCTGCGGCATCGGATCATCACGACCTACGAGGCCGAGGCCGAGGAGGTGACCTCCGACGAGATCGTCCGTCGGCTGTTCGAGGCGGTGGAGGTGCCGTGAGCGTGAGCGGGAGGCTGCGAGCGGCAAGCCGCACGCTGTTCGGCGTCGCTGCGGGGCCGTCCGGACCCGCTCTCCCGACGCCCGCGGCCCCGATCGCGCCGGGGGGGGTGCCGAGGGAAGTGCTGCGGCAGGTCCGGCTGATCGAGCTGCGCACGCGGGGCTGGGTCAATTCCCTTTTCAGCGGCGAATACCATTCGGTCTTCAAGGGACAGGGGATGGAGTTCGCCGAAGTCCGCGAGTACCAGCACGGCGACGACGTCCGCAACATCGACTGGAACGTCACCGCCCGGACCGGGCACCCGTACATCAAGAAGCACGTCGAGGAGCGGGAGCTGACGGTCATGCTGCTGGTGGACCTCTCCGGCTCGGAGCAGTTCGGGACCCGCGGGCGGCTCAAGGCGGAGCTGGCGGCCGAGCTGGCGGCCGTCCTCGCGCTGTCCGCGATCCGCAACAACGACCGCGTCGGGCTACTGATCTTCACCGACCGGGTGGAGCACGTGGTCCCGCCCGGGAAGGGGCGCCGGCACGTCCTGCGCCTGATCCGGGACCTGCTCGCGTTCCGGCCCGTGGAGCGCGGCACCGACATCGCCGGGGCGGTGGACTACGCGGCGCGGATGCTGTCGCACAAGTCCGTCCTGTTCGTTCTGAGCGATTTCCAGCTCGGCCTGCCCCCCGGGGGCGAGGGGCCGGCCAGCGATGCGGTGTCCGAGCTGGACCCGCTCCGGCGCGTGCTCAAGCTGGCATCGAAGCGACACGACCTCGTCGCCATCCGGCTCCTGGACCGGGCCGAGGAAGCGCTGCCCGACGCGGGACTGCTCGTCTTCACGGACCCGGACACGGGCGAGGAGGTGGCGGTGGATACCGGGCGCGAAGCGCTCCGCCATCGGTACCGGGGACGGATGGAGACGGAGGAGCGAGCGCTCCGCTCGCTCTTCCGACGCCTGGCCGTGGACGAAATCGAGGTCCGCACCGACGCGTCCTATATCGGGCCGCTCCTCGCGTTCTTCCGGTCGCGGGAGCGGAAGCGGTCCCGATGAGGACGGCCGCGTGGCGGCTGGCCGTGCCCGCCCTCGTCCTGGCATGCTCTGGGCCGGCTTCGGCCCAGGAGATCCGGAGCGCGGTCGTGGGAGACACGATCCTGGTCGGGGATGTGGTCCCGGTCGCGCTGCGCACCACGCTGGAGCGCGGCCAGCGGATCGCCTGGCCGGATACCCTGCCCCTCGGAGGGCCGGACGCGGAGCTGGAGAACGCGGCCCGGGTCCGGAGTCGCATGGACACGCTCGCGGACGGACGGCTGGAGGCTACGGCGGTGTACGCGGTCACGCCGTGGCGACCGGGCGAGGTGTCACTGCCGGAGGTGGAGATCCCGGTCATGGACGGGGACGAGGTCGCCCGCACGCTCACCGCGTCGCTCCCGGGCTTCGACGTGACGTCGGTGCTCCCACCGGATACGACGGGGATCGAGCCCCGCCCGACGAAGGGCGTGATCGGTGGGAACTGGTCGTTGTGGCCGATCCTGCTCGCCATCCTCGCGCTCCTCTTGCTGGTGGCGGCCGCGATCTGGTGGCTGCGCAGGCGTCGTCGTCTCGCGGACGTCACCGTCGTCCCGGCGGTCCCGCCGCGGAGAGCGGCGCTGGCGGCGCTGGACGAGGCACGTGAGGCGGGGCTCGTGGAGCGGGGCGAGATGAAGGAGTTCTACACGCGCGTCTCGGTGGCCGTCAGGGAGTACCTCGGCGCCATGGAGCCGACATGGGGCGAGGATCGAACGACCACGGAGCTGCTGTCCGCGATCCGCGCGGCCGCCGGGCCGAGGGCGGTCGCCGATCTCGAGCCGATCCTGCGGTCTGCCGACCAGGTGAAATTCGCGCGGCGGGAAACGGACGCGGCGATGGCGTACCGCGACTGGGAGGCGGCGCGGAGCTGGGTCGCCGCTTTTCGATGGGGCGACGAGGCCGACCCGGCGGGAGCGGACGTGGAGGAGGCGGCCTGATGCCGGGATTCGAGCACCCGTGGGCCCTCGCGCTGCTGCTCGCGGCGCCGCTCTGGCACCTGTATCGCCGGCACCGGCGGCGCACCCTGCTGTTCTCGCGCGCGTCCGCGACCGGCTCGCTGACAACGCGCGCCGTGCGCTGGATCGCGCGCACGCCGGAATGGCTCCGCACCACTGCCATCGTGGCGCTGATCGTGGCGCTGGCCGGGCCGCGGACCGGTCAGTCGATGACCGAGATCGAGGCGGAGGGGATCGCGATCGGGATCGTCGTCGACATCTCCACGTCCATGCTGGCGGAGGACTTCCACCCTCAGAACCGGCTCGCGGTGGCCAAGGAGGAGGTGGCGAAATTCGTCCGTGGGCGGCGCTACGACCGGATCGGGCTGGTCGCGTTCGCCGGGGAAGCGCTCACGCAGGTGCCTCTCACCATCGACTACGCCGTGCTGTTCCGGGCGCTGGACCAGCTCCAGACCGGGATGCTGGAGGATGGCACCGCGATAGGGACCGCGATCGCTACGGCGGCGAACCGGCTGCGGCGGGCACCGGGCGAGTCGCGCGTGATGATCCTCATGACGGACGGCGAGAACAACCGCGGCGAGATCGACCCGCTCACGGCCGCGCGCGCGGCGGCGGCGTACGGGATCCGGATCTACACGATCGGCGTGGGCAGCGAGGGCGTGGCCCCGATCCCGATCGCGCGCGGGATGTTCGGCGGGTACCAGTATGCCAACCTCCCCGTCCACATCGACGAGGAGCTGCTCACGGAGATCGCCGCGACGACGAACGGCCAGTACTTTCGCGCCACCAACGAGGCCGCGCTGGACAGCATCTATCGCCGGATCGACGATCTGGAGCGGACCGAGGTGGAAGTGCGGACGTACACCAACTACACGCCGCGCCACCTCCCCTTGGTCTTCCTGGCCGCGCTCCTGCTGGTGGGCGAATGGGGTCTGCTGGCGAGCCGGTGGGGAAGGCTTCCGTGAGCTTCGACGATCCCGGTCTGCTCTGGCTCGCCCTCGCGCTGCCGGCCGCCGTCGCGCTCGCCGTCTGGCTGTGGGCCCGGCGCCGCCGTCGCGCCGCCCACGCGCTCGGGTCCGCCGCGCTGCTGGAGCGATTGGGCACGGGCGACCTTCACCGGTTCCCGACGCTCCGGCTGGTCCTGGTCGCGTCCGCCGCAGCGGCGCTCGGAATCGCGGCCTCGGGGCCGCGGTGGGGGCTGGAGAGCGTGGAGGAGCGCTCGTCGGCCGCGGACCTCGTGCTGGCGCTCGACGTGTCCAAGTCCATGCTGGCGACCGACCTGCGCCCCAACCGGCTGGAACGCGAGCGCGTGCTGGCGCGGCGGCTGCTTCGTGAGCTGGCCGGAGACCGGATCGGGCTGGTCGCGTTCGCTGGCCGCGCGTACGTGCTGTCCCCGATGACGGTGGATCACGGCGCGCTCCAGCTGTACCTCGACGCGCTGGATCCGGACATCGTGAGTCAGGGCGGGTCGTCTCTCGCCGCCGCGGTGCGGCAGGGCACCGACCTCGCGCGTGGACCGCAGGACGCGGGGCGCGGCGCCGTCGTGCTCGTGACGGACGGGGAGGCGCTCGAAGAGGAGGACGCCGTTCTCGCGGCCGCGGACCGCGCGGCCCGGGTGGGGATCACCATCCACACTGTCGGCGTAGGAACCGAGAGCGGGTCGCCGATCCCGGAAACCGATCCCGGCGCGGCGGGGGCCGGCGGGTACAAGAGGGGTCCGGACGGTGAGATCGTGGTTTCACGACTGAACGAGGGGCTCATGAGGGCAGTGGCGAGCCGTACGGGGGGGGAATACGTGCGCCTGGGCGAAGCGGGCGCTACCGACGCGGTGGTCGCGGCGCTCAGAGGGCTCGACCGTACGGAGGGCGACGCGCAGCGCAGCGTCCGGGAGAAGGCGCGTTACGGATGGTTCGTCCTGCTGGCCCTGCTGCTGCTCGCCGTGGATGGCGTGGTCGCGGGCGGGCGGGGTCGGCCGGGGGACCGGATGGTGGCGGGCGGAACGGAGGAGGTTGCGGTTGCGTAGCGGAATGATGGTGCTCGGAGCGCTGATGACCGCGGGGATGGCCTTGGCCGGGACGGGCGGGGAGAGCCCGTCCGTGGCCCGGGCCGGGATCGTCGCGCCCGCCGCGCCGGCCGCGCTCCTCGTCGCCATCGGAGAGCTGGAACGGGGCAACCGCCACTTCCGGGCGGGCCGCTACCGCGAGGCGGTGGAAGCGTACCAGGGCGCCCTGGAGGACGGAGAGGACAGCGCGGTGCTCCGCTACAACCTCGGAACGGCGCTCCTGAGGCTGGGGCGTTACGCGGAAGCCGAGGAGCACTTGAAGGCGGCGCTGGAGGTGGTGGAGCCCGAAACACGCGA
>DATKBW010000113.1:0-3895 GCA_035513575.1 Longimicrobiales bacterium | reverse complement strand
CACGCTGAACACCGCCGTGCTCGCCGCGATCCCCGTAGCCAGCGTCAGGACCACCAGGGCCGCGTGGCCCGGACTCCGGGCCAGCGACCGGACACCGTTCCTCAGGTCGTGCAGCAGTCCATTCATCGAGTCGCCTCCGGGCGCAGGGGGACGCCGGTCCGAGCGGGCGCCGGACCTTTCGATAAAGGAAGAAACGCGTAACGTCGAGCCCCGGTTTCAGCCGCCGCGGCCGGTGATCAGCGGACCAGCCAGAAGACGCCGACCGCCGCAGTGGCGACGCCGGCCACCCGGGACAGGCCCCGCGCCACACCGCCGGAGTAGGAAGCCGCCTGGTGTACCAGCACCCCCGCGAACATCGCGTACAGCGCCATGGCCATGGCCGTACCCACGCCGAACGCCAGGAGGTAGACGATCCCGGCCGCCGGTGAGTCCACGCTGGTAACCGGGATCAGCGCCACCACCGGCGCCGTCCCCGCCAGCCCGTGGAGGGCGCCGAACGCCGTCGCCGCGTGGCGGTGCCGGTGCTCGCGGGGGTGCGGCTCGCCCGGCGCTGAGGCGGGCAGCGGATGGGCGTGCAGGTGCGCGTGGACGGTGCCATCCTCGTGGACGTGCTGGTGCGCGTGCAGTGTCCTCGCGGTGGCCAGCACCCAGCCCCCCAGCAGGACGAGGGAGGCACCGACCACCTTCTCGAGCCAGGCGCCCCCGTCCTCGGCCACGTTGAGCTGGAGGAGCAGGATCGCGGAGCCGGCCAGCAGCACCACACCGCCGTGTCCGAGCGCCCACCGCAGCCCGTAGCCCAGCGCCGCCCGGCGCGTCGGCCGGCGCACCACGAACGAGCTGACCGCGGCCACGTGATCCGGCTCCAGGCTGTGGAGCACGCCCAGCGTCAGGGCGGTGCCCACGAGCATCCACAGCTCCATCCCACTCCCCCGCGCGCGGGTCCATTCGACGACACCGAAGCGGTGAAGGCTAGCGCATCGGGGACGTTCCCGACATGGTATCCACCCCATGGCCAGGATCCTCGACCGCCTCGTCTTCCGGATCGAGCGCCTGATGGTGCGCGGCGCCCAGTACCGGCTGCTGGTCATCGCCGCCGCCATCGGCGTGATTACCATCCTCGGCGGCGCGCTGGTCCTCTGGGCCGGCACGGGCTTCGGCAGCTTCACCGATGCCATGTGGTGGGCGTTCCTCCGCCTCACCGACCCCGGCTATCTCGGGGACGACGTGGGCACCGTGAACCGCGTCACCTCCACCATCATCACCGTCCTCGGCTACGTGGTCTTCCTGGGCGCGCTCGTCGCTGTCATGACGCAGTGGCTGGACGAGCGCATGGAGCGCCTCGAGGCCGGGCTCACCCCCGTCGCGCGCGACGACCACATCGTCATCCTCGGATGGACCAACCGCACGGAGGCCATCATCCGCGAGCTGCTCGCCTCGCGGGGTCGCGTGCGACGATTCCTCCGGCGCTACGGCGCCCGCGACCTCCACATCGTCGTCCTCGCCCGCGCCGTCACTGCCGCTTTCGCGCAGGATCTGCGCGACGCCATCGGCGACGACTGGGACGACCGCCGGATCACCCTCCGCTCCGGCACCGCGCTGCGGGCGGAGCACCTGGACCGGGTGGACGCCATCAACGCCGCCGCCGTGATCATCCCCGCGGCCGAGTACGGCGAGGCGGGGGCGGAGCGCGCGGATACCCACACGATGAAGACGCTGCTGTCCCTCGGACGCCCGGGCAGAGGGGGCGATCCGCCGCCGTACGTGGTCGCCGAGATCTTCGATCCCGGCAAGGCCGCCCTCGCGGAGCACGTGTACCCGGGCGAGCTCGAAGTCGTGGCGTCCCACGCCGTGGTCAGCCGCCTCCTGGCGCAGAACATCCGCCACGCCGGGCTGTCCCAGGTCTACACCCAGCTCCTGACCCACCGGCAGGGGGTCGACATCTTCATCCGCGAGCTCGACGGCGTACGGTCGGGCACCCCCTTCGGACAGCTCTCGGCCCGCTTCCCCCGCGCCGTCCTCATCGGTGTGGTGCGGCCGACCGCGGACGATCTCGTCCCTCACCTGAACCCGCCCGCGAGCTTCACCGTCCAGGACGACGACCGGCTGGTCCTCCTGGCCCACCGCTACGTCGACACCGAAGTCGTGCCGGCGGGAACGGCCGGACCGGCCAGCCCACCGACCGGTCCGACAGCGGGCGCGACCCCCGAAGCCGCACCGGCCGCCCCGGCCGCGGATCGGCGGATCCTCATCCTCGGGTGGAACCACAAGGTCCCTGCCCTCATCGAAGAGTTCACCACCTACCCGGGCGAGCGGTTCCGGCTGGACATCGTCGCGGCGGTCCCTCCCGATGAGAGGACGCAGCGCCTCCGGCGACTCATGGCCGGATCGGGCGTCGAGGTGAACCATGTGCAGGCGGACTACACGGAGCCCGACCAGATCGACGGTCTCGAACCCCGCAGCTACGACGTGGTCCTGCTCATGGGCAGCGACTGGCTGGGCAGCAGCGAGGAGTCCGATGCCCGGACGCTCCTCGGCTTCCTCCTCCTCCGCCAGACCCTGGAGCGCGGCGACGGCCCGCGCCCCGGCATCATCGTGGAGCTCCTTGACCCCGAGAACGTCCGCCTCCTCGGCGAGAGCGAGTCCGAGGTGATCATCAGCCCACTCATAGTCAGCCACATCCTCGCCCAGGTCGCGCTCCGGCGCGAGCTCCAGGCCGTCTTCGAGGATCTGTTCACCGCCGGCGGCGCGGACATCACGTTCCGACCCGCCACGGACTACGCCGGGCCCGGCGACGACGTCGCCTTCTCCACCCTCGAAGCGGCCGCCCACGCACGCGGCCATACGCTCCTCGGCCTGCGCTCACGCGCTCGCCCCGCCGAGCTCGCCCTCGCCCCGGACCGCGCTGCCCGCCACACCGTCACGACCGACCTGGAGTGCGTGATCCTTGCCTGAGCGGAACGTCATCGTGCTGGGCGCCGGACGCATCGGGGCGGCCATGGCCCGGGACCTCGCGCGCGATCCGACGCTCTCCGTCACGGCCGCCGACGCGCGCCCCGACGCGCTGCGCCGGTTGAAGGAGGTCGCGGCCGGCGAGGGCTCGGAGATCCGGACGTACCCGGCGGACCTCTCCGACGCGACCTCGCTCGCTCGCGCGCTCGAAGGCCACGACCTCGCCATCGGCGCGGTGCCGGGGCCGATGGGGTTCGAGACGCTGCGCCGCACGCTCCAGGCGGGGGTGGACGTCGTCGACATCTCCTTCTTCGAGGAGGACGCGTTCGAGCTCCACGACCTGGCCAGGAAGCGCGGGCGCACCGCGATCGTGGACGCGGGCGTGGCGCCGGGACTCAGCAATCTGCTGCTCGGCCACTTCGAGGCGACGCTGAGCCGGGTGACGCGCTTCGAGTGCCTCGTCGGCGGGATCCCCGATGACCCGGCCCCCCCGTGGGAGTACCGGGCGCCGTTCTCGCCGATCGACGTCATCGCCGAGTACACGCGCCCGTCACGGGTCCGGCGCGGGGGCGAGGACGTGACGCTGCCCGCGCTATCGGAAGTCGAGCTGGTCGAGTTCCCGGGCGTGGGCACGCTCGAGGCGTTCAACACCGACGGGCTCCGCACGCTGCTCCGGACCAGCCGCGTGCCGGAGCTGATCGAGAAGACCATGCGCTGGCCGGGCCACGCGGACCGGGTGCGCGTCATGCGCGACTCCGGGTTCTTCGGCGAGGAGCCGGTCGAGCTCCCGTCGGGCGTCGCCGTAGTCCCGCTCGAGCTCTCCGCCCGCCTCCTCTTCGACGCCTGGCGCTACGACGAAGGGGAGGCGGACCTGACGGCCATGCGGATCACCGTCGATGGCACCGACGACCGGGGCGCGGTGCGCCACGTCCTCCACCTGCTGGAT
>DATKBW010000112.1:0-7366 GCA_035513575.1 Longimicrobiales bacterium | reverse complement strand
CTCGTGGCCCTGCTCCTGATCGCCGCCGGTTGCACCGATTTCGACACGGGCGTCGACCTGCGGGCGTCGTCGTTGTGGGAGGCGACGCTGGCGCCGGCGGCGACTCCCGGGTCCTCGCTCCCGCGCGTGACCGGTCAGGCGGCGGTGGTGGTCCGCTCCGGTGTGAGTCGCGTGGGGCTCGGGCTCGAGGGTGTGGACCGGGACCTGCACTGGGGTCTGTTCCGGCAGACGTGCGCCGATCCCGGTGCGCGCCTGCTCGACGCGGGGGCCTATCCCGTGATCCCCGCGGGCGCCCAGGAGCTCGAGGTTTCGCTCGCGGTGGAGCTCATGCCGGACCAGGGCTACCACGTCCGCATAGGGGCGGATGAAGCGATCGAGGTGCTGGTCGCGTGCGGGGATCTGGTTCTGGTAGAGAGCCCCTGACCCGGGGAAGAAGCTGCGTAGCGTCGCCGCTTCGTGCTCGATCCGTGCCCCCCCGGCGCGTCAAAACAGGGTATAGATGAACGGCGCCAGCGCCGAGCCCTCGACCAGGACCAGCAGGAGCCCCAGCAGGAGGAGCAGCACGATGATGGGCGAGAGGAGCCAGAGCTTCCGCACTCGAAGGAAGTCCCAGATCATCGCCAGGTCCTTGCGCAGCCCCATGACTCCTCCTCAGTACGGCCGGTCGTAACGGTCGGCGGCCCCCTCCCGGGTGGCGGCCGTCCAGTAAGTTTTCCCCCCTCGGCGCCTCAGCGCCAGCCGGTCGCGCCCGGCGAGCCGCAGGACCACCGCGGCCGGCGTGATCACGAGGTAGAACGCCAGGACCATGAGGATCCGGTTCGTCACGCGCCCCAGCGCCTGTGCGAACGCCATCCAGCCCCGGTGAACCGGGCGAAGCGCCCGCGGGGTCGCGAGCCCCGCCAGGAGGAACAGCCCGGCCACCATTGCGATGACCGGCCCCGCGGCGCTCCCCCTCCACCAGAGGAATCCGCCCATTGCCCCGAACGCCCCGGCCATAACCAGGCCGAACCGCCGCAGCTCGCCGGCGCCGATCCCCGGCGGCATCGTGCGCCACCGCCGCCATTCGTCCTTCATCGCCTCGAGCGAGGCCGGCGACCGATCCGGCTGCTCGGCCTTCAGCAGCAGCCGGTCTTCCAGCACCAGCGCGTCCATCCCGGTCCGCATGAAGCACGCGTAGGCGTCCGCCGGCGTGCATACGATGGGTTCATCCCGTCGGTTGAACGAGGTGTTCACCACCATCGGGCACCCCGTCTCGGCCTCGAACGCTTCGATCAGCGCCCGGAATGGCCCGTGGCGCTCCGCGCTTACGGTCTGCAGCCGCGCGGAGTAGTCCACGTGCGTGACGGCAGGGACGTCGCTCAGGACCTGGCGCAGCCGGTCCAGCCCCTCCGCCCCCTCCTCCGGGTGACGACGGCGCTTCTCCCGAACCGGCGCCACCAGCACCATGTACGGCGATTGCCCGTCCAGGTCGAACCACTCGGGGGCCCGCTCCTCCAGGCACGCCGGCGCGAAAGGGCGGAAGGACTCACGGAACTTCACCTTCATGTTCAGCGTCCGCTGCGCTTCGGGATCACGGGGGTCCGCCAGGATGCTCCTCGCCCCGAGCGCCCGCGGCCCGAACTCCATCCGTCCGCTGAGCCATCCGACGACGCTCCGCTCCGCCAGAAGCCCCGCCACCTCCTCCGCGGCCGCCGCTGGCTCCATGCGCCGGTGTGGAATGCCCTCCGTGTCCAGCCACGCGCCGATCTCCTCGCTCGTGAACGACGGCCCCAGGTAGGAGCCCCTCTGGCGATCCATCCGGCCGTCCGCCCGCCGCGGCGCGCCGCGCACCTGGTGATGCGCGAACAGCGCCGCCCCCACCGCCCCGCCAGCGTCCCCGGCCGCAGGCTGGATCCACAGCCCGTCGAAGATCCCCTCCCGCAGGATGAGCCCGTTCCCCACCGCGTTAAGGGCGACGCCCCCGGCGAGGCACAGGTGACGCATACCCGTTTCCCGGCGGACGTAGCGCGCCATCCGGAGCATCACCTCCTCCGTGACGGCCTGGACCGAACGCGCCAGGTCCATCGTCCGCTGCGTCAGCGCCGATTCCGGCTCTCGCGGCGGCCCGCCGAACAACGCGTGGAACCGCGCGTTCGTCATGGTCATCCCGTGGCCATAGGCGAAGTAGTCCATGTCCAGCCGGAACGAGCCGTCCTCCTTCAGGTCCATCAGCTCGTCCAGGATGAGGCGGGCGTATTTCGGTTGGCCGTAGGGCGCCAGCCCCATTACCTTGTACTCGTCCGAGTTGACCCGGAAGCCCGTATAGTAGGTGAAGGCGTTGTAGAGCAGCCCCAGGCTGTGGGGGAACTCCAGCTCGCGCTTCAGCGCGATCCGGTTCCCCTCCCCCGCCCCCCACGTGGCCGTGGACCATTCGCCGACGCCGTCCAGCGTCAGGATGGCCGCACGCTCGAAGGGCGAGGGAAAGAAGGCGGAAGCGGCGTGGGATTCGTGGTGCTCGGGGTAGATGACCGTGCCGCCATAGCCCAGCTCCCGCTCCAGGAGCCGTCCGATCCACAGCTTCTCCTTCAGCCACAGGGGCATCGCCTGCAGGAAGGGCCCCACGCCGCGCGGCGCGTACGCCAGCGTGGTCTCGAGGATGCGCTCGAATTTCACCCACGACTGCTCGTAATACGCGACGAGCTCGATCTGATCCATGCCGATCCCCGCCTCCGACAGGCAGTACGCCACCGCCTCCCGCGGGAACCGGGGGTCGTGCTTCACCCGGGTGAACCGCTCCTCCTGGGCGGCCGCAACGACCTCGCCGGCGCTGTCGACCAGGGCGGCCGCAGCATCGTGGTAGAAGGCTGATATGCCTAGGATCATGACGACTGGCGGAACCAGGCTGGAGAGGAAGGAACGACAGATCGCCGCCGGCAGGGGGCAACCCGCCGGGGCGGGAATCTACCCGACCATCGAGGAAAATGTCTAGCCCGGCGCGGCCTCGTTTCTCTTCCCTTTCGCGGCGTCAGCGCGCACTCCTCGTCCTCGTCTTCCTCGGCATTCCAGTCCTCCTTTTTGCCCTGCTCGAGGCAGGGCTCAGGATCGGCGGCTACGGGAGTGACTACCCCCTCTTCGTCCAGTTCGATCAGGCCCCCGGTTATCTCGTGGCCAATCGGAACGTGGCTTGGCGCTACTTCCGTCACGAGGCCGGGATCCCGACGCCCGCGGGCGACCTGTTCCGTGCAACCAAGCCCACCGACGCCTACCGGGTGTTCGTCCAGGGCGCTTCGACCACCGCCGGCTTCCCGTACTACCATGGCGGCGCGTTCTCCCGGATGCTCGAGCAGCGGCTTCAGGAGACGTTCCCCGACCGGGAGATCGAGGTGATCAACATCGCCCTCGATGCCACCAATTCCCACACGCTCCTGGACATGGCGCCCGAGATCCTCGAGCAGCGTCCGGACGCGATCCTCATCTACGCCGGGCACAACGAGTACTATGGCGTGCTGGGCGTCGCCTCGGCCGAGTCCGTGAGCCGGAGCGTGACCGTCGTCCGTGCCTACCTGGCGCTCCGGCAGCTCCGGACGACCCAGCTCCTGCAAGCGACCATCGACCGCGTGGCCGCGCTGCTGTGGCGCGTCACCGATCGGGCTCCGCCTTCCAGGCGAACGCTCATGGAGTACCTGGGGTCCGAGCACACGGTGTCCTGGGGATCGCCGCTCTACCGCGCCGGTGCCCGCCAGCTGGCCCGCAATCTCGGGGACCTCCTCGAGGTCTATGCCGGGGCCGGGGTCCCCGTCTTCATCGCCACACTGGTCAGCAACGAGCGGGACCAGCCGCCCTTCGTCAGTCGACCCGCGGAGGGGGTCGACACCACCGTCTGGCGACGCGGCGTCGACCGCGCCCGTGCGGCCCTCGCGGCACGCGACGCCGAGGCAGCGGCCCTTGCCGCGGCCGACCTCCTCGCTCTCGATTCGGCTACCGCCTACCCCTGGTTCGTCCAGGGCCGCGCCCTCGAAGCGAGCGGCCATCCGGCGGCCGCCCGTGAGGCCTTCGTCGCCGCCCGCGACCGCGACCAGCTCCCCTTTCGGGCCCCTTCCGTGATGAACACGGTGATCCGGGACGTCGCACGTCGCCACGGCGCCACGGTGGTCGATGTCCTGGACGCGTTCGCCGCCGCTTCCCCGGGCGGCGTCATCGGCAACGAGCTCATCCTCGAGCATCTCCACCCGAACATCGAAGGCCAGTTCCTCATTGGCGACGCGTTCTACGAGGCACTCAGGGCCGCAGGTGAGATCGGCGAATGGACCGGCGCCATCGAACGCGTCGAGGCCCGTAGCCGCGTACCCGTGACCGCACTCGACTCGATCGCCGGCGAATACCTCGTCCACCGGCTCACGGCCCGATTTCCTTTCGTCCCCGCAGGCACCCCCGATACCGCGGTGCTACCCATCCCGGAAGACGAGGTCGGCCGCATCGTCCGGTCGTACCAGGAAGACCGTCTCCCGTGGGTCCAGGCGCAAGGTCGGCTCCAGGAGCTGTACGCCCGCCAGGGGCGTTGGCCGGAAGCGGCCCACGTCAATCGCGTGGTCGGCCAGGAGATGGTCCACACCCCGATGCCGCTGCTGTTCGCCGCCGAAATGGAGCTGCGGGCCGGCCGTCGGGACCGCGCGCTGCGAGACATCGTCAAGGCCGAGGCGCGCCACCGGACTTCACGGGGAGCACTCCTCCGCGGCCAGATCAGCTTCGCCCGGGGGGACACCGCAGGCGCCCGTGCCCACTTCGCAGAAGCCGTCGCCCGGGACCGCCGGGATCGGACGGCGGCCCTGGCGCTCCGGGCCCTCGACGACCTCCCCACGTTCCGAGCCGCTTTCGCATCCGGCGCCCGACTCGGCTCCAGCGGAACGGCCGATGCCCACGTCGCGCTCGGGACCGCCTACTACATCCTCGGATCGTACGACGGCGCCCGAACCCAGGCGGAGCAAGCCCTTCGCTTGTCCCCCGGCCACCGCGGCGCAGGCAGGCTGCTCCGCCAGCTCCAGCCCGGGCCGGGGCACTAGCAGGTCGCTCTGCTAGGGAATGGGCAGCGAGTAAGAACCCCCCACCGTGAAGCCGTTCGGTTGCAGCTCGATACCGAACTGAAGCGCGATCCGCCGGCTCACGCGCAGGAAAGCGCCGCCCAGGACGTTCAGCCTCCCACCCGACCCCTCTTCGTCGGCGATCCAGTACCGCCCGAACGAGCCCAGATCGGGATCGTCACTCCTGTATCGGTAGTAGACTTCTTCGTGCGTGTACCCCGCTCCGAGGTACAGCATCAGCTCCGGGCTGATCGGCCGGACCAGCGCCCCGTTGACCGACCACCACGCAAAATCGTCGAAGTCCCGCTCGTGCCCCAGGTCATCGACCTCGGAGACCGTCAGAGAATCGATGAAGTCCGATTCGGTCCGCGGCGTCGAGGTGCTTCGCTTGAAGTCCACGTACAATCCCAACCCACCCCGGTAGTCCGCCACGAAATAGGCGCTCCCGCCCAGAAACATGTTCGGTGCGTTCGTCACGTAGCCGACGCCGATCCGTGGCAACTCGTCGAATCCCACGGGGCGCACGGTCCCCTGCGCAACCCCCGGAACCGCCAAGGCCGACAGCATCAGCATCAAGACGATCTCCCGAGCGAAACAGGATCTAGCCATACCTTTTTTCTCCGTGGTGGCGCTGGTTCATCGTGGAAACCGGGCCGGGAACGCCCGAGTGGTCGAACGGCACAGTAGCACAATTCATGAGGGTGTTGCATCCTTAAGGACGTGTCGCGGTCGCCCACCCTGGAGCGTTGTATGGACATGCGGGCGTCATTGCTTATGCTTGCCACCGCTGTCGGTGCGGGGCTCGGGCAACCTGGTTTCCTGAGCGCCCAGATCCGCATCGATGGCCAGGTGATCGACAATGCGAACCTCGAGCCCATCGTCGGCGTCGAGGTACGCGTTTCCACGGCACGCGGACACCGTCTCGGGACGGTCTTCACCAACGATCAAGGGGTGTTCTCGTTCACCGTCACCGAAGACGGGGGCTACGTCTTCAACGCCTCCCGGGTCGGCTACCAGCGCACCGAGACACCGATCCTGTGGACGGACGGGTTCCAGGTTTACGAGGTGGAGATCCGCCTCGATCCCAAGGCGGTCCTCCTGGCGCCGATCGAAGTGCTCGCCCGCTCCCGACGCTACGAAAGCCCCATTCTCGAAGGATTCCGTGAGCGCCTGCGCGCGGGATTCGGCCACTACCTCACTCTCGAAGACATCCGCCGGATCAGGCCGTCGCGGGTCTCGGATCTGCTGTCCAACGTCCCGGGCGTCCAGCTCCAGTCCAGCGGCGCCGGCCTCCAGCGCGTCGTGACCATGAGGCGCGATTGCCGAGCCGAGATCTTCGTCGACGGCATGCTCCTGACCCCGGACATCGGAGGGGCCACCGCGGGCCCGGGGTTCACGGTCGATGACGCCGTTTCCTCGGGATCGGTGTTGGGAATCGAAGTATACCGCGGCCTTTCCACCGTGCCTGCGGAGTTCCTGACGCCACGCGCCCGTTGCGGCGTGGTCGTCATCTGGACGCGCCGCTCCGGCGACTAGTTGACCGGATTGATGACGATCGCCGCCTCGACCTGCCGCGTCCCCAGCCCCGGGAGCGTCGCCGAGGCCGTCGGGCCATCCAGATAGATCAGCCGGTGCGCCGACTCCCTTCCGAACTGTCGAAGCATCTCCACCCCTCCAAGGTAGGATTGGCCCTGGTACACCACGATCTGGGTGTCGCTGGTGAAGCTCTGACTCGACCGCAGGTCCAGCCAGCGCGGCCGTAGACGCTGTACCAGCTCGTACAGGTTCGACACCCTCGTCGCCTCGATCTCCTCGGCTGTGATCACATCGGTGCGTGGACGCGCCGTCCCCCCCGCGCTCGCGCAGGCAGAGGCCGCCAGGGCCGCCAGCAATCCGATCAGCACGAGCCTGTTGCGCTGCAGCATTTTTCCTATCCCCCTTGTCCACAGGAAGAACTTCCGACAGTTTTAAGCATGTCGAAGTAAGCTAGGGAAGGACCCGTGCGGAAGACAACGCCCATGAAATCGAACCGACGTCTGGCTCTGCTGACTCTCCTGGCCGTCGCCTCTCTGACTGGCTGCCGGTCTCCCACGGACATCAACCCGACACCACCGGACGACGAAGAAGAGGAAGAGCCGGGCACGCCCCGTGGCGGCGGCCAAGCCTTCCTGTCGTTCGACGGAGCGCCGATCCTGGTGTAGCCCACGACACACCGGCCAGCCCGACCCCCGGACCGCGAGAGCGCTGGAAGTGGGGCCTTCCCAGGAAGGTCCCACTTTTTCGGGCCCCTGACGACAGCGGGGGGGGGG
>DATKBW010000111.1:0-51959 GCA_035513575.1 Longimicrobiales bacterium | reverse complement strand
GACCTCGTTCAGCGACGGGTTCCCGTCCAGGCTCAGGCACTCCGCGATGGACTTCCCCGCGTCCGGGTCGTAGGTCATGAACGGGAACGCGCGGCTCTCCAGCGCCAGCTTCGCGCTCTTCGGCGCCCACTCGTCCGGCAGCCCGTGCTCCACGGGGCAGGGCGTGGAGACGTTGAACACCGCCGGGCGCCGGCTGTGGAGCCCCTTGATGAGCCCACCGATCAGGTGGCTCGCCGACGCCTGCGAGGTCTGGTGGACGAACGTCCCCCGGTGGGCCAGCGCGATGAACCCCAGCTCCTTGCGGACCTCCGTCTTCCCGTGGACCGCCTTGCCGTAGGGCGACATGTCGGCCGACTGCCCCGTGTACGTCCCCGTGCTCGCCTGTCCACCCGTGTTCGAGTAGACCTGCGTGTCCAGGACGACGACCCGGATCGGCTTCCCGCTCGCCAGCAGCCGCGAGAGGTTCTGGAACCCGATGTCCAGCATGGCCCCATCCCCGCCAATGGCCAGGATCGGCGGCACGAGGTTGAACTCGTCGTCGCTGAACTGGCGCCAGTCGAACGCGCCGAAGAACGCCTCGTCCGACGCGGCGTCGTAGCTCCCGTCCAGGAGCTTGTCCGCCCGACGCAGCGCGATGAAGGCGTCCCCCATCTTGCGCATGTGGCCTTCGAAGATGCCGATGGCGACGGAGGGCGCATCCTGGAAGAGGTGGTTCACCCACGGGAAGGGGTACGGGTTGTACGGATACGTGCTCCCCCACACGCTGGAGCACCCCGTGCTGTTGGTGATCCCGAGCGCCGCGCGGCCGCGGGTGCTGGGCCCCTCCTCGTAGCGCCACTTCAGGTCCTTCAGCGCCTTCAGCGACGACGCGAGCCGGGCCAGCTCCGCGTGGTTGGCCTCCGTCATGGGCACGTCCACCCGCGCCCCTTCCGCCACCGCCAGCAGGTCGATGTCCGCGTCGCTGGCCAGGAGCGTCCGCGCGCGGGCATCGAGCCCCGCGATCAGCGCGTCCAGCCGCGCCACGAGCTTTGCCACCCGCGGCTGCATCAGCGCTTCGATGGTCGACGTGATCAGGTGCACCGCGGTCTTCTCGCCGCACCCCATGCACGCCCCGTCGCCGCCCACCATGCTGCGGTACGTGTCCTTCTTGAGGAGCAGGCTCGGCAGCACGCCGATCCCCTCCTCCAGGTCGCGGATGTTGATGTAGCGGTCGTCGGTGTCCGGCAGCGCCTTCCAGAACGTCCAGTTCTTCCGCAGCGTGTCCACCACCTCGTCGTCCTGCCGGATGGTGACGAGGGCGCCTTCGGGGCACACCTCCACGCAGACGTTGCACCCCTTGCACGCCTCGGGGTTGACGGTGATGGAGAGCAACCCGCCGCTCCCCTTCTCCTTCCCGTCGGGGACGTCCCAGAACGGCTGGGTCTTTGCCAGCGGGAAGCTGGACAGGACCGGGTAGACGGCGGCGAAGTCGTCATCGAGCTCGCGGCGCTTCTCCGGGTCCCAGTTGAGCTTCGGGCCGAGGTTGCGGTAGGCGGCGCGGAGCGTGTCGCCGAAGTTGTCGAACGGCACCCCTTCGATGACCGTCCGCGCCTCCTTCGACAGGTGCTTCGAGACCTGGCGCAGCCGGTCCAGCGAGCGGCCGCTCCCGTCTTGCGCGTGGCGGATCGCCGTGTCCAGCAGGTCCTCCACGCTGTTCACGAGACCCGGGATCGCCGCGTCCGGGCACTGCGTCCAGCACTGGGCGCACCCGGTGCACTTGCTGGCGATGAAGTCCGGCACCTCGAACCGGATGTTCGTCATGTCACGGATCACGCTCGTCGCCGCCGGGATCGCGCTGATGGCCGCGTACGGATCGGCGATGGGGTCGCTCCCGGTCGCGTACAGCGAGCACACCTGCTCGAAGAAGCGGCCGGGGTTGCCGATCCCGATCTCCGCCGCCGGCGTGTCCAGCAGGTCCGGCATGGGCGCCATCGGGAGGGGGACCGTCCCCTCCTTCCCGTCGACATCGCTCCCCGCCACCTCCCGGACCTCGTCGTAGCCGCGCCGGATCACGCGCACGTTGTCCTCGACCACCCGCTCGCCGAGCTTGCCGAACTTCCGCTGCATCTGGTCGCGGATCCCGGCGAACAGCTGCTCCTCCGAGAGCCCCTCCCGCTCCGCCAGCGGGGAGGTCCGGAAGAACGCCCCCATGAACGCGGCGCCCTGCATCCGGTAGCGCAGCTCCGGGTCGCTCGCCTCCTCGGCGGCGATGGCGAACCCGTCCAGCGCGTACACGCGGATCTGACGCGACCGGATCGCCCGCCGCGCCGCATCGGGTAGCGAGTCCCACAGCGCTTCCGAGGACTGGTCCGTCTGGATCACGAACACGCCCCCGCGGGCGAGCCCCGCCAGCGGGTCGGAGTGGCGGAACACGTTGGGGTCCGGAGAGAGGACCACGTCCACATGCTTCAGCTCGGCGTTGATCTTCACCGGCTCGCGGCTCAGCGTCGCGTAGAACGTCGTCGGCTGACCCTTCTTCTCCGAGCCGTACTTCGGGTTCGCCTTCACGTGCAGCCCCGCCAGCTCGAACGCCGTCTGCGACAGGTTCTTCCCCATCGTGATCGCGCCCCAGCCGCCCACCGAGTGGATCCGCAGCGCGACCGAGCCCTCGGGGAGCAGGTTCAGGTTCCCCGCGGGCGGCAGCGACAGCTCCGCCAGGTGCGGGTACGCCGCCAGGAGCTGCTCCTGCCAGATCTCCAGCTTCGGCAGCTTCGTCCCCTTCCGGATGAAGTCGATCCCCAGGTAGTACTGGCGACGGCGCGGAGCCCCCTCCCGCATATTCTCCACCGCCGCCACCAGATCGCCCGCCTGGAGGTCCCGGCTCCCGAAGCCGAAGCCCGCCGTGAAGAAGTCCGGCACGTCCTCCGGCCGCACCGCCGGGATCCCGGCGTGCGGCGCCACCATCGCGTCGCTCCCGTCCAGACCGCGGACCGGCTTCCACGGACCGGCCTGCTGCCGCTGGCCGGCCGCCTGCTCCCGCCAGTTCTCCACCGCCTTCCCCATCGCCGCACGGATCTCCCGCAGCAGCGGCGGGTCCACGGCCAGCGGCTGGTCCACCCGCTCCAGCACCGTCACCGCCTTCTTCCCCGCCAGCAGCCCCGCCACCAGGTCGGTCGGGAACGGCCGGAACATCACCATGTCCAGCACGCCCACCTTCAGACCCCGCTCCTTCCGGAGGTAGTCCGCCACCGCCTCGGCGTTCGTGATCACCGATCCCTGCCCGGCCAGCACGTACTCCGCGTCCTCCAGCCGGTAGCCCATGGCCCGGGCGTACGACCGCCCCGTCAGCTCGCCGTACTCCGCCATCGCGCGGTCCGTCAGACCGTGCACGTGGTCGAAGTAGAAGGGCCGCTGCGCCGCCACGCCCTGCGCGTAGCTGTCCTGGTTCTGGACGGTCCCCAGCATCGCCGGATAGTCCAGGTCGAACAGCTCCGGGATCCGACGACGCCGCTCCCCGAACACCAGCCGCTGCGCCGGCGTCGGGCTCTCGATCGTGTCCGACGGGTCGCCCAGGTAGAGCTTCACCAGCTCCCGCTCCGGCATCCGCATCGTCTCGATCACGTGGCTCGTCAGGAACCCGTCCTGCGCCACCAGCCCGGGGTTCAGCGACAGCTCGGCCACCCGGTGTGCGATCAGGTTCAGGTCCGCCGAGCTCTGGACATCCTTGGCGAAGAGCTGGAAGAACCCCGTGTCGTCCACGGCGTGGTAGTCGTCGTGACCGGCGTGCACGTTGAGCGCGTGCTTCGTCATGGCCCGGGCGGCCACGTTCAGCACGTAGGTCAGCCGCTTCCCCGCGGCCGCGTACAGGCTCTCGTGCATGTAGGCGATGCCCTGGCCGCTGGAGAAGTTGGTGGCCCGCAGGCCCACCATGCTCATCCCCGCGGTCACGCCGGCGGCGGCGTGCTCGCCCTCGGGCTCGAAGAAGAGGAGGCGGCGGCCGTTGACGTTGGTCTCGCCCTGGGCCACGGCCAGCGCCCAGCCCTCGCCCATCTGCGTGGAGGGGGTGATGGGGTAGGCGCCGGCCGCCTCGCTGGCGGCGGTCTCCATGGCGACCACGGCGCCGCTGCCGTCCGTGGCCTCCGGGAGGCCGGGGAAGCGGGGCTGGGGCAGTTCGTCCCTGCGGCTGAACGGAATTCTCATCATGCGCTCCGTGCGACGGCGGGCGCGCGGAACTGCGCGCCCTCGATCCAGACGATGGCCGCGGTCGGGCACCGCTCCGTGGCTTTCGGGTTTTCCAGCTCGATCTTCGCATAGTCGATCACGGCGAGGCCGCGCTGCATGGCGATGAGCCCCGGGGGTGCGTCGGCGACGCAGCGGCCACAGGCGTTGCAGGCCACGGCGCAGAGGTCGGTGGCGGCGTCGCCTTCGAGGAGGCTCCTGCACTGCACGACGAGGTGGTGGTCCAGGGGCATGAGGGTGAAGAGCCCGAGGGGGCAGGCGTCGACGCAGTCGCCGCACGCGGTGCACCTCTCGGGGTCCACGACCGGCAGCCCGTGGCGGTTCATGACGATGGCGTCGAAGTCGCAGACGACGGCGCAGTCGGCGAAGCCCACGCACCCCCAGGGGCACCCCTTCCCACCGCCGCCCACGGCGACGGCCGCCGCGCAGCTCTCGACGCCGAAGTAGCTGGCTTTCTGGACGGCGACATCGGCGCCACCGGCGCAGAGGAGCCGGGCCACGACCCTGGTGGCCTGGCCCGCATCGACGCCGAGGTATCCGGCGAGCTCCTCGCGGTCGGCCTCGCCCATGACCGTGCACTGGGCGGGGGTCTGCTCGCCCCGGATGACCGCCTCCGCGAAGGCGCGGCACCCGGCCTGGCCGCACGCGCCGCAGTTGTTCCCCGGCAGCAGGGACTCCACCTCGCCGATGCGCGGGTCCTCCCAGACCCGCAGCTTGCGGTTGGCCAGGGCGATGAGCGTCCCGAAGGTGACGCCGACGCCGCCCAGAATGGCGACCGAGCCGAGGACGGGTCCGAGCATCACGACCTCACGCGGCGCCGGGGGCGGGGACGTCCGCCTGGCGAAGCAGCCACGCGGCGAGCCGGTCCGCCGGGTCCACCGGCGCGGCACCGGCCCCGTTTCCGGCGCCGGCGCCGGCTGCGGCGAGCACGCGACCGGCGGCCGCATCCGCGAGCATCCGCAGGAGCGCGAGCTCGGACTCCTGGCGCGCCGCGCTCAGGGACCCGATGGCCCGGGTCGCCCCTTCCGGCAGCGAGTCGACGGCGAGGGTTCCCGCGCCCCGGCGCTCCGCCGCCGCCCCGGGGTGCCCGTCGGGCAGCCAGGCGAACTCCGCGGCGCCCTCGGGGACGAGGGCGACGATGGCCGGCCCGGCCCACCCCGCCAGCGCGTCCAGCGCCCCGGCGCCGCGGCGCTGCACCACGAGGGTGCCGGGCGTGACGAGCCGGGCGAGCGCCGCGGGCGGCGCCGGCCGCCGCACCACCAGCACCAGGGCCTGGCCGCCCTCGAGGTAGTCGGCGAGGCCGGCGGGGCGCAGATCGGCGCCATCCACGTCCACGACCAGCGGAGGGGCGACCACCCGCTCCATGGGGCTCCACCGCTCCGGCGGGAACCCCGCCGGGAAGGCCGGGTCCACGACCGTCCCGGCGCGGGCCGCCTCGACCGCCCGGGCCGCGCCGAACGCCCGGCCGGCGAGCGCGAGCCCGGTCTGCACCGCGGCGCGCAGGTCGCCGCCCGGCTCCACGCGGCAGACGTGCGCCCCGTCCCCGGCCTCGAGGACGGCCCGCATGGTCTCCAGCGCGGCCTCCACCCGCTCGGCCGCGTCCGGGTCCAGCCCGGCCCCGCCCCCGAACAGGGTGCCGAAGCGGTCGGTGTCGATCCGCCCGGAAGCGAACACGCCCAGCTCCTCCGCCGCCCGCCCGCCGCGATCGCCCTCCGGCGCGCGGTGGGCAGCGAGCAGCTGCGACACTTCGTCCACCGCCCCGGCCACGGCCGAGCGGAAGGCCTCGATCCGTTCCCGCACCGCCTCGAGGGCGCCGGGCATCAGCTCGTCAGACGGCATACGCGTCGAGCTCCTCGTTCAGCCGCTTCACCTTCTCCTCCGCCGAATAGCGGGGGAGTCGACGGATCTCCTCGTAGCGCGGTCTGGACTCGTCCCGGAAGAACACACCCAGGCGGATCTTCCTGCCATCCTCCTCGGCGAGGTGACGGGCCGCGTCGATGTCCCGCGGGTCGTGGTACAGCTGGTTCGTGTAGAGCCCCTGGATCTCGGGGACCGCCACGCCATCGTCGTGGACCAGCAGCTCGATGGTGTCCGGCTTCTTCACGGCGAGCTGGTAGAGGTCCGGCGTGAACTTCGGGCAGCGCTGGAGGATGCGGACGAAGGCGAAGCCGCGGTGCCGGTAGGCGGCCCTGAGCGTGGCGAACAGGTGCTGCGGAACCCATTCCGCGGTCTGCGCCACGAAGGACGCGTTGGAGATGCCCAGCGTCGCCGAGATGGGGTTGAGCGCGGGCAGCCAGCTCCCCTTCGGCTGCGTGTTGCTCGCGTACCCCTGGGGCGTGGTGGGCGAGGTCTGGTTCTTGGTCAACCCGTAGATGTTGTTGTCCAGCATCAGGGCGACCATGTCGATGTTGTAGCGCGTGGCGTGGAGCCAGTGCGCGGCGCCGATGGAGGTGCAGTCCCCGTCGCCCATGACCACGAACACGTCCAGCTCCGGGCGGCTCAGCTTCACCCCCGTGGCGACCGGCAGCGCGCGGCCGTGGATCCCGTGGAAGCCGTAGGTCCGCATGTAGTGCGGGAACCGGCTCGAGCAGCCGATCCCGGACACGAACACCGTCGTCTCCGGCTTCAGCTGCTCCTCCGCCAGCAGCTTCTGCGCGGCCGCGAGCACGGACAGGTCTCCGCAGCCGGGGCACCAGCGGGGGAGCGCGGCCTCGTAGTCGTCGATGCCGAAGACCCGGTCGTCCGGTGCGGCGTGGAGCAGCGAACAGCTCGCGATCATTCGGCGCCTCCCTTCGCGTTCTTCCTGGGCCGCCGGCCCCGGCCGGAGATGCGGCCGTCCCGGACGATCCGGTCGATGATGGCCCCGTGGATCTGACCCGGCCGCATGGGCTCGCCGAGGACGCGGGTCCAGCAGTCCACATCCACCAGGGTCTGGGCCCGGAGCAGCCAGGCCAGCTGCCCGCGGCGGCGGTTCTCGTCGGTGATGTAGGGGTCGCCCGGGTCGTCGCTGTAGTTGATCTCGACGGTCATCACGCGCTTGAACCGCTGGAAGATCTCTTTGATCCCGGGCTCCATGGGCGAGAGGAAGCGCAGGTGCAGCGACGACACCCGGAGCCCCTCCTCCCGGGCGCGGTCCACCGCCTCCTCGATCGCCCCCTTCGTGCTCCCCCACCCCACCACCAGCAGGTCGCCCCGGTCGGGCCCGTACACCTCGGGCGGCCGGAGCATCTGCTGGAGCACCGCCAGCTTCCGGCTCCGCATCGCAGAGCTGCGCTGCACGATGTCCGCGTCGTAGGCCACCCGGCTGTTCTCGTCGTGGTGCAGCCCCGTGGCGGTGAACATCCCCCCCGGCTGCCCGGGGATGAAGCGCCGCGACAATCCCGTCCTGCCGTCCCAGTCGTACGGCCGCAACCCCTCCGGCACCGCCGCCTGGTCCGGCGGCCCCGCCACCCAGCTCGTCCGCGGGTCGGGGCGCGGGAACGGCTGCACGCCCGTCGCCAGGTTCGCGTCCGTCAGCACCATCACCACCGTCCGGAACGTCTCCGCGAGGCGGCGGGCGGTGACCATGGAATGGAAGCACTCCTCGATGGTGGCCGGGGCCATCACCACGTGCGGCGCGTCCCCCGGCTGGCCGAAGATCGCGGCGAGCAGATCGCTCTGCTCCACCTTCGTCGGCAGCCCCGTGCTCGGGCCGCCCCGCTGCACGTCCACCAGCACCAGCGGGACCTCGGTCATCACCGCGAGCCCCAGGAACTCCGTCTTCAGCGCGAGCCCCGGCCCCGACGTGATGGTGAACGCCACCTTCCCCGCGTACGACGCCCCGATGGCCACCCCCGCGGCCGCGATCTCGTCCTCCGCCTGGTGCAGCACGCCGCCGAACCGGTCGAACATCTCCCCCAGCTGATGGCTGACGCTCGTCGCCGGCGTGATCGGGTACATCGCCGCCAGGTCCATCCCCGCCGCCACCGCCCCCAGCGCCACCGCCTGGTTCCCGTCCATGACCACCATGGGGACGTCGCTCGGCGTCGCCTTCACCTCCACCCGGAAATCCAGGTTCTCCGACGCCCACTCCCAGCCCAGCTTCAGCAGCGCGACGTTCTTCTCGTAGACCTCCTCCGACTTCTTCCGGAACGCGTACGCGATCTGCGCGTCCACCAGCGCCATGTCGCGGTCGTAGATCCACGACAGGATCCCCAGCGCGAACATGTTCTTCCCCTTCCGGGGATCATCCACGACCGTCCGGCAGATCGCGTCCATCGGGATCTCGATGATCCGGTACCGCCGCGACGACAGCTCCTTCATCGCCCCCGCCCACTGCTTCCGGATCGCCTCGTCCCCGTGCTCCTTCCACTGGTTCTCCAGGAGCACCACCGCGTCCTCCGCCAGCGCGTCGGACCGGTGCCGGTTCAGCAGCACCTGCTCGTTGAACGCCACCACCAGGTTGGTCTGGTCCCCCCAGTTCGTCACCGGACCCTCGCCGATCCGGATCCGGTTCCCGCTCGCCCCCGCCGGGATCCGCGGCGGCGGCTGGATCTCCGCCGGGATCAGCTCCACGGTCCACGCCCCGTTCCCCATCTTCGCCGAGACCGACCCGAAGATCTGGCCGCACTTCTGCGCGCCCTCCCCCGGGTCCGAGACGATCTCCACGGTGTGCTCGCGTGCGCGCACGACGCGCGGCGCCTTGCGGGCCCGCGTCGCCGGCTCATCCTTCGGTGTCGTTACGGTGGTCATCGACGCCCTCGCGTGACGGTCCCCTCGATCCTCAGCCCAATATGCTCACCGCCCGATCGTTCCTCTGTCGGGGCAGCGTGGGAATTTCTGTGGGGAAACGGGGGGATCGGCGCGTAGGGGGAACCCCGATGGCGGGGAAGGCGGCGGACTACAGGTCGGGGGATCGTGTCGGGAGAACAGGCCGCGCCGCGGTGATCGAAGGCCGCGCGCCCCCGCTACTTGTGCCGATAAACGATCCGTCCGCGCGTGAGGTCGTACGGGGAGAGAACCAGCGTGACCCGGTCGCCGGTGAGCACCCGGATCTTGAACTTCGACATCTTCCCGGCGGCATAGGCCAGGACCTCGTGGCCGTTCTCCAGCTTGACCCGATACATGCGATCCGGCAGGACGTCCACCACGACGCCCTCCATCTCGATCCCTTCCTGTTTCGCCATCGAACGCTCCACTTCGCCGGTCAGCCCGGGGGCCCGGGTTCCCATGCGACGACGTCCGTGGAAAAAGAATGCGGCCGCGGGCAACGCTCGCCCCGGCCGCTCGATCACCGATCCCGCGCCCGCTCTCGGACGTCCCCTGCGCGGGAACGTTAGACGGGGCTCCATGGTACGTCAAGGCGCACACGGCAGCACACCGTACCGCAGCGGAGACCCCGTGATGACCGCGCCCCGAATCGCACTCCTGACCCTCGTGCTCCTCCTCCTGGTTCCCGTCACCGCCCGCGGTCAGGAGCACTCGCGCTGGACCGGCTCGCTCGCGCTCCTCAACACGCAGCCGCTCGGCGAGCTCTCCACCGGCCCCGGACTCGGTGTCGCCCTGGCAGGGTCGTACGCCCTCGACCCCTCGCGGATCTTCCGGATCCACGGCGAGTTCCGCGCGTCCATCTACGACCACGAGAGGCGGGAGATCTGCTTCAGCTCCACGGTGGGGTGCCGCATCCTCCTCGACCTCGACACCAACTACAGCATCGTGTACGCCGGGATCGGCCCGCAGATCGTGATCCCCGTCGGCCCGACGGACCTCGCCCTCGACGGTACGATCGGCTGGGCCGCCTTCACCGCGGCGTCCTCCCTCCACGGGGTCGACGAGCACGACGAGAGCTTCGGCGAGACCACGAACTACGAGGACAACACCCTGGCCTGGTCCACGGGTGGCGAGCTGCGCATCCCCCTCGGCGCCCGGGTCGCCCTCGGGCTCGGGGCCCACTACCAGCACAACGGCGTGGTGTCCTACCTCCGCGAGGGGGGCATCATCGACAACCCGGACGGGACCATCAGCTTCGATCCGCAGCGGACGGAAGCGAACCTGGTGGCCATCACGCTGGGCGTGACCGTGACGCCGTTCGTGCGGGAGAGCCGGTGGGGGCGGTAGCCGGCGAGGAGGCCCCTACCCCTCGATGACCACCGGCACCGGCGCTCCCAGCGTCACCTCCCGCGTGTCGCGGAACCGGTTGATCACGCGCTGGAACCAGCCGGGCGGCTTCACCTCGCCCCCGTGCTCCATCACCAGCTGCGCCAGCTCGATCACGTCCTCGTTCCGCATCCGGACGCAGCCGTGGGACGCCGCCTCGCCGATCTGGTCGTCGCGGCTGGTGCCGTGGACGTAGTACGCCGGCTGCCGGAAGAACATCTTCACCCGGCCCATCGGGTTGTTGGGCCCGGGGCCCATGGGCTTCTCCCCCCGCGCCCACTCGGAGTCGGGCGGGTGCCAGCTCGGGTTCCAGACGATCCAGTCGATCGTGTAGGCGCCCTTCGGCGTCGGGTGGCGCGCGGTCCCCACCGTCACGCCGTAGGTGCGCGTGGCCCGCCCGTGCTCCAGCACGGTGAGGGTCCGCTCGGACACGTCCACTTCCAGCCGCAGCGTCGCCGACGGCGCGGGCGGGTCGGCCTCGGTGCCGGTGAAGGCGAAGAGGCCCGTGACGGCGGCCAGGACCACGAGGCCGGCGACCAGGATCCAGCGTCTATTCATGCAAAATGCTCCGTAATTCGAGGTTCCGACCCCCGTACAGTGCAGGGTTCGGGCCACGGAAACGGTTGCGGGAACATCTCTTGCGCCGGCTGCGGCGGCATGAAGATCGTGCTCGAGACGGAGGACCGCATCCGCCTCCTCGGGGACGGGGACGGGGACGGGGACGGGTTCGCGTTCGAGGCCGGCGCGGTGGGTCTCTCGCCCTTCCACCTGCTCGCCGCGGGGCTGGCCACGTGCACGCATTCCATGCTGCAGGGCTGGGCCCGGCACGCCGACCTGTCGCTGGAGGGGCTCGAGATCGGCGTGGCCTGGGAGATCGGAGGCGACCCGGTGCGCGTGACGCGCATGGACATGGCGATCCACTGGCCGGGGCTGGCGCCGGAGCGGCGTGCGGCCGCGGTGCGGGCCGCGTCGCAGTGCACGATCCACAACACGCTGACCCACCCCACGACCCTGGAGACGCGGATGGCGGAGGAGGCCGCGGCGGGGTGAGCGCGGCCGGGGACGCGCCGTGGGTCGTCGTCTACGACGGCACGTGCAACGTGTGCATCCGCTCCGTGAACCGGCTCCGGGACTGGGACCGGGACGCGCGATTCGAGCTGGTGGCGTACCAGAACGAGGGCGTCCGCGCGCGGTTTCCGGAGATCACGGAAGCGGAGTTCGAACGGTCCGTCCAGCTCATCGGCCCCGAGGGCCGGTTCCAGGGGGCGGGCGCGGTGGAGAAGATCCTCGAGCTGGTCCCCCGGGGCCGCCCGCTCGCGTGGCTGTTCCGCATCCCCCTCGTCCGCCCCATCGCCGAGCGCGTGTACCGCTGGTTCGCCCGTCACCGCCGCCACTTCGGCTGCGGGGCCCACTGCCCCATCGTCTGACCGCCGCCGGGTCCACTCCCCCCGCTCCCCTCACTGGCCCGCGGCGCGCGGCCACCCTACGTTCCCGGCCTGCACCCGAGACCGGAGATTTCGTGCGCGCCAGCCTGCTCCTGCTGCTCGCTCTCGTGGCCGCCCCGCGGCCCACCTCCGCGCAGCACGCGCTGGGCGGGGCGGGGCCGTACGACCCGGCCGTCCCCACGCCCCGGGCGGTGCTCGGGTACGCGCTGGGGGAGCGGTTCACGCCCCATCACCTGATCGTCCGCTACGCCGAGGCGGTGGCCGCGGCGAGCCCGCGCGTGCGGGTGGACACGGTGGCCCACAGCTTCGAGGGGCGTGCGCTGCTGGAGATCGCGGTGAGCTCCGCGGCCAGCATGGCGCGCCTGGATGAGATCCGCGCCGACGCCGCCCGCCTGGCCGACCCCCGGGGCGCTTCGGAAGCCGCCCTCGACCGGGCCGTGGCCGCCACGCCGGCCATCGTGTGGCTCGGCTACACGGTGCACGGCAACGAGGCGTCGGGGGTCGAGGCGGCGCTGGCGACGCTGTACCAGCTCGCGGCCGGTCAGGACGACGAGACCCGGATGATCCTGGACAGCACGGTCGTGCTGATCGACCCGGTGCAGAACCCGGACGGCCACGAGCGGCACGCGCAGGACATGATGCGCCGCCGGGGGCTGTTCGGGCCGGACCCGTACCCCGGCGCGATGGACCACCGGGGCGAGTGGCCGGGGGCGCGCACGAGCCACTACCTGTTCGACCTGAACCGGGACTGGTTCCTCCACACCCACCCCGAGACCCGGGGGCGGATGCGGACGTTCGCGCTGTGGCACCCGCACGTCGCCGTGGACCTCCACGAGATGGGCTCCGGCTCGACGTACTTCTTCGCCCCGCCCATGGAGCCGGTCAACCGGAACGTGGACCCGTCCATCATCGCCTGGTGGAGCGTCTTCGCCCGCGGCAACGCCGATGCCCTCGCCCGCCATGGCTGGGGGTTCTTCACCCGCGAGGGCTACGACGAGTTCTGGCCCGGCTACGGCGTGAGCTGGCCCAGCCTCATCGGCGCCGTGGGGATGACGTACGAGCAGGCGTCCAGCGGCGCCGGCGCCATCCGCCGGGAAGACGGCTCCGTCCTGACGCTGCGGGAAGCGGCGGCGCACCATTACGTGGCCTCCATGGCCACGCTCCGGACCGCCGCCTCGCGCCGCACCGCGCGCGTCCGCGACTACCTGGAATACCGGCGCCGCGCGGTCCGTGAGCACGCCCGCGCTCCGCTCCGGACCATCCTGCTGGCGCCGGACGCCCAGGGCCGCGCCGACTCCCTCGCGGCGGTGCTGCTGTCCAACCGGATCGAGGTGGGCCGCCTCGCCCGCCCCATCGAGCTGCGCGCCACCGCTTACGGCGAGCGCGAGGCCCGGACCGTCCGGCTCCCCGCCGGCGCCCACGTCATCGACCTGGCCCAGCCGCAGGGGCGGCTGGCGAAAGCGATCCTCGAGCCGGACGCCGTCCTCGACTCCGCGTTCATCCGCGAGGAGCTGGAGCGCCGCCGCACCGGGCGGAGCGACCGGTTCTACGACGTCACCGCGTGGGCGCTCCCCTACGCGTACCGGGTGCCCGCGTGGTGGACCGGGGCCGAGGTCGGGCCCGTGGTCCCGGTCACGCGGCCCCGGGACGACGACGTCGCGGCCCCGCCGGACCGGGCCGGCTACGCCTACGTGTTCGCGCCAGGGTCGCACGCCTCCCTCCGCATGCTCGCCGGCCTGCTCGTTGACAGCGTCCGCCTCCGCCACGCCCGCTACGGGTTCCGCGTGGGCGCCGACGCGTTCCCCGGCGGCGCGTTCGTGGCGCTGGTGAACCGCAACGAAGGGACGCTGCACGAGACGGTGCGCCGGCGGGCCGGCGAGACGGGGGCGCGGGTGGTGGCGGTCCACAACGCGCTGGTGGACGAGGGGACGGACCTGGGGAGTAACAGCGTGCGGCCCATCCCGGCGCCGCGGATCGCCCTGGTGGGCGGCGACGGGACGTCGTCGTACTCGTTCGGGGCGAGCTGGTACACGTTCGAGCAGCTCCTGGGCTTCCCCGTGACGCGCGTCGCAATGGCGGACCTCACGGCCGCCCTGGCCCATTTCAATGTGGTGGTCCTCCCGTCCGCCAGCGGCATCGGCGGGCGGCTCGGGGACGGCGGCACGGACGCGCTCCAGCGCTGGGTCCGGGGCGGCGGCGTGCTGGTCACGCTGGATGGCGCGACGGCGTGGCTGGCGTCGGAGGAGTCGGGGCTGTCGCGGCTCCGGCCGCTGGAGGACACGGCCTCCGCGGGCGACGGCGCCCCGCTCCCCGCGTCCACCCCGGGCGCCATCGTGCGGGCCGTGGCCGACACGCTCTCCCCGCTGATGGCGGGAGTGTCCGACGCGGAAGTGCCGGTCCTGCTCTCGGGGGACCGGGCCTACCGGGCGCCGGCGGACCTGCGCCCCGGGGAGGCGGTGATGCGCTACGCCGCGCTGCCCCGGCTGCGGCTCGCCGGGTACCTCTGGCCCGAGGCGCCCGCGCGGGTGGCCGGCACGCCGTACCTGTGGACCGAGCGCGTGGGGCGCGGGCGGGTCATCGCCTTCGCCGGCGACCCGACGTTCCGCGCCATGTACCGGGGGCTGCTCCCCCTGTTCGCCAATGCCGTCTTCCTGGGCGGCTCGTTCTGAACGAACTGATGGAGGTGAGTCCGTGAAGTTCCGTAGTTTGCTCGTCCTCCAGGTCGCGCTGGCCACCCCCGCGGCGGCCGCCGCGCAGCATTCCCTGGGCGACCACGGCCCGTACGACCCGTCGGTCCCTACGCCGGTCAGCGTCCTCGGCTACGAGCTGGGCGTCCGCTTCACGCCGCACCACCTGATCCTGAAGTACGCGGAGGCCGTGGCGCAGGCGAGCCCGCGGGTGCGGCTGGACACCGTCGCGTTCACGTTCGAGGGGCGGGAGCTCCTGCTCCTCACGGTGAGCAGCGAGGCGAACATGCGGCGGCTGGACGAGATCCGGGGGCTGTCCCGGCGCATCGCGGACCCGCGGGGCGCCTCCCGCGCCGAGCTCGACCGCGCCGCCGCGGCGCTGCCGGCCATCGTCTGGCTGGGCTACACCGTGCACGGCGACGAGGCCTCGGGCGTGGAAGCCGGGATCGCGACGCTCTACGACCTGGCGGCCGGGCAGGGCGAGGAGACGCGGATGATCCTGGACAGCACGGTCGTCCTGATCGACCCGGTCCAGAACCCCGACGGTCACGAGCGGCACGTCCAGCAGGTGCTGTGGGACCGGGGCGTGTTCGGCCCGGACCCGTACCCGGCGGCCATGGTGCACCACCACGACTGGCACGGCGCCCGGACCAGCCACTACCTGTTCGACCTGAACCGCGACTGGATCATCCACTCCCACCCGGAGACCCGGGGCCGGATGGCCGTCTTCCGGGAATGGCACCCCCACGTGGCGGTGGACCTGCACGAGATGGGCTCCAGCTCCACGTACTTCTTCGCCCCGCCCATGGCGCCCGTGAACGAGAACGTCCACGGCTCCGTCCGGAAGGGCTGGCAGCAGTTCGCCGAGGGGAACGCCGCCGAGTTCTCCCGCCACGGCTGGGGCTTCTTCACCCGCGAGGGCTACGACGAGTTCCTCCCCGCCTACGGCCCCTCCTGGCCGCTCATGTCCGGCGCCGTCGGCATGACCTACGAGCAGGGCTCCTCCGAGGGCGGCGCCATCCGCCGCGATGACGGCTCCATCCTCACCCTCCTCGAGGCCGCGCAGCACCATTACGCCGCCAGCCGCGCCACCCTCCGCACCGCCGCCACCCGGCGCGCCGAGCGCGTGGGCGACTACCTGGCCTTCCGGCTCGAGGCGGCGAGCCCCTCCGGCAAGGGGGCGCTCCGGACCATCGCCTTCGAACGGGACCCCGGCGGCCGCGCGGACACCATGGCCGCCGTGCTCCGGCGCAACGGCGTCGAGGTCGGGCAGCTCCGCCAGGCGACGGACATCCGGGCCACCGAGTACGGCGAGACCGGCGCCGGCCGCGTCCGGCTCCCCGCGGGGACCTACGTCGTGGACCTGGCGCAGCCCGCGGGCGTGAACGCGAAAGCGCTCCTGGAGCCCGACGCCGTCCTCGATTCCGCCTTCATCGCCGAGGAGCTGGAGCGCCGCAGGACCGGCCGCGGCAGCCGCTTCTACGACCTCACGGGCTGGGCGCTCCCCTACCTGTTCGGACTCCGCGCCTGGCACTCCCCCGATGCCGCCTCGAACGTCGGGGCCACCAGCGAGACCCCGCCGGGCATGGCGCTCCCCCGCCGCGCCGGCTACGGCTACGCCTTCGAGCCCGGCAGCGACGCATCGCTGCGCATGCTCGGCGCGCTCCTCGCCGACAGCATCCGCGTCCGCCACGCCCGCTACGGATTCCGCGCCGCCGGCGTCGACTTCCCGCGGGGCGCCCTGCTCATCCTGGTGAACCGCAACCGCGAGGACCTCCACGAGCGCGTCACGGCCCTGGCCCGGGAGACCGGCGCCCGCGTGGTCGCCATCGATAACGCCCTGGTCGAGGCCGGCACGGACCTGGGCAGCAACAGCGTGCAGACCATCCGCATCCCCCGCGTCGCGCTGGTGGGCGGCGACGGTATCTCCGCGTACTCCTTCGGCGCCACCTGGTACGCCTTCGATCACCTCCTCCGCTTCCCCGTCACGCGGATCGAGCTCGACGACCTCACCGGCGCGCTGCACGACTTCGACGTCGTCGTCCTCCCCTCCGGCTACGGCATCGGCGACCGCCTCGGCGAAGCCGGCCACGCCGCCATGCGCCGCTGGGTCCGCAACGGCGGCACGCTCGTCACCCTCGATGCCGCCACCGCCTGGCTCGCCTCCGAGGACACCGACCTGGCGCGGCTGCGCATGCGCCGCGACACCACCCCCGAGGACAGCATCGGCGCCCCCCTCCCCGCCGACGTCCCCGGCGCCATCCTGCGCGCCGCCGCCGACACCCTCTCGCCGCTGATGGCGGGCGTCCACCGCGCGGAGATCCCCGTCATGCTCTTCTCCGACCGCATCTACGAGACCCCCGCCGACGTCCGTCCCGGCGAGGTCGTCATGCGCTACGCCGACCTGCCCCGCCTCCGTCTCGCCGGCTATCTCTGGCCCGAGGTCCCCGAGCGCCTCGCCGGCACCCCCTACCTCTGGACCGAGCGCCTCGGCAGCGGCCGCGTCGTCGCCTTCGCCGGCGACCCGAACTTCCGCGCCATGTTCCGGGGGTTGCTGCCGATATTCGCGAACGCGGTGTTCCTGGCGCGGTAGGCGCGGGCGAGCCGTCTTGCTTGCGCGCGCCAGCGAGCCCTCTTGCGCGCGCCAGCGCGCCCGTTTTTACTTCCATGACCCTTCTCCGCCCTCGGGTGGTAGTATTCCCGAGGATCCCTCACAGGAGCTGGTTCATGATTCGCCGCCGACTCTTCCTCGCCCTCGCGGGCGTCGTTCTCGTGGCCGGTTGCGATGGCGGCGATGAGTTCGGGCCGCCGTCCACGCTCACGAAAGGCCCGGTCGAGGGGATGCCCACGGTGGGCACGACGATGGCGGGGGTGAAGGTCACGGTGAAGGATGCCGATGGCCGCGCGATCCGGGGGGAGCGGGTCCTGTGGTCGGCGGACGCGGGCGGGACGGCGAGCCCCGCCGAGAGCGTCACCGATGGCGAAGGGGTGGCCACGACGGCCTGGACGCTCGGCACGGTCGCGGGAGCGCAGACATTCACCGCCAATGTCGGGACGCTGCAGGCGACGTTCCCGGTGATGGCCGTGGCCGACGCCCTCGCCCGGTTCGAGGTCGATCATGGTGGCCGCGTGCTCCACGCCATCGGCGACACGCTGCACCTCGACCTCATCGCGGAAGACCGGTACGGGAACGCCGCGGGCGGCGTGGTGACGTGGATCTCGCTCGACCCGTCCATCGCCACCGTGCAGGGCAGGGTGGTCACGGCGGCGGCGGAAGGGGTGGCCCGGATCGAGGTGGCCTCGGGCACCGCCGCGGACACGGCGCACGTGGAGGTGGACCAGATCCTCGCGGGCCTCCTCCTGACGCCGGCCTCGCCGCGGGTCCTGGCGCAGACGGAGACGCTCCAGCTGGCCGCGGTGCCGGTGGACTCGAACGGCGTCGCGATGGATACCGCCCTCGCCGTCGCCTGGAGCACGTCCGCGGCGGCGGTGGCCAGCGTGACGCAGGGCGGGCTCGTGGAGACGGGGGACGTGGGCGAGGCCGTGATCGCGGCCAGCGGCGGGTCGGTCGTGGGCGAGGCCGCCCTCAAGGTCAAGACGGGACCCCGGCCCGCCATCGAGGCCATCGCTCCCGCCCCCATCGCCGCCGGCGACACCATCACGATCACCGGGACCGGCTTCTCGGCCACCCTCGCGCTGAACAGCGTCACGGTCGCGGGCGCGGCCGCCACCGTCCAGAGCGCCTCCGCAACGGAGCTCACCGCGCACGTCGCGGCGGGCTCCCTCCCGTGCGCTCCCACGACGGACGTCACGGTCCTCGTGGCGGTCGACGAGCTGGAGGCCTCCGCCCAGCACCCGCTCTCCGCGGCGCGGCGCCATGCGCTCGTGGTAGGCGAGAGCGTGACGCTCACGGGGAGCGACGTCCTCTGCAACGAGCTCGCGGAGAGCGGCGCCTACATGATCAGCGTGTTCAAC
This sequence comes from Longimicrobiales bacterium, assembly GCA_035513575.1. GTDB lineage: Bacteria > Gemmatimonadota > Gemmatimonadetes > Longimicrobiales > RSA9 > JAHWKI01. The sequence continues at coordinate 33,499 of DATKBW010000111.1, read as the reverse complement.
GCGACGCCCAGCCCCACCGCCAGCTCGGCCTTCCGGCTCCGGGGCCGTGCCTCGGGTACGACGACGACGGCGGCATCCCCCACGATCTCAGCGGTGGTCGCCCCCGGCGGCCGCGCCCGCAGCGCCGCGCCGGCGGCCCCGCTCACGCGGTCCACCCTCGACCGCGCCGCGGAGACCGCGCACGCCCGCGTGCTGGAGATGAACCTCGCGCTCCTGGAGCGACTCGGCCGACCGCGGCCCGCCTCGAGGGGCGCGGCCCTTCGCGCCACCGCCGTGGTCCCCACCGTCGGTCAGGTCATGGCGCTGCGGATCCCCGACCTGGACGGCAACGCGTGCAGCTCTTACAAGGCCGTGAACGCCCGGGTGGCCTGGGTCGGCAACCACGGCGTCATCCTGGAGGATACGGTGGCCCCGCTGGCCGGCGACATCGACAGCCACTGGCAGTCCATCGGCCAGGAGTACGACGCGCTCATGCACCAGGTCCTCCTCGATTATTTCGGGGACCCGCTGATCCTCGATGCCGAGCTGGACGACAACCAGCGGATCCTGATGCTCTTCTCCGAGCGCGTGAACGACTTCGAGAGCAACGTCGCCGGCTTCGTCTTCTCGGGCGACTTCTATCCGCGGTCGGACTGCGCGTCCAGTGATGGCGCGGAGATCTTCTACGGCATCGTCCCGACGAGCGCCGCGACCGGCTACAGCGCGGGCACGGTGGGCGGCTGGAAGCGGACCATGCGGTCCACGGTGATCCACGAGGTGAAGCACATCCTCTCCTTCGCGAGCCGGATCTCCCAGGCCGGCGACGGGCATCCGTACTTCGAGCACTCCTGGCTCGAGGAAGCCACCGCCCGCCTGGCCGAGGAGTTCTACGCCCGCGCGAAGTACGGATACTCCCAGAACGGCAACACCCAGTACGCCCAGAGCATCTACTGCGAGGTCCGCCCGAGCGGCTGGCCGGAGTGCGGCGAGGGCAGCCCCTACATCATGGCCAAGCACTACTTCGCGCTGCTCGACTACTACGGCGCGGTGGAACACCTCACGCCCATCGGCCGCACCACCGCCGGCGACTACACGTTCTATGGCAGCGGCTGGCTCTTCGTGCGGTGGGCCCTCGACCATGCCGGGGTGGCGGAATCCGTTTTCGTGAAGGCCCTGGTCGGCGAGCCACGCCTCCAGGGCGTCGAGAACCTCGCCGCCCGCACCGGCCGGAGCTACCCCGACCTGCTCGCCGACTTCAGCCTCGCCCTCGCCATGGACGACCACGGGGGGACCGACCCCGCACGGGCCGAGCTCACGTTCCCGAGCTGGGACACCCGGAACATCTTCAAGGGCCTCTACGACGATTTCAACGACCAGTACCCGTCGCTCGTGCCCTCGGAGTTCCCCCTCTTCCGCCGCTATCTCAACTACGGCGATTTCGACATCGAGGTGACGAAGCTGACCGGCGGGACCGCCTCGCTGTTCGACCTCAGCGGCACGCCCGGCGCGCAGCTCCTCGAGCTCCTCAGCTCTTCCGGCGGCACGCCACCCGCCAACCTCGGGATCGCCGTGGTGAGGTTCCAGTGAGCCGTCGCCTGGCCGCCGTCCTGCTCGGCGTGGTCGGCGCCGCCTGCGCCAATCACGCCATCGAGGAGGGTGACGCCGCCGGGAGCGCCCCGGGCGACCACGCGCCCGACACGCTCCGGGGCGTGGTCGCCATCACCGGCGCCGATCCCCTCACGCAGGTCGTGCTGCGCCCGGCCGGCGGCGCGCCCGTGACCCTCACCGGCCCCATCGCCGACAGCCTCCGCGGCGCCGTGGGGCTCGTGGTGGTGGTCGCCGGGCGGCGCGACGGGAGCGCCCTCGAGCCGCGCACCTTCAGGGTCGCCGGCCTGGACGACCTCCCCGCCGCGGACGGGCGCCTCGAGATCGAGGCCGGCGCCGCGATCCTGGTCACCGCCGACGGCGAGCGGCTGCGCTATCCCGGCGCACCCGAGGCCCTCCGTCGCCTGGCCGGCCGCCACGTCTGGATCGCGGGAGAGCCGGGGCGCGAGCCCCAGCAGTGGGGGGTGCTCGCGCCCTGACCCGCCGGGATTCCCCCCACGCGGCGACCCCGGTCACTTCACGGACCTTTCCCTACAGCCCGCCCCTCGCGACCCTCCTACCTTCCGGGAGTCGACCCGACCCGAAAGGAGGAGTCGCATGACCTGGATCCGCCCGCGCCTCGGCCCCCTCGCCGCCTTCGCCGCTGTCGCCCTCGCCACTTCGGCCGCCCTCGCGCCACGCGCCGCCAGCGCCGCCGGTGCTCCCGCCGCCGCGCCGGCCGGGGGAGCGGCCGCCGACCGTGTGGACATCGAGATCCCGGCCTTCGCCCGCAAGTACGGCGTCTCCTGCACCCTCTGTCACGCTCCCGCGCCGCGGCTCACGGCGTTCGGCGAGACCTTCGCAGGGAACGGGTTCGAGTTCGTGACCGGTGAGACCCCCCGCGACACCATGGACACGGGCGACCCGCTCCTCCGGCTCCATGAAGGCTTCCCGCTGGCGGTCCGCTTCGATGCCTACATCCAGGCCATAGCCCCGGAGCCGGGGGACCGTGCCGCGTACGACCTCCAGACGCCATGGGGGATCAAGGTCCTCTCCGGCGGGGTGATCGCGCCGCGGGTCAGCTACTACCTCTACTTCTTCCTGTCCGAGCGGGGCGAGATCGCCGGGCTCGAGGACGCCTACCTCCAGTTCACCGACCTCTTCGGCTCGGAGGCCGACCTCATCGTCGGGCAGTTCCAGCTCTCCGACCCGATGTTCAAGCGCGAGCTGCGCCTGGAGGTCCTGGACTACGCCGCGTACCGCGTCCGCGTCGGCGACGCCCGCGCAGACCTCACCTACGACCGCGGCCTCATGCTTTCCAACCCCCTCCTCGGCGGCGACCTGGTGCTCATGCTCGTCAACGGCCAGGGGCTCGCCGCGGCCAGCGACCTCCGCGTCTACGACGCCGACCGGTACAAGAACGTCGCGGGGCACTTCTCCCGCGACTTCGGCCTCCTCCGCCTCGGCCTCTTCGGCTATTACGGCGTCGAGGAGGGCCCCACCGGGGAGAACGACGAGATCCTCCAGTGGGGACCCGATGCCACCATCCCCCTGGGCGCCAAGGCCGAGCTGAACCTCCAGTACCTGCGCCGCACCGACTCGAACCCCGCCTTCCTCCCCGTCGAGCCGGCGGATGCCGCCACCGTCGACGCCGCCTTCGCCGAGGTGGTGATGTGGCCCCAGGGACCAGCGGGCCGGCTCTTCCTGACCGCGCTCTACAACCACGTCGTCAGCGCCGATGGCCTGTTCTCCGTCCGGCTGGGCGAGGCCGCCGCGCTGGACCGGTACCGCGTCGGCTCCGTCGGGCTCAGCTACCTGCTCGCCCGGAACCTCCGCGGCATCGCCGAGGTCGGCTACGACCTCGAGGGCGACGACGCCCGGTTCACCATCGGGGCCATGGCCGCCTTCTGACCCTGGAGACCCCGCCCCGCACCCGCGGGCGGGGGCTCGGCGCGTGCGGTACTGCCGTTGCATCGCAGCCCGCCGCATGAGCTGGCTCACCGACTCCGCCATCGCCCGGATCCTGGTCATCGCCGCCCTCGCCGCGCTGGCACACATCGTCCTGCGCGCCGGCCATGCGGGTGCCGATCGCCTCATGGCCCCGCCCAACACGGATCCCGGTCGCGTCCACCGCGTCGCCGCCCTCCGCCATCCCAAGGTGGCCACGCTCCTCAGCCTCGCGGCCAGCACCCTCACGTTCGCGATCTGGTTCGTCGCCGTAGGGCTCATGCTGGGCGCGCTGGACATCAACCTCACCGCCTACTTCGCCACCGCCACGGTGATCGGCCTCGCCATCGGCTTCGGCTCGCAGGGGCTCGTGCAGGACGTCGTCATCGGGCTCACGCTGATCTTCACCGACGCGGTCGATGTGGGGGACATGGTGGAGGTCTCGGGGCAGGTGGGCCGCGTCGAGCGGGTCGGGCTCCGCTTCACCACCCTCACCAACTTCCTGGGACAGACCGTCTTCATCCCGAACCGGAACATCGCGGTGGTGGGCCGCTACCGCCGCGATGTCGTGCGCGCCTTCGTGGACGTCCAGCTCCCCGCCGGCGCGGACGCGGACGACGTCGCCGCCCACCTCCACCGCCTCGCCCGCGGGCTCCGGGCCCAGCACCCCACCGCCATCGTCTCCGAGCCGGACCTGGTGGGGGAGCGGGAAGCGGAGCCCGCCGGGTGGCGCTACATCCGACTCCGGTTCCGGCTCTGGCCGGGCCAGCAGGCGCTCGTGGAGCCGGGGTTCCGGCAGCGCGTCGTCGCCTACATGAGGACCCTCGACGAGGGCTACGCCGACTGGATGGTGACGGTGACGCTCCGGGCCTGACCGGGCGATCCCTCCGGAATAGCCCCCTCCGGAATAACCTCCTCCGGAATAGCCCCCTCCCCGTTGACCCGGGCCAGCGGTTCCGTCTATCTTCCCGCCTCTCCCCCCATCGCGCCATTCGGCGCCCATCAGACGGAGAAAGAAGCGATGTTCCGACGCCGGACCCCCGTGCTCACCGTGCTCACGGTGCTCGCGGCAGGAGCATGCGAGTTTCCCACGGAAGCTCCCATGTGGGAGCAGACCTGGGTGCTCCCCGTTGAAGGGTTCGTGCTGGGGGTGGAGGATGTCCTCCCGGCCGGCGTGGCCCTCTCGGCCGATGGCAGCGAGCTCGTGGCCACCGTGGCGGGGGTCGACCTCGACCTGTCGCTGGCCGCGATGTGCCCCGCCTGCATCCCTCTCGACGGTTCCACGGCCCCGAAGCCGGCGTTCTCCTACACGACCGCCACCACGACGTCCCTGCCGGCGGATCTCGTCTCGGCCTCCCTCTCGGGGGGCGAGCTCGCGCTGCGGCTCGCGCACTCCCTCAGCTTCGACCCGCTCCGCCCCGCCAGCGATCCGGCCGCGGAGCGCGGCTTCCTCATCGTGGAGATCACGAGCGGGAGCGCGGTCGTGGCACGGGACAGCATCAGCGGGGACGACGTCGCGTTCGACGCCTCGACGGTCCTCCAGCCGATCCTGCTGATCCGCACCGTGGAAGCCACTGGCGCGGTGGAGATCGAGGTGATGATCCATTCGCCCGCGGGGGATTCGACGCAGGTCGACACGGCCGACACCCTCGGCCTGCGGCTGTTCCCGTCGACCGTCACACTGTCGCAGGCCACCGTCCAGGCGGGCGCCATCGCGGTGAACGCCCTCGCGGCGGAGATGGACCTCTCCGGATTCGACTCGGTTCTGGTGGCCAGGGTCCAGAGGGGAGCGCTGCGCCTCGATGTGACCAACCCGTTCGGGATCGAGGGAACCGTCGACCTCGTATTCGACTTCGGCGGCACCGCCATCCGGAAGAGCATGGCGCTGGCGTCCGGACCGTCCACGATCACCGTGGCCTTCACCGGCACCGAGCTCCGGGACATGCTGGCGGCGGGCTCCGTCGCGGTGAGCGCCCAGGGTACCCTCGCCGCGCCCGACGGGACCATGACGGTCCGGCCGACCGACGCACTCGTCATGGAATCCATGGTCGAGCTGGTGATTCTCGTCGGCGGCGGCGAGGGGGGCACGTGATGAACGGCATCAGGAGGTCGATCGCCAGCGCAGCGCTCGCGCTGCTGGCCGCGCCGGCGGCGGCTCCCGCGCAGATCGGCAACCCCCTCCCGCAGTCCGTCGCAATGGGCGGCAACTACATCGCCCTGGCCCGCGGGTTCGGCGCGGTCGCGTGGAATCCGGCCGGGCTCGGGATGCCGGACAATCCCCGCTTCTCGCTTTCCCTCCTTCCGCTGACGGCCACCGCCGGGCTGGACCCGGTCACGGCAGCGGACTTCGCGGCGTACGATGGGCAGATCATCCCCGAGAGCGTGAAGCGCGAATGGCTGGCGCTGATCCAGGGCGAAGGGGGTGAATCCGGCAACCTCGGCGGCGATCTCACGTACCTCGCCTTCAGCATCGGCCGCGTCGCCATCCAGGCGTCCAGCAACGTCCGCGCACGGGTCAACGTCGCGCCCGACGTCGCGGAGGTGTTGCTGTTCGGGAACGCCGGGTACACGGGGACGCCCCGCAGCTACGACCTCGAGGGGTCCACCTTCGATCTCGCGGGCACCAGCGCCGTGGCCGCGAGCGTCGCGATCCCCCTGTCCTTCCATCCGGGCCCGATGCCGGACCAGCACTTCGCCATCGGGGCGACGGTGAAGGTCGTGATGGGGAACTTCCTGGTCCTCGGGCAGGAGGACGGGAGCAGGATCACCAGCGATCCGCCGGGGGGGGAGGTGCACTTCCCCATGGTCCACACGGCCCTGCCGGATGACAGCACGGACTTCCAGCCTGGCCGGAGCCTCGACAACGGCCTTGGCTTCGGGCTGGACCTCGGCGCGGCGTGGGAGGGCGGCATCTTCTCCGCAGGCGTCGTGGTCCGGAACGTGATCAACACGTTCGAGTGGGACCTCGGGAAGCTCCGGTACCGGCGCGGCGTGGCCACGTGGACCGCGGACAGCTCGTACACGAGCTTCGAGGAGGTGCCGGTCGAGGAGGCGCCCCGCGCCGTCCTGGAGCGGATCCACGACCTGTACGAGTTCAGCCCGGTCCTGGCGGTCGGGGCCGCCGCCCGCATCCTCCCCGTGCTGACGCTGACCGGAGAGGTGCGCCACGCGGTCAAGGACAACCTGGAGGTCGGCGCGCGGAACCACGCGGGAGTGGGCGCGGAGCTCACCATCCTGCCGATCGTGCCTTTGCGGGCGGGCGTTGCCCTGATCTCGGGCGGGTATCAGCTCTCCGGCGGCCTCGGGGTGAAGCTCGGCCCGATGCAGCTCTCCGCCTCCGGCGCGGTCCGGGAGGCCGAGCTGGGCAGGGACGTCGTGGCTGCCTTCGGCCTCGGCTACGGCGTTCGCTGACCGGTTCCGGTACGCGCGCCGTTCCGCTGTTTCCGCCGTTCCAGGCTGTCCTGATTCCGAGTTGATGCGACAGCAGGAACGGTCCGGGAGCCTGATCGTGGCTCGCGAGCCGTCGATCCGCGGGGCCCCGGCTCCCTGCGGCGGCGTGAGTCGAGAATTCCTGCCCCTCGTACTCCCTCTGTTCTCGATCCACGGCGCTGAGCGACGTCGGGGCTGCACGCGTCGCCGCTCCTTCGCATTCTGTGTCGCTCCGACGCCGACTCCCGACGTGAAAGGAGAACGAGCGGCGTCGGCAGTGCCAGACTTCAGCCGGGACGTCGCCCGCCGGCGGAAATGCGTCGGCCGCTCACCCGTCGTGTCGCGGCTACTCGGGAACAGGACAGCCTAGACGGGTCGGCGTCCCTGGATGACCCGGACCAGGATGACGATGATGGCGATGACCAGCAGGATATGCACGAGCCCGCCCATCGTGCCGGTGAACAGCCCCAGCAGCCACAGGACCAGCAGGATGACGATGATCGTCCAGAGCATGTATCCCCCTTCGTGAAGGTTGTTCTCACAGACTTCGACGGGGCGCGGGCGCAACTCTCGGGCCGGGAGGGCCTCGGCGCGTGGCGAACGCCCTGTGGGGCTGCCGGCCTGGCGGAGCCCGGCCGGGGACAGGCGCTCGCGGCCTCGCTTTCATCGCGGGCACTCGCCGCCTGGGTTCCGGAGCCGCCCGAGAGGAGACGGGGGAGCGTGTGGAGCTTCACAGCTCCCCCCTCCGGGCTGAACCGGGGCGCCGAGGCGAGTGGCCGCGAGGGCCGTTGCGCCCGGCGAGTGCTGACCCCCGTTCCCCCGCCCGTCTTCCGGCCCTACGGCTCGGACGTGACGTTCCCCCGCGGCGGCGCGTTTTTCACGTAGGTGTCGAACCAGCCGATCATCTCCGCCAGCGTGTGCATGGTGGATTCGCGGGCGCGGTAGCCGTGGCTCTCGTGGGGGAGCATGACGAGCCGGGCGGTGCCGCCGAGGCCGTTGATGGCGTGAAACAGGCGCTCGGACTGGATCGGGAACGTGCCGCTGTTGTTGTCGGCCTCGCCGTGGAGCATGAGGATCGGCTCGTCGATGTCGCCGGCGTGCATGAACGGCGACATGGCGAAATAGATCTCCGGCGCCTCCCAGAACGTGCGCGTTTCGTTCTGGAACCCGAACGGCGTGAGGGTGCGGTTGTAGGCGCCGCTGCGGGCGATGCCGGCGCGGAACAGGTCGGAATGGGCCAGGAGGTTGGCGGTCATGAAGGCGCCATAGCTGTGGCCGCCGATGCCCATCCGGTCCCGGTCGCCCACGCCCATCTCCACCAGCTTGTCCACGGCCGCCCGTGCGCTCATGACGAGCTGCTGGATGTACGTGTTGTTGGCGGTGTCGCCGCCGACGATGGGCATGCTGGGGCCATCGAACACGGCATAGCCCTGGGTGAGGAAGAAGAGGTGGCTGATCCCGCCGATGGTGGTGAAGCGGTCGTCGGACGAGCGCACCTGCCCGGCGACGTCCGCGGACACGAACTCCCGGGGATAGGCCCACATGACCACGGGCAGGCGCTGCCCGGGGCGGTGGTCCGGCGGGAGGTAGAGCGTGCCGTTGAGGGGGACGCCATCCTCGCGCTCGTAGACCACGAGCTGCTTCGTGATCCCGCGGAGCTGGGGCGCCGGGTCCCGGAAGTCGGTGAGGGCGACGCGCTGGCCCCGCCGGAGGTCCCGTACGAAGTAGTTCGGCGGCTCCGTCCTGGACTCCCGCCGGGTGAGGATCCGCTGGCCCGAGGGTTCGAGAACGGTCACGACCGCCTCGTAGGCGCCGGGCTCGGACCGCCACAGCCGTTCGGTCCGGAGCGTCGCTAGGTCGAGCCGATCGAGGAACGGCCGGTGCCCCTCGGGGCTGGCCCCATCCCCCGACAGGTAGATCCGGTCCCCGTCCATGAGGAGCACGCGGTTGCCGGCCTCCGTCGTCCGCATTTCCGGAGAGCCGGGGTCGCCGTAGGCGTCCTCCACGCTCCGGTCCCACAGCAGCCGCCGCGCGGCGCCGGCGCGATCGGCGTCCATGATCCAGGTACGAGCCCAGCGCCGACTGCGGTCGAAGTCGCTCAGGAGGGCGACGCCGCGCTCTCCCCAGGTGATCCCGCCATAGCGCTCCCCGGTCCGCGCCAGCTCCCGCGGCTCGCCGCGGAACGGGCCATCGAGGAGCAGCACGCGGTCGCGGTGCTCCACCTCGCGGTCGGGGTCACCGTCGTCCAGCGCCTCCACCCAGACCAGCGAGGCCGGCCGGAGCGGCCGCCACTGCACCGATCGGGGCCCGGTGCGCACGCCGCGGATGGGAACCGCGTCCGCGAGTGGCACATCCGCGATCGCACGGACGGCCCGCCCCTGCCGGTCCCACACCTCGATGGTGCGGGGGAAGACCCAGCGCGGGACCATGTAGGAGTAGGGGCGCCGGATACGCTCCACCAGGAAGTATTCGCCGCTGGGCGAGGGCTCCACGCCGTCGTAGACGGCCGGAGCGCCCAGGACGGCTCGCTCGCCCGTCGTGACGTCGACCAGCGTCGGCTGCGCGATGAGATAGTAGTCGAACAGCGCCTCGTCGTGGGCGTCCTGCAGGAGGTCCTGATAGGTGCGGACCGGTGCCTTGCGGCCGCGCGTCTCCTGGATGGTCGGCCCCGCCGGCACCCGGGGCTCCGCGGGTGGAGCGCTGCGCCCATCGGGCACCATCATGCACAGCAGGCGACGGCTGTCGGGCATCCATTCGCAGCCGCCCGCGACCCCGTTCACCGACGCGCCCGTCAGACGCCGGGCGTCGCCGGTGGCCGCGTCCGCGACCCACTGCTCGATCCCCTGGTCCGTCGTGCGCGTGAAGGTGACCCGGCGGCCGTCGGGCGCCCAGGCGCCGAAGCCGTACGCGCCGTCCTCCGGCACGCGCACCCTCCGCTCCGATCCGTCGGAGAGCGACTTCAGCGTGAAGCCGGTGAGCGCGGTCGCGCCGTGGCTCCCGTTGGTGGCCGGGTTGATGCGCATCCCGGCCAGCCGGAGCATCGGCTCGGCGAGCTCCGCGACGGGCGGGAGATTGCTGCGCTCCTGGAGCAGGAGCCGGTCACCCGTGGGAGCGACGGACGCGAACGGAAGGGGGGGCGCCTCCAGGATCGCCGGAATCGGCGCGGGCGGCGTTCGGTATCCGTCCTGCGCGGCGAGGGGGGTGAATGCGACCGCGGCCAGGGCGGCGGCGGCCAGGACCGTGCGGGAGTGTCGCAGGATCATGGTCCTCTCCGGGATAGGGGGCCCTGTCCGGGCCCATGTCCGACTGGCGGAAAGACGGGGGTCAGCGCACCCGCTCGAGGTAGACCCCCTCTTCGGGGTCCACGCGGATGACCTGGCCCACGTCGACGAAAGCGGGGACCTGGATCGTGACGCCGTTCTCGAGCCTGGCCGGCTTGGTCACGGCGGTGCGGGTGTCGCCGCGGACGCCGGGATCGGTCTCCACCACGGCGAGCTCCAGGGTGCGGGGGAGCTGAACCCCGAACGGCTTTCCATCCAGGAACTCCACCTGCACCTGCATGTTGGGCGTCAGCCACTCTGCCGCTTCGCCCAGGGCGTCGACGCCGATGGGGAACTGCTCGAACGTCTCGTTGTGCATGAAGTAGTGGTGGTGCCCGTCGTGATACAGGTACTGCAGCTCCTGTGTCTGCATCGCGGCGCGCTCCACCGTGTCCGCGGAGCGGAAGCGGTGCTCGAAGATCGTGTCGGTGAGGATGTTCTTCAGCTTGGTCTGCATGTAGGCGGGGCCCTTGCCCGGCTTCACGTGCTGGAACTCGAGGACGCGGACGGGCTGACCTTCGTGGATGATCACGTTGCCGCGCCGCAGCTGGGAGGCGGACATCGCCATGCTGTCGAACTCCGTGTTGCATCAGACAGAGACGCGAGAGCCCGGCGTCTCGCCGGTCGTTCCGAGGCGATGAATGTCGCGCGGGGTCAGGCGCCGGGCAAGCCCCGGCCGCGGGCGGGATCGCGCGGTGATGTCCGGGTCAGGTCAGGGCCGGCGCGATGATGTGGACGCCCCGCTCGACGGCGCGGGCGGACACGGGGGTGACCCCCGCGGGGTCGCCGTCGATCTGGACGGCGATGGGGGGGTCGGCCTCGATGGTGACCTCGCGGGCCTGGAAGTGGAGGAGCCGGTCATCGTCGCTCTGGTAGTTGCGGCCCATGGCCTTCCAGAGGACGTTGGGCACATCGATGACGTTCCTGGGTGCCAGCACGACCACGTCGAAGAGGCCGTCCTGCCACGAGCGTCCGGGCCGGGGCGCGAGGGGGAGGGCGAAGGGGAGGAAGTGGGCGAACAGCTCGCCCACGTTGGCGAGCATGACGCTGACGGCCCGGACCTCCATCGTCACCCCATCGGCGGTGATGCGGAAGTCCACGGGCTGGGCGGTGAGCGCCTCCTTGACCGCGGCGAAGACGTAGGCGCCGAAACCCCAGCGCTCCTTCATGCCGCGGGTGGCGCTGGCCATCACGGCGGCGTCGAAGCCGGCGCCGGCGACGAGGGCGAAGACGCGGTCGCCAATGCGTCCCAGGTCAACGGGGGCGGCCTCCCCGTTGATGGCCACGTCCACGGCCTCCTCGAGGTTGGTGGGGATGCGGAGGTTGTGGGCCACCTGGTTGGCCGTGCCCCGGGGGATGAGGGCGAGAGGCGTGTCGGTCCCGGCCAGCCCGGTGGCGGCTTCGGCCAGCGTTCCGTCCCCGCCCACCACGCAGACGGCGCGGTAGCCGAGCCCGGCGGCCTCCCGCGACAGCTCCACCGCGTGGCCGGCGTGGGTGGTCTCCACGAGATCGAAGGGTGCCCGGCGGGCGGCGAAGGCCCCGCCGATCAGGCGACGCAGCCGGGCGGGGTCCTCCTGCCCGGCCGCCGGATTGATGATGATGAGCGTGCGACCGGCGAAGGGGCCGGCCGCACGCTCAGCGTTCCCGGGCTTCACGCGCCCTGCCTTCTTGCGCGGTCGCGCGATCAGGCCTCTCCCTCCGCCAGCGCCTCGAGGCGGGCGACCCGCTCCTCCATGGCCGGGTGCGTGCTGAAGAGGCCGCTGAAGCTCACCTTCTGCCCCGCCAGCGGATTGACGATGGCCAGCGACGCGGCCGCCGGATTCACCTGCATGGGGATGCGGCGGCTGTAGGCGTCGAGCTTCTGGAGCGCCGAGGCCAGTCCCAGCGGATTGCCGCTGATCCCGGCCCCCGTGCGGTCGGCCTGGAACTCGTTCTGGCGGCTGATGGCGAACTGGATCAGCATGGCGGCGATGGGCGCCACGATGGCCATGACGATGAGCCCGAGTGCGCCATCCCGGTCCCTGCCACCGGTGCCGAAGATCGCGCCCCAGCGGGCGACGGAGCCGAGCATGGCGATGGCGCCGGCCATGGTGGCGGCCACCGTGCCCACGAGCATGTGGCGGTGCTTGATGTGCGCCAGCTCGTGAGCGATCACGCCCTCGAGCTCCTGCTTGCTCACGAGGCGGAGGATCCCCGCCGTGCAGCAGACCACCGCATGCTCGTGGTTGCGGCCCGTCGCGAACGCGTTGGGCTGCTCCGCCGGCGCGATGGCCACGGTCGGCATGGGCAGACCGGCGCGCTGCCGGAGCCGATCCACCATCTCGTAGAGCTCCGGGGCATCCGCGGGCCCGACCACCCTGGCGCGGTACATCTTCAGGACGGCCTTATCGCTCCACCAGTACATGGCGAAGTTCATGATGGCCGCCAGGGCGAAGAAGAGCATGGCCCCGCCGCGTCCCGCGAAGTACCCGCCGAGCACCACCAGCAGGGCGGTGAGCCCCGCCATCAGCACGAAGACCTTGAGCCTCTGCATCCTCATCCTCGAAACGGTTGGGGTGGAAATGGAGACATGATACCCGCGGGGCGGACGCGCGATCCAGCCTCGACCCCCGCGGCGCGGGGCGGCGCCTCAGTAGCCCCAGTCACGGAACAACGAGAGTCCCCAGACGCGCCGGTCCTCGATCTCCTCGAGGCCGAAGGAGGGGAGGCGGGCGAAGCGGTCCTCGAAGAAGAACTCGGAGGTCCAGGTGGGGTGGAACCGCCATTCCGCGCGAACGCCGCCGACGGAGCTGAGCAGGGGGCTGCCGGTCTGGGCGCCGCGGGGGAGGCGGACGGTGCCGACCAGGAAGACGTCGCCCCAGTCCTCGTCGCGGAGCGCGTAGGCGCCGAGCTCCAGCTGGGCGTCCCGCAGGTAGCTGGTGGGCTGCCAGATCTGCCACTCCTGGGTGGGCGCCAGCCCCACGTAGTCCACGGGGAGGACCCACTGGAGCCCCGAGGAGGCCAGGCCGTAGACGGTGGGAGCGAGGAGCCCGGACACGTTGCGGCCGATCTGACCGAAGGTGCCCCCGCCGCCGATCTGGGAGGAGGACAGGGCGTCGCTCTCCGACTGGCTCAGCTCCGAGCTGGAGCGGCCGAAGAGGATGTAGCTCGCCAGGTCCGACTCGCTGATGGGGAGGTCGGATTCGCTGGTGAGGCGCACCCGCGGGGTCTGGAGGGTGCCCGCCAGCTGGGCGAGCACGTCGATGGGCTCGCCCTGGGCGCGGCGGAGCCGGTAGTAGGCGCCGATGTTCAGGTTCGGGTCGATCCCCGGCGTGCCGACGAACTCGATGGTGCCCGAGCGGATCTCGAAGCGCCGGCCGGGGACGTCCTGGAAGACCCGCAGCTCGTACGTGCCGCGCACGGCTTGCAGGACTCCGCTCATCCGCAGGTCCTCTGCCCGGCGGTCGTAGTTCACGGCCAGCTCCCCGGCCACCTCGACGTTGAGCTCCGGGCCCCGGAGCCAGAAGTCCCGGGCCACCGTGAGGGTGGCGTTGGAGACGCGCAGGTTCGCGAGGAACGGCGTCTCCGGCGGCGGCCGGAACGCCAGGGCGGCGGTATCGAGGACCTCGTAGAACCAGGGCTCCAGCTGGACGATGCGGTACTGGCGCAGGATCTCGCCCAGGTTCAGCTCCCCCTCGGTGAACCGGACGGAGCCGCTCACTACCGGGGCGGAGTACCGTCCCCGGATCCGGACGCGGCCATCGGCCACCGCGATGACATCGCGCCGGCGTGCGGCGTCGAGCTGCGAGGCGAGGAGCTCGAGGTCGAACCCCGGATCGCGCGGGTGCTCGAGGTCGAGGGTTCCACGGATCGTCCCCGAGCCGCTCTGGGTGCGCAGGGTCCCTTCCACGGCCAGCTCCGTGTCCTGCATGCGGGCGAGCGCGTTCACCCCGCGGTAGTGCACCCCCGAATGCTCGAAGAAGCCGGACCCCGCGGCCACCCGGAGCTCGCCCTGGAACCGCGGCGCACGGGCGCTGCCGCCGATCACCAGGCTGCCGTGCAGCGTGCCTCCCACGCGGCTGAACCCCGGCGCGAGGAACGCCACCAGGCCGGCAGGAACGCTGTCGGCGGTGAGGCCGACCTCCATGGGCCGGTCCAGCCGCCGCTGCGCCAGGTCGGTCAGCGCCAGGTCGATGGGGATCATCCCTTCCCCGCGCACGATCTCGTCCCGGCCCCGCCACCCCGCCACGTGACCGGCAAGTTCCCGGTCGCGGTAGCGGAGGTCGGCCGCGAGGCTGTCGAGCGCCGCGTCCCGGTAGCGGAGCCCGCGGGTCATGGCGGCGCCCTCCATGACCGGGGCCAGCGCCGACCCGGACACGGTCACGCGGCCGGTCACCACGCCATCCAGCTGGGCGTCCGCCTGGGCGAGGCGCAGGAACTCCCCCAGGCGGACGTTCACCACCCGCGCGGTGAAGGCGGCGGCGGTCGGGTCCGCCGCGCCAGGGCTCCAGGGCAGGACGCCCGCGACTTCGAGGCGGGCGCCATCCCCCGCGCGGGCCAGGACGGCCGGCTCGATGCCGAAGCCGTTCCGGCCGGCCCGCCCCGTGGCGGTATCCTCGAGCTCCCATCGGCCGGACCCCGTCTGGACCGCGAGGCGGTGCAGGGCGAACCGGACCCCGTCCTCGATCCGGTCGAACGCCCCGGCAAGGTCGATGCCCTGGGCGCCCGGGAGGCTCGCCTCCACGGCCAGCTCGCCGTGGCCGGCGGCGTAACGGCCTTCCAGGCGTGCCCCGGGCACGAGCCGGCCGCGGGCCGTGAGCGAGTCCACGCTCCCGGCAAGGACGACGCGGTGGTCCGCGGGGTCCCATTCTACCGTCGCGTCCAGGCGCCGGGCCCGCACGTCGCCGTAAATGGCGTTCCGGGCCGTGCCCCGGCCCGTGAGCGTCCAGGCCTCGAGGGAGCCGCGCAGCAGCCCTTCCGCCGTCACCGTGCCCGCGAGGCGCGAGGCGGGGAAGAACGCGGTATCGGGCGCTTCGGGCGGCGCGAGCAGGTAGCCCTCGAGCGGCGCGAGGGTGTCCGCCCGCAGCGCGAAGCGGAGGTCCCCCGTCCGCTCCCGGGAGAGGCCGAACGTGCCAGCGGCGGTGAGGTCGCCCACCATCGTCTGGAGGTCGAGGGTGTCGAGCCGGGCGAGCCCGTTGGCCGCGCTGGCGCGCACGCTCCCGCCGTGCACCGGGATGCCGTCGAACCGCGCGGCGAAGATGTCCAGCGCGACACGGGCGTCCAGATCCGCGGGCCGGTCCCCCGCGCCCACGAGATCGAACCGGCCGCTCACGGTGGTCGGGGGGAGGCCACCCACCACGCGGTCCAGGCGGAACTCCGTCACGGCGCCCTCCGCCCGATAGCGAGGCCGGGTCCCGCCCAGGGCGAAGCTTCCGTTCAGCACCACGCCGCCGGCCGGGGTGACGACATCGGCGTCCACCCGGAGATCGTCGAGGGTCCCGGTCACCGTGACCGGCCCGCGGGCCTCCCCGGTGAGCCGCGCCAGGGCCGGGAACTGCGCCGCGAGGAGGTCCAGCGCGAGAGGCTCGGCGTCGAAGCGGAGGTCGAAGCGGGAGCGGCTTCCGCCCACCGCGAGCCGTCCGCCGCCGCGGACCGCCGATCGGACGCCGTTGCGCTCCAGGGCGACATCGCCATCGAGCCGCAGCCCCCGGGCGAGGGAGCCATCGGCGCGGATGTGGCCGGTGGCGTGTCCCCGCAGGCGCAGCTCGGGGAGGAGGGCGGCGAGCTGGCCGAGATCCGCGCGCTCGAGTTCCGCCTCGAGGCCCGCGACGGCGTAAGGTGGCCGGGCCCGGATGGTGCCGGTCCACCGGGCGGAGGACTCGGTGGTGATGTCGCCGTCCTGGCGCCGGTAGCGCAGGTTCCCGCGGGTCCGCAGGGCCGAGACAGGGCCGTCGACCTCGACCGTGCCGATGAGCAGTCCCTCGAGCGGGAGGTCACCCGGGAGGAGGCTCCGGAGGAGGTCCAGATCGAGGGGCGACGCCTCGAGGTCCACGTTGGTGAAGTACACGGTGTCGCCCGTGACGACGCCGAAGGACCCGGCCACCCGGGTCCCGCCGGTGCGGAGGCGGGCGTCGCGCGCCAGCCAGAGCATGTTGCCGCCCTCCTGGCTCTGCATGCGGAACCGCATGGCGCCGCCGCCCTCGCGGGGGAGGCGCGGGTAGAGCCACCGGAAGTCGGCGAACGAGATGTCGTCCCCGTGCGCCTCGATGTCGTAGCGGTTCCCATGGCTGTCCACGATCACGCGCCCCACCATGGAGAGCTCCGAGCCGGGGAGCTGCACGCGCGGTGCGGCGAACGAGAGGAGCGAGTCGCGGATGGTCAGCGTACCCTCGACGCGGCGGACGTCCACCGGCGCGTCCCAGATGTACGCCTTCGTGGCCAGCTGGGCGACGCGAATCAGCTTGCCATCGGTCCGGGGCGAGTTCCACAGGATTCGCGGGAGCCGGCCGTTCACGTCTTCGAAGCGGAGGACGCGGGCGATGCCGCCCGGCACCGCCTCGAGGATCAGCCGGGCCGTGTCATCCACCTCCACCGGCCTCTCCGGCTGCCACGGCATGCGCACGATGACGAGCCCATCCACGATCGTGGCGTCGTCGATCTGGATCAGCCCCGCTGCGGCCGTGTCCGGGGCCAGGGTGTCGCCCGGGAAGACGCGCGCGTAGTTCCATTCCGTCTGGCCCGGCAGCCGCTCGATGTT
The DNA here is from genome assembly GCA_035513575.1 of Longimicrobiales bacterium. Lineage (GTDB taxonomy): Bacteria > Gemmatimonadota > Gemmatimonadetes > Longimicrobiales > RSA9 > JAHWKI01. The sequence goes on along the minus strand of DATKBW010000111.1, from coordinate 16,504 downwards.
CACGACCGGTGAATAGACGACGAGGCGGTCGAAGGAGATGTCCCCGCCGACCAGGGTGCGGAGGTGGTAGGCGAGGCGGGCGCTGTCGGCGCGGAGGAAGGGGCGGCCGTCCGCGTCGATGATGGAGACCTCGTGGAGCGTGACGCCGCGGAGCAGTCCGCCACTGGTGACGCGGCCCACTTCGAGCTCGCCGTTCACCGCGGAGCGCAGGCGGTCCACCGCGAACCGCCCCGCCTGCTCGACGCCGAAGTCGGTGCGGGTGAAGACGACCGACAGCACGAGCACCGCCAGCACGAGGACGGCTGCGGCGATCAGCAGAGCGCGGAGACCGGTTCGAAGGCGTGCCATCAGATCAGAAGGCCTGGCCGATGGCGAAGTGGAGCTGGAGTCGCTGGAACAGCCCCTCCCAGCTGTCCAAGGGGGCCGTGAACGGCTGGTACTCGATGCCCCGGTTCAGCACCACGATCTCGTCCGTGTTCCGCAGCCACGCCCTCTCGCCTTTCAGGCTCACGCACCCCGGCGTCGTCCGGGTGCACTCCTCCACCACCGTGGTCAGCACCGGCAGGGAGCGGGGTCCCTGGAGGTTCAGCCCCAGGTCCATCCGCACCGGCCCGACCGGACTCAGGTACCGGACGCCGAGGCCCGGCGTTCCGGCGAGCTCGTCGAGATCGAGCACGCGGGCGGTGGCCCAGACCTGCCCGGCATCCAGGAACGCCGCGCCCCGCAGCTTGCCCGCGCCGATGGGGAGGGGAAAGCGCAGCTCGACGCTCGCCTCCAGGAGCACCTCGCCCCCGGCCGGCCGGGCTTCGAAGGCGCCGGGGCGCCCGGCCAGCGGGGTCGGGTCGCAGGATGCGTCGTTGATCTGTGCCAGGGTGCAGCCGGCGCCTTCCACGACCTCGGTCGAATCGGTGTCCACCTCCGCCAGCCAGGTGACCGCGTCGATCCCCAGCACGGTCGGCCCGAGCTGGAAGGGGGCGAACCCCCGCACGCTGTTCGAGCCGCCGGCGAAGAACCGCTTCTGCGGGTTCAGCCGAAGGATTCTGGTGCCCTCGGCCTGGTGGGGCCAGGCCACGCCGCTCCGGAGCCGCGCCGCGAGGACCACGCCGCCCTGGTCACCGGTGTACGTGCTCCCTTCGGCCAGGAGGCGCGTGTAGGCGAAGTCGGAGCCCGTGTACGGCGCCGCGTGCTCCAGGTCCGCGCGGACCACGAACCCGGCGCTGGGAGTGAAAAGCGCGTCGGTGCGGTCCACCGCGAGGGAGAGGGCGACCGGCGAGAGCCAGTGGGGCTCGCGCAGCAGCTGGATGTCCTCGTACGCGCAGGCGATGAAGCTCACGCAGAAGAAGAGGTCGCCCTCCGTCCGGAGCTCCGTGAGCTCGGGCCGGTAGCCCAGCGTCACGCCCGCGCCCCGGCCGAGCGAACGGCCCACCGAGACGTACCCGCCCACGGCCGACCGCACGAACACCTCCGGCAGGCTGCGCCGCTCCATGAAGACGCCGCCACCGATCGTGTTCCGCGGGCCGAAGAACCACGGCTGCGTGTAGTCCACGGAGACCAGGCCGGTGAGGCGGTCGTACGCGTCATCGAGGGTCCAGAGCGGGTCCAGGTACTGCTCGCACTCGGGCACCAGGAGGTTCCCCACGCGCCCGCGAACTTCCAGGCGCCGCCCGCCGCCCATGAAGTTGCGGCTCGTCCAGCGGCCCTCGACGTTCGCGCACTCCACGGTGTTCACACCGCCGCCGAAGCGCACCCGGCGCATGGCGCCCTCGGCGAGCTGGATCCGGACGGGCACCACGGAATCCGGCTCCGCCGCGAGGTCCGCGCGGATCTCGGCATGACGGTAGATCTGCAGCCCGTACAGGTTGCGCTGGCTCTCCAGGAGGGCGCTGCGGTCGTAGAGGTCGCCCTCCCGGAACGTCAGCATCCGTCGTACCAGGTCCGGGGAAGATTCCTCGGTCCCCAGGATCTCGACGGCGCCGATCCGCGCCGCGTTCCCCGCAATGACATCGTAGGTGACGGTGGCGGCGTAGGGGTCATCGCTGCCGATGCTGGAGCCGAGGAGCACCTGGGCGCGGGCATAGCCGCCATTGCGCAGCCGCTGGAGGAGGGTGTCCCGCCCCGCCTCGCGGGCGAGCAGGTCGAAGGGCTGGCCTGGCGCGAGCGGAAGGGTTCGGGCGGGGAACCCGGGCGGGGCGCCCACCACCCGGACCTCCTTCACCAGCACGGGCGATCCCTCGGCGATGCGGAAGCGGACCCGGACGCCGTCGCCCGCCGCCTCCGTCTCGGGCACCACCAGGGTGTTCCGGAAGCCGCGCTCGTAATAGAAAGCCCGGAGGCGGAGCGCGTCCGCCTGAAGGACCTCGGGGTCGAGATACGCCTCGTCCTGCGCGACGCCGAAGAGGCAGAGCGGCCAGAGCACGAGGCTGGGGCAGCGGGTCTCGGCGGTGACGATGGCGGCGGCCAGATCCTGCTCCGTAAAGGCCCGGGCCCCCACGAACTCCAGGTCGACGACCTCCGGCCGGGACTGAGCGGACAGGGGCGCCGCCACCAGCCAGCAGAGGAGGGCCGACGCGACCCGGAACGACCTGCGCGGCTTCACTCGCCGCCGCCTCCGCCGGCCAGGGTCACGCTGTCGGTGAAGAAGCGGTGGTGGTTGCGGGGGAAGATGTGCCGGCTCACGGACGCGAACCCGTTGACATCCTCGAAGTACATGTAATGAGTCACCCGGACCACATCGTCCCCCACCCGCACCACGTTGAATGAATTCTTCTCCCGCTCCCGCACCCGCCCGCGCCGGGACGTGGACGTCCCGGACTGCACGATGGTGATCCCGTGGTCCCGGTCCGCCCCCGGGTACAGATCGAGGGAGTTCCCGATATAGGCGCGGTGCAGGTGCCCCCCCATGATCAGATCCACCTCGAGTTCCGTGAACACGTCGATCGCCCGCTTCGCGCGGGGCATCACCTGCCCCCCCTCGTAGTCCGGCGCCGGGGCGAAATGGTGGTGCGCCACGACGATCTTCACGGCCCCCGGCGCCGCCTCGGCGAACGCACGCCGGCAGAGATCGAGCTGCGGCGCGTCGATCCTCCCGTTCGTGGTGGCGCGCAGGGGCGCGGTCGAATTCAGGGCGACCACGACCGCGCCGTCCACCTCCAGCACGTAATCGAGCTCGTCCCTGATGTACTCCCGGTACCAGCGGTAGGGCGAAAAGATCCTCTCGAAGACGCGCCACAGGGGTACATCGTGGTTGCCGGGCACCACGACCGTGGGCACCCGCGGGAGCCGGTCCAGGAATGCCCTGGCCTCCGCGAACTGCTCCTCCCGGGCGCGCTGCGTGAAGTCCCCGCTGGCCACGATCAGCTCCGGCTGGATGGCTTCGGTGGCCTCGAGCAGCGCCTCCCCCACGCGGGCCACGTAGGGCGGCCCGAAATGGAGGTCGGACATGTGGACGATCGTGGTCAAACCGGCTCCCTGGTCCCTGGTCCCGGGTTACCCGTGGACGCCCGACCGCCGCGCGTCCGCAACCGTGAAGGATGAGGAAGGGCCGGAAGAGACGCCACCCCCGCCCGCCCGCCCCCTGGCCGGGCCGGGGTGCGGAGCCCGGATCAGGAGCGCCGCGCGAGCCCCGGAAACGGGAGATCCGCGCGGGCCGACAGGTCCGGGCCGGCCACGTCGCCGCGGGCGAAGCGGAACGCGGCGGTGCGGGCGATCATGGCGCCGTTGTCCGTGGCCATCCGCGGCGTGGGGTGAAACAGCCGCCCGCGCGCGCCGAGCGCTTCGCGGAACGCGTCCCGCAGCGCCCGGCTCGCCGCCACACCGCCCCCGATGAGGACCCGCGGGCAGTCCTTCTCGTCCACGGCCCGCATGGTCTTGGCCACCAGCACGTCGATGACCGCGCGCTGGAAGGAGCGGGCGACGCGGTCCCGCTCCGTCGCCAGCCGGTGCTCCTCCTCCAGCGCCCGTACCCGCGTCAGGACGGCGGTTTTCAGGCCGCTGAACGAGAACGCGTAATAGTCGTCGTCGCCGGGACGCTGCGACCCCGCGAGCATGGGGCGGGGGAAGGGGTGCGGGTCCCCTGCCACGCCGGCCGACGCCCGCTCGATGGGCGGCCCCCCGGGATACGCCATGCCGAGAATCCGCGCGACCTTGTCGAACGCCTCGCCGGCGGCGTCATCCCGGGTCTCCCCCAGCAGCTCGTAGCGGCCCCACTCGGGGGCCCAGAGGAGGAGCGTATGCCCGCCGGAGACCAGCAGCGCCACGAAGGGAGGCGCGGCCTCGGGGTCCTCCAGGCTCGCGGCGAAGAGGTGCGCCTCCATGTGGTGGACGCCCACGACCGGCCGCCGCAGCGCCCACGCGGCGGCCTTCGTCCACGTGACCCCCACGAGCAGCGCGCCGATCAGGCCCGGGCCCGCGGCCACGCCGAATAGGCCGATGTCGCGGAGCCGGAGCCCCGCCTCCTCCAGCGCGGCGGCCACGACGCCGTCGATGACCCGGAGGTGGGCTCTGGCCGCCAGCTCGGGGACGACGCCGGCGTAGACCCGGTGCACGTCCTGCGAGAGGATGATGTGGGCGGTGAGGCGATCGCCGTCCAGGATGGCGGCGGAGGTCTCGTCGCAGGAGGTCTCGATCCCGAGGATGGGGCCGGGGACCCGGTCCATCAGCGGATGCGCGGCGGCACCCGTCGTCGCGCGACGGTCTCGCGCTGGAGCCCGGGCTGGGAGTCGGTGGGCACGACGCGCAGGATCACGTTGATCTCGTTGGGTGTGACCATGAGCCCCGGCAGGGCGATGGTGTCCACCCTGGCGGGCACGTTCGTGGTCGCCCGGAGGCCGGAGAGGTCGACGGGGAGGAGGGGTACGGAGTCGATCCCCTCCAGGAGCCGCCCGGGCCCGCGGACGTCCACGGCCGAGGGATTGGTGGTGATGGGGAGCGCGAGGGCGAGCCCCTGGGGCAGGTCCCCGCGGGTGCGGATCCTGACCGGCAGGATGCGTGACTCCAGGCGTTCGTAGCGGAGCCGGATGGTGTCGGGGCGAAGGCCTTCGATGCGGGTCTGGCGGAGCCCCTGTGGGATCCGGATCCACTGGGGAGACACGACCTGGGTCTCGGTGGAATCCGAGACGCGTTGCACCGGCAGCACGACGCGGGGCGGGTCGGCGGAGAGGGCCATGAGCTCGCTGGTGGGGCCGATGACCATGACGCTCACGACGGAGGGGATCGGCTCGCCGACCAGGCGCCAGTCGGGGTCGCGCAGGTCCACCTGGACGGGGACGTTGCGGAACGTGGTGCGCTTGGGCGTGCTCGCCCGCACGGTGAGCCAGAGCAGGAGGGCCAGCACGATGGCGGCGAGCTTGAGCGTCCAGTGCTCGGTCAGGAACCGGATCACGTGGCCGAGCACGTCATTCCTCCAGGAGCTTGCGGATCATTTCCAGCTGCGGCTCGCGGTCCCAGAACCGTCCGCCCACCTCGCGTACCCGGATGCGGCCCGTGCGATCGATGAGGAAGGTGGTGGGGAGGGCCTCCACCCCGTAGAGCCGTTCGGTGGCTCCGGTGGGGTCCACCACCACGGGGAACGTGAGCCCGAACCGCTCCACGAACTCGCTCACCAGCCCCCGGACGGTCCCGTCCGGCTGGCGGAGCCCCGGCTGGTCATCCACCGCCACGGCCACCACCTCGAAGCCGCGATCACGGTATTCCTCGTACACCCGCTGCATGGAGGGCATCTCCACGCGGCACGGCGGGCACCACGTGGCCCAGAGGTTCAGCATCACCACCTTCCCCCGGAGCTCGGCGAGGGAGAGCGTCCCGCCATCGATGCGGTCGAGGACGAAAGCGGGGGCCGCCTCCCCCCGGGTGACCGGCGCGTACGCCCGGCCCTCGCGGCCGAACCAGCCGACCCCCACGAGGATGGCGATCACGCCCAGGAACCCGCCCGTGACCAGCCAGTCTCGCGCGCGCTCGCCCAGCGACATCAGGGGGTCCCCCCCGGCGGCCCTGCCGGCGGCAGCACGGAATCGACCCGCGGCGGCCCGAGGCTGACGAAGAGGGTGATCGTCGCCGGCAGCTGCACGGTGGTGCCCGAGACCGGGTCCATCCGTGCCACGGCGCCAGCGGGGGTCTGCGCGGGGACCTGCTTCACGTCGACGGCGAAGCCGGACTCGCGGAGGAGGTCACGAGCCGCGGACGCGCCGAGGCCCTCGACGGGGGGCACGCGGAGCTCCGGTGCGCCGGCGCTCAGCGTCATGTCCACGGCGGCGCCGCGCCGGAGCTGCTGCCCCGCGATCGGGCTCTGCGCCATCACCTGGCCGGCGGGGATGTCCGCGCCGGCGAGAACCTCCACGCGGCCGACGCCGAAGCCCGCGGCGACGACCGCGCCCTCCGCCTCCTCGCGGTCCATGCCGTAGAGGCCGGGCACGGCCACGCCGGTCCCCGCCGTTTCGGGCGCGGGGAAGAGAAGCTGGGTGGAGACGAGGTACCCGACGCCGAAGCTCGTCAGGAGGATGACCAGCGCGGCAAGGAGCCACCGGCCCACGGCTACCAGGGAAGGCCAGCCCGGCTTCCCGACGGGGGGACGCCGGGGTGGCGGCGCGGGGGTGCGGCGTCGCAGCGTGTCTCCGAGCACGCCGCTACCGGACCCCTTCCGGCCGGGCCGTCCCGCCACGACCGCGCAGTGCGCTGCCTTCGTTCACCTTCCGCCCCCTTCTGCCGCTCCGTTGTGGACCGCCGAATGATACAATACCGTAGCCTGCCCGGGAAACCCGCGGCGCCCCCGTCCGATCGGAAGGAGCCGGTTGCGTGGAGCGACTGAGTTACGACGACCTCGACCCGGCCGACCGCGAGCTCGTGGACGCGGCCCGCGCCGCCTGCGACACCGCGTACGCGCCCTACTCCGGTGTGCACGTCGGGGCCGCGCTGCGCACGCCCGGGGGTCGGGTGATCGCGGGCTCCAACGTCGAGAATGCCGCGTACGGCTCGACCATCTGCGCCGAGCGGATGGCCGTAGGGCGCGCGAACGCGGAGGGTGACCGGGCGTTCACGGCCGTGGCCGTGGCGGCCCGCGGGGCGCGGCTCCCCGCCGACCAGGTCGTGACGCCGTGCGGAAGCTGCCGCCAGGTGCTCCACGAGATGGCCGCGGTGTCCGGCACGCGGACCCGCGTGCTGATGACCACGCCGGGCACGGACCGGATCACCATCGGTACCCTGGACGACCTCCTCCCCCTCCCCTTCGGTCCGCTTCCGCGGTGATCCTCCTGACCCGTCCGGCGGCCTCGCGGATCCGTCAAGCAGGGGCGGCCGGTGCGGCCGCGGTCCGGGTGTCGCTCGACCTGGGCCGCACCGAGACCGGGCTGCGCCTCGAGGGGGGCACCGCGCACCTGCCCGACGGCCAGGTGGTGACGGCCGCGGAGCTCGCCGCGGTCGAGGAGAACCCCGATTCGGTCTACGCGGTGCTGGACGGGTCGGTGGAGAAGGTCACGTGGTTCTCGGCGGAGACCGGGAAGGTCTACACGCTGCGCGCCACGCGGGGGTGGCCTGCCCTCGAGATCTCGGGGATCCTCATGCAGCGGATCAAGGGCGTGGACCCGCGGGAGGACGCCGCGTCCAAGGCGGCGGCGGTGGTGCCGGTCCGGGGTCGCGTCCTGGAGACCTGCTTCGGGCTCGGCTACTCCGCCCTGCACACCGCCCGGGATGCCGACTCCGTGCTGGGGTTCGAGATCGACCCCAACGTGGTGGAGATGGCCCGGCTGAACCCGTACTCCGCGCCGGCCTTCGAGCCCGGGTCGAAGATCGAGCTCCGCGAGGGCGACGTGACCGAAGAGATCCGCTCGCTGCCGGACGCCTCGTTCGACATCGTCATCCACGACCCGCCCACGCTGGCCATCGCCGGCGACCTGTACGGGAGGGCGTTCTACGAGCAGCTGCACCGCGTGCTGAAGCCCCGCGGCCGGCTCTTCCACTACACCGGCGACCCGGGGAGCCGGCACCGGAAACAGGACATCCCCGGCCGCGTCGCCCGGCGGCTCGGGGAGGTGGGGTTCGCCTCCGTGCGGCGGGAGGCGGCCGCCCTCGGCGTATCCGCGATCAAGCGGTAGGACGGCCAACCCGCCGGGGCTCCGGGACGGCCGGCTCCGGCCGCTCCGGAGCACGCGCTCACTCCACCATCCCGGTCGTCGGCGACGACGGGACCGCCCACTCCCGCTTCGGCATCCGCCCCGCGAGGCAGGCCAGGCGCCCGGCCTCGACGGCCAGCCTCATGGCCGTCGCCATGGCCACCGGGTTCGACGCCGCCGCCAGGGCGGTGTTCATGAGGATGCCGTCCACGCCCTGCTCCATGGTCACGCAGGCGTCGGAGGCCGTGCCCACACCCGCATCCACGATGACGGGGACCCGGAGCCGGCTCTTGATCTCCCGGACGTAGTAGGGGTTCACGAGGCCGAGCCCGGAGCCGATAGGGCTCGCCAGGGGCATCACGGCGGCGCAGCCCGCGTCCTCGAGCCGCAGCGCGGTGACCAGGTCCTCGTTCGTGTACGCCAGCACGTGGAAGCCCTCGCCCACGAGGACCCGCGCGGCCTCGAGCGTCGCCTGGACGTCGGGGAGCAGCGTCTTCTCGTCCCCGATCACCTCGAGCTTCACGAAATCGCTCATCCCCGCGGCGCGCCCCAGCCGGGCATAGCGGATCGCGTCCTCCGCCGTGTAGCAGCCCGCGGTGTTCGGGAGGAGGAAGAACCGCTCGGGATCCAGGTGGTGGAGGATCCCCTCCTCCTTCGAGCGGTCCAGGTCCACCCGCCGGACGGCCACCGTCACCATGTCCGCCCCGGACGCCTCGATGGCATCCACCATCTCCCGGTTCGTCCGGTACTTCCCGGTGCCCACGATCAGCCGGGAGCGGAACTCCCGCCCGGCGATGACCAGGGCTCCATCCCGAAGCGCCGGCGCCTTCACTGCGGTCTCCATCATGGTCCCCGAAGCTGAAGTCGAAGTCGTGCCGTTTTCTACCCGCCGCCCACGAAATGGACGAGCTCCAGGACATCCCCCTCCCGGATGCCGACGTCCCCGTACCGCTCCCGGTCCAGGATCTCGCGGTTGTGCTCCACCACCACCAGCCCCGGATGGAGCCCGAGCGATTCCACGTACTGCTTCACCGTCTGCCCCGCGGCGATCCGCCGGTCCTCGCCGTTGACCCGGACCGCTACCTCGCCCCCGCCGGGCGCGCTCATCGGGGGGAGCCGCCGGTGGCAGGGACCGCCCCCATGGCCGCCACGAACGCGGCGGCCGCGGCCAGGGGGTCGTCGGCCGCCCACACGCCCCGCACCACGGCGACCCCCGCCGCGCCGGCCGCGAGGGCCTCCGCGGCCCGCGCCGGCGTCACCCCGCCGATGGCGACGACGGGCGCGTCCACCCGCGCGGCGACGGCGCGGATCAGCGCCGTCCCCGCGCCGTCCCGCCCCGGGTGCGAGGCGGTCGGCCAGATCGTGCCCAGCACGACGAAGTCCGCACCCGCGGCCACGGCGCCCACCGCCTCGTCCACGGCGTGGACCGAGGCCGCCAGGAGCCGGGCTCCCACGAGGGACCGCGCCACCGCCACGGGGATCGAGAGGGCGCCCAGCCGGACCCCCGCGCCGCGCGTCGCGAGGGCGACGTCCACCCGGTCCGCGAGGAGCAGCCCCGCGCCGGTCCCCTCCGCGGCGTCCTCCAGGTCGGTCGCCAGCCGGTGGAGCCGGCCGGCGGGCGTATGGTGACCGCGCAGGTGGAGGGCCAGGTCGGGGCCCAGGGAGCGGGCCAGCGCGGCGGCGGTGGCCGGGAACCGGGCGTCGGCCAGGACGTCATCGTCCGTGACGACGTGGAGGCGCGGGATCACGCGCCCAGCCGGTCCCCGGCCGCCACGCCGCGGCCGCGGACCCATTCCGCCGCCGTCATCCGCCGCTTCCCGGCGGGCTTGACCTCGCGGATCCAGACCGCGCCGCCGCCGCAGGCGACGAGGATCCCCTCATCGTCGCGCTCGCTGGCCTCCAGCACGGTGCCCGGTTCGCCCCGTGCCCGGTCCGCGGCCGGGAGTGGGCGGTAGACCTTCAGCTCATCCCCGCCGTTCAGGAGCGTCCACGCGCCGGGCACGGCGTCGAGCCCCCGGACCCGGTTGGCGACGGCCGGGGCGGGCTCGGCCCAGTCCACCCGCGCATCCTCCCGGCTGAGCCGCGGCGCGTACGTGGCCGCGCTCTCGTCCTGCTCCACCTCGTCGGGCCCCACGCCGAACTCCATGAGCGCGAGCACCTCGACGAGGGCGGCGGCGCCCAGCTCGCTCAGGCGGACCGCCAGGTCGGTCGCGGTCCCCTCGGGGAGGATCGGCTCCTCCACCCGCATGAGCATGGGACCGGCATCGAGCGCTTCGACCATCCGCATCACGGTCACCCCGGTGCGGTCGTGGCCGCGCATGATCGCCCAGTTGATCGGCGCCGCGCCCCGGAGCGCGGGGAGCAGCGACGCGTGGACGTTGAGGGAGCCGCGGGCGGGCGCGTCCAGCAGCGCCCGGCTCAGGATCTGGCCGTAGGCCACCGCCACGTTCAGCTCCGGATCCAGCGCGCGGACCTCCGCCACGAACGCCGGGTCCCGCGCGCGCTCGGGCTGGAAGACGGGCAGCCCTTCGCTCTCGGCGAACTCCTTCACCGGCGATGGCGAGAGGGGACGCCCCCGTCCCCGGGGCCGGTCGGGCTGCGTGACCACCGCCACCACGTCGTGCCCCTCGCCCAGCAGCGCGCCGAGCGACGGGAGGGCGAACTCCGGGGTCCCCCAGAAGAGGATGCGCACGTCAGGCCCCGGCCTGCGCCGCTTCCGCCTTCGCCTTCTCCCATTTCTTCAGGAGCATCCTGCGCTTGAGCGGGCTGACGCGGTCGAGGAAGAGGATGCCGTCCAGGTGGTCGACCTCGTGCTGGAGGATGCGGGCGAGGAGTCCGTCGGCCTCGATGCGCACGGTCCTCCCGTCGAGGTCCAGCGCCTCCATCACGACCGTGATCGAACGGTCCACCAGCTCCCGCAGTCCGGGGAGGCTCAGGCACCCTTCCTCCTCCCGCTCCTCCTCCGCCGAGGCGTTCAGGATCCGGGGGTTGATCAGCGTCCTGGGCTCGGAGCCCTCCTCCCGCGGATCCACCACGATGATGCGGCGGGACACGCCCACCTGGGGGCCAGCCAGGCCGACGCCCTCCTCGGCGTACATCGTGTCGAGCATGTCCCGGGCGAGGGCGCGGAGCTCGTCATCGACCGCCTCGATCTCCTCCGCCCGGACCCGGAGCACCGGGTCCCCCAGGTACCGCATCCGGAGCACCGCCATGAATCCCGTTACTGCTGCTGCGTTTCCGCCGTGAACACGCGCGCGATCTTGCCTCGCGCCACCTCGATCCGGGTGTCGCCGCCGGTCTTGAGCATGACCCGGTCCTCCTTCAGGTGGATGACCTGGCCGATGATGCCGCCGTCGGTCATCACCTCGTCGCCCTTCTTCAACCCCTGAACCATCTCCTGGTGCCGCTGCTGGGCCTTCTTCTGCGGCCGGATCAGGAGGAAATAGAAGATGGCGATGATCGCCGTCCACATGACGATCATCGGCAGCAGCGATGTCTGGCCTTCCGGCGACGCCACGATCGCCAGCATGTTCGCGCTCAATCCGTCCTCGCTTTCGATTCCGCCCGCCCGGCATGGTACCGGGCCAGCCAGTCCTCGCTCCAGCCGGCGAACTCGCCGGCGCGGATCCGCTCCCTGGCCCGTTCCCCGAGCCGGATCAGGAAGCGCACGTTGTGCAGGCTGATGAGCCGGAGGGCCAGCATCTCCTCGGCCACCAGGAGGTGGCGGAGGTAGGCCCGGCTGTACGACCCGCAGGTCCAGCAGTCACAATCGGGGTCGAGGGGCCCCGCGTCCAGCCGGAAGCGCCGCCCCTTCACGTTCACCTGCCCTTCCCCCTCCACCCAGGCGGTGCCGTTGCGGCCGTTGCGGGTGGGCGCCACGCAGTCGAACAGGTCGAGGCCCCGGCCGATGGCCTCCAGGAGGTCATCGGGGTAGCCGACCCCCATGAGGTAGCGGGGCTGGTCCCGCGGGAGCTCCGGCTCCACCGCCTCGAGCATCCGCCACATCACGGGCTTCGGCTCGCCCACGCTCAGCCCGCCAATGGCGATCCCGTGCCAGTCCCCCATCTCCCGCACGCGCCGGACCGCGTCCACGCGCAGGTCCGGGAACGTGGACCCCTGTATGATGGGGAGGAGCGTCTGGTCCCGCGACTCGCCGCGCCGGCGCAGCGCCTCGAAGGCATCACGGCTCCGCTTCAGCCAGCGGAGCGTGCGCTCGTGCGCCTCCACCGCCACCGCCCGGTCCGCCTGCCCGGGCGGGCACTCGTCGAACGCCATGATGACGTCCGCCCCCAGCGCCGCCTCGATCTCCATCACGCTCTCGGGGGTGAAGAGGTGCCGGGATCCGTCGATGTGGCTCTGGAACTCGACGCCGTCCTCCCGGATGTCGTTCAGCTTCGCCAGGCTGAAGACCTGGAACCCGCCCGAGTCGGTGAGCACGGGCCGGTCCCAGCTCATGAAGCCGTGCAGCCCGCCCATGGCCCGGACCACGTCGTGCCCCGGCCGGAGGAAGAGGTGGTAGGTGTTGGAGAGCACGATCTCCGCCCCCGTTCCCTTCACCTCCTCGGCGGAGAGCCCCTTCACGGTGGCCTGCGTCCCCACGGGCATGAACGCCGGCGTGTGGACGGTCCCGTGCGGGAGCTCCAGCGTCCCCGCGCGGGCCGCCCCCTCGGTCGCGTCGATCGTGTATGCGAACAGAGCCCCTGCCCGTTCCCGGTTTCTGCGGCGAGCCTACACGACGACCATGGCGTCGCCGTACGAATAGAACCGGTACCGCTCCCGGACCGCTTCCCGGTACGCCGCCATGGTCCGCTCGTGGCCGGCGAAGGCGCTCACCAGCATGAGGAGCGTCGAGCGGGGCAGGTGGAAGTTCGTCACCAGCCGGTCCACCGCGCGGAACCGGTACGGCGGCCGGATGAAGATGTCGGTCCAGCCGCTCCCCGCCCGCACCACCCCCGCCGGAGCGGCCGCGGTCTCGAGCGTCCGGGCCACCGTGGTTCCCACCGCCCACGCGGCCCCGCCGCCCGCCCGCACCCGGTTGATCGCCGCGGCCGCCTCCGCCGGCACGTCATACCACTCCGCGTGCATGGCGTGGCGGGCGAGGGCTTCGTCGTCCACGGGGCGGAACGTCCCGACCCCGACGTGGAGGACCAGCCGCACCAGCTCCACTCCCTTGCGTCCCAGCGCCGCCAGCACGGCGGGCGTAAAGTGGAGGCCGGCGGTGGGGGCCGCAACCGACCCCGCCGCCCGGGCGTAGACCGTCTGGTACCGCTCCCGGTCGGCCGCCTCCGCCGCCCGCTCGATGTAGGGTGGGAGCGGCACCTCGCCGACGCGCTCGATCGCCGCCCGCGCCGGCTCCCGGCTCTCGATCCGGACGATCCTCCCCCCGCCGGGGACCGAGTCCACGACGACGATCCGCACCCCATCGTCGACCTCGATCACGCGACCGGGCTTCAGCTTCCCGCCGGGGCGCACCAGCGCTTCCCACTCCCGCTCGTCGGCCGAGACGGGCCGGAGCAGCAGTACCTCCGCGGGGGCGCCGGTGGGCTTGCGGCCCCGGATGCGGGCGGGGAACACGCGCGTCTCGTTGAGGACCAGCGCGTCGCCCGCGGGGACCAGGTCGACGAGGTCGCGGAACTCGAGGTGGCGGAAGGCGGAGCCATCCCGGGGGACCACCAGGAGGCGGGAGCGGTCCCGGGGCTCGGCCGGGTGCTGGGCGACCAGGTCGGGCGGGAGGACGTAGTCGTAGGCCGTCGCCCTGTCGAGATCCGTCATGGGGGGGCGCCAGGGGCGCCTCCTACTCACCGAAGAGATTGATCTGGTTCTGCCGCCGGAGCTCGTCGGGCACCGCGTAGCCGAACCGCTCGAACGCCCGCTTCGTGGCCACCCGCCCCCGGGGCGTACGCATGAGGAATCCGTTCTGGATGAGGAAGGGCTCGTACACCTCCTCGATGGTCCCCGCGTCCTCACCCACCGCCACCGCCAGGGTGTTGAGCCCCGCGGGCCCGCCATCGAAGTTCTCGATGAGGGTCTTCAGGATCCGGGCGTCCATCTCGTCCAGTCCGTACTGGTCCACGTCGAGCATGCGGAGCGCGTCATCGGCCACCTTGCCGTCGATGACGCCGTCGGCCCGGACCTGCGCGAAGTCCCGGACCCGGCGGAGCAGCCGGTTGGCGACGCGCGGCGTCCCCCGGCTCCGCTTCGCCAGCTGCTCCGCCCCCTCCGCCGTGCACCCCACGGCCAGGATCTCCGCGCTGCGGACGACGACGTCCATCAGCTCGTCCGCGCCGTAGTAGTTCAGCCGCTGGACGATGCCGAACCGCGCCCGCATGGGGGGCGTGAGGAGCCCGAACCGCGTGGTCGCCCCCACCAGCGTGAACTGCTCCACGGGCATCGTGATGGTCTGCGCCTTCGGCCCCTCCGACAGCCGGATGTCGATCCGGTAGTCCTCCATCGCCGGGTACAGGAACTCCTCGATCACCGGGCGCAGCCGGTGGATCTCGTCGATGAAGAGGATGTCGCCCTCCTCGAGGTTCGTGAGGAGACCCACCAGGTCCGCCGCCTTCTCGAGGACGGGGCCGGACGTCGTCCTGATCTGCACGCCCAGCTCCCGCGCCATGAGCATCGCCAGCGTGGTCTTGCCCAGACCCGGCGGCCCGTGGAACAGCGTGTGGTCCAGCGGCTCCTTCCGCTGCCTCGCCGCGTCGATGGCGATCCGCAGCGACTCCTTCACCTTCGGCTGCCCGATGAACTCCGCGAGCCGCTGCGGCCGCAGCGACAGCTCGACGGTTTCCTCGTCGGGGAGAGCTTCCGGGGTGGTGATCTCGGGCTGGGTCATGGCGCGTCCAAGCTAAGGGCGCCGCGGGGGCTTCGGCCAGTGTTCGGGGAGGCGCTTAGAGTTCGAATTCGCCGAAGGCTGCTCAATCCCACCGGAGCAGGAACCGCGTGACGTAATTCACTTCAAGCGAGTCGCGGGTGATTGCCCATAGCGTGTCGCCGCGGATCATCACCGGCCGCTCCGTGGGGAAGCCGCTGTAGGCGAATTCGTTCGGAACCGGGACCGTGCCGAGCCATCTCCCGTGCTCGTCGAACACCTCGAACGCGCCGCGCGTAGAGAGCCTCCATCCCACCGTTGCGCCCGTCCTCGCCTGCAGGTCGCGGGAGGGGGTCCACGTTTCTGCCGGCTGGTTCGGCCAGACCCACACCCTACCGTCGCCGGCCACGATCAGCCGTGCATACGCAGGCCGCTCATCGGGTAGGCCTGTGAGGCCGGCCCACTTGGCCAGATACTCCCGGTACTCGGGCTCCAGCGGGACCCGCTCGGCACGGGACCAACGCACGCGCAGGACGGATCCGTCCGGTCCGTCCGGTCCGTCCGGCCCCTGCAGGTCGAATTCGTACCGGTCCGGGCAGCCGATCGCGAGCGAGCCATCCGGCCCGAGCGCCCAGACCGCCTTCGCAATAAACGGCTCTCGCTCGTCGTCCCAGTATCCGACCCGGTGCCGGCGCTCCGCGCGGATCGGACAACGATCCCATATGCGGCCGGGCACGAACAGGCTGCCAGCGACGGCGCCGTCGGGCGTGAAGCCTAGATAAGCCAGCCGCGGCGTCGGTTCGGTTCCCTCTGGAGTGAAGACCGGGTTGATCCCGACCCGCAAGACTCCGTTCTCCTCGTACTGCAGCGCGTCCTCGTGGTAGCGCGGGTGTCCGTCGGGCATACGGATCCCCTTCGAATGACCTGTGGGTTGGATGATCATGACGCGCCGGTTGCCCAGGTCCAGGGCGGCCACCTCCCCGTTCGGGCCGACCGCAAGGGAGGTCGTGTAGCGGACTTCCCCCGGACCGGCACCCTCCCGGGCCACCCAGCCCGAGAACTCGCCGCCGCGATCGAATCGTTTTATCCCCTCCTCGTTGTCATAGACGTACACCGAGCCATCGGGTCCGGTCGTGACCGCCATCACGTTCACAAGCGTCGTCGGGCCGGGATCGTTTAGCGCTCCGTACCGTGTGACCACCTCGAGCCGACCCGGTGAACCGTGAACTGGGGCGAGGTTCTCGACCACAGCGGTATCGCCGAGCACGAATCGCATCGTCTCCTCCCCGTCACCGGCACAGCCGCCTACGATGACCAGGAGAAGAGCAGCGCACGGTTTCGGAGTCCAGCTCCTTGTGATGGTCTTGTCCATGGGAGGTACTCGAACCGGGGACTAGATACTATTTCGATAGTACACGCCGCGGCGCCGACCAGCCACTCTTGTTCCCGCTCCGCAACCGTGGCGAAGAACACGGGAAGCGAGCGACGGCCGCCTGAATCCCACGGCGCAGGAGCGGATCGACCCAGGCGAAACGAGTGCGAGCGCCAGCGAGCCCATCTTGCGAGCGCCAGCGAGCCCTCTTGCGAGCGC
>DATKBW010000110.1:0-3125 GCA_035513575.1 Longimicrobiales bacterium | reverse complement strand
CGGCAGCGCGACGGCGAGCCAGAGCAGACCGGGATCGTCGAAGCTCACGGGACCCTCCCCCACCGGCTCGCCAGGAGACCCCATTCGCCCACCAGCAGGAGCGCGGCCAGGAATACGAAGGGGAGGTGGCGCGGCGTGTAGTTGGTGTACGTCCGCACTTCCACCGCGGTCCGCTCCAGATCGTCGATCCGGCGGTAGATGCTGTCCAGCGCGGCCTCGTTGGTGGCGCGAAAGTACTGGCCGTTCGTCGTCGCCGCGATCGCCGTGAGCAGCTCCTCGTCGATGTGGACGGGGAGGTTGGCATACTGGTACCCGCCGAACATCCCGCGCGCGATCGGGATCGGGGCCACGCCCTCGCTGCCCACGCCGATCGTGTAGATCCGGATACCGTACGCCGCCGCCGCGCGCGCTGCCGTGAGCGGGTCGATCTCGCCGCGGTTGTTCTCGCCGTCCGTCATGAGGATCATCACGCGCGACTCGCCCGGTGCCCGCCGCAATCGGTTCGCCGCCGTAGCGATCGCGGTCCCTATCGCGGTGCCGTCCTCCAGCATCCCGGTCTGGAGCTGGTCCAGCGCCCGGAACAGCACGGCGTAGTCGATGGTGAGAGGCACCTGCGTGAGCGCTTCTCCGGCGAACGCCACGAGCCCGATCCGGTCGTAGCGCCGCCCGCGGACGAATTTCGCCACCTCCTCTTTCGCCACGGCGAGCCGGTTCTGAGGGTGGAAGTCCTCGGCCAGCATGGACGTGGAGATGTCGACGACGATCCCGATCGCGATCCCTTCAGCTTCGATCTCGGTCATCGACTGACCGGTCCGTGGCCCGGCCAGTGCCACGATCAGCGCCACGACGGCGGCGGTACGGAGCCAGTCCGGGGTGCGGGCGATCAAGCGGACGGCGCGCGTCGTCAGGGAGCCGGCCACGGACGCGCGCGAGAACAGCAGGCTGCGCCGCCGGTGCCGGCGATACAGGTGCCAGATCGGCACCACGAGCAGCAGCGCGAGGGCCCAGGGGTGCTCGAATCCCGGCATCAGGCCGCCTCCTCCACGTCCGCTCCCGCCGGCCCGGCCTCGTCGCCCCACCGGAAGCCGGCGACCCAGCTCCGGGCGGCCTCCCAGTCCCGGTCCGCCATGGCCGCGTCCGTCTCCCGCCGCGCGAATTTCACCTGGTCGGCGGACCGCAGGATCGGCTCGAGATCGGCCGCCGCCCTCGGACCGGCGACCGCGCGGACCGCGGCCAGCAGCTCCGTGGTCGTTCGATCCTCGCCCCATGTCGGCTCGATGGCGCCGAGGTACTCCCTGATGGCCACCGACACGCGCGTGTAGAACTCCTTCATCTCGCCCCGCTCCACGAGCCCCGCCTCACGTGCCTCGTCCAGCGCCGCCAGCGCCGCTCTCCGGGGCGGGACCGCCGGAATGACGGTGACGCCCGCGCGACCACGACGCCGGCGCAGCCACCAGATCACGGCCGCCACCAGCAGGAGGAGCGCGAGGACGGCGAGCAGGATCGGCCACAACGACCAGTTCCCGCCGATCACGCCCTTCGTCGGTCGGGGCTCGATCCCCGCGGTGTCCGCCGGGAGCACGGACGCCACGTTGAAGCCCGGGAGCGTCGCGGTGAGCGTACGGGCGACCTCGTCCCCGGCGACGACCGGGATCTCCACGTCGGGCAGCGAAACCTCGCCCGGACGCCACGGCGTGACCGCGTACACCGCCGTCGCTTCCAGCCGCCCGTCCGCGAGCGTGTCCAGGCGGGTCCGGACCCGGGCCGCATTCTCCAGCTCCGCCGCCGGCCCCCCCAGTGGCAGGGTGTCCGGCCAGGCGATCCGCTGGCCGCGCTCCAGCGTGGTGCGCAGCGCGACCGGGACCACATCCCCGACGAGGATCGTGTCTCCCACCATCGCGCTCCGGATCTCCTGGGCCGAAGCCGGCCCGGAGCAGGCCAGGACGAGGGCGGGCACGGCCAGCCGGCACGCGGCCGTCCTCATCGGGACCGCTTCCGCTCCCGCGACCGGAAGAACGCGAGGAGCGGCCCGATATAGGACGCGTCGGTGCGGACCTCGATCTCGTCCACGGCCAGGCGCCGGAACAGCGAGCGGAGCGCGCGCTCCTCCGTCTCCATTCGTCCCCGGTACCGATGGCGGAGCGCTTCGCGCCCGGTGTCCACCGCCACCTCCTCGCCCGTTTCCGGGTCCGTGAAGACCAGCAGTCCCGCGTCGGGGAGCGCTTCCTCGGCCCGGTCCAGGAGCCGGATGGCGACCACGTCGTGCCGCTTCGATGCCAGCTTGAGCACGCGCCGGAGCGGGTCCAGCCTCGCCGCCGCATCGCTGGCCGGCCCCTCGCCGCCGGCGGGCAGCCCGAGCTGGAAATCGCTCAGGACGAACAGGATGGACTTGTGCGACAGGATCCGCGCCGCGTAGTCCACCGCCCCAGCGATGTCGGTGCCGCGCCCCACGGGCCGGAACGCGAGCAGGTCCCGGATCAGGCGGAGGACGTGCCGGCGTCCCTTCCCGGGCGGGACCACGTGCTCCACCCGGTCGGTGAAGATCACCAGCCCGACCCGGTCGTTGTTGCGGATCGCGGAGAGCGCCAGGACGGCCGCCAGCTCGGCCGCCAGCTCCGCCTTCAGCCGCCCGCGGGTCCCGAACTGCTCCGAGCCGGAGAGGTCCACCAGCAACATGACCGTCAGCTCCCGCTCCTCCACGTGCTTCTTGATGTACGGGTGCCCGGTGCGAGCGGTGACGTTCCAGTCGATGTTGCGGACGTCGTCGCCGTGCTGGTACTCGCGGACTTCGGCGAACTCCATCCCCTGTCCCTTGAAGACGGAGTGGTATTCGCCGCTGAACAGAGAATTCACCCAGCCTCGCGTGCGCAGCTCGATCAGCCGGACCTGCCGCAGCACCTCCCTCGGCACACCCCCGGGCGCGATCGGGGCCGCTGGGGCAGGAAGAGCGGGCCCGGACGGCCCCGCAGCGACGCCGAACAGCTTGCGGCTCGCCGCTCGCAGCCTCCCGCTCACGCTCACGGCACCTCCACCGCCTCGAACAGGCGACGGACGATCTCGTCGGAGGTCACCTCCTCGGCCTCGGCCTCGTAGGTCGTGATGATCCGATGCCGCAGCACGTCCGG
>DATKBW010000109.1:0-2026 GCA_035513575.1 Longimicrobiales bacterium | reverse complement strand
CCGGAGGCTCCAGTTACCCGCGCCATCTGGCCGCTGGCGGTGGCGCCGGCAGCATTTCGAGGTCCGAGGGCGGATGGCCGTTGAACCCGTTGAGGCCGACGAACAGCGTCCGAAGCTCCGTTTCCACGTCCTCCGCGTGGCCATTGCCCAGAATCTCGGTCCAGCGCCGAACGGTCCCCGGGATGTCGAAGAGTCCATCGCCGAAGGTCCGGAGGATGCGCACCTTCGGAATGGTGGTTTCTATGGTGCCCTCATGCGGTGCCACCAGCTCCTCATGCATCTTCTCCCCTGCCCGCAACCCTGTGAAGCGGTAGGTATCTCCCATCCTCGGCTCAATGCCCGAAAGACGGAGAACGTTCCTGGCCAGATCCACGATCTTCACCGGCTCGCCCATGTCGAGCATGGCGATGTGGCCGCGCAGCTCGGGCAGAAGCGACGCCTGGAGGATGAGCTGTACCGCCTCCGGGATGGTCATGAAGTATCGGGTCGCGTCCGGGTGCGTCACCGTCAGCGGTTTCCCGTCCCGGAGCTGCCGCCGGAAGATAGGGATGACGCTGCCCCGACTGCCCAGCACGTTGCCGAAGCGCACCGCGCCGAACGCGGTGCAGGGGTAGCGCTCCTGGAAGTCCAGGACCACCAGCTCGGCCATGCGCTTGGTGGAGCCCATGACGTTGGCGGGGGTCACCGCCTTGTCGGTGCTGACCAGCACGAACATGCCGGTGCCGTGGCGCCCGGCCGCCTCCGCCACGACGGCGGTGCCCACCACGTTGTTCTTCACGGCCTGCTCGACGTTCGTCTCCATGAGCGGAACGTGCTTGTACGCGGCCGCGTGGAACACGCGGTGGGGCGCGTGGTGTCGGAAGATCCGGTTCATGTGGGGCTCGTCCACGACATCGGCGACCACCGGCACGATGTCGAGATCTGCGTGCCGCTCGCGCAACTCCAGGTCCAGGTAGAACAGGTCGGTCTCCGCCTGGTCGAGGAGGACCAGCTTTCCCGGCCCGTGGAGCGCGACCTGCCGCGCCAGCTCCGAGCCGATGGACCCCGCGGCGCCGGTGATCAGCACGCACCGCCCCATGAGGTCGTCCGCCAGCTCGGGTAGCTCGAGCTGGATCGGCTCGCGGCCGAGCAGGTCCTCGATGCGGAGCTCCCGCAGGTGCGCGACGCCCACCTGCCCGGCCAGCACCTCACGGATCCCGGGGAGCACCTTGAACGGGACGTGCATCTCCTCGCACTGCTGTACCAGCCGGCGCAGCTCGGCCGGCTCCGCCGACGGGATCGCGAGGATGATCTCGTCCGCGCCCACCACTTCCGCGATGGCCGACAGCTCCTCGGTCGATCCCAGGACATCAACACCCTGGATCCGGAGGCCCATCTTGGCCCGGTCGTCGTCCACGAACCCGATGAGCCGGTAGCCGGTGGGGTAACGCAGGATCTCTCGCGCGAGCAGGTTGCCCGCTTCGCCCGCCCCGACGATCAGCGCGCGCTTCGCCGGATGCCGCGCGTCGGTGCCCCTCGCCTGCCGCATCCGCTCGAACCCGACGCGGTACGCGATCCAGATGCCGGCGGTGCCGTACGTGCTCAGCACCCATTCGATCAGCAGCACGGAACGCGGGACCGCGAGCGTGGGCAGGAGCACCTCGCGGAGGAGAAGCAGGAAAAGGCTCCCGGCGCTGGTGGCGAGGAAGAGCCGAACGACATCGGGCGTGCTCACGAACCGCCACCGCCCCGCGGTCAGCCGGAACAGCCGGGCGAACAGGACCCGAACGGCCGCGACGCCGCCAACGGTGATCAGGAGCACGCGCGCCTGCGCGGGCGGAATGGCGAACTCGAACCGGAGCAGGTAGCCCACCGTGTAGGCCAGGGCGCCGGTGAGGCCGTAAATGGCGTACGCGATAAAGCGGCGCCGGCCGCTCAGCCGGCGGTAGAGCGTATCGAAGAGTTTCATCGGGGTCCCGCGTACACCGGTCATGTTGATCGCGCCGGGCAGTCCCTGCGAGGCGCGGAGGCTCTCTAGTCATTGACG
>DATKBW010000108.1:0-5179 GCA_035513575.1 Longimicrobiales bacterium | reverse complement strand
CCCCATGCTCTCCCTCGACAATGCCTTCGACCCGGAGGAGCTCCGGGGGTGGCAGCGCCGCAACGCCCGGATCGCCGCCGAGGTGGAGGGCGCGGGCTACATCGCCGAGCTCAAGATCGACGGCGCCGCCGTCGCTCTCCTCTACGAGGATGGGGTCCTGGTACGGGGCGCGACGCGCGGAAACGGCCTGATCGGGGAGGGCGTCACCGCCAACCTCCGGACGATCCAGGACATCCCGCTTCGCCTCCGCGACGACGACGATTGCCCGGTCCCCGCCCGGTTCGAGGTCCGCGGAGAGGTCTACATGACCCTGTCGGGGTTCGAGCGCCTGAACGAGCGGCGCGCGGGCGAGGGGCTGCCCACGTTCGCGAATCCGAGGAACGCCACTGCGGGGAGCCTGCGTCAGCTCGACCCCCGCGTTACGGCCGGGCGGCCGCTGCATTTCTTCGGCTTCCAGATCCAGCTCGACCCGGACCGGGACGAGGCGCTCCCGATCCGCACGCAGGCGGAGGTCCTGGACCTCCTCGCGTCCTGGGGCGTGCCCGTGAACCCGCACCGCCAGGTCTGCGCCGACCTGGAGGGCGTCATCGCGCACGCGCAGAAGGCGGAGCAGGACCGGGCCGCCCACGATTACGAGATCGACGGCGTCGTGGTGAAGGTGCTGCCGGTGGGGCTCTGGGACGAGCTGGGGATCGTGGGCGACCGCGAGCCCCGCTGGGCCATCGCATACAAGTTCGCCCCCGACCTCGCCACGACGCGGCTCCGGGAGATCCGCATCAACGTCGGCCGCACCGGGTCGCTGAACCCGTATGCCGTCCTCGAGCCGGTCGAGATCGGCGGCGCCATGGTGAAGCTCGCCACGCTCCACAACTTCGAGGACATCGCCCGCAAGGACCTCCGCGAGGGGGACATGGTGCTCGTGAAGCGCGCCGGCGACGTGATCCCCCAGGTCGTCGCGCCCCTGACGGAAGAGCGCGCGGGCGACGAGCGGCCGTTCCAGACGCCGGAAGAATGCCCCGTCTGCCGCACGCCGGTGGAGCACCCTCCCGACGAGGTCATGGTCTACTGCCCGAACGGCTCGTGCCCCGCACGGATCTACTGGGGCATCGTCCATTTCGTCTCGCAGGGCGCCATGGACATCCGCGGCCTGGGCGAGCGCACGGTGGAGCAGCTGCTGGAGCAGGAGAAAGTCCGCGATTTCGCGGACCTGTACGAGCTCCGGCAGGAGGACCTCCTCCAGCTCGATGGCTTCGCCGAGCTGTCCGCTCGCAAGCTCATCGAGTCCATCGATGCCTCCAGGGCCCGCCCGCTCTCGCGCCTCCTCTTCGCCCTCGGCATCCGCCACGTCGGCGCCACCGCCGCCACTCTCATCGCCCGGGAGTTCGGCGACCTGGACCGCCTCCTGGCGGCGGCCCGCGACGACATCGCCGCGATCCACGGGATCGGGGACACCACCGCCGACGCCCTCGCCGCCTTCCTCGCCGAGCCCCGGAACCGGGCGCTTCTCGATCGCCTCCGCGGCGCGCGCCTGAACCTGACCGAGCCCTTCGAGCGTGCCGAGCACCGGCCGTTCGCCGGTCTCACGTTCGTCATCACAGGCACGCTCCCCACCCTGAGCCGGAAGGACGCAAAGGCGTTCATCGAGCAGCGCGGCGGGCGCGTCACCGGGAGCGTCTCCGGCAGCACCGACTACGTCGTGCTCGGAGAGGAGCCGGGCTCCAAGGCCGACCGCGCCCGCCAGCTCGGCGTGCCGACCCTCTCGGAGGACCAGCTCCGGGAGCTCGCCGAGGAGCGCGGTGCCACGCCCGCCGCAGGGGAGCCGGTCGAGACAGAGGCGCGCGAGGACGCGAGAACATAGATTCATCCCAGAATGTCCCCAACCCCAAGAGCCATGGCAGCCACGCGAGACATCCGCATCCCCGCCGACGCCATCCTCTCGCTCCGCAGGACCCTCCTGCGGGAGGTGGGCGCCGAGGCGGCGGGCAGGGCGCTACAGGAGGCCGGGAACGCGGCCGGCGACGCGCTGTTCGACAGGCTCGCCCGCGGCACCGAGGCCGATGGGTTCGGCGGCACCCCCAGCGCCTCCTTCTGGGATCGGCTGACTGCCGTCTTCCGGGAAATCGGGTGGGGGACCGTGGAGCACCGCGGGCTGCACCCCGGAGTCGGGGCCCTGGATGCCCGCGACTGGTTCGAGGTCGACCCCCACGCCGCCCGGCCCAGCTGCCCGTTCACCACCGGCGTCCTGGCCAATATCCTCGGCCGGGTGGCCGGCGGCGAGGTCGCGGTCCTCCAGGTTCCGCTTCCCGACGCCGAGCCCGGCAGCTGCCGCTTCCTCTTCGGCGGGCCCCAGGCGCTCCAGCGCCTGTATGGCGGGCTGCGCGAAGGGCGCGATCTCGAGACAGCCCTCGGGGCCCTCGGCTGAGTGCCTCGCATCCTCGCGGTGGATTACGGCGAGCGCCGCATCGGCCTCGCCCTCAGCGATCCGCTGGCCATGATCGCGACCCCCCTCCCCACCCTCGTCCGCCGGAGGGGCAAGCGGCCGCCCGTCGCGGCGGTCGCACGCGTCGCCGCAGAGCACGGCGCCGTCGCCATCGTGCTGGGCCTGCCCCTCGACCTCTCCGGCGAGGAAACCGACTGGACCCGGGAGGTTCGGGCGTTCGGAGACGGGCTCGCCGACCGCACCGGTCTGCCGGTTGCGTATCAGGACGAGCGGATGACCTCCGCTCGGGCCGAGCGGGCCGTGCGGAGCCTCGGGCTGCCGAAAACACGGCGGGAAGAAAAGGAAAGGGTCGACGCGGCTGCGGCCGTGCTGATCCTCCAGGCATACCTCGACGCGAAAAGACCTTGAACACACGCTGGATCCTCATCACCCTGCTCCTCGCCGCCACCGCGTGCGGCGGTAACGGCCAGGGCGATGGTCCCGTTCAACGTATCACCGTCCGACCCGGCGCATCCTTCTCCGAGGTCGCCGACTCGCTGGACGCGAAAGGCGTCCTGGACGGGAACCTCCTGTTCCGCGGCTGGGCACGCCTGACGGGCGCCGCGGCAGACATCAAGGCCGGGACGTACGAGTTCCGGGAGGGCGCGGGCTGGAAACGGGTCCTCGCGGATCTCACCGCCGGCCGCGTCGCCTCCCACCGCCTGGTCGTCCCCGAGGGATGGGACGTCCGGCGCATCGCCCCCGCACTTGCCCGGCTCGTGGGGCGCGACCCGGACTCCCTCATGGTCGCCATGCTGGACTCCGCGACCGCCGCCAGGTTCGGCGTGCCGGGCCCCACGCTCGAAGGATACCTGTATCCCGCCACCTATATCGTCCCCGCCGGCGCCGACGCGGACACGGTCATCAGCCACATGGTCCGCGAGTACCGCCGCGTCTGGACCCCCGAGCGGCAGGCCCTCGCCGACTCCGCCGGGATGTCCGAGCGGGAGGTCGTCACCCTCGCCTCCATCGTCGAGAAGGAGGCCAAGGTCGCCGAAGAGATGCCCAGCATCGCCGCGGTCTACCTCAACCGGATCGAGATCGGCTACCCCCTCCAGGCCGACCCCACCGTGCAGTACGCCCTGGGCGACCACCAGCGGCGCCTCCTCTACGCCCACATCGACAGCGTCGCCGATCACCCCTACAACACGTACCGCCGCCGCGGCCTGCCCCCCGGGCCCATCGGATCGCCCAGCGTCCGCGCCATCGACGCCGTCCTCGACCCCGCCGACGTCAACTATCTCTACTTCGTCGCCCGCGATGACGGCAGCCACGTCTTCAACCGGCACCTGACCGAGCACAACGCCACCATCGCCGAGATCCGCGCCACCCGCCGCAGGGCCGCCGCGGCGGCGAGCGCGGACTCCGCACATGCCGCACGCAGGGACTCCACCGCCACCTCCGACTCACGGCCGGATCCGGCCCCCGGCCAATCCCCCGATTCGTCCGCCGCCTCACCCGACTGATCGGGCCATGCGAGCCGAGGCTGGCCCCCCCGACCTCCGCCTCATCGTCATCACCGACGCCCGCCTCGCCGCCCCCCGAGCCCTCGAGGACGTCGTCGCCGCCGCCCTCGAAGCCGGCGCCCCGGCCGTTCAGCTCCGCGACAAGCGCGCCATGCCCAGCGCGCTCTACCGGCAGGCCATCCGCTTCCGGGAAATCACCCGCCACCACGGCGCCCTCCTCTTCGTCAACGACCGCCTCGACGTCGCCCTCGCCGCCGCCGCCGACGGCGTCCACCTCGGGACCGCAGACCTCCCCGTCGACGCCGCCCGCCGGGCTGTGGCAGCCGCCAGGAGCGCCGCGGATCGCGCCGCGGATCGCGCCGTGGATCGCGCCGTGGATCGCGCCGTGGATCGCGCCGCCGTTCGCGCCCCCGAGCGCTTCCTGATCGGGTTCTCCTGCGACGACCCCACCGCCGCACGAGCCGCCGAAGCCGCGGGCGCCGACTATATCGGCTGCGGCGCCGTCTTCGGGACTTCTTCCAAGGCCGAAGCCGGCGACGAGCGCATCGGGACGGAGCGCCTCGGGGAAGTCGTTCGGGCCGTACGCATCCCGGTCGTCGGCATCGGTGGCATTACCCCCGAAAACGCGCCCCTGGTCGCCGCCTCCGGCGCGGCCGGAGCCGCCATCATCGGCTCGGTCATGGCCGCCGCCGACGTAGCCGCCGCCGTGCGATCGCTAATGGTGCCATTCGCTCGCGGGTGATCCCCCGGGTCCGCCGCCCCCGCCGCGCACGCACGCCGCCGGCTGCCGATCACGCACCCGGAAAAATCTTCCGCTTCCCCCCGCTCCCCCTGCCTGTGCACCGGGGCTCGGCTTCTGTTCGCGGAAACTGTTGCCCCATCTACGAATGAGCATGTCCCGATCACGCGCAACACTTCCCGCAAACAGAACGCGAGGGCCGCTTCCGAGCGAGTGCAGGTGCCGTGGACCGTCCATTTTTCAGGACGTTCGAGCCGGCCGGTTCTCCAGGCCGTTTCCACGGTCTCGCGGTTCTCTCGCCTCCCGCAGCTTCGCGGGTTTCGGCGTGTTCCGCGGCGGTTTGGTGGGGGGGCGATGCGGGACGCCGGGGGGTGCAGGGGCGAGGTGTGGTGGTGCACGAGCGCCCCGGGACACGGTGGGTGCCCCGGGGCGCTCCGGAAGTGGAGGCCGGCGACGTCGTACTCTCCCACGCGGTCTCCCGCGCAGTACCATCCG
>DATKBW010000107.1:0-19112 GCA_035513575.1 Longimicrobiales bacterium | reverse complement strand
TCTGCATGAGGGGCGAAAACGGGGGCACCACGCCTCCTCGGAGCCAAAATCCGGCTCCGGAGAGGGTGGATTTACTCCGGAATCGATAGATGATCGAGAGAGAAGCACTCGTGCACCCCCGAATTTCCGCAGCCTGCTAGGGCGCCGCGGGCGGCAGGACGACCCAGCCGACGATGGGGAAGTGGTCGGACGCGTAGGGGTCGGGGATGCGGAATACGCGGCCGCGGGCGCCATCGGGGAGCCGGAAGAAGAGGTAGTCCAGATGGCGCCGAACGAGCCCGAACCCCCGGACGTACGTGGGACCGGGGGGGAACGGCGGCGTCTCGGGGAATTCCCGCAGCATGGCCGCGATGAGGGCCTCGTCGGGCCCCCGCGCCCAGGTGTTGAAGTCGCCGCCGGCGACGGCCAGGTCCCCCTCCGGCAGCCCCTCCAGGAGGGCCCGGGTCTGTCCCAGGCGGGCCCGCTCATCCCGGGCGAAGCCGCTGGCGTCGTTCTCCAGGTGCACGCTGGTGACCTGGAGCGGCCGCCCGCCGCCACCCGGGGCCGTGGCGACGCGGGCGGAGACCGCGACGCGTCGCTGGCGGGCGACCGGCAGCTCGATGGCGAGAGGATCGGCCAGCGGAACGGTGGCGAGGATCGCGTTCCCCCGGTCTTCGGGGTCGTCGTCCCCCCTCCCCTCGCCGTTCCGCATCGACGGCGCGTAGAGGATGGAAAGCCCCAGCGCCTCGGCCTCGGCGACGATGTCCCGCCGCTCCCCCGCCGGCGGCGCGGCGACCACGCCGCTTCCCAGGGGGAGCCCGGGGTCGAAAGCCGGAACGGTGTCGTCCTCCCGGTACGCCTCCTGGAGGAGCAGGACAAAATGCTCCACCGGGCGGCCGCCGGTGAACACGCCCTCGCGCAGCTCCCGCACGAGGCGCCGCAGGTCGCCGCCCCCGACGTGGACGTTCCAGGAGACGATCGCCAGGGAGTCCACGGGCCGGGTGGGCGGGTCCGCCCACCCCCCGACGACGGCGGGGCCGACCGCGGCGCACCACGCGTTGAGCTGGTAGCGGTGCTCGGCCGCCTGGGGGCCCTTCCAGTCGACCTCCGGCGCCGCCGGCGCGGCGACCGGAGCTCCGAGGGGGCCGACCAGCTGGGTACGGCGGCAGCTCTGCTCGGGCGCCAGCTCCTCCAGCAGAGGGACCTCACCGCACCCCGTGAGAGACGCGGCGACGGCAAACGCGAGGGTCGCGGCCGAACGGGATGGGTGTGGTTGTGTGGGCGCGCGCATCATGGCTGCGCCCGTTCGCAGCATCGGGGCCACCGGGTGGCCGGGCGGGCTCAGGC
Organism: Longimicrobiales bacterium; assembly: GCA_035513575.1. GTDB lineage: Bacteria > Gemmatimonadota > Gemmatimonadetes > Longimicrobiales > RSA9 > JAHWKI01. Next base: position 17,786 of record DATKBW010000107.1, on the reverse strand, counting down.
CGTCCCCGCCCCGGACCACCCGGAGGAGGCAACCCGAGCTCCCCGTCGGCTCTTCATCCCGGCGCCAGGATCCCCTCGAGGATCGCCGCGTATGCCCGGCCGGCCTCGTCGTCGGTGACGAGTTGGATGGCGGCGGGTCCCGCGACCCCCAGCCCGAGCTCCACCGCCCGCGCGATCTGCTCCTGCTGGAAGATGGGCCGCCCCATGATGGCCTCGTTGGCGCCCAGCTCCTTGAGGACGGCCAGGCCGACGGCGTCGACGGCCACGCGATCGGTCCCGGCGATGACGACATCGGCGCGCTTCAGCTCTCCGCTCGAGGGCCCGCCGTCGGTGAAGGCCTCCACGCCGTCGAGGACCACGAGGCGGGGCCGGTAGCCGGTGTTCAGCTCGGCGATCATGCGGCGCATGTCGGGTGAGCGGTGCATCCCGCGGCGGATCGGCTTGGGCGTGAGTCCCACCGAGAGCTTGAGCGACATGGTGAACACGCCGCCGTACTGGTGGGTCTTGAGACAGGCCGTGGAGACGTTGTACTCCGCGCCCACCACGTGGCGGGGAAGCCAGAACCCCTCCGGCCAGTGGGTGCCCGCCGGGCCGAACCGGACCCAGTCGCCGTCTCCGATCCCGTCGTAATCGACCACATCGAAGCGGAGGTCGGCGGCCTGATCGAACACGCCCTTCGCCTCCATCACCCGGTGTGTGTTCGTCGGCCCGCTGGACTCGCCCAGGGTGATCGAACGGGCGCCGGCCTCGTGGAGCTCCACGACGAGCTGCGCCAGGGTATCCGGGTGGGTGGATGCCGGCGCCGGATCCGCGCTGTTGAAGTTCGGCTTCAGCACGATCCGGCGACCGGCCACGCCGCCCAGGTCCAGCAGCGCCAGGGCGCGCTTCACCCCGTCGCGGCGATCGGGGGTCCGGACGAGGGCCACGCGGGTGCGGGCCGCCGGGCCGGCGGAAGCGAACCCGTCCAGCCCGAGCGCGGGGAGCGCGGCCAGCCCCAGCCCGGTGGCGCGGAGGAAACGCCGGCGATCCATCGCCTGATCCATCATGAGCACCTCCCGACCGTGTCGGCGTGGGTCGAGCGGGGCGGGGCTGTCGCACGATCGCACGTCGGCGGGCGCCGGGCAAGCACGGCTAGGGGAAGATCCCGCGGCTCAGCATGGCACCGGTGACGCGTGCGATCCCTTCGACCAGCGCGGCGGACCGCATGTCCAGGCGGCTCTCCTCCGCGCGGGTCACCACGCGGCTGAAAGCGTCCGTCAACATGCCGCGCAGGCGCTGATTGATCTGGTCCAGCGCCCACATGAAGTTCTGCGTGCCCTGGACCCACTCGAAGTAGGAGACCGTCACGCCGCCGGCGTTGGCCAGGATGTCGGGGAGGATGAAGACCCCGTTGGCGGCCAGGATCTCGTCCGCTTCCAGGGTCGTCGGTCCGTTGGCTCCCTCGGCCAGGATCCGGCAGCGGACGCGGGGCGCGTTGTCCCGGGTGATCTGGTTCTGGAGGGCGCAGGGGGCCAGGATGTCGCACTCGATCTCGAGGAGCTCCTCGTTGCTGATCGGGTCGGCATCGGGGTAACCTTCGAGGAACCGGTGCTCGGCGGCCCACGCCTCGACGGCGGGGATGTCCAGGCCGGCGGGGTTGTGGATACCCCCGCTGACGTCGCTCACGGCCAGCACCCGGACGCCATCCTGTGCGAAGAACCGGGCGGCGTGGCTGCCCACGTTGCCGAACCCCTGGACCACGGCGCTGGCGCCGTCCAGCGCCATGCCGAGGTGTCGCGCCGCCTCCTCGACGCAGTAGACCACGCCGCGGCCCGTCGCTTCGTTGCGCCCGAGCGACCCGCCCAGCTCGACCGGCTTCCCCGTCACCACCGTCGGCGTGCTGAAGCCGACCTGATGGCTGTAGGTGTCGAGCAGCCACGCCATGGTCTGGGGGTCGGTCCCCATGTCGGGCGCGGGGATGTCCTTGTCGGGGCCGATGATAGGAAAGATCTCCGACGTGTAGCGGCGCGTCAGCCGCTGCTTCTCGCTCCGGCTCAGATAGTACGGGTCGACGCGCACCCCGCCCTTCGCGCCGCCGTACGGGAGGTGCATGAGGGCGCACTTCCACGTCATCCACATGGCGAGCGCAGAGACCTCGCCGAGGCTGACATCCGGTGCGTAGCGGATCCCGCCCTTCGTCGGACCCATCCCGAGCACGTGCTGGACCCGGTAGCCGAACACCGTCTCCACCACGTCGCGCTTGTCGCGGCGGAACGGGAACGAGACGACGAGGGAGCGCTGGGGGAACAGGAGCCGCTGGCGGACGTTGTCGTCCAGGTCCATGATGTGGGCGGCCTTGAGGAACTGCTGCTGGGACAGACGGAACATGGGCGAGTTCCACTCCGCGGTGCGCACGCGCGTGCGCTCGAGGGCGTAGCGGATGGCGCGGATCAGGGCGGGACCATCGATCTCGTCCTCGGTCAGATAGTCCTGGGCGCCGGCCTCCACCGCCCGTGCGGCCAGACGCGCGTCATCCACGTCGGTCAGGATGACGATGGGCAGCTCCGGGGCGGCGGCCTGCACGCGGGCGAACGTGTCCATGGCGCCGCGGCCGTCGGGGAGGGCCAGCTCCAGGAGGATGACGTCGAACGGCCGGTCCTGGAGTGTGGCGATGGCCTCGGCGAGGGTGTGGGCCGCCACCGGCTCGAACGTGGGTCGTGTCGACTCGCCGAGGATCTGGTCGATGAGCGCGGCCTGGGCCGGGTTGTCCTCGACGGTCAGGACGCGGATGCGTGCTTCGGACATGCGGAGCTCCTCCGATGGGCGGGGCCGGAACGATCGTGCAATAGGCCAACACGCCGGTCACCGGTCAAGCGCGGGAGCCGGCCCCCGATCACGCGATTGTACTCTTGGCCGCCAACGCCATATTCTCCCCGGTCATGAACGCCGCGCGGAAGTTCGGGTGGTTCGGCGGGGTGTTCACGCCGTCGATCCTGACGATCCTCGGCGTGATCATGTACCTGCGCCTGCCGGCCATCGTCGGGCAGGCGGGGTTGATCACGACGCTGGGGATCATCGGGCTGGCGCATGTGATCTCCATCACGACGGGGCTGAGCGTGGCGTCGGTCGCGACGGACAAGAAGGTGGAGGGCGGCGGGACCTACTACATGATCTCGCGGAGCCTGGGCCTGTCCATCGGCGGCACGCTGGGCATCGCGCTCTTCGTGGGCCTGTCCTTCGCGGTGAGCCTGTACATCGTCGGCTTCTCCGAGAGCTTCCTCAGCGTCCTGGGCCGGGAGCAGTCCGTCGCCAATATCCGGGTGACGGGGACGGTGGTGCTGCTGGCGGTGACGACGGTGACGTTCATCAGCACGTCCCTGGCGCTGCGCACGCAGTTCTTCGTGCTGACGGCCATCGCGCTCTCGCTGCTCTCCATCGTCGCGGGGGTCGGGGGACACGAGCACGCGGCGGCCGCGCCGGCCATGACAGCGCTGCCGGACGCGGCCCCGTTCATCGTTCTGTTCGCGATCTTCTTCCCGGCGGTGACGGGGTTCGAGGCGGGCGTGTCCATGTCCGGGGACCTGCGGGATCCGAAGCGCGCGATCCCCCTGGGTGCGATATCGGCCATCCTCGTCGGCCTGGTGGTCTACACCCTCCTCGCGATGTTCCTGGCAATGACGGTCAGCGCCGAGGAGCTGGCCTCGAACCCGGTGGTGCTGACGGAGATCGCGTGGATCGGACCGCTGGTGCTGGCGGGCGTGTGGGGCGCCACCGTCTCGTCGGCGCTGGGCAGCATCCTGGGCGCGCCCCGGATCCTGCAGGCCACGTCGGCGGATCTGGTCACGCCCCGCTTCTTCGCCGCCGGGTCCGGCCGGGCGAGGGAGCCGCGGCGGGCGCTCATCGTCACCTTCTTCATCGCGTGGTCGGGGATCCTCCTGGGCGAGCTCGACACCATTGCCCGCGTGGTGTCCATGTTCTTCATCGCGACGTACGGGTTCCTGAATCTGAGCTGCGCCATCGAGAGCTGGGCGAGCCCGGACTTCCGGCCGGCGCTGCGCGTCCCGCGGTGGGTGAGCGTGCTGGGCGCCGTCGCCTGCCTGGTGGTGATGATCCAGCTCGATGTGGTGGCCATGATCGCCGCCACGGTGGTGCTCGGGCTCCTCTACTTCTACCTGGCCCGCAAGCAGCTCCTGCTGGAGTCCGGGGACGCGTGGCAGGGGTTCTGGTCGTCGGTGGCGCGGGCTGCGCTGCACCGGCTGGACCGGACCCCGCCGCAGAAGCGCAACTGGCGGCCGAACGTGCTGCTTTTCGCGGGACCCGAGGGGGGTCGGTCCCACCTGCTGGAGTTCGGTCGGGAGCTGGCCGGGAAGCGGGGTCTCGTGACCAGCTTCCACCTGGTGGAGCGGCCGGAGCTGGGGGAGGACGCGGCCGGGATCGAGCCGGCGGACCTGGACGGGGAGGAGCCGCCCTACGGCGTGTTCACGCGGCGCGTCGAGTGCGCGAACGTCTACGAGGGCATGGCCGACGTGGCACGCTATTACGGCTACTCCGGGGTCGAGCCCAACACCGTGCTGATCGGCTGGCCGCGCCGTGCCCGGCAGGAGGAACGTGCCACGAGCATGATCCGTCGCTTCGTCGACCTGGATTACAGCGTCCTGCTGCTCGACCACAAGCCGGGCCGCGGGTTCGGCGAGCGGCGGCGCGTGGATTTCTGGGTCGCGCCCGGGTCGGAGCAGCTGGGGCTGATGCTGGCGCTGGCCGGCTACCTGTCCACGGCCGATTCGTGGCGGGGTGCGGCGCTGCGGTTCCTGGTGGTGGGCGCCGACCACGCATCGCAGGCGGACGCCCGCCGGCTCGCGACCCGGCTCGGGGCCGAACGGCTTCCCGGCGAGGTCCGGGTCGTGGCGAGCGGCAGGGGCCGGACGGGCATGGCGGCGCTGCTGGCGGCCGAATCCGCGGACGCCGACCTGACCGTCCTGGGATTCGCCGACGTGGGAGGCTTCCGGGCGGGCGCCGGCATCGCGGCGGCCACGCAGGCCGTCGACGGTGTCGGCAGCGCGCTGCTGGTCCACGCCAGCCGCGATCTCCAGGACCGCCTCGCGGACCGGAGCCGGAGCGGCCGACCGGCCGTCGCGGACACAACGGCGCCACCTGCGGACGTCGCGGCCCGGCTCGAGCCGCTGGAGTCGCCCGCGGACCCGAGGCTGCGGGCGGCCGTGTCGTGGCTGGACCGCCAGCTCCAGGAGTGCGCGACCGCCCTGGCCGATGGCCCCCTGGCCGCGGCGTACCAGGAGACCCAGCGGCTGAGCGCGGGGGCGGCGCGCGTGATCGGTCAGGTCGCCGGAGTGGTTCGCGGCCTGGACCCGCACGACGACGCCCGCGCCCTGCGGGGTGTCCGCAAGGAACGCGGCGACTTCCACTTCCACTCGCGCCAGGTCCTGGCGGAGTACGCGGAGGACGGAGTGGCGGCACAGGCCCAGGCGCTGGCGAGCGTCGCGGAACGGCTCCTGGCCACCCGCGAGCGCGTCATCGGGGCCAGCGACCGGAAGGTGCGGCCCGCCGAGGGCGCGCGCGTGCCATGGCGTCGGCTGGTGACCGGCCATCTCTCCGCCCGGGTCCCCCGCGCCGGGCTGAACGCGCTGGATTCCTTCGCGGCGGACTCCGGCCAGGCCGTGTCCGATGCCCTGCTGCGCTTCGCCGAGACCGTGGCGACCCTCGACCAGCTGGAGGGCGCCCTCGCGACCGGGGACGGCCCGGCGGCGCGCGCGGCCTCGGCCGCCCTCGTGGCGGTGGCCGAGGCCGCCGCGAAGATGGCGAACGCGCAGCGAGCCGCGGGGCTCAGGACGACCGCGCGGCTGCGCGCCGCGCTCCGCGACGCGGCCGCACGGGTCGCCGCCGATGTGCGCAAGACCGCGGCGAGGGAATCGACCCCCGGGCTGCGCCGACGGCGGGACGCGGGCGCGGGGCTCGCCGACCGCCTGAAGCGGGAGGTGGCGGTGTGGGGCGGGAACCAGAGGCTGCTGGCGCGAACCGCCGGAGTGGACCTGGAGCTGCTGGCCTTCCAGCATCGAGCGGAGACGGTGGTGCGGCGGGAGCTCGCGGAGTTCGGGCTCCGCATCCAGAACGGCGTGGTGGCACGTCTCGACGACGTGGACCGGGCGCTGGCGGAGCACGTGGAGCGGGGGTCCGAAGGCCCGGAGTCGGGATGGACCCGCCCCTTCGAGTCCTGGCAGCTCCCCAGGGTCGCGGTGTTCCTGGATGCCATGATCGAGGCGCTGCGGCCGGCCACCGCCGAGCTGCCGGAGAGCGCCGAGATCCTCGCGGACCCCACGCCCGCGACCCACGCGGCGGGCGATGGCGAGGCCGAAGGGCTCGAGGTCGCGCTGCGCTCCCTGGTGGAGCTCCGGCTCGAGAGCGACCTCGTGGGAGCCCTGCACGGGGAGCTGGCCGACGCCGCGAACGTCCTGCACCGGGCGGAGGACACGGCCCGTGACGCGATCCGGCTGGCGGCGATCCGGCTCGGGGACGAGGACGCCGGCCACCCGGCGGGGGATCAGCGTGCCGCCATGATCGAGTCGGCCCGGTCCCGCGTCCGGGCGGCGCGTGATGCGGTGATCGATCTGAACGACCGGCTGGCCGAAGCGGTGCCGCGGCGCCTCCACGCGACGTTCGGCGCCCTCAACCCCCACGCCCTGGCCCGGACGGCCGAGCGCGTACCCGGCTACGTGCGGGCGCTGCGGGGACGCGAGGCGCTGTCGTGGTTCGCGCGCGAGCGCGGTCGGGCCCAGCGCGCCATCGGGGAGCTCATGGGCCGCCTGCTGTACCAGCGGAGCGCGACGCTGCTGGCGGCCCGGGGGCTCGAACGACGCGCGGCCCGGTCGCCCGATGCCGCGCTGCCCCGGCTCGTCGCCGAGGTCCGGCCGGATCCCGGCGTCCTCGAGGCGCTGCCGTACCACTACCGGCAGCTGTTCCTCGGCAAGCCCACGTTCACCCGCGACTTCTGGGTCGGGTGGCAGCAGGAGCTGGAGCTCGCGGCCGCCGCCGTGGCCAACCACCGGCAGGGTCTCGGCGGCGGCGTGGCCATCGTGAGCGAGCCGTACGGCGGCAAGAGCGCCCTCGCCCGCTACATCGCGGCGGAGCACTTCACGCCGGACCGGGTCTTCCTCGTGCCGCCACCCCTGGAGCGGAGCACCGACCCGGCGGTTTTCCGGAGCCACCTGCGCCGGGCGCTGAAGGGCGAGGCCAGCGATGATGGGGACCCGCTGGCGGGGCTGGAGGACGCCGTCGTCATCCTGGATGACCTGGAGTTCTGGTGGGAGCGGAGCGATGACGGCTACGGGGTGGTCCGGGACGTCGTCGAGCTGATCCGCAGCCACGGCGACCGCGTGCTCTTCCTGGTCGTCGCGGACGTGCACGCGTTCCGGTTCATCGCGTCGGTGGAGGAGCTGGACGCCGACTTCCTGGCCGTCATCGAAAGCCCCCCGTTCAGCGCGCGGGAGATCGGCGAAGTGATCGATCTCCGGCACTCGTCCACCGGGCTCGTCTTCGAGTACGAGGACCGTCTGGAGGACGAGCTCTCCGCGTGGCGGCGGGCCCGCCTCTTCAACCGCGTCTTCGATTACTCCCGGGGCGGGATCGGCGCGGCGCTCCACGCCTGGATCGCCCACATCCGCCGGATCGAGGGCGAGCGACTCGTGGTGGACGCGCCCGCGCGCCCCGATCTGACCGCGCTGGATGCGTTGCGGCCGACCCGCCTCCTCCTCCTGGTCCAGCTCATCCTCCACAACTCCCTGGAACGGGAGCGGCTCCCCCGCCTGTGCCCCCTGGATCCCGCGACGCTCGACCGGGAGCTGGCGGCGCTCCTGCGCACCGGCGTGCTCCACGAGCCCAGGCCCGGCATCCTCGCCATCGACCCCTTCCTCCGGCCGCACCTCACCACGTGGTGCGCGGAGCGGGAGCTCGTGCCATGAATCCGGCCGCGGTCCTCGAGATCGCCCTCGTCGTCGCCGTGGTGGGCGCCGCACTCTTCGCCGCGGTATGGACGCTCCGCCGCGCCGGCGCGCTCCTCCCCCTGCGCCGCCGGGGGCGCTACCGCCGGCTGGTCCCCCTCCTCGAGCTGGGCCTCGCCGCCGCGGCCATCCTCACCGCGGCCGCGCTCCTCCTGGACAGCCGGCCCACGGCGCTCGCGGCGGTCTCCGTCGCCCTCCTGGCGCTGGTGCTGGGCGCCGCGTGGTTCGCCATCCGCGACCTCGTCACGGGCGCCGTGCTGCGCGCCGAGGAGGTCTACGAGCCCGGCCAGTGGATCCGCGTCGACGACGTGGACGGCAGGATCCGCGAAGTGGGGGCGCGGACGCTCGAGATCGAGCGGGAGGACGGGACCCGCGTCCGGATCCCCTACACGGGCATCGCCGGGGCGCACCTGGTTCGCGCGGCCCGGACCGAGGACCCCACCGGCCACACGTTCACCGTCGCGCTGCCGCCCGGGCTGGGCCCCGTGCGGATGCTCCCGGTGATCCGCGCCGCCGCCCGCAACTGCTTCTTCGTCTCCGCCACACGGGATCCCCAGGTCCACGTCACTTCCGGCCCCGCCGGCCACCGCTACGACATCACCGTCTTCACCCTGGACCGTACGTTCCTCCCGGAGGTCGAAAGCGCCGTGCGGCGACGGATCGACACTGAGGTGAGCGCGCCATAGGCACCGCGCTCTATTGACGCGCCCTCCCGCGAGATCCTATCGTCGGGCCCAGGACTCACCTACACCGCAGGCACCCCCTTCATGCCGCTCCCGTTCCTCCGTGGACCGTTCCCTGTGCTGGTGCTCGCGCTCACGCTGAACGGCTGCATGGGCTACCGCTTCGTGAAGCTCGACGAGCTCGACCTGCCGTCCTACGAGCCGCGCGAGGTGCTGGTCCCCGCCGAATGCGCGGGCCTGGTCCAGCGCGCAGCCACCGAGGGAGTCGCCACGCTGACCGAGGCGGAGGCCCGCACCCTGGCCTTCTGTCAGCAGCAGCAGGTCATCCGCTCCCTGGAGGTGGAGGCGGCCGCGCGGAAACTGGAATCGCACGCGGCCGCGGCCCGCTTCGTCCTCCAGTTCACCACCGTGGTGATCGGCGCGCTGATCGTGACCCTCGGCTGGCTGCTCTGAAGGCCGTGCGCCGGGCCGTCACGCCGGCGGGACATCCGGCAGGGCCTCCCGCTCCACCCAGATCCTGACGAACGGGCTGTCGAAGACGACGCGCCCCTCGTCGCGGAAGAGCAGCCCCCGGGACTCCAGCGCGTCCACGGCGGCGGCCACGCTCGAGGACGTGGGCAGACCGAACCGGTCCCGCGTGGCGCTGGCGAAGAGCTGGTCCACCCCCGCGGCCACCGCCCGGAGGACGTTCTGCTGGTGCGTCGTCAGGTCGAGCCAGGTCGCGCGGATCACCGGCTCCTCCTCGCGGACCACGTCCAGCAACGCCTCCCCGACGTCCCCTTCCACGGCCTCGCCACGGGGCAGCGCCCGGGCGTAGACGTGGCGGGCGACCTGGAGGACGTCCTGTGTCCGCGGGCCCGCCGCCTCGATCACCGCCCCCCCGATGCCCTGCGCCCGCACCCCGGCACCGTCCAGGCGTTCGTCGATCCAGCGGGCGAGGTGCGCCGGGTCGATCGGGCCCAGCTGCAGCAGCTCGAATGCCCGGAAGAACGCACGGTCCTTCCCCAGCATCGCGTGGATCAGCGACAGCTCCGAACCCGCGCAGACGAAGCTCAGCTCGCCGTGCCGCTGCACGAGGTCCCGCAGGTGACACTCCGCCGCCTCCCCCCCGAACCGGCCGATGGCCTGGAACTCGTCCAGCACCACCGCCACCCGGTCCCCGCGCGACCGCGCGTCCGCCGCCAGCCGCTCCACCACCTCCTCCAGAGACCGGCGCTGCACCTCCTCCGTCGCACGTCGCCGCTCCACACCGAACGCCACCCGCGGCGCCCCCGTCGCCTCGTCGAACGTCAGCGTCACGTGCGGAGCCAACCCCGCCGCGAACGACGCCAGCCGCTCTCGCGACCGCTGCCACGACAGTGAACGCAGCAGTCGGTTCGTCACGTCCACCAGCCCGCTCGTCGTCGCCAGGTCCGCGCGCACCACCAGCACCCCCTCGCCACGCGCCCGCTCCCCCGCCACCGCCAGCGCCGAGCTCTTTCCCATTCGCCGCGGACCGAACACCAGCAGCCGCGTCGGCGACCGCATCGCGTCCAGAATCCGGCGCACCTCGGCCGCGCGGTCCGTGAAGTACGGCCCGGTGACATGGTCGCCGATGCGGAAGGGGTTCTCGTGCACGCGGGCTCGCCTCATGACGAGTCGGAGAATTACGACTCGTAATTTTACGATACGACGCCGCACGCGCAACGGCCGACCGCCATCGGCGCCGCCGCCCCTCGTGACGAGGGCGCGGCTGCGCCTCTCAGGGCAGCAGCCGGACGGGTTCGCTCGGCGGCGACACGCCGCTCTCGTCGAAGGCTTCGATGGCGAACCAGTAGTCCTGCCCGACGGTGAGGGCTCTGAGCTCGAGCTCGGTCGCCGCGTCACCCCAGACCTGGTACGTCTGGTAGAGCTTGTCCCGGGCGATGCCCCAGAGGATGTTGTAGCCCACGGCACCGGGCACCGCCCGCCACTCGATGAATGCGTTGCGCGGGTCGGCGTCACGCCGGACGCGCAGGCCGCCCGGCGTGGCCGGCGGGGGGCCGTCGCGGTTGCCGAAGACGCGGATGTCGCTGATGGCCAGGTTCGGCGTGGCGGAGCGGACGTGCTCGTAGCGCACCCAGCGAGCGGGGACGGGCTGGGGCATCTCGATGTAGGGGTTGGCCCGGTCGCGGGTCTCCCGGGACAGGTCGGCGAGGGTCGTCCAGCGCCGGCCATCCACGGAGGCCAGCACCCGGAACCGGGTATAGACGGTGGAGTCGGTCGCGAACAGGTCCGACTCGTGGTCGACGAACGCCAGCTGCAGCGCCCGGATGGTGCGCGCCCCGCCCAGGTCGACCGTGAAGCCCTCGCCCGCCCGGTTCGCTGCCGCCACCCAGTAAGTCCGCGGGTCCTCGTCCGTGAGATGATCGGCGGCGAAGGTATCGCGCGCCGATGTCGCCCGGACCGGCTTGCGGTACGAGAGCAGCATCCAGCCGGTGAACAGGTCGCGGCTGTCCTCCCACGGGCCGGTGGGGATCCAGTGGGGGAAGTCGCCGAACCGGGTGTCGGCGTACATCTGCCCATCCGCATCGAAGCCGGCGGGGTGCAGGACCATCCGCCGTTCGAAGTTCCAGTTGATCCCCACCCACCCGGTGCCGGTGTTCCACCAGTTCCCGTGGACGTCACGGAAGGTGTTGCCGTGGCCGGCGCCGGTCATGAAGCCGCCCGGCTTGTAGGTCACCGGGTTGTAGGGCGCGTACTCGAACGGCCCGAGCGGCGCGTCGCCCACGTATACGCCGTTGGCGTACACGTTGTACTCGGTGCCGGGCGCGCCGTACTGCAGGTAGTAGCGCCCGCCGTGTTTGGTCATCCACGCGCCCTCGATGAACGGGTCGCGCGGGTCGCGATGGTCCCGCCCGAACCGCTCCCAGCCGTGGAGGTCCGGCTTCAGGCCGAACAGCTGCACGACCGGCGAGTCCGCCCACAGCAGCCGCCGTTCCTTGTCCAGCTCCGCGCCGAACAGCGGGTAGAAGTTGGATGACCCCCAGTACATGTACCAGCGGTCCGTGTCCGGGTCGTGGAAGATGTCCGGGTCCCACGGGCCCGGTGGAACCGCGCCCGGCGTCGCCGGCTGCTGATCCCACTGCGACATCGCGCCCGGCGGCGACGGCAGCAGCCGGTTGTAGAACTCCAGCCGCCCCGTCTCCGGCGCGGTCGAGAACAGGATCGGCCGGGGGACCGTGGTGGACTGGAGCAGATAGAGCGTGTCGCCCACCGAACGGGCGGCCGGCGCGACGATTCCCTCGAACGGCCAGCGGCTCGGCTCCACGAACCGCCACTCGAGCAGGTCCGTCGAATGCCAGTACCCGCCCGAGATGGTCATGAACAGGAAGTACTCGCCGGCGTGCGGCACCACCACCGGATCGGCGCCCGAGCGGTAGGAGATTCCCTGGTGGAGCTGCTCCCAGTTGTAGCGGTAGTCCAGGTCCACCGGGTTCGCGTACGTGCGCACGCCCCGTGTTTGCCCGGCCGCGGGCGCCGCGGTCGCGGCCAGCACGGCGGTAGCGGCCAGCACGACGAGCCCGGCGAGGCGGGCCGCCGGTGGCGGGGGGAGGGAGCGCCCGCTATCCCGCAGACCGGATCTCATGCTGCCGAAGGTCACCGACAGGGCATTTCCTATCCCTGAGCGCGTCCATGTCGGATCTTACTGATCCCTGCCTTCCCGCGGTAGGCCGCGGCCGCGCGCGCTAGCGGTTGCCCGGCACCGGCAGGCGCGACAGCAGCCCGCCGTTACCGAAAATCCCGCCCAGCACCGTCGACAGCAGGTCGCCGACGAACGGCGGCGGGCCGCGGTCGTCATCGTCGCGGTCCGTGCCGCGACCGTTCCACGGGCCGTCGCCGCCCAGCGGGCCGCCCCGCCGCGCGTCGTCATCGTCCCGATCGTCCGCGCCCCGACGGCCCGGGATCGGGAGATCGAACGGCGGGCCGCCCCGCTCGCCCGCCGGCACGAGCCGCGCGACGCCGTCCGCCCCGATGTGGAGCGTCATCGCCGGCGCGTCACGGTCCGCCGCCTTCTTCGCCTGCGCCTGCTGTGCCGCCGCCTCGGCCGGCACCACCAGCGCGAGCGCGAGCATCGCGAGTCCGAACACCAGAGTCCTCATGCGTCACCTCTCGACCTGGAGAAACAAATGGCGGGTCTACCAGGGGCAGAGGCCGTGCCGGACTCGCGAGCGGCCGGTTTGCGAGGAAGGACGCGCCGGAACGCGGCTCGGGGAGGCCGCCGGGTGTGACCTGGAGAGGACGGTCGAGTGTGGCGAATGGAGGACGACCCGGCGCCGCGGACCGGGGGGCCCTTGCAGGAGGCGGCGACAGAATCCGCCCGTACCGTTCGTTGTGCTGCCACCATGCCTGCCACGACACGAAGGGCTCGACTCCACCGAACCGCCAGAGCCCGGGCCCTGGCCCCGGCGCCGATCGCGCCGTCCGCGCGGATCGCGATGTGCCCAGCTCCTCGCCCGCATCTCCGAGGCCTTCCCCCTGCGCTGCCCCGAGTGCGGATCGGACATGCGCAGCCTCGCCTTCCTCACCGACCCCGGACCCGTCGGCCCCGAGCTCGACCTCGATCAGACCCGCGGCGCCTGACAGCCGAGTTGTGTCCGCATGACCCATCCACGCGCCAGGCCGGCCCCGAACGCCGCTCACCACCCTCGGTTCGGCTCAGGTGCCGGACTCCGCGCCCTCTCCGCGGCCTCCGTACCCCCTTCACGCCCAACCCTTGACCCCCCGATCCCCCTCGTCCTATGCTGCCGAAGGTCACCGACAGGGCGTTCGGATTTCCCATCCCTTCCAACCTTCCTGGTCCTCTTCCCTATCGGAGGTACCAATGGAACGACTGCTCCGGGACTTCAGAACGGGCGCGCGCTCGCTGCGGCGGAGCCCGGGCCACTCGGCCGTGGTGGTCCTCACGCTGGCGATGGGGATCGCGGCGGCCACGGTGGTGTTCAGCGTGATGAACCCCTACCTGGTCCGGCCGCTGCCGTTCGCGGCGCCGGACCGCCTCATCCAGATCGAGCAGGTCGAGCCGCAGCGGGGAAGCCGGTGGGTCCGGTTCTCGCTCCCGCAGTGGGTGGACTGGCGGTCTGCCAACCGGTCCCTGGCGGATGTCGCCGCCTACCGGTACAGCACCGCGAACGTCGGCGGCGACGGTGGCGGCGACGGTTTCCCGGAGCGGCTCATGATCTCGTGGACCACGCCCAACCTCTTTGCGGTCCTGGGTGAGCCGGCGCTGCACGGGAGGACGTACCGCGGGGCGGAAGGCGGCCCGTCGGCGGAGCCCGTGACGGTCCTGTCCCATGGCCTGTGGGCGACGCGGTACGGCGGCGATCCGGGCATGATCGGGCGCACGGTCCGTCTCGATGGCGTGGCGCACACCGTCCTGGGCGTCATGCCCCCGCGGTTCACCTTCCCCTGGAACGAGGTGAAGGCGTGGGTGCCGGAGCGGCGGCCCGGGGCCTGGTCTGACCGGACGCTCCAGTCGTTCATCCTCGTGGGTCGCCTGGCCGACGGCTGGACGAGGGACCGTGCCGAAGCGGACCTGCTGCGAGTGCAGCGGGAGCTGGGAAGTGCCTATCCCGAGGCGGACGGGATGTACGCGGGGCTCAACATCCGCCCGATGCGCGAGGCGCTCAACTTCGGCTACGAGGCGGTGCGCCTCGGGTTCACCCTCCTGATGGCGGCCGTGGGGATCCTCCTCCTGATCGCGTGCGTCAACGTGGCGGGTCTCATGCTCGCCCGGGCGACGGCGCGGTCCCGGGAGATGGCCGTGCGGCGGGCCCTGGGGGCGGGCCGCGGTCGGCTGACGGGGCAGCTGCTGGCGGAGAGCGCCATGCTGGCCGCGGCCGGCGGCATCGCCGGCCTCGGGCTCGCCCGACTCATGATCGGCGTGATCGGTCCCGCGCTCCCCGAGGACCTCTTCCGCGTCGGGACCGCGTCCATGGACTGGCGGGTCGTCCTTTTCGGGCTGGGCCTGATCACGGCGACGCCGCTCCTCTTCGGCCTTTCCTCCGCCCTTTCCGCCGCGCGTACCGCGCCGGCGGAGGCGCTGCGGTCGGGCGCCCGGGCCGGCGACCGGGCCGGGACACGGCGCCGGGCCGCGCTGGTGGTCGTGCAGGTCGGCCTGGCGGTGGTCCTCGCCGCCATGACCTCCCTGCTCGGACGGAGCCTCCTGGCCGTCCAGCGCATCGACACGGGCTTCCAGCCGGAGCGGATGCTGGTGGCGGAGGCGACGCCGCCGCTCGCCAGCCATCCGGACGACCGGGCGGTGGAGTCGTTCTTTGACCGCGCCGCCGCCGCGCTGGGTTCCCTGCCTGGAGTGGAGGTCGTGGGGGCCACGAGCCGCCTCCCCCTCAACCACGAGACGTTCCGCGTGGCCTACCGCGCCGCGGGGGGCGAGGGCGGGATGGAGAGCTGGCCGGACGCCATCTACTCCAGCGTGGATGGCGACTATTTCGACGCCACCGAGACGCCGGTGCTCGAGGGCCGGGGATTCGTGCCGTCGGATGGTGAGGGCACGACGCCGGTGGTGGTCGTGAGCCGGTCGCTCGCGGAGCGGGAGTGGCCGGGAGAGAGCGCGCTGGGACGGACGCTCCGGGTGGCCACCAGCGATCCCGCGACTCACGCGACGGTGGTGGGCGTCGTCGGGGACATCCGGTGGGCCGACCTCACCACGCCGCCCGCTCCGCACGTATACGCGCCCCTGACAGGGGCCCAGGCGCGGCGGCGGTTCCTGGTGGCGAAGGTGGCCGGGCCGCTCGATCCGGGGACGATGGTGGACGCCGCACGTCGAACGGTGGCGGGCCTCGACCCCGCCGTCCCCCTGACCGTGCGCCCGATGCGCCGGGTGCTGCGGGAGAACGATTTCCCGTGGGTGGTGAGCTCCGTGGCGGTGGGCGTCTTCGGCGTCATGGCGCTCCTGCTGGCTTCCCTGGGGATCTACGGGCTCATCGCCTATTCGGTGGCCCTGCGGCGGCGAGAGCTGGGGATCCGGGCCGCGCTCGGCGCGGGAAGCCGCGCCCTGCGCCGGATGGTGCTGGGGCAGGGGCTCCGGCTCGCGGCGGCAGGCCTGGCGGTGGGGCTGGCGCTGGCGCTGGTCGCCGGAAGGCTCCTCGGCTCGCTGCTCTACGGCGTCGGGAGGGCCGACCCGGTGACGTTCGGCCTCGTCACCGCGCTGTTCCTGGGCGTGGCCGCGGCGGCGGCGGGGATCCCGGCGATGCGGGCGGCCCGGGTGGAGCCGGCGGAAGTGATGCGGGAGGAGTAGGGGCCGGTCCGTATCCTGCAATCCCGCGGCGGGACATGACGATCCCCCGTTGCACCTACCGGGTCCAGCTGCGGCCGGAATTCGGTTTCGAGGATGCCGCGGCGATCGCCGACTACCTGGCGCGCCTCGGCGTGTCCCACCTGTACGCGTCGCGCCGTACCTCCACGCGGCCGAGGGGAGCACCCACGGCTACGACGTGGTGGATCCCACGCGCGTGAGCGAGGCGCTGGGCGGCGAGGCGCCCCCGTCATCCCCGACCTTCCAGCCCATGCAACAACGGGACGGTCCAGCGCCACCTTGCCGTTCCGGGAGCCGGTCAGCTTCCTTCCCCCGGCGGACGCCCGCCCTTTGGCAGGGGGTTTGCATTGTCCACGGGGGGCTCTGGATCACTCAGGAGGCACCATGGATATCATCCGAACGATACTGTCGGTCATCCTCCCGCCGGTCGGCGTGTTCCTGCAGGTAGGGATCGGTAAGCACTTCTGGATCAACATCGTACTCACGCTCCTCGGATATCTGCCCGGCGTCATCCACGCGATCTGGGTGATCTGGACCTTCCCGCGGGCACCGGGAACGGCCTAGGTCTCGTTTCGGCGGCCGTCGGGAACGGCATACGGCGAAGCCGCGCCCACCCGTCGGCGCCGAGCTCGACCTCGATCAGACCCGCGGCGCCTGACAGCCGAGCCGGCCCCGAACGCCGCTCACCACCCTCGGTTCGGCTCAGGTGCCGGACTCCGCGCCCTCTCCGCGGCCTCCCTACCCCCTTCACACCCACCCTCGACCCGCCCATCGCCCTCGTCCTATACTGCCGAAGGTCACCGACAGGGCGTTTGGATTTCCTATCCCTGATCACGACCGCTGAACGCTGTCACGTCCGCCGCGGCGCCCCCCATCGGTGGCGTCAATGCTGAACTCCCGCGTGCCGTGTGCCCTGGCATCAGCGCTGACGTCAGAATCCGACGTCGATCCTGCCTTGCCCGCGCCCGAACGAGGGGGCGTTCAGCCCTGACGCCGCCCTGCGACGTGAGCGCTGAAGGCCGAGCCCTTTTTGCCCGCGATTTCAGCCCTGACGTCTCATGCCCCCGCGGCCCCGCCTGCGGCCCTGGACGGGCCGCATCCGCGGGAGACTTTTTGAACTACAAGCACCTCCACTACTTCTGGATGGTCGCCCGGGAGGGAGGCGTCACCGCCGCCGCCGAACGGCTCCACGTGACCCAGCCCGCCGTCAATCCGGTGCGACGCCCGACAGCCCCCTCCGTCCCTCCGCCGAACGAGCGCGGCATCGTTGACATGCCGGGACCGGTGGGCCATGCTCCGGCGCCCGATCGACGCTCGACGACCCCTCGCAGCCGACGCAGTTCCGATGCTCGCACACTCCGCAACGCCCCGTCGGAAGACTGCCGTGGCGCCTGGGCGCCGCGCTCCGGTGGCCGCCTGTCTGGCGGTCCTCGCGTGGGTGGGAGGGACCGCCCAGCCGGCCGCGTCGCAGGACGTCGACGAGATGGAGACGCCCGAACGGCTGGCTGTCTTCCTCGACTGCGGCTTCTGCGACGAGACGTTCATCCGGCAGGAGATGACGTACGTCGACCACGTGCGCGACCGCGAGGCGGCCCACGTCCACGTCCTCGTGACCCGGCAGAACACCGGCGCGGGCGGCGAGGCCCACACCTTCGACCTCATCGGCCGGGGCCCCTTCCAGGGGATGGACTACTCCACGGTCTACACGACCAACGTGGACGCCACGGAGGCGGAAAGCCGGGACGGGTTCCTGCGCACTCTCCAGGCGACGCTCGTCCCGTACCTGCTGCGGACGCCCGTGGGGGAGCGCCTGACCGTCCG
>DATKBW010000106.1:0-2314 GCA_035513575.1 Longimicrobiales bacterium | reverse complement strand
GAACAAGGTCCTCTCCGTCCCGGACGCGATCGCGCAGGCGATCGAGCTCTACCAGCAGGAGCGCGCCGGCGTGCAGCAGGAGCTGCCCATCAGCCAGACCGTCACGTCGGGCGGGCAGGCGGGCGCCGCGCAGGCCGAGGTTGACCTCGGCGCCTATGACCCCGGCGAGACGTTCATCGGGACGTGCCCCGACTGCGCGTCGGAGTTGTCCTTCGCGGAGGGGTGCGTGAAGTGCATGGTCTGCGGATACAGCGAATGCGGGTAGGCGTGTGGGGCGCTCGGGAGCGTGACGCGCCCCCGCGCCGCTCCGATTGGGGGAGTCGCTTGCGGGGGCGCGTCACGCTCCCTCGCCCACACGGTACCGCGATTCGATGAGATAAAATTTCCGGGCGGCCCCGAACCGGGGAGAGTGCCGGGTTTTCAGCCGCACTTGGGCGGATGGGACGCGAAGCACGTGGGGTCGTCCGGAACTTTTCTGGGGTGGGGTGGGGTGGGGAGGCGTGGCCGGGTGACCGGTCGCGAACGGGCCGGTCCGGGCTCTGCCCGGGCCGGTTCCGTGCGTTTGCGACCACCGCCGCGGGCCCTGGAGCGAGGCTGTGTCGGGCCGGGGTGACGCTCGCGGGGTCGCCCTTCGATTACCGCATGAACCGACCGACCCGGATGCCCGAAGCCCGGGCCGTCACCGTCGCCCCGGAACCGGTGTATGAGGAGATTAGACCTATCGGTTTCTCCCCCGATGCTGTCCTCGAGCCTCCGCTCAGAACGCCCCGCCGCCCCCGCCTCCCATTCCGCCGCCGCTGGACCCGCCGCCGCCGCTGAAGCCGGAGCCGCCCGAGCTGCGCGGGCTGGACGCCATCGCGCTCTGAGCCCGCCCGGTCATCTGGCCCACGCGGCTCGTGAAGTGCGTCGGGCGGAACGAGCCGTTACCGGATCCCACGTACCAGGACGGCTGCGGCGGCTCGGCGTAGATCGCCTCGAACGCGCGCGCCCACCGCTTCTCCACCTGGAGCGCCATCGCGAAGGGCAGGAAGTGCTCGAACATCTCCGGCCCGGTCACCATGCGGCGGAAGCGATCGGAATCGACGGCCTCCAGGAACTCCTCGAAGCCCAGGATCTGCTCGAGACGGCGGGTTCCGGCGATCGTGCGGGCGGGCATGACCACGGCGAAGCCGAGGATCACGAGGGCGGTGAGGACGCCACCGGCGATAGCGGCGGCGGGGGCCACGACGCCCCCGCTGGCCAGGGCGAGCCCCAGGAAGGTGAGCACCCCGCCGATGGCGAGGCCGGCGCCGATGAAGACGGCGGCCACCCGGTCGGGCCGCCACCGATAGTCCTTGCGGTCGAGCGCGCGCTCGTAGAGCGCCTTCTTGATGTCCGGCAGGTGCTTGTAGAACTCCTCCTCCAGGTCCGACATCGCGACTTCGGGCCGGGCGCCGTGCTCGAAGAGTCCCGCCAGCAGGAGACGCTCGTGGCGCGCCAGCTCGTCCCAGCGCTCGCGCGGGGCGACCATCTCGAAGACGTAATCCGTCCGGTCGAGCAGGCCGAAGAGCAGGTCCCGCTCCTCCTCCTTGACGCGCACGAAGCCCCGCACGGCGAGGTCCACCATCGTCGCGGTGATGTCGCGCATGTCCGGCCGGTGGTCCATGAGCAGGCCGATGTCGCCGGGCGTCAGTCCTTCCGGCGGCTCGTAAGCCGGAGCGATGGGACGGCGCCGCGGGTCGCGGCCGATGCGCCGCCACAGCGCGAGCATCCCCAGGAACGCGAAGACCGGGAAAAACAGCGGCCAGTTGCTGCGCAGGAAGAAGAGCACGTTCGCCGCGGCGCCGGGACGGTCGACGACGCCGGGGTCCCAAGCGACCGCGACGGTGAGGCCTTCGCGGAACTCCAGGGGGCGGGATGCCCGCACGTCGACCAGCGAGCCGTCGAGGCGGATGTCGGCGGCTTCCTCCGTGGAGCCGAAAGCGCCCGTGAAGGCGCGCGCCCGGATCCCCGTCGCCCCCTCGGGGAGGACCACGCGGACGGACGCCTCGTCGATCGGAACCGGCCACTCGGTCCCGGTCACGTTCCAGTACAGCTCGTCGTGCTCCTCGAAGTGCTTGAGCGCCCGGTCGGCACGGTAACGGATGCGCACCGTGCGCGTCGCGTCGCGAGCGTCCGGCACCCACACCTTGTAGGTCCTGCTGTCGCCCTCGGTCGAGGTCTCGTAGCGCAGCGGCTGACCGGAGCCGTCGGTGATCGACTCCAGGTCCAGGATGAGCGTGTGGCCGAACTCGCCCCACGACCGGTAGCGGATCGGGATCGTGCGATAGATGCC
>DATKBW010000105.1:0-19848 GCA_035513575.1 Longimicrobiales bacterium | reverse complement strand
CGAAGGCGGGGAGCACCCCCTGGTCCGTGACCTGGTCCACCACTTCCAACACCACCCACCCGCCCGCGGCGTAGGCCGCGAAGATCCGGAAGAGTCGCTTCTCCTTCAGTTCTTTCCAGAACGACACGGCGCTACCGGGAGTGAGAGTGATGGCGGGGCGGCCTATTAAACGATGCTGCGCCGGGTCCCGGTGCGCTACTGGACCGGCGCGTCTCCGAAGATGTTCGCCGCCACGCCGCCCCGACGGAAGGTATCGAGCGGGGGCGTCGTGCCCTCCGTCTCGGTCAGCGGACAGCCGGTCGCGGCGGTCTCATCCCCGAGCGGGAAGGCCCCGACGTTGTAGAACACGCTCGTCACCGGGCCTGAGACCTGGCCGATGGCGAACGTCACGGTCGAGCCGGACGTCGTCACAGGAGCGAAGAAGTCGAAGCCCACGAGCTGGTTCTCGGTCCGGCTGCCCGAGAGGGTCGCGGTCGCCCGGGCGGTGCCGAGGAGCGGACCATCGTATGCGTTCTCGCGCGCCGTGAGACTGAACTCGAACGTCCCCGCCGCGTCCGCCGACATGTATAGCTCGACCCGTGTGAGCGTGATGCCCGGATACGAGGACGCGTAGAAGCCGCGGCTGATCAGATCGCCCCCACCGGTGAGGTCCGCCGCGCAGGTGATCAGCAGCGTCGGATCGGTTACGGCGAGCGGGGCGCTCACGAAGTTGTTCCCCTCGTCCGATTCCGCCACGGCGTTCGTCCGGTCCACGAGGATGCCGACGTGGTAGGGCCCCGGCGTGGTCGTCGCCGGAATCGTCAGGGTCGGGCCGCCCCAGTGGAACGACTCGCCCGCGCCGAGCACGCCGGCCGTGTTGTTGTTGTTCCCCAGCAGGACGTCGGCGGCCGTGATGGTCGCGTCGGGGGACAGGTAGAAGCCGTTGCTGATGTCCGCTCCGATTCCGACCGGTCCCTGATTCGTCACCGTCCAGGCGGACAAGGTCGTCGAGGCGCCTGGCGCCACGCGGTCCGGCGTCAGCGTCGGCTGTCCGCTGGAGATCACGAGATCCGGCAGCGCACCTGTGCGCGCGAACGTGATCGGCCCGCCCTCCGCATCCGCGGAGCTGGCCACGATCGTATTGGTCCCGTCACCGACGGTCAGTGTTACCGTGGCCAGGCCGTCCGTGCCGGTCGTCGCCGTCACGACGGCCGCCGGGCCGGCGGACGCGGTCGCGACGGTGCCGCTACCATCGGTCACCGTGAACGTCACGTCGGCGCCCGAGAGCGGGACGGGCTGACCGCCGTGGAGCACCGGGTGCGTCGCCTCGACCAGCACGCTGAGGGTCTCCGTTGCGCCCGTTACGGCCGTGCCCGTGAGCGCCGACGATGGCGTCAGTGTGGCGGGCACTTCCCAGAACCAGTCACTGAAGTCGTCCGCGGTGCCACCCCAGACCTTCGTGTCCTCGGCGTAGAGCGGTGCGACGAGGAAGTCGAGCAGCGGGCGGAGGAGCGAAATCGATGCGCTCCCCGAGCCGTCCGCACCGGTGCAGGGAAGGAATGCGCTCACGTCCGTATCGCCGTGGACGGTGGCGACGCCGTCCCTGACCTCGACCAGCTGCCAGATCCCCGCGCCGAACGTGATCCCGACCGGACAGACGCCCAGCGCGAAAGGCTCCGGGAACGCGCCCGTGGGCGAGACGTCGTAGCGGAAGCAGTTCTTCTTCTCGTGGTCGCGCCCGGGAGCGCAGTTCGCGCCCTCGCCTTCGGTGGTCCGCTCGTCGATGACCAGGACGCGGGTCACGTTTACGGCGCCAAACTTGACCGAAGTCAGCTCGAAGCCGACGTCGTCGAAGAGCGAAGCCTCCACGCCCGTCGAGCCGCCGGGGATCACCGTCACCGAGCAGTTGATCAGGCAGTACGTAGCATCCGTGCCGGGATTCGCCTGCGCGAACTCCCTCAGTTCATGCTCGTAGGAAAACTCATTGAGGAAGAACCTGATGGGCAGGGTCTGATTGTCGGTGAGCGCGATCATCGAATCAGGAACCGCGAGGTTGCGTGCCGTTCCTCCGTTCGCCCCCAGCTGGAAGTCGGCGAACCCGATCAGGAATGGCCCGCCGAACTCCGTGAGCGGGTCCGTGTGGACGAGGATCCGGTACGTCGTCGTATCGGTGGCCGACGTGGTGCGGAGGTTGAAATCGTGGGTGTTGAACTCGACCTTGAAATGGTCGGCTTCGATGATCAGCCCGGCCCCGCGGGTGAACACGGCCTGCACGCCGGTCGAGTTGACGAGCGGCTTCGTCGGATCACACGGGTCCGTGTGTCCGATCGCTTCCTGGCAGACGACTGTGACCTTCGGAGAGTAGCCGCTCTGGAAGGTCCCCTCGAGCGTTGGCTGCGGGACCATCGGGGGAAGCCACCAAAAGCCGGGGTTGCGATCTTCGCCATGGGTCGCGTCGCTGATCAGCGACGACGGGGTTCCCGGCGCCATGTCCGGGCTGGTGGTGTCGTCGCCGCATGACACCACGAGGGCGACGAGCGCGAGGACTACGAGCTTGCGCATGTTAATGCTCCGGTGGAGAGGGGTTCGCCCGCCCTTGCGGGCGGGTTCGGAAACCACGGGTGTGCCTGCTATCTCCTGCTACCTCCTGCTATCTACGGACCGCGCTTCATTTCATCGTGGTCCCCGCGTCACGCCGACCGGAGCCGGTCCATGGGGCTTGCGCGGCCTGCTGGATCCACGCGACAGGTTGGGGCGGGAACGCCACGGTAGAAGGCGTCGTTCCCGTCGTTCTGGTTTCCATCCGAGATGAGGCCGGAACCCTCGAGCGGGGCAAGCGGATCGGTCGGGGCATCGCCGCAGGAAGCAGCCAGGGCGAGGAGGGAGAGGGTGGCGGGCTTGTGCATGAAAATACTCGACCTCGCGAACGGGTAGGACCCGCCGAGGGGTCCGGCATCAGCCTCGGTCGAGGCCTCACGCGCGCACGAAGATCATTGCGTCCCGCGCGTTCGGCGCTCTACGTTGAGCCATTCATAAGGGCGAGGCGTGAGCCCGCCGTCACCTCAGCGTCACTTCATTGAAACGGTCCCGGCGTCACGATCGGCGCCGGCCGTTCGTGTCTCATGCTGCGTCTCCGAAGCCTCGGCTCCATCGGGTTGACCGACCACGCGGACGCCTCTCTGGCGCCGGTCCTCCGGCAGCCGAAGCGGTTCGCATTGCTCACCTACCTGGCCCTGGCCCGCCCCCGTGGGTTCCAGCGCCGCGATTCCCTGCTCGCCCTCTTCTGGCCGGAGCTGGACGACGAGCGCGCGCGGGCCGCGCTGCGCCAGGCGCTGTATACGCTCCGCCGGCAGCTCCCGGACGGCGTGCTCACCAACCGCGGTGACGGGGAGGTGGCGCTCGTGCCGGGAGCGGTCTGGTGCGACGTGATCGAATTCGAGGAGCGCATGGCCGCCGGGGATCTGGAGGCGGCGCTGGAGCTCTACCGGGGCGAGCTCCTGCCGGGGTTCCACGTCCCCGACGCCGCGCCGGAGCTGGGTCAGTGGATGGACGGGGAGCGGAGCCGCCTTCACGAACTCGCCGTGACGGCGGCGCGGCAGGCCGCCGACGCCGCGGAGGCCGCCGACGACCGGGAAGGCGCCGTGCGCTGGGCCGCGCGGGCATCGGCGCTCGCCCCGCTCGACGAGGAAGCGGCGTGTCGCGCGATGGAGCTCCGTCACCGCGCGGGCGACCGGAGCGGGGCCTTGGTCGCGTTCGACCACTGGGCGCAGCGGTTCGAGCAGGACCTCGGCCTGGCGCCCTCCCCGGCGACGCTGGCGCTGGTCGAGCGGGTCCGGCGGGACCCGCCCGGGCGCGCGCAGCGAAACCGCCCCGCGCGACGGAAGCCCGGGCAGGCGCCGGTCCCCGTGCCCGCGGAACAGGCGGCCGCTCCATCGGCTCCGGAGCCGGTGCAGCCCGTGGCCGCCGCCCTGCCCCCGCCGGCCGTCGCGCCGGCGTCGGTGCCGCGGCCGCGCCGCTGGCGTCTGCTCTCGGGCGCGGCCGGCCTCATCGCCGTGATCGGCATAACGGTCCTGCTCCCGCTCGAGCTGCGGTGGAGCGACGGTGCCGCCTCGCCGGCCGGATCAAGGGTCACCGTGCTCCCGTTCGCGTACAGCGGCGCGGGGTCGGCGAGCTACCTCTCGGAGGGGTTGGTCTACCTGTTCAGCGTCGCCCTCGACGGCGAGGAGCTGCGGACGGTGGACCCGCACCGGGTCATCCGGCGGGTCGGGGACCGCGAGCGCCGGGAATACGACCCCCCGGCTGCGGCGTCGCTCGCCGCTGAGTTCGGCACCGCGTATTTCCTGCTCGGGAACGTGGTCGAGACGGAAGGCGGGCTCCAGCTCTCGGCGTCGCTGTATCGCGGCGATGCGGCGCAGCCGGTGGCGCGGGCCACGGCGGCGGGGACGGCGGCGGAAGTCCTGGAGCTCGTGGACGCCATCGCCGCGGAGCTCCTGACGACGCGGGCCGGGGCCCCGTCGCGCGTCACCCGTCTGGCCTCCGTGACGAGTCACTCGCTGCCAGCCGTGAAGTCGTACCTCGCGGGCGAGCGGCTGATGCGGCAGGGCCGGTTCGACGCGGCGATCGACGCGTACGAAGTGGCGGTCGCCGCCGATTCCCTGTTCGCCCTGGCGCACTACCGGACGAGCCAGGCGGCCAGCTGGGCGTTCCGGGGGGAGCTGTCGAACCGGGCGGCGGCCCACGCCGCGCGGCACGCCGACCGGCTGCCGGAGCGCGAGCGGCGGCTGGTGCTGGGCCACGAAGCCTACCGCCGTGGCGACGCGGCGGGGTCGCTGGAGACGCTGCGCGAGCTGAGCATCCAGTACCCAGACGACCCCGAGGTCTGGTACCGCATCGGCGAGGTCCGTATGCACTTCGGGCCGTTGCACGGCTGGCCGATCGCCGATGCCCGCGAGCCGTTCGCGCGCAGCGTCGAGCTGGATTCCAGCTACACGGAGGGGCTCTACCACCTGGCCCAGCTGTCCTCCCTCGCCGGAGACACCGCCGCGGCGCTGGCCTATGTCCGGCGTGGGCTCGACGCGGCGCCCGAGGGCGCGCGGGCGCCGCAGCTGCGGGTGCTCCGCACGATGTTGGAGGGCCGGCGCGACTGGACGGACCGCCTGGATGAGCTGGACCGGGCCGACGACTTCACCGTCGTCAGCTCCGTCTACAACGCCAGCGTCTACGCCGGGCGTCCCGACTACGGCCGCGACATCGCACGCCTCCTCGTCCGTCCTTCCCGGCCGGCCCGCACGCGCGGCTTCGGCCACCTGTTGCTCGCCGACCTCGAGCTCGCCCTCGGCCGGTGGAACGCGGCGCACGCCAGCCTCGCGGCGCTGCGGGAGATGGAGCCGACCGATGCCGACGAGTACGCGGCACTGCTCGCAACGGCGCCGGCGGCCGCCCCGGCGCCGGCGGAGATGGCGGCCCTGCGCGAGCGGCTGGCCCTCGCCGGCGCAGGGGCGCCCGAGGTGTCGGCCACGTGGAAGCCGGACGAGCGCTACGGGTCGCTTCGCAGGCTCTACAGCAGGGGCACGGCCGCGGGCCTCCTCGGAGACGCCGCGGAGCTCGAGGCCGTGCTGGGGCTCATGGCCACGGACGCGGACGCCGTGGGCGATCACGCCCAGGACCTGCGCGTCTTCGCCGCCGAGCGGGCGGGGCTCCCGCGGCCGGCGGCCAGCGCGCCGCGCTTCCGCGTCCCCGCGGAGGAAGCGATCCTGTCCCCGTTCCTTTCGCGCCCCGGGCGGCGCTACCTGGAAGCGCGCCGCCTCGAGGGGCTGGGGCAGGGGCGGCAGGCGCTCGTCTGGTACGAGTCCCTGGTCGTATTTTCGGTACACGACCTCCCGTGGGGGATCCCCGCGCTCCTGGACCGGGCCCGCCTGCACGAAGTCCTCGGCGAGCCCCTGGCCGCCGTGGCGCTGTACCGCCGGTTCGCCGAGCTGTGGCGCGATGCGGAGGATCCCGCACCGCGGCGCGAGGCCCTGAAGCGGCTGGCCGGACTCGAGGGGCGAGCGGGACCGCCGGACGTCGACGCGCCACGCCGCGCCCACCGCTAGCCGGCCCTGCGACGCGTCGCGTTCCTCACGACGGAGCTCGGTTCGGAGTTCGTGACCGACGACCACCTGGCCGTACCGCTCCTCCAGGAGCGCGGCATCCAGGCGGATCTCGTCCGGTGGCGCGAGGATGCCGACTGGGCGGGCTGGGACCTCGTCGTCGTCCGCTCCACGTGGGACTACCAGCGGGAGCTCGATGCCTTCCTGGACACCCTCGCCGCCATCGCACGTGCGACCCGCCTGGAGAACCCGCTCCCGCTGCAACGGTGGAACGCGTGCAAGACCTATCTGCGGGACCTGGCCGCGGAGGGCGTTCCCGTCGTTCCGACGCTGTGGCGTGACGGCCTCCGCCCCGGCGAGCTCCGTCGGCTGTTCGCCGAAGCGGGGGCCGTAGAGCTGGTGCTGAAGCCCGCCGTCGGCTCCAGCGGCGAGGACGTGTTCCGGGTCCGGGTGGAGAAGGCCGACGCCCGGGAGCCGGAGCTCCTGCGGGTCTTCCGCGGCCGGGCCCTCATGGCCCAGCCGTTCCTCGCCGACGTGCTGGAGCGCGGCGAGAGCTCGGTCGTCTGGATCGACGGCGCGGTCAGCCACGCGCTCCGGAAGACGCCGCGGGCGGGGGAGTTCCGCAGCCAGGAGGAGCACGGGGGGCGGGTGGAGCCGCTGGACCCGGATCCCGCGCTGGCTGCGGCCGCCCGGCGGGTCGCGGATGCCGTCGCCAGGCGCTCGCCCCGGCCGCCCCTGTACGGCCGCGTCGATTTCCTCCCGGGTCCGGACGGCTGGCTGGTGGGCGAGGTCGAGCTGGTGGAGCCGTCGCTCTACCTCCGGCTGGACCGGCGGGCGCCGGCCCGACTGGCCGACGCCATCGCCGCCCGCCTGTGGCATCCCTGAGCGCTTGCCGCCCCGCGGGCCGCCGGCCACATTGCGAGCCTTCACTCCCGTGCCCACCCCACCCCGGAGATGGTCCGAATGACGGCCGTTGCTCTTCTCGCCCTGGCTCTGGCCCAGGCATCGCCACAACAGGGGCTGACCGTGGATCCGGCGGCGGTCGAGGTCCCCGTGGATGCCACCGCCAGGCTCTCGCTGCGTGGCCACGATGCCGCGGACACGGCCGCCGTCACCTGGGTCAGCACCGACCCGGCCATCGCCACGGTGGACCGCACCGGCGTGGTGACCGCCCTCCGCCCCGGCACGGTCCGGGTCCTCGCCCTGGCGGGCGGACGGAGCGCGTGGGCGACCGTCACCGTGCCCGCCCTCCCGCCCGCGCGGATCGACGTGCGCCTGCCCGTCGCCGACGTCCTGACCGGCCTCGGGGCTCCCGTGGCCGCGGTGGTCCTGGACCGCCAGGGGAACCCGGTCCCGGCGCCGGACCTCCGCTTCTCGACCGCCTCCCCCCGCATCGCCACCGTGGATGAGACCGGGCGCGTGTACGGCCACGCGCCGGGCGTCACGACGGTCCGGGTCGAGGCGGCCGGCGCCTCGGGCGAGGCGGAGGTGCGGGTGAAGGCGAACCCGGTCCGGGACTACGCCCTCTCGCCGGCCCGGCCGCGGGTCCGCACAGGCGACGTCGTCCGGTTCCGCCTTGCCGGGCTCGATGGCCGCGGCCGGGACGTCGGCCCGCTCCTCCCGGCGTGGTCCATCGATCGGGGCGGCGCGGCCGTGGAAGCGGAGGGTGCGGACGGCGTGTTCGTCGCCGAGGAGCCCGGTCGCTACGTGGTGACGGCCTACCTGGGGCCCGACGTGATCCGCCGCGCCATCGTGGAGGTGGCGGAGCGGCGCGCGGAAGGCGAGCTGGTCGCCCTCGGCCACGGGCTCACCGTCGGGCACCACGCGGGCGACACGTGGGCGTTCGAGGGCGTGGACGGCCGCGACTACGCGTACATCGGCACGTTCCACCACGACTGGATGAAGGTGTTCGACATCACGGACCCGGCGAGCCCGGTCCTGACCGACTCGCTCCAGCTCGACGCCCGCCGGATCAACGACGTGAAGATCCACCCGAACAACCGGCTGGCCATCGTGACGCGGGAGGGCGCCTCGAGCCGCCGCAACGGCATCGTGCTGCTGGACCTCTCCACGCCCGCCCACCCGACCATCCTCTCGGAGTACACCGAGACGGTGACGGGCGGGGTGCACAACGTCTGGATCCGGGGCGACCACGACCTGGTCTACGCCGCCCACAACGGCACCAGCGAGATGCACATCATCGACATCTCGAACCCGCGGGCGCCGCGGGAGGTGGGCCGCTGGGGGCTGGACAAGCCCGTGAAGACGCTCCACGACGTCATCGTCCAGGAGGGCTACGCCTACCTCTCCTACTGGGACGACGGCGCCATCATGCTGGACGTGGGCGCCGGCACGCACGGCGGCACTCCCACGCGCCCGACGTTCGTCAGCCAGTTCCGCTACCCGGAGGGGAACACCCACGTCGCCTGGCGGCACGGGAAGTACCTGTTCCTCGGCGACGAGATCTTCCCTGAGGACTGGGACCCGACCCGGCCGA
This sequence comes from Longimicrobiales bacterium, assembly GCA_035513575.1. GTDB lineage: Bacteria > Gemmatimonadota > Gemmatimonadetes > Longimicrobiales > RSA9 > JAHWKI01. Next base: position 11,283 of record DATKBW010000105.1, on the reverse strand, counting down.
TCCAGGCCCGCGGCTTCGTGCACGTGGTGGACTATTCGGACCCCGAGAACCCCGTCCAGGTGGCCCGCTACGAGGTGCCCGAGGCCGGTGTCCACAACCTCTGGACCGACGGCGACCGCCTCTACGCCGGCTACTACCAGGCCGGGCTCCGCGTGGTGGACATCGCGGGCGAGCTGCGCGGCGACCTCTACCGGCAGGGGCGCGAGCTCGGCGCGCTGCTCACCTCGAGCCCCGACGCCATCGTCCCCAACTGGTCCATGACCTGGGGCGCCCAGCTCTTCAAGGGCAACATCATCACGGCGGATCTCTTTTCGGGGTTGTGGGTGGCGAAGTACGAGGAGCGGAAGACGGTGTTCTGAGATCCGAGATCTGACCTCTGAAATCTGGAGAACCGATATGGCCGATGTCATCGACTACCGCGTGCTCGGGGACGACATGCAGCTCGTAGAGGTCGCGCTGGACCCGGGGGAGTCGGTTCGCGCGGAGGCGGGGGCCATGCTCTACATCACGCAGGACATCCAGATCCAGACGACGACCGGCGGGGGGGTGTTCAAGGGAGTCAAGCGGATCGTCACGGGCGAGAGCTTCTTCATCACGTCGTTCCTGCACACCGGGAAGACCGGGAAGGCGGTCGCGGCGTTCGCGGCGCCGTACCCGGGGAAGATCATCCCGCTGGACCTGAAGCAGCTGGGGGGCCGCTTCCTGGTGCAGCGGGACGGGTTCCTGTGCGCGGCGGACGGGGTCGAGATCGAGGTGGCGTTCACGAAGCGGCTGGGGGCGGGGCTGTTCGGGGGGGAGGGGTTCATCCTGCAGCGGCTGACGGGGGACGGCATCGCGTTCATCCACGCGGGGGGTACGGTGGTCCGGAAGGACCTGGCGGCAAGGGAGACGCTGCGGGTGGACACGGGGTGCCTCGTCGCGTTCGCGGAGACGGTGGACTACGACATCCGGTTCATCGGGGGGATCAGGAACGCGCTGTTCGGCGGGGAAGGTCTGTTCCTCGCGACGCTCACCGGCCCCGGTCCCGTGTACCTGCAGAGCCTCCCCTTCTCGCGCCTCGCGGACCGGATCTTCCAGGCCGCCCGGTTCCAGCAGAAGGGGGAGAAGAAGGGCGTGGCCGGGCTGGGCGGCGGCGTCCTCGGCGGCATCCTCCAGGGCGACCGGTAGCCGCCATGCCTGCGGCCACGCGCATCCGCGACAGGATCCTGGTGACGGGCGCCACGGGCGCCGTCGGGAGCGAGCTCGTGAAGCGGCTCCGCGAGGGCGGCGCCGAGATCAAGGCCGGGACCCGACGCCCCGAGCGCGCCCGCGCCCGCTTCGGGTCGGACGTGGGGGTGGTCGAGCTGGATTACGACGCCACCGAGACGTGGGATGCGGCGGTACAGTGGGCGGACCGCGTCTTCCTGGTGCCTCCGCCGTTCGACCCGCGGGGCGACGATCGGCTGGTCCCGTTCCTGGACTGGGCGGTGCAGTCGGGATCGCGGCACCTGGTCCTCCTTTCGGCCATGGGCGCCGAGGCGCGGGACCGGCTGGCCCTGCGGCGGATCGAGCAGCGGATCGAGAGCACCGGTGTGGGCTGGACCTTCCTCCGGCCGAACATCTACATGCAGAACTTCGCCCGTGGGTTCCTGGCGCGGTCGATCCGGGACACGCGGACGTTGCGGCTTCCGGCGGATGGCGCACGGGTGAGCTTCGTGGACGGCCGCGACGTGGCCGCGGTCGCGGCCGCGACCCTGGCCAGCGACGACCATCTCGGCCGCGCCTACACCCTCACCGGCCCGGAGGCGCTCTCTCACGAGCAGGTCGCGGCGCTGATCGGCCCGGCCATCGGCCGCGAGGTCCGCTACGAGGCGGGGACCGAGGACGAGCTGCGGGACCTGCTACGGTCGGAGGGCTGGCCGGACGACCAGGGCGAAACGTTCGCGGGGCTGATGGCGTCGATCCGCGGTGGCGAGCGCTCGACGGTCACCACCGATGTCGCCTCCGTCCTCGGTCGCGATCCGACGCCGTTCCAGCGGTTCGTCACCGACGCACGGGCGGCCTGGACCGCGGACGCGCCCGCGCCGGGCCGATGAGGACTCAAGCGCACGCTCCGAGGAAGGTGATGACGCGACACTCCCGACCGATCCTTGCGGCCGCGGCGCTCGCCGCCGTGGCCCTGACGCCGTCCGCAACCGCCGCCCAGGACGCCGGGCCACGCCTGCCCCTGACCACGGCCTGCCGCTCCGAGCTGGACGCGCGGCTCGCCTTCGGGCTCTGCCCGGACGGCACGTTCGATTTCTACGCGGCCGGGGAGTACCGGGACGGGATCCCGACGCCGGAGGCCGTGCTCGGCTATCCGATCGGCAGCTGGCACACGACCTACGGCCGCATGGAGACCTTCCTCGCCGCGCTCGCGGCGACCGCGTCGGACCGTGTCCGCGTCTTCGACTACGGCACGAGCGTCGAGCGGCAGGTCATGCACCTCGTGGCCGTGTCCAGCGAGGCGAACATCGCGCGCCTGGAGGAGGTCCGCGCCAGCCTCCAGGCCCTCTCGGACCCGCGCCGCACCGACGCGGGCCGCGCCGCCGCCCTGGCCGGCGCCACCCCCGTGGCCGTGTGGCTGAACGCCGCGAACGACGGGAACGAGTCCGCCGCCTTCGAGGCCGCGATCCAGCTCGCGTACCAGCTCGCGGCCGGCGAGGATGCCCGCACCCGCGCGCTGCGCGACGGCGCGGTCGTGCTGATCAACCTGGCGCACAACCCGGAGAGTCACGAGCGGTTCGTCGCCTGGTACAACGCCTTCGTCATGGGGGACGCCGACCCCGACGCGCTGGAGCACAATGCGCCGTGGGGGTTGAGCACGAACAACAACCATTACCAGATCGACCTGAACCGGGACGCGCTGGGGCTCACCCAGACGGAGTCCCGGGCGGTGGCGGCGGAGCTCCAGCGGTGGCGGCCGCAGGTCTTCGTCGACCTGCACGGCCAGACCACGCAGTACTTCTTCCCGCCCCCCGCCACCCCCGTCCTCCCGTTCTATCCGGACAGCTACGTGAAGTGGCTCGAGCGGATGGGCGCCCAGAACGCCGAGGCGTTCGACCAGCACGGCTGGAGTTACTACGTCCGGGACGTCTTCGACCTCTACTATCCGGGCTACTGGGACACCTACCCCTCCCTCCACGGCGCCATCGGGATGACGTACGAGACCGATGGCGGGGGCGGGAAGGGCGTCCGCTGGCGACGCGATGATGGCACCATCCTCACCTTCGCGGACGGGATCGCGCACCACTTCGTCGCCTCGCTCCAGACCATCGAGACCGCCGTCCGCAACCGGGTCGAGCTGCTCCGGGACTTCCATGGCCATTTCGCGAGCGGGATGGACGGGGCGCGGCGCGGCGGGCCGAGGACCGTCGTCTGGGTCCCGGGAGACCGGCCCGCGGAGGCTGCCCGCCTCGCGACGACGCTCCTCCGCCACGGCATCGAGGTCTCCCGGACGACGGCCTCCGCCACCTTCACCGGCACCAGCTACCTGGGCGGTGGCCGCGGGCGGGTGAGCATCCCCGCGGGCGCCTATGTCGTGGACCTCGTCCAGCCCAACGCGACCCTCGCCCGCACGCTCCTGGCGCCGGACGTCGAGATGCCCGCGGAGTTCGCCGCGGAGCAGCTCGCCCGCTGGGCACGCGACATCCGCCGGTCCGCGGACGAGGAGGGGTTCGAGTTCTACGACGTCACCGCCTGGAACCTCGTCCTCGCCGCCGGCCTGGACGGGTGGTGGTCGAACGACGGGGCATCCCTCCGCGCCGCGCCCCTCACGCTCCCCGACGGGATGGCGAAAGCGCCCGGGGACTGGCGCACCGACGTCGCCTGGAGCCGGGGCGGCGGCGTGACCGGCCGGGCCCGGAGCGCTTACGTCTGGCCCGCCGGAAGCCTCGGCTCCTACCGCCTCCTCGCCCGGCTGCTGGACGAGGGCTTCAGCGTGGCGGTGACGGAGCTGCCCATGGTCGTGGACGGCGCCGACCACCCGCGGGGCACGTTCATCGCCCGGGTCGGCCGCAACCCCGCGTCGCTCCACGAGCGGATCGCGGCGCTGGCCGCCGAGGCGGGCGTGGTGGCCACCGCGGCGGCGAGCGCGTTCCCGAGCCGCGGTTCGCAGGGGACCGGGTCCGAGGCGACGCGGTCGCTGACGCAGCCCCGCGTCGCCGTGCTGGCGGGCGAGGGGGTGAGCATCACGTCGTTCGGCGCGACCTGGTTCCACCTCGAGCGCCGGATCGGCCAGCCGTTCACGGCGCTGCGCGCGACGCAGCTCGCCCGCACGGACCTGGAGAAGTTCGATGTCATCATCCTGCCGCCGGGCGGCTACGCCGGGTCGCTCGGGGACGACGGCACGGAGCGGCTGGCGGAGTGGATCCGGGGCGGCGGCGTCGCCATCGGCTGGGGCGGGGCGGCGTCGTTCCTGATGGGCGAGTCGTTCGAGACCTCGCACGTGGGCGCGGAAGAGCTGCCGGAAGACTCGGTGGCCGCCATCCGCACGGCGATCGAGGCCGCGGCGCCCGCCGGGACGGGCCTGCCGCCCGCCACGAGCCCCGGGGCGTCCCCCGAGGCCGAGCTGAGCGTCCCCGGGGCGTTCCTCCGGACGCGGGTGGACCGGACCCACTGGCTCACCCTCGGCTACGAGCGCGCGGAGCTGCCCGTCCTCATGCGCGGCCGGGCGCTCCCGCTGTCCGAGGACGGGGCGAACCCCGTGGTGTTCGCGGAAGGGAACGACCTCGTCATCGCCGGCTTCTCCTGGCCCGAGAACACGCCCCGGACCTACGGCGGGCGCGCCTACGCCACGGTGGACTACGTCGGCCGCGGCAGGATCGTGCTGTTCGCCGACGAGCCCATCTATCGCCTCGTGTTCGACGGGCCGGCGGGGCTGCTGATGAACGCCATCTACCTGGGTGCCCGGGGGCGGAGGGACGCGGCGCGGTAGGCCGCGGCAGGGCGGGCCGCACCGCCCTCGGGACCGGGTCCTTCCTCCCCGGGCGTGGGCCTTGCAGCCGGTCGGGGGCGTCCACTCACCCCCTCAACCGCGCGCGGAGGGCCCTTGACCCCGAACGCAGCCGTCGGCTATGCCGTGGTCGGCCTGGGCTGGATCAGCCAGGCCGCCGTGCTCCCCGCCTTCGCCAACGCCCGGCGCAGCTCCCGCCTCGCCGCTCTGGTCTCCGGCGACGCGGACAAGCGCCGCGGCCTCGCCCGGCGCTACGACCTGCCCGGCGACGCGACCTTCGACTACGACGACTACGACGCGTGCCTCGACCGCGACGACGTGGACGCCGTCTACATCGCCCTCCCCAACCACCTGCACCGGGAGTACACCGTCCGGGCCGCGGAGAAGGGCGTGCACGTCCTCTGCGAGAAGCCCATGGCGCCCGCCGTGGACGACTGCCGGGCCATGATCGATGCGTGCCGCGACAACGGCGTGAAGCTGATGATCGCCTACCGGCTCCACCTCGACCCGGGGCACCTGCGGGCGGTGGAGCTCGCGACCACCGGCGCCATCGGCGACCCGCGGGCCTTCACCGCCACCTTCACCGAGCAGGTGGACGCGGACAACAGCCGCCTCGTGTCCGTGGACGAGGGGGGCGGTCCCGTCTTCGACCTCGGGGTCTACTGCATAAACGCGGCCCGCTACCTCTTCCGCGCGGAGCCGGAGCGCGTCTGGGCCACGCGCGTGTCGCGGCGGGGGGACCCGCGGTTCGGGGAATCGGAGGAGATGGCGACGTGCGTCCTCGCCTTCCCCGGCGAGCGGCACGCCTCGTTCACGTGCAGCTTCGGCGCAGCGCCCGTCTCGGCGTTCCGGCTGGTGGGCACGGAAGGCGACCTGCGGATGGAGGAGAACGCGTTCGATTTCAGGGGGGACAGGGAGCTGCGCGTGGCAGGGAAGGCGGAGCTGCGCGAGGGCTTCGGGGCCAGCGACCAGTTCGGCCCCCAGCTCGCGTACTTCTCCGACTGCATCCTGGAGGACCGCGACCCGGAGCCGGATGGCGAGGAGGGTCGGATCGATGTCATGTTGGTGCGGGCCCTCTACGAGAGCATGGAGTCCGGGCGGCCGGTCGAGGTCGAGGACGCGGACGCGCCCGGGGAGTAGCCCGGCGGCGTCGCAGGACGGGATTCCCAACCGAAACGGAGGCAGGAATGGCGGTACGGAGCGCGAGCGCGCAGTGGAACGGACAGCTCAGGGACGGGAACGGCCGGATGCGGATGGGCACCGGCGCGTGGGAGGGTCCCTACTCCTTCTCGTCCCGGTTCGAGGAAGGGCAGGGGACGAACCCCGAGGAGCTGATCGCGGCGGCCCACGCCGGCTGCTTCTCCATGGCCCTGTCCGGCGAGCTCGGGAAGGCCGGGCACGACCCGAAGCGGGTGACCACGACGGCGAAGGTCCACCTGAACAAGAGCGACGCCGGGTTCTCCATCACCCGCATCCACCTGGAGTCCGAGGCCGACGTCCCGGGGCTCGACGACGCCGAGTTCCAGAAGATCGCCGAGGGCGCCAGCAAGGGATGCCCCGTCTCCCGCGCGCTCCAGGCGGTGGAGATCACCTTGCACGCGAAGCTGGCCGGCTGAAGCTCAGGACGGACGCCAGACGGCCGCGACGTCCCCGCTCGGCGCCGGCCACCGGTCGGCGTGGAGGAGTCCGGCGAGGATCGCCACGCCATCAACCGCCCGGGGCCCCGACCGGTTGAAATACGACGACCCGTCCACCACGTACGCCCGCCCTTCCCGCGTCGCCCGGGGCGCCACCCCCGCCAGGGCCGCGGCGTGCCGGTCGGCGTCCCGGATCGACGCGTCCAGGCCGTAGCCGCACGGCATGATGAGCAGGACGTCCGGGTCGAGACCCGCCAGGGCCTCCCACGCCGTCTCCATCGAGCGCTCGCCCGCCTCCCCCGCGAGGCATTCGCCCCCCGCGGCCATGATCATCTCCGGGACCCAGTGCCCGGGCGTGAACGGCGGGTCCAGCCACTCGAGGGCGAGGACGCGGGGCCGACGGGCCCCTTCGACCGCCTCCCGTACCCGTCCCAGACGACGCGCCAGCTCCCCTGCCACAGCGTCCCCACGCCCCGCGACCCCGGCGGCCGCGGCGACCTGGCGCACGGTGCCGAGGATGTCGGCCAGCGTGTGGGCGTCCAGGGACAGCACGTCGGCCTCCAGCCCGAGCCGGCCCACCGTCTCGCGCACGCCGGGCGTCGCAACCGCGCAGACCGCGCAGACCGCCTGCGTCAGGATCAGCGACGGCCGGAGCCCGGCCAGCCGCTCCGCGTCCACCTGGTACACGCTGCCGTGCTCGGCCATGGCCTGCCGCACGGCCCGATCGATGGCGCCGCTGTCCAGCCCCTCCGGATCGAAGCGCGGCCGGCTCACGCGGGGGCGGTCCAGGAGCGTCGCCGGGTAGTCGCATTCGTGTGAGATCCCCACCAGCCGATCCCCCAGCTCCAGCGCGTCCACGATCTCCGTCCCGCTCGCCAGCAGCGACACGATCCTGTCCCCCACGGCGCCCCCTTGCGGCGTTGCGTACGTCTCCGAAGTCTGCCATCCGCTCCGCAGGAACGAAACCTGCCCATGCCCGTTCCCTCGTGAACCAGGAGATCGAGGAAGTCCAGGAACGGCGCACGCGCCCCCGCGGCCCCACGCGCAGGGCCGGCGACGCGCTCTACGGCGTGCTCCGCTTCATTGCCGGCCACGTGCGCGGCTTCTACGGCGCCATCCTGACGTACCTGTCGTTCAGCTTCTTCGTCGGCCTGGCCGCCGTCGGCGGGTTCGCCGTGATGGCGGACGAGGTGCTGGAGGGGGGCACGCAGCGCTTCGACGAGGCCGTCCTCACCTGGGTCGCCACCCACCGCACGGAAGCCCTCGACCAGGTCGCCCTGGAGGTGACGGCCCTGGGCAACACGGCCACGCTGGCGGTCCTCGTCCTCGCGGTGGCGAGCTTCCTCTGGCTCACGCACCACCGCTATTCCGTGCTCCTGCTCTTCTCCGCCCTGGCCGGCGGCGCCGCGCTGAACTGGCTCCTCAAGGACATCTTCGCACGGCCCCGGCCCACCGTCGTGGAATGGGGGACCGAGGTGGCCAGCGCCTCGTTCCCGTCGGGGCACGCCATGTCCGCCATGGTCGCCTACGCCAGCGTGGCCTACCTGGGCGGCCGGCTCGAGCCCACGCGGGTCCTGCGCCTCCTGACGTGGCTCTTCGCGGCCGTGATCATCCTGGGCATCGGCGGGAGCCGGATCTACCTCGGCGTGCACTACCCCAGCGACGTCCTCGCCGGCTTCATCGCCGGGGCCGCCTGGACCGCGTTCGTCGTTTCCGGCATCACCGCGCTCCGCTATTTCTCGACCCGCAAGCCGGAGGTGGTCGCCGAGGAGCGCGACCTCCACGCCGAGGCGGAGCGGGAGCTCGGCCTCCGGGAGTAGACACGCAGCGGGGCGCCGACCCGCAGGCCGTCGCCCCGCTCGCCCCACCCTCCAGCCGCCCGGAAGAACCTCTACAGCGGGAACTCCAGCACGGCCGGGAACGGGTCGTGGCGGATCCCGTACAGCGACTCACCAGCCGGGTCCACCGCCAGCGCGATCACGTAATCGTTCAGCTGGAGCACGTCCACCATCTTCCCGCTCCAGTCGAACACGTGCACCGTGTTCCCGTAATTGGCCCGCCCCTCCGCCCGGGTGCGGCCGGAGAACAGCGCGTAGATGCGGTCCTCCGTCGCCGCCAGGTCCAGGTACCCGAACCGGGTCTCCTGGCCGGTGGTCATGCTCACCGCCCGGGTCGACCGCTGCGCTTCGTACACCGGCTCGAAGCCGTAGCGGCGCGTGCCCTCCGCAACCAGGGCACCGGCGGCGTCGTAGATCTCCAGGCGGTCCGCGAAGCGCGTCGCCACCGCCCACCGCGTCCGCGACGGGTTCGGCTTCAGCTTCGACTGGTACGCCTGCTGCCGGACCTCCGGCGGTACCGCCTGCCCGTCCATGGGCGTCGGCCCGCTCGTCCGGACCACCGCGCCCTGGCGATCCATGTGCGCCAGCCGGCCCTCCCGCAGGATGCCGAGCCCCAGCATCCCCTCCGGCGTCCACGACGTCTCCAGCATCATGGTCTCCGCCTTCAGCTTCAGCGACCGGTCCGCCACCCAGGCGCCGTCCTCGAAATCCTCCCGGACGTCCACCCACGTGACCCGCTGCAGCATCAGGTCGTGCACCATGAACTCACCCGCCGGGTCGATCACATCGATGGACCACGCGCTCTCGAACTCGCGCGGCCCCTGCCCCTTCCCGCCGAACGACCGCTCGATGGCGCCATCCGAGCGCCGCATGAGCTGCAGCGGCCGCTCCGCGAAGTCGTCCGCGATGACCAGCGTCGACCCCATCACCTCCACATCCGTCGGCGCCGCCAGCGCATCACTCTCGTGCAGCACCCGCGCCGGCAGCACCCGCGAGGCCTCCAGCCGGGTGTCCGCCGCCGGCTCCACCGCCTTGGCCGGAAGGTCCCGGTCCGCCACGACGGCGAGCCCGAACGCCGCCAGCGGGAGCAGAAGAGCCGTCCTGATCAGATTTCTCATTGCTCTTCGCCCTTACCCGACATCCGTCGCAGTGCAGACGCCGTCCGAGCTCTGGTAATAGTGGGTGGTGCTGGTGCCATCCTTGAGGCAGACGGAGAGCATCTCGCGGCAGCAAGATCCGTCGGCACAGGCTTCGTTGCCCTGAATCCCCTGGGTCGGAGACACGGTCACTGGGATCAGCAGCCCTATGGCCGCGATGGCCATCGTCGTGCGCCGGATCAGCTTCTTCTGGACGTCAGTCATTGTTACCTCCCGTCGGGGGTTCGAAACGGGCACGACCTGAACCGGCCGTGCCTTCCGGGGCCCGATCATCCATCGGGCTGGGGTCCTGCTGCATCGCATGCCATTGGAAAGGGGGAGTGCCCTAATCTGAAACGGTGGCGGGGGCTTCGGAACTCTGAAGCACCCAGATCTGCCGGGCCAACTCGTCAAAGCCGCTGTGCTCGAAGCGCACCCGGCCGGCGCTGTCCAGGACGAAGTAGTCCGCTGTCGCCGAGCTCTGGAATGCGGATCGTGCTTCCCCGCGGTCATCTCTGTAGACGGCCCCGTTGTATCCGACGGCGGCCAGATACGCGTCGAGATCGGGTGAGTTGTCGATGTTGACCACCACGAGATCGGCTCCGAGCTCCGCCACACGCTCCGCGAGGGCCGGCATCCGGGCCGCGTCCGTGAGCGCCGGGGCGCAGTACCGGGACAGGAAAGCCACGACCGTGCTGTGCCCCTCCAGGATCTCCGAGAAGGGAACTCGACCCTCTGGACCCAGAAGGCGCATGTCATCCGGTAGGTAGCGGATTATGGCGCCATCCATAACGTACTCGCGCAGTGCAGACCGTGCCTCCGCGACACGATCGGGCCAGCCGGAATCGATTTCGGTGAGGGGAGATACGGCCACCGCTGGGCGGGCGCCTGGGTCAGCCTCCGCTCTGGCGAGTATCCGAAGGCCTTCTATGGAATCCCGCGTGGATATCAGGATACGAGCGATCTGAACGAGTGATTCCGGCTGCCAGGACAGGTCCGCACCGAGAATGGCGAGCCGGCGGGCCTCGAGCGTGTTTCCCTCGCCCGCAGCGAGCGCAGCGCTCTCTGCGGCGGCTCGCTGCAGTCGCTCTGCAACCGTCTTCAAGTAGGCATGGACGGGGAGGTGAAGAGGGCGGTCGTTCTCGTTCCATCGCCCCGGCGCCGCCACGAATTCTTCAAGCCAGCGTCGGAGTTGCGGGCGCAGCTCTTCGGCCGCGGATACGGCCGGAAGCAAGGCGAGCTCTTCGCTCGGCCGCTCGCGGAGGTACCGGTCCGCCCAACGCACGGTTGCCGACATATCGCCGGCAGCGATCGCAGCCTGCCACCCTGCGTGGGCCACTCTGCCGGAACGCTTCGGCAGCCGGCCCCACAGATTTTCCAGCGCAGGGAGCAGCTCAGCCGGAGTGTGGCCGTGCTTCACCATCAGCAGGATGGTTTCACCCATGACTACCGCCGGAACCGTCGGCCCACGACTGCGGGCCCCCGCGATCCAGCGCTCGGCACTGTCGAGGTAACCGAGGTCGATGGCATAGATCCCGAGCCACGCCATGGCCGACGGATCAGGCTGAGACGTCTCGATGAACGCCCGCTCGAGTCGCGCGAACTCAGCGCGGTGAGCGGCTGAGATGCTGTCGGGATCGAACAGGCCCAGCTCGTAGGAGAACCGGGCGGCCCAGCTCTGGGGGGCGGAGGGATACGCC
>DATKBW010000104.1:0-3404 GCA_035513575.1 Longimicrobiales bacterium | reverse complement strand
ATCCTTCGCACGGAGAAACCTCCGTAAGGGGTGTGGCCGGGGAGAGGGTGTGGCGGGGGATGCGTCAAAGATAGATGCTCGTGCGCCGCGGCACCACCATCTTGCCGGGATCCGGGCCGGCGCGGCGGGACCCGGCGCGGGCTCGGCCGCCACGGCGGCGCTGGCGCTGGTCTTGCGACTTTGCCCGGCATGCCGATTACGTTTCTGCCGGGAGGCGGGCCGGACCCGTGGCGCACGCTGCTCCGCCGCGCCGCGGAACTGATCCGCGCCACAGTGGAGGACGCCCGGGACGGGCTGGCCGCGGCGGGGGCGGCGGCGCGTCGTCGCTGGCCCGGGGCTCGCGCACGGCTGCTGGCGGCGAACGATCGCATCGACCGCGCGGTCCAGCGCGGATGGCGGCGCGTTCGCCCCACCGTCCATCGCGTGGCCGTGGCGGTCGGGCGGCACGCGCCGTCCCGTCGCCAGACGGCGGTGGTGGCTACCGTTCTGCTCGTCGTCGGATGGGTCCTCTGGGAGCGATGCGGCGTCGCCGGCTGTCCGGACGTCGAGCGGCTGACGTCGTATCAGCCGGGGGGCGCGCCGGTCCTGGTGGACCGGACCGGCGAGGTCTTCGCCGATCTGGCGCCGGTCGAGCATCAGGTGGTCCCGCTCGATTCGCTCCCGCCGCACGTCGCCCATGCGTTCATCGCGGTGGAGGACCGTCGCTTTTACGAACACCGGGGCGTGGACTGGTGGCGGGTGTTCGGCGCCCTCAGGGCGGACATCCGCGCGGGCGGGCTGGTGCAGGGATCGAGCACGATCCCGATGCAGCTCTCGCGTACGCTGTTCCCCGACCGGATCCGGCGGGAAGAGAAGACGTTCCGGCGCAAGCTCCTCGAGGTCAGGGTCGCCCGGGAGGTGGAGGAGCGGTTCAGCAAGGACGAGATCCTCGAGCTCTACCTGAACCACGTCTATTTCGGCGGCGGGGCGTACGGGATCGAGGCGGCGAGCCGCCACTATTTCGGCACCGGCGCGCGAGATCTGGATGTGGAGGAGGCGGCGCTTCTGGCCGGTCTCCTGAAGGCTCCCTCGCATTATCATCCGCGCCGTCACCCGGAGGCCGCGCGCGCCCGGCGGGACCTGGTGCTGACCCTCATGGAGCGCGAGGACTACCTCTCCTTCCGGGAGGCGGAGGCCGCGCGCGGACGGGAGCTCGCCGTGGTCCCCGATCCCGGGCGCGACCGGGGCGGCGACGTGCACGCGTCCTACTTCATCCGGCACGTGAGGGACCTGCTGGAGGGCGAGCTGGGAGAGGACCTGTACGCGGCGCCGCTCCGGATCATGACGACGCTCGACACGGAGGCGCAGCGGGCGGCGGAGGAGGAGCTCGCGAGGCAGCTCCGGTCGGTGGAGCGCGGCGCCTACGGCTACCTCCCGGGGTCGCGGTACGACGCCGCCGCGTCCGATGGGACGAGCTACCTGCAGGGCGCGGTGGTCATCATGGACTCGCGCAGCGGCGACATCCTCGCCTGGGTGGGCGGGCGCGACTTCGACCACTCCCGCTACGACCGCGCCCGGCTCGGACGCCGCCAGGCCGGGAGCGCGTTCAAGCCGTTCGTCTACGCCGCCGCGCTGGAGCGGGGCTACGCGGCGAGCCAGCCGATCCTGGACGCGCCGTATCGCTTCGCGGTGGACCGTAACCGCGTGTGGGAGCCACGCAACTACTCGGGCGATTTCAGGGGTTACATGAGCATGCGTGAGGCGCTCATCCGGTCGCAGAACGTGCCCGCCGCCCGGCTCGCGGCCGCGGTCGGCCTGGAGCACGTCGCGGACTTCGCGCGGAGGGCGGGGCTGAACGGGGAGGTCCCGTCGTCGCCGGTCGCCGCGCTCGGCGTGACGACGGTGAGCCCGCTCGACATGACGACTGCTTACTCCGCGTTCAGCGGGCTCGGAACACGCGTCGAGCCCCGCTTCGTCCTGCGGGTCGAGGACGAGGATGGGGAGGTTCTGTGGTCGAGCGAGCCGGTGCGGACGCGCGTGACCGATCCGGCGATCGCGTTCATCCTGACCGACATGCTGCGCGACGTCGTGGACCGGGGCACGGGAACGGCCGTGCGGTGGAACGGGTTCCGCGGGCCGGCGGCGGGGAAGACGGGCACGACGAGCGATGCGACGGACGTCTGGTTCGTGGGCTACACGCCCCGTGTGGTCGGCACGATCTGGATCGGTTTCGACGAGCTGAAACCGCTGACGTCCCGCGCGACCGGGGGCGGCATCGCCGCGCCGGTCTGGGGCAGGATCATGGCGCGAGCATTCGACGATCCCGAGACGCCCCACTGGGGCGACGCGCCCGCTGACGTCCTGGCCCTTCGGGTGGATCCGGAGACCGGCTTGGCGCTGGAGTCGGGTTGCTACCCGTGGCGCGCTCAGGCGCGCCGCGAGCTCTTCCTGGCCGGGATGGAGCCGCCGGAGGTTTGCCCCCGGGACCGCCGCGATGACTGGATGGGTCGTCTCGCGGGCTGGATGGGGTCGGGCTTTTATTCGCGGCGGGCCCCACCGCTGCGGGGGGAGCCCGATCCGCACCTCGGCGCGCCCCGGCTGCCCCGCAGGGGCGATCCGGCACCGGTCGTGGAAGAGCGGCGCCGCGCGGACCGGAGGGGGCCGCTCGGCACACCGATCCGATAGAGTGCCCTCGGCGTTGGCGGGCCTCTTCCGACCATGGAAACGCGCGGGGGGATGGTAACCCCGTGGTCGGCGACCAGTGCGGCGGCGTCCGGTCGGGTGGCCCGGTCGGGCGCGCGCTTGACCGCGGCGGGCGCGTCGGTCACGATACAGCGTGGTGGTACCATTCGTCCGGGCCGAAATCCAAGCAGCGACCGCGCATTGACCCGATATTACGAAGCCGAGTTCGGCCTGTGGGTGGAGAAGCCGGACCCTCTCACCCGCCCCGCGTGCGCCGCGATCTGGACGGGGGAGTGGGACCACGCGGATGGCGCCCGGCCCCGCTGTTACCGGCCCAAGGACCACGCCGGCGAGCACCGGGAGACGCGGAGGCTCGCGGGTGGCGTGGGGCTGATCGAGTATTTCTGGCGGGACGATCCGGGCGGCGAGCGCATCGAGGTGCACCGCATTGGGAGCCCGGATGGCGCGGGACCTGCGGGCTGATCCCGGTGCCCTCACTGGCCTGACCTGGAACCGTGGGGATGATGATAGAATCGAAAGACGAAGAAAGGGCAGGCTCGCCCGCGCGTGATCGCGGGCGCCGGCCGGAGACCGCCGGGCGTCGTCAGGTCGTCCTGCTGATCGAGGACAACGAAACGGATCGCCACCTCTACGGCGGGCTCCTCTGGTACAACGGCTTCGACGTGTTCCACGCCGAGGATGGCGAGACCGGGATCGAGCGGGCGGTCGAGCTGCGCCCCGAC
>DATKBW010000103.1:0-3517 GCA_035513575.1 Longimicrobiales bacterium | reverse complement strand
GAGGTGCAGGCGGTTCATCTTGTGGAGCGCCAGCAGGTCGATGTAGCGCTTCACGTCCTCCACGCCGAAGAAGTGACGGGCCACGTCCAGCATGGCGCCCCGCCAGCCGAACCGCGGGTGGTCCTCGATCTCCACGTGCGGTACGGGCAGAGGCCGCGGCCGGGCCGCGCCGTATTCGGCGCTGGCCGGCAACAGCTGACGGAGGGTCTGCACCCCGTAAAACAGGCCCGCCGGCTCGGCCGCGTCGATCCGTATGCCGGCCGCCGTCACCCGCAGGGTGTAGCCCTCCGGACCAAGCCTCGCCGCCGCCGTCGGGTCCAGCGCCAGAACGATCGCGGCCTCCGCCGCGGCCGGGCCCTCCGTCAGGATACGGGGTCTCGATTCCGGCGTGGTACCGACCACCTCGGCCAGGTGGCCCGCGACACGGAGCGCCTCCTCGCCTCCCGACACGACGCCGATCGCCGCGGTCGTGTCCACCGTGAAGACGCCGCGCTCCGCCACGCGGATGGCGGCCGGGGCGGGGACGATGGCATGGTCCGCCCGCCCGGCACAGCCGGCCGCGAGCAGGAGTACGAGTGCCGCCATCGGGCGGCGGATCCGGCGATCAGGGGCAACGGGCATGACTCCTCGCGGGGCTCAGTCCATCCTCGTATGAACGCCCCAAAATCTACCGCCGCGGGTCCGCGCGCAAAGCGCGCCGATGCGCGGGATCCCTATCTCGCCGGCTCGAGGCGGCCGCACCGGGGTGGTTGACAGGCAGGGGCCGGAGTGTAAATATGAAGCCGTCTTACCCGAGAAGCTTCATTCTCTGCCAGCTGAGACCTGACGGTCTTTTTACGATATGTTGTGGGGAACGCTATGCGAGGCCGGCCGCTAACGGAACGGCACCGCATCGGCTGAGTACGCCCCGCCCGGGTGCCCGATGGGCCGCCGCATGGCTCCGGACCCGGTGAGTGCCCGCTCCGTCGAGGAGCTGCGGTCCTTCGACATTTTCTCCCCGAAAGCTGGGACGGACATGAAAAGTTCTCATGGTTTTTGGCGTGCCACACCCGTGTACGTAGCCGCTGCGGCCCTGACCCTGGCGCTGATCGCGCAGCCGGTCCAGGCGGCGGCCCTTCCCCAGGCGGTCCAGGATTCCATCCGCGGCACCGTCACCGATGCGACGACCGGTCAGCCGATAGCCGGCGTTCTCATCCAGGTGGCGGGAACAAACCTCGGCGCCATCACCGACTCGCGGGGTGAGTTCGAGCTGATGGCCCCGGTGGATGGCGTCCTCGTGTTCTCTCACGTGGCGTTTCGCACCACCGAGATACCGATCGAGGGACGCAGCAACGTGGATGTGGCCCTGCAGGTTTCTGTGGCGCAGCTGCAGGAAGTGGTCGTCACCGGATACTCGACGCAGCGACGGGGCGATATCACGAGCGCCGTCTCGAGCGTGGACCTCGAGGGTGCCGGCCGCGAGACCTCATCGAGCGTGCTTCAGCGGCTGCACGGGCACGTGGCCGGCGTGACGGTGGACGCGAGCGGGTCGCCGGGCGCGCGCAGCACCGTGCGGATCCGGGGCATCAGCTCGTTCCAGAACAACGATCCCCTCTACATCATCGATGGCACGCCCGTCCAGGAGTCGTTCGCCAACTGGCTGAACCCGAACGACATCGAGTCGATCGACGTGCTCAAGGACGCGTCCGCCGCATCCATCTATGGCTCGCGCGCCAACCACGGCGTCGTGATCATCGAGACGAAGAAGGGGCGGGCGGGCCCGCCCCGGGTCTCCCTGGACGCCAGGTTCGGCATCGGGACGCCTGTCCGGGGTTACGACGACTTCCTGATCCTGGATGCGCTGGACTACCACGAGGTGGTGAGGCGCAGCCACGTCAACGCCGGACTGCCGGTTCCGACCACGGTCTATGGCGACCCGAACAATCCGACGATTCCCCGGTACACGTACGCGGACGCCGACCTGATCGTCGCGAGGGACGAGTGGGGGCGGCCGGTCCAGGTCAACGAAGCCATGTATTCCTGGCCGAACGATCTGATCATGCCGGGGAGCACCGGCACGAACTGGTGGGATGCCGTCTTCGGTACCGGCGAGACCCGGGATGTCAATGTCGGGGTGTCGGGCGGGTCGCCCACCGAGCGGTACGCCCTGTCGTTCAACTACTTCGATCAGGAGGGCACCGCCGCATTCAACCGGTACCAGCGGGGAACGGTGCGGCTCAACACCTCGTTCACCAACGGCAGGCTGACGATCGGCGAGAACCTGAACCTGTCCATGGATGAGCATTTCGGCGGAATCCCCTTCGATGGGGTCGGCGAGGGCGGGATCGTCGGCAAGAACGTCCTGATGCAGCCCGTCGTCCCGGTCCGGGACCTGGCGGGGAACTACGCCTCCGGCAAGGCGCCCGGTCTGGGCAACCACACCAATCCGCTGAAGGCGGCGGAGGCCCAGCGGGAGAACGTCTTTACCAACACGCGGATGTTCGGGAACGCGTTCGTGGGCTACGACATCACCGACCGTTTCACCGTGAACAGCAACTTCGGGTTCAACGTCGGCCAGGGCTCGGCCGACGGCTTCAATCCCATCTTCCCCGAGAACTCCGAGCCGACGTTCACGAACAGCATCTTCGAGACGAGCAACACGTTCACGAACTGGACCTGGAACAACACGCTGACCTTCCAGAGCACCTTCGGCGGTGTGCACAACACCAACGTCCTCGTGGGGCAGGAGGCGAACAAGAACACGTTCAGGGGCGTGTCGGCCAGCATGGCGAATCTGGTCACGACCGATCCCAACGCCCGCTATATCCAGGATGCCGTGGGCGACCCGGCCACCAAGAACGTGAACAGCTTCGGCGGATCCAGCGCGCTGCTCTCTTTCTTCGGGAAGGCGGACTACAATTTCGATCAGCGCTATTACCTGAGCGCCACCGTCCGGCGGGACGGGTCGTCCAGGCTGGGCCCGGAGAACCGGTGGGGAACCTTCCCGGCGTTCAGCCTCGGGTGGAGACTCTCCGAGGAGAGCTTCCTCGAGCAGAACGATTTCTTCACGAACATGATGCTCCGCTTCGGCTGGGGTCTCACCGGGAACCAGGACATCGCGACGGGGCGCACGGTCGACCACTTCGGCGGCTCGACCGGCAACACCTTCTACGACATCGCCGGGACCGGGACGAGCATCCTCCAGGGATTCCGGCAGACGGCGCTCGGGAACCCCAACCTGAAGTGGGAGGAGAACGAATCGACGAACCTCGGCCTGGATGTCGAGTTCCTCCAGGGTAGAGCCAATCTGGTCGTCGATCTGTACCGTCGGGACACCGACAATCTGCTCTTCAACCCGGGGCTCCCGGCCACGGCGGGCCAGGCGGCCGCGCCGATCGTGAACATCGGCGAGATGACCAACAGGGGCATCGACCTGGCCCTCGGCTACAGGGGCACCCTGGGCAACGGCGTGGGCTGGAGCGTGGATTTCAACGGCGCCCACTACCGGAACGAGATCGTCAGGATCGATGGGGAGCAG
>DATKBW010000102.1:0-51776 GCA_035513575.1 Longimicrobiales bacterium | reverse complement strand
GCCCGGCGGGGCGGCGCGCCCCGCGCGCGGCGGCGTGACGGTACCGGCGCTCCTCGGCGCGGCGGCGGGCGCCGCGGTGGCGGCGGCCTGGCTGATCCCGTCGCTGCCGCCGGGGCCCGTCTTCTTCGGGGCGGCGCTGGTGGTGGCGGCGGCGGGGGCCGTGGACATGGGGATGACGGGCGAGGCGACGGAGGGAGCGATGGCGGAGCCGGTGGTTCTGATCACGGGCGTGGGGAAGCGCGGCCAGGTCGGGTACGCCCTCGCGGAGGCGTTCGGCGCCGCGGGAGCGCGGCTGGTCCTGGCGGGGCGGTCCGACGACGTCCAGGCGCGGGCGGCGGAGCTGGGCACCGACGTCGTGGCGGTGCGGGCGGACCTGGCCACGGCGGAAGGGGCGGCGGCCGCCGTGGAGGCGGCACGGGAGCGGTGGGGCCGCCTGGACACCGTCGTCAACGCCGCGGGCGGGCTGCGGGTGGTGAAGCCGCTGGCGGAGACGTCGCCGGAGGAATGGAGCGGCGAGATCGACCGGAACGCCGGGACCGCCTTCCTGGTGAGCCGGGCCGCGCTGCCGCTGCTCCGGGAGTCCCGAGGCGCGATCATCAACTTCGCCTCGCCTGCGGCGGAGCGTGCGGTGGCGCGGCTGGGGGCGTACGCTGCCGGGAAGGCCGGCGTGGTGGCGCTGACACGGGCGATGGCGATGGAGGAAAAGACGACCGGCGTGCGGGTGAACGCGGTGGCCCCCGGGCTGATCGACACGGCGGACAACCGCGCGGGGGTGCAGGACCCGGATGGGACGGCGTGGGTGAGCCGGGAGGCGATCGCGGAGGTGGTGTTGTTCCTGGCCAGCGCCCGGGGGGTGTCCGGGGAGGTGGTGCACGTGACGAACGCGGATGTGCCGCGCGTGGGAGGGTGAGGGCGGCGTGCTGATCGCGCACCTGGCGGACCTGCACCTCGGGTATCGGGCCTATCATCGCCTGGCCGCGGGGGGCGTGAACCAGCGGGAGCGGGACGTCGCGACGGCGGCGCAGCGGGCGGTGGACGGGGTGGTCGCGGCGCGGCCCGACCTGGTGGTGGTGGCGGGGGACGTGTTCCACACCGTGCGCCCGTCGAACAGCGCGATCATGGACGGGTTCCGGCTGTTCATGCGGCTGCGTCGCGGGCTGCCGGCCGCGCCGGTCGTGCTGATCGCGGGAAACCACGATTCGCCGCGGTCGGCGGACACCGGAAGCATCCTCCGGCTGCTGGCGGAGATCCCCGACGTGCACGTGGTCGATGACGCCGCGCGCGCGGTGCGGCTGGAGCGGCCCGACGTCTCGGTGCTTTGCGTCCCCCACGCCGCGCTGGTGGCGGAGGAGCCGCCGGCGATCGAGCCGGACCCGGGCGCCGGGACCAACGTGCTGATGGTCCACGGCACCGTGTCCGGGACGGGGGTGGACGAGCAGCTCATGCGGATGGTGGAGTACGGCGGCGCCCACCTGGAGCGGGCCGCGCTGCGGGAGGACGCGTTCGACTACATCGCCCTCGGCCACTACCACAACGCCACCCGCATCGCCCCGAACATGTGGTACGCCGGTGCGACGGAGCGGACGGCGACGAACATCTGGGCCGAAGCGGACACCCGGAAGGGGTGGGTCCTCTTCGACACGGAAGCCCGGCAGGGCGAGTACCGCGACATCCGGACGCGGGAAGTGGTGGACCTGCCCCGCTTCAGCGCCCGGCGCGGTGGGACCGGCGAGGGCGGCGAGGGCGCCGAGGGCGGGGAGGGCGGGGAGGGCGGGAAGGGCGACGCGTGGCTGGACCCGGCCGAGATCGATGCACGGATCGGGGACGCCGTGGCACGGGTGCCGGGCGGCGTCGCGGGAAAGATCGTTCGCCTCGTGATCACCGAGATCCCGCGGGAGGCCTTCCGTCGGCTCGACCACCGGCGGATCCGGGCCATCAAGGCGGAGGCGCTCCACTTCCAGCTGGATGCGCGCCGGCCGGAGGCGCGGCGGAGCGCGCTGGAGAATGCCGGAGAGCGGCGCCGGACGCTGGAGGAGGAGCTGGACGCGTTCCTGTCGGGCTGGACGCCCCAGACGCCCGGGATCGAGCGGGAGCGGCTGCGGGAGCTGGGGATCCGGTACCTGGCGGACACGGAGGACTGGCGGGAGGTGATGGAGCTGGAGCTGGAGGGCGAGGGGTCGAATTCGACATCGACATCGACTTCGACATCGAATTCGGGCGCGGTGGAGGGCGGGGCGTGAGGCTCGACCGGCTCCGGCTGTTGAACTTCCGGCAGCACGCGGATACGGCGATCGAGTTCCGCTCGGGGGTGACGGGGATCATCGGACCGAACGGCGCGGGGAAGAGCACGCTGCTGGAAGCGATCGCGTGGGCGATCTACGGCGCGGGGGCGGCGCGGGGGACGAACGAGACGATCCGGTTCGTCCGGGCGGAGCCGCGGAGCCCGGTGCGGGTGGAGCTGGAGTTCGGGATCGGGGGGCACGAATACCGTGTGCAGCGGACCATGTCCTCGGCGGACGTGTTCGTGGATGGCGAGGACGCGCCGGCGGCCACCACGATCCGGGGGGTGACGGACTACCTCCAGCAACGGCTCGGGATGACCCGGGACGAGTTCTTCAACACGTACTTCACGGGCCAGAAAGAGCTCCAGTTCCTGGCGCAGATGGGACCGGCGGACCGGGGGCGGTTCCTGGCGCAGGTGCTGGGCTACGAACGGCTGCGGCTGGCGCAGGAGCGGGCCAGGGCCCGGCGCAACGACCTGCGGCACGAGATCGAAGGGCTGAAGACGGGGATGGCGGACGCGGCGTCGCTGCGGGCGGAGCTGGAGCTGGCCCGCGGTCGCCGCGAGGAGGCGCGGGAGGCGGCGGACGCGGCCCGGCTGGAGCTCGCCGCGGCCACGGCGCGCATGGCGGAGGTGGCGCCGCGCTGGGAAGAGGCGCAGCGGGCGCAGGAGCGGGCGGGCGAGCTCGAGCACCGCCGGGAGATGGCCGCGCAGGAGTACCGCGAGGCGGCGCGGGCGGTGGCGCGGGTGGAGGAGGAGCTGGCGGCGGTGTCGTCGGCGGAGAAGGAGCTGACGATCCTGCGGGGGGAGTTGGCGCCGCTCGCGGAGCTCGTCCGGGAATGCGAGCGCCTGAGCGAGCTGGCCCGGCTGGACGAGCGGCGCCGGGTGCTGGACGAGACGGTGCGGGCGCTCCTGTCCGAGATCGCGGAGGGGGATCGTCGTCTGGAAGCGCTGGCGCAGGCGCCCGGCTACGTGGAGCGGTTCCGGAAGGAGCTGGAGACGCTGCGCGGGGAGCTGGCGGAGGTGGAGGGGCGGCTCGAGAAGGAGCGGGACGCCTGGCAGCAGGACCGGCAGGAGGTGCGGACGCGGCTGGCGACGTACAAGGACCGGACGGCGGAGCTCCAGGCGCAGCTGGACAAGCTCCGGGAGGCGGGGCCGGAGGGGACGTGCCCCACGTGCGACCGCCCGCTCCACGACCATTACGACCAGGTGATGCGGGCGCTGGAGGACGAGTGGGAGTCGCTGGTCCAGGATGGGAAGTGGCTGAAGAAGCGGGAAGGCCAGCTGGAGCCCAAGCCGCCGGCGCTGGCGGAGGCGGAGACGCGGCGGGCCGAGCTGCAGGCGACGATCGACGGCCGGGCGGAGAAGCTGAGCCGGTCGGAGAAGGCGGTGGAGGACCGGGCGGCGCTGGAGAAAGAGCAGGCGCGGCGGCGGGAGCGGCTCGCCGCGCTGGCAGGCGAGCTGACGGCGATCCCCCGCGGGTACGACCGGATCGCGCACCAGGCCGCGGCGCGTCGTCTGGAGGGGCTGCGAGGGGTGGAGCGGAAGGCGGCGCGCCTCGAGGAGACCGCGTCGCGGAAGGAGCGGGCGGGGAAGGAGCTGGAGGAGACCGCCCGGCGACGGAAGGAGGCGGAGGACCGGGGGGTGAAGCTGAAGGAGGAACTGGACGCCCTCGCGTTCGACCGGACGCGCTTCGACGCCGCGAAGGCCGCGCACGAGGCGGCGGCGGACGGCGTGCGGCGCGGCGAGCTGCGGCTGGCCGACGCGACTAGCCGGCTCGATGCCGCGGAGGAGGCGCTCGCCCGGGCGGAGCGGTCCGAGCGCGAGCTGGACCAGAAGAAGGAGGCGCTGGAGGCGCTGGAGTCGGAACGGCGGCACAACGCGGAGCTGGACACGGCGTTCAATCAGCTGCGCGTGGAGCTGAACGCCCGTGTGCGGCCGGAGCTGAGCGAGCTGGCCAGCGCTTTCCTGACCGACATCACCGCGGGGCGCTACACGGCCCTCGAGATCGACGAAGCCTACAACGTGCTGGTGCTGGACGAGGGCGAGGAGAAGCCGGTGATCTCGGGGGGCGAGGAGGACATCGCGAACCTGGTCCTGCGCCTCGCCATCAGCCAGATGATCGCCGAGCGCGCCGGGCACCCCCTGTCCGTCCTGATCCTCGACGAGGTCTTCGGCTCGCTGGACGTGGAGCGGCGGGACAACGTGATCCGGCTGCTGCACGGGCTGACCGGCCGCTTCGAGCAGGTGATCGTGATCACGCACATCGAGGGCATCCGCGACGGTCTGGACAACGTCATCCGCTGCACGTTCGAAGAGCGGACGGGAGCGAGCCGCGTGGAAGAGGAGCCCGGGACGCTGACCCTGGCGGAGCTGGCGGGGGTGTAGTCAGCAGGGATCGGCCGCCGCAGGGCCGCAGGGGGCCCAGGGGGCCTGGCCTTGAATCTTGACTTGTTACAATTGGGCGCGCGGTGCGCCATCGGGCTCCGCGGTGGGCGGTCGTCAGGGCACAGGGCCGCTCATCGTGCGGCGGAGCATCCGCGACACGGCCCCTTCCGTGACCTTCAGGAAAGTGGCGATCTCCCGCCCGGTGTACCCCGCGCGCGATGCATTGAAGGCGATCCGGGTCCGGGCGTCAAAGCGGGCTCTCGAGCCCCAGCGCGAGGTAACCTCGTCGAAGGTGGGAGCGCCTCGATAATCGAGAACTTCCGCGGCGATGCAGTCGAGCGCCGGCCTCGCTGGACAACCAGAACCGTGAAGGCCGTCGTCGTCCCTCGCGACTGTCGCTTCCGCCTGCCGCGACCGTTCGCTGGGGACGGCAGGGGAGTCGGGCTCCCAGGGCGGTGCGCACAGGAAGGATTCCAGGAACAGAAGGTAGCTCCCCCTGGGGTCGCGGGTGGCCGGGCCATGGGCAGTGAACGCAGTCAGGCCGGTGGCCACGTCGACCGCAACGGCTGCTCCGCGGCGGCGCCTGCGCGCCCCGGACTCATACAGCGCGTGCGAGCTCCAGCGATAGTCCCTCGGGTGCTCGCATAGTCCGGCTCGGACGGGATTGGCGTGGGTGTAGGCGATCGCGTTGCGCAGGTGATCCAGGTCGCGGCAGGCCGTGTGATGGAAGCGCCGTTCGAACACGTGACCTTCGAGACCATGTGCCCCGCGCACCAAAAGGGCGATGGAGGTCAGGAGGGGCTGCATGAATCTGCCGAGCGACCGTGTGCCCTGAATGACGACAAGGTGGAGGTGGTTCGTCATCACGACGAAGGCCAGCAACCGGATATCCGAACGCGCCACGTTTCGCGCGATCGCGTGGAGTACCCTGTCCCGGATCGGGCCCGTGAACCTGTGGGCCCGGTCCTGGAGCCGGGTCGTGAGGTGGAATGCGTGGCCCGGAACGTTGGGACGCGGGGGTCTGGCCATGCGCCCCAAAATGTTGTCGCCGTGGGGCGCAGCCATGGTTGCATCGGCCGAAGTGCATGAGGCCGTGGCGTTTGTAACAAGTCAAGTTTCAAGGCCAGGCCCTACTCCCCTGCTGCCCCCTGCTGCGCTTCGACAGCCACACTGCCGCCGCCACGATCAGCGCGATCCCGGCCACCGCGTCCACCGTCAGCGCCTCGCCGAGCCACACCAGGCCGAGGAGCGCAGCGACGACGGGCTCGATGGTGGCCAGCATGCTGGCGGCGCTGGCGTCGATGTGGTGGAGGCCGCGGAAGAAGAAGAGCGCGGCCAGGAAGGTCGGGCCGAGGGCCATAAGGAAGATCAGGCCCCGGGCGTCGGGGTGATCGATGAGGACCCACCAGGGCGGCGCCGCGATGGCCAGCACGGCGGCGCCGATGCCATAGGCCCACAGGATGGTGGTGAGGGCGTCGTAACGGCCGCGGATGCGCTTGCCGATGGCTGTGTAGAGGGCGTAGGCGAGGCCGCTCCCGAGGCCGAGGGCCGCGCCGACGGGGTCGATCCCCGTGCCGAGCACCCGCCAGGCGCCGGTGACCAGCAGCGCCCCGACCAGGACCATGCCGAGGGGGACGAGCCGCGGCAGCCGGACGGGCTCCCAGCGCATCACCCAGGCGATGGCGACGACGAAGGCGGGCGCGGTATAGAGGAGCGCGGCGGCGACGGCCAGGGGCAGGCGGTCGACGGCGGCGAGATAGATCCAGTAGAAGAGGGCGACGGAGACGGTGCCGTAGGCGAGGAGGAGGGGGAGGTCGCGTGGCCGGACGCGGAGGGCGCGCGGTTGCCAGGCGAGGAGCGGGAGGGCGAAGAGGAACGCGAGGGCGGCGCGGACGGAGGCGAGCTCGGCGGGCGAGACGCCGCGCTCGAAGGCGAGCCGGCCGAAGAGGCCGAGGCTGCCCCAGAGGGCGGCGGCGGCGAGGATGAGCGCGGCGCCGAGGGCGGGGCGGATCGGTCGGCGCGGGGTGTCGGTGGGGGTCAGCGCTCCGCCAGCTGGCGCCAGGCCTCGAAGCGCTCCAGGTGCCCCGCGGCCTGCTCCTCCTGGCCCTGCATGCTGTGGGCGGCGTAGGCGGCGTAATGGGCGTAGAGGTAGTACCAGGGGATGTTGGTGGTGGATGGCTCGGGCCAGAACTCCCACTCGTCGGGGATCCCCCCGCGATGGACGAAGACGTCCCAGAGCAGGGTGTCGGTGCGGGGGAGGTCGATGTAGCCGCCGGCGACCTGGAGGTTCTCCGGGAGCGCGATGATCCCCTGCTCCGCGTCGGGGTGGATCACGCCGTTGACCAGCTTGAGCGCGACGCCCTGCCGGAGGAGGTTGCCGCGCAGCCCGATGCGGTCGTACGCCTGTGTCGTGGTGGCGAAGTAGATCGGCCGGTCCCCCAGGGACGTCTGGATGATGTTCAGCAGGAACACGTCGGCCGGGAGCAGGACACGGTTCCCGGGCACGGTGAACTCCAGCTGGTCCGCCTTGATGCGGACGGGGTTCTCGAGCAGGAAGTTGTACGGATTGGCGGCGTAGATCTGGGGGATCGAATCGATCCGCGCCAGCGACATGCTCATGATCGGCCGGGTGGGCGGGCTCCATGCCGGCCCGGGTGCGACGCCCTCGAGCGGTTGACCGGGCCGGTCCGATGGCGCTGGGGGCCGCGCGTAGATCTCGGCCTCCCGCTCCGGCTGGAAGGGGCGCTGGCAGCGGATGCGGGTCGGATCCTCGAGCGGGTTCACGCCCTCGGGGCAGGGGGTGGTGAGCTGCACGAGCTGCTTCCCGTACCAGGGGGTGTTGAGATAGCTCATCACGATGACGGTCACGTCACGCCGGATGCCCTCGACCTCCTGGAGGTACCAGAGGGGGAACGTGTCGTTGTCGCCGTTGGTGAAGAGGACGCCGTAGGGCTCCACGCTCATGAGCATGTTGTACGCCCAGTCGCGGGCCGCGTAATCGTCGGACCGGTCGGCGTGGGTCCAGTTCAGGAGGAGAGGCAGGAACGCGAGGGCCAGGATGGGCGAGGCGGCCAGCCGGCGAGCCCGCGGGGTCCGGAGCGCGGCGAACGACTCCGCCATGGCGTGGGACAGGCGCTGCCACAGGACGAGGAGGCCGAGCCCCGACCAGAGCCCCCACAGGCTGAAGCTGACGATGAAGAAGTAGTCCCGCTCGCGGACCTCGTGCAGCTCCAGGTCGTACCCTCCGCCAGGCTGGGGGAACGTGTAGCCGTAGCGGAAGTTGAGGTACCCGACGAGCCCGAAGGAGACCGTGGCGAAGAGGATGGCGACGTACCAGAAGCTGATCCGGGCACGGTGGAAGTGCTCGTAGGCGCCGTAGACCCCCAGGGCGGAGAAGACCAGCGTCAGGACGGGCCGGAGGCTTCTGCCCGTGAGGAGGTCGGCCGGGCCGCGGGCGCCGCCGAACAGCGACTGCATGCCGTCCACCGACCGGGCCCACTGCCAGTCGAAGTACTGGAGGTAGTTCCCGATCTGGGCGAAGATCAGCGAAGCGCCCCGGGGCAACGACGGGTCCGTCGGATCCGAGAAGACCGACGGCTTGTCGTACTGTGTCCGGGCCAGCGACTCGCCCAGGGCCGTCCACGTGCTGGGATCGGCCTCGTTAATGACGGGCGCGAGGGCGGCCCGGAGCGGGAGGAAGAGGTGGATCGAGAGCCCCACCAGCGCCACGGCCGCGCCGAACAGATAGAGCTTCCAGTTCCCGAACGCGGCGAAAACCGCGACGAGCGTGAGGACGAGCACGCCGGCCCACAACGGCGCCAGGGGCATGGCCAGGATCACCAGAACGGCGATCAGGAGACCGATCAGCGCGAGGGCGAAAGTCCACGGGTTCCAGGGCGTGAGCGTCTTGCTCTCCACCAACAGGATGAAGACCAGGAGGGCCGGGGCCGCCAGAAAGGCCATGAGGTGGTTCCCGACCGAGAGCGCCAGGATGAAGATCATCAGCAGGATGAGGTTGTCATCCTTGCCGCGGCCGAGGTTGTCCCGCCAGTGGAAGGCGAGCCAGGAGAGGAGCGCGATGGTGAACAGCGAGACCGTGTAGACCTTCTCGTTGACGTTGCTCTGGCTCCACACGGTAAACGCCGTGGCGCTGACCAGGACGGCGAGCCCCGCGCCCAGGAGCCGGATCCGCTTCTCGGGCGTGAAGGTCGCGACGATCCTGTGGAAGACCAGGAACCAGCAGCCGTGGGCGAGGGCGCCCATCGTCGCGCTGAACAGGTTGATCCGCTCGGCCACGGAAAGGCCGAAGGGCGCCAGCACCAGCTCCCAGGCGCGGGCGAGCACCACGAACGTGGGGTTACCGGGCGGATGGGGAACGCCCAGGATGTGGGCGGTGGCAATGTACTCGCTGGTGTCCCAGAACGCGGTGGTCGGGGCGAGGGTGATGAAGTAGAGCAGCCACACCGAGACCGTGGCGATGGCGGCAGCCAGGTACGGGGGGCGGTACTCGCTCCGGAAATCGTTCATGGACTCGCGGTCGGGGCTCGGCGTAAGAAAACGGGAAACCTAACAGGCGCAGGAACTACAGGACAGCGGATCTGCCGAACCCCGGCACCACGGAACTACCCAACGCGAACGGGGACCGGCGACCGGCAACGGCGACCGGCAACGGCGAAGGGCAACGGCGACCGGCAACGGTGAAGGGCAACGGCGCGGCGGGGCCGACGTGTCGGCGGGGCCGGCATGTCGGCGTGTCCGGCGGGGCCGGCGTGTCGGCGTGTCCGGCGTGTCCGGCGTGTCCGGCGGTGCGCGGCCGGGCGCCGAAGCGCCCGGCCGTTCGCCATTCTCCCGGCGGGCTGTGGGAGCGCGGGTGGTCAGAGCAGCCCGATGGCGAAGCCGACCGTGAGGAAGAGGTCGTGCTGCATCTTGGACTCCTGGTCGGTGAACGCGAACCAGGAGATGTAGTCGCCGAGCTCGGCGTTGAGGGCGAGGGGGCCGAAGCCGAAGTCGAGGCCGAAGCCGAGATGAATCGTGGGGTCGCTCTCGCTCTCGAACGAGCCGGCCGTCTCGGTCTCGAAGTCGTACTGCTTGAGCCCGCCGCCCGCGAAGAGGTACGGCTGCAGGGCGACGATCTTCGGCAGCGGGCGGAAGACCAGGTCGCCGACCACGGCCAGCAGCGTGGCCTCCGAGCCCTCCTGCTCCACGCCGCCGCTCTCCAGGTTCACCCTCGACCCGGTGGCGTAGTCCAGGTTCGCCCGGATCCCGAAGGGGAGCGCGGCGAGCTGGAGCTCCGCGCCGAGCCCGATGGCCAGGCTGTTGTCCATCCGGACCGTCGTCGTGCCCGTCCCGCTGGTGAACTCGCCCAGATCCGTCACGGGCACGTAGAGCCCGATGCGGGGGTTGAGCCTGAGCTCGATCCCGGGAACCTGGGCGGCCGCGGGGATGGCGCCGGCCAGCAGCGCGCCGGCGAAGAGGGCGGTTGCGAAGGAACGCATGTGAATTCTCCCTGTCTGGAGTCGCAATTTTACGCGCCTGAACGTTAGCGCAGGGCCCGTCGCAACGACAGGCTGCCGCTCTCCAGCGCTTCCGCCGTCCAGCCCGGGGGCACCCACGTGGTCGCGCTGTACTCGTGGACCACGGCCGGTCCGGCCATGGTCGCGCCCGCCGCGAGGGCAGCGCGGGCCACCACGCGCGCGTCGAGGCGCTCCCGCCTGTAGACGACGCGGCCCGTCCGCTCCCCTTCCGGCCGCCTCGCAGGCGGGTCCGCCCGCGTCGCCGCCACCGCCGCGCGACCCGCACGGAGGTCCGGGAGGGGACCGGTGGCTTCCACCCGGGCGGTGACCAGCTCCACCGCCGCGGCGCGCCGGTCGAAGCCGTAGCGGGCGGCGTGGGCGCCGTGGAATGCGGCCACCCAGTCCCGCGCGGGCACCCGCAGCTCGAAGCTCTGACCGACGTAGCGGGCGTCGGCGAAGCGCCGCAGCGTCACCGCGGCGGCGGCGACGCCCTCGGCCTCCATGGCCGCGAGCGCCTCCGCCTCCAGCGCCTCGAAGACGGCCTCGACACGGGCGGCGGGCGCGTCGTCCCGGAGCAGTACGGACCGGGCGGCATCCTTCCGGACGGGGGAGGCGAGCATGCCGTAGGCGGACAGGACCCCCGGGTCCGGCGGGACGAGGATGGCCGCAACGCCCAGCCGCTCCGCCAGCTCGGCCGCGTGCAGCCCGGCGGCGCCGCCGAAGGGGACCAGGGTGAAATCGGCCGGGTCGTGGCCACGCTCCACCGAGATGACCCGAAGCGCGCCCTCCATGGCCGTATCCGCCACGGCCAGGATCCCCTCCGCGGCGGCGTCGGGATCGGTGCCGATGGCGGCGGCGAGCTCCCGCAGCGGGGCCTCGATGGCGGACCGGTCCAGGGGCGCCGCGCCGCCCAGGAAGACGTCGGCCGGAAGGCGCCCCAGCCACGCGTGCGCGTCCGTCACGGTCACGCGGCGCCCTCCGCGCCCGTAGCAGATGGGACCGGGATCCGCGCCGGCGCTGCGGGGCCCCACCCGGAGCGCACCGCCCGCATCCACCTCGGCGATCGACCCGCCCCCCGCGCCCACCGTGTGGATGTCCAGCACGGGCACCGCCACCGGCAGCCCGGCAATGGTGAACTCGCGCGTGTGCAGCGGCTCGCCGGGGCAGAGGGAGACGTCGGTGGAGGTGCCCCCCATGTCGAACGTCAGGATGTCCCGGACGCCGGCTTGCGCGGCGACCTCGAGGGCGCCGGCCACGCCGCCCGCGGGGCCGCTGAGCACCGTGTGCACGGGCTCGCGGCGGGCGCGCTCGACCGGGATCGCGCCCCCGCCGGAGCCCATGATCCGCACGCGCGCGGCGCCGGCGGCTTCGGCGAGGCGGCCGAGGTAGCGGTCCATGCGGGGGGCGATGTAGGCGTTCACGACGGTGGTTGCGGTGCGCTCGTACTCGCGGTATTCGGGAAGGAGCCGGGCGGACACGGAGAGGGGGATCCCGGTCCCCCCGAGGGCGGCGGCGACGCGCTCCTCGTGGTCCGGCCGGGCGTAGGAGTGGAGCAGGCAGACGGCGATGGCGTCGGCGCCGGCGAGGCGGGCGGGGAGGGCGGCGAGGTCGTCGGGGTCCAGGGGCTCGATCTCGCCGCCGTCGGGTCCGAGGCGGCCGGCGATGCCGTGGCGGTCGTCGCGGGCGACGAGCGGCGGTGGCCGGTGTCCGACGACGGCGTAGAGCTGGGGGCGGTTCTGGCGGCCGATCTCGATGACGTCCTCGAAGCCGCGGTTGGTGACGAGGGCGACGCGGGCGCCCGTGCGCTCGAGGAGCGTGTTGGTGGCCACGGTGGAGCCGTGGATGAGGACGAAGGCGCGGCCTGGAGAGAGCGCGGCGCGGATCCCGTCGAGGACGGCGCGGGCGGGGTCGTCCGGGGTGGAGGGCACCTTGAGGACGGTCAGGGCGCCGTCGGTGAGCGCCACCACGTCCGTGAAGGTGCCCCCGGTATCCACCGCGACGATTGACACCCCCGTTGACGGGCTCGACATTCGCGGCTCCATGATCCGACCCGATTTCGACACGTTCACCCGCCTCGCCCGCGAGGGCGACCTCGTGGTGGTATCCCGCGTGGTCCCCTTCGACACCGAGACCGCCGTCACCGCCTACGCCAAGCTGTCGCGCCCGCCCTTCTCCTTCCTGCTGGAGTCGGTCACGGGGGGCGAGACGTGGGCCCGTTGGACCTTTCTGGGGACCCGTCCCCGCGAGGCCTGGCGCCTCGACGCCGGCGGCGGCATCCGGACGTGGCGCCCGGATGCCGGTTGGAGCGACGCCGTCGCCAGCGACGACCCCCTCGGCCATCTCGAGACGCTCGTGGCCGCCCGGCGGCCGGTGACGCCGCCCGGAACCCCGCGCTTCTTCGGCGGCGCTGTAGGATACCTCGGATACGACGTCGTCCGCACCCTCGAGCGCCTGCCGGCCGGCCCGGCGGACGACACGGGGATCCCCGAGGCCATCCTGATGATGACCGACGTGGTGGTGGCCATCGACATGCTCTACGGCCGCGCCCACGTCATGGCGGCGGTGGACGTGGCAGGGGCGGCCGGGGCGGCGCTCCGGCGGCGCTACGACGACGGGATCGCGCGCATCGACGACGTCCTGGCCACCCTCGCCGCGACCCCCGCCCCGCCGCCGCTGCGGCTTTCGGCGACGGCGCCGCCGGTGGCGGTGGAGAGTGGCTTCACGCGCGGCGCGTTCGAGGGCGCCGTCCGCCGGATCCAGGAGTACATCGCCGCCGGCGACGCCTTCCAGGTGGTGCTGAGCCAGCGGCTGGAAGTGCCGCTCCGGGCGCGGCCCTTCGACCTGTACCGGGCGCTGCGGTCCGTGAACCCGTCCCCCTACATGTACTACCTCGAGCTCGACGGCGTCGTGCTCGCCGGTGCCTCGCCGGAGGTGCTGGTACGGGTGGAGGACGGGGAGGTGACGGTCCGCCCCATCGCCGGGACCCGCCCCCGCGGGAGCTCCGAGGCGGAGGACCGGGCGCTGGCCGCGGAGCTGATGGCCGATCCCAAGGAGCGGTCCGAGCACCTCATGCTGGTGGACCTGGGCCGCAACGACGTGGGACGCGTGGCCGAGTACGGGTCCGTCCGCGTCCCTGACTTCATGACCGTCGAGCGCTACTCCCACGTGCACCACATGGTCAGCCGCGTGACCGGACGGCTCCGGGACGGGCTCACCGCCATGGACGCCTTCCGCGCGACCTTCCCCGCCGGCACCGTCAGCGGCGCGCCCAAGGTTCGGGCCATGGAGATCATCGACGAGCTCGAACCCACGCGCCGGGGGCCGTATGCCGGCGCGGTCGGCTATTTCGCGTATGGCGGCCGCGCCATGGACACCGCCATCGCCATCCGCACGCTCGTCGCCGCCGGCGGACGGGCGTGGATCCAGGCGGGCGCCGGCGTCGTGGCCGACTCCGATCCGGGGCGTGAATACGAGGAGACGCTGTCGAAGGCGCGGGCGGTGCTGGCGGCCCTCGGGGCCGTCGAGCCGCCGGGGCCGTGAAGGCGGAGCGGGCGGACGGAGGCGGCCGCGGCTGGTGACTCGGGGGTGAGAGTCCCCCGGAGAGTTGGTCGTAGCGATCGCGGACCACCGTCCCACCGGACCGGCAAGAAGGGCCCGACGGATCGCTCGACATCACCGATGACCGGGGCGGCAGGATCTGGCGCGGCCTGCACGCGCGTCGGCGCTAGCCCACGATCCGCTCGCGGGCCGGTCTCCCGACCACCGCGCCGCTCGCCCCGCTGGAACAGTCGTTCCACCGGGGCGTCCGCCGTCCGCGTTCCGGCCGGGTCCCGCGATCCCGGGGCGTGAGGGGTTCGCTGTGGCGTCGCGCCCCCTTGACAGAGTTTAGTCCGCACTAAATTATGGTTTCGGCATACCGTGACTCACTTTGAGGCGAAACTATGACTGCCCGACGCGTCCGCCCACCGGCCCTCGGCCTCGCCTGCGCCTTCCTCCTCGGCTGCGACGTGCTGCTCACGGAAGCGCCGTCGGCGGTGGACATCCTGGATGGTCCGCTGCCGGGGCTGACGCCATCGGAGCTGGCGGCGTTCGTGGCGGGGGACCGGGAATTCGGGCGTCCGTTCTCGCCGGCCGAGGGGCTGGGTCCGCTGTTCACGAACGTGAGCTGCGCGGCCTGTCACAGCGGGGACGGCCGGGGTCGTCCGGAGCCGCGGTTCTCGAACCTGGTACCGCGGGTGGACCCACTGGTCGCGCTGGCGGCGGGAGAGCCGTTCGACCATCCGGTGATCCAGGTGAAGGCGCTGCCGGGGGCGGAACCGGAGGCGATTCCGACGGGGATCCCGGTGTCGCTGCGACTGCCTCCGCCGGTGTTCGGTGTCGGGCTGATCGAGGCGATCCCGGTGGAGCAGATCGTGGCGAGGGCGGACCCCGAGGACGCGAACGGAGACGGCATCTCCGGGCGTCCGCACTGGGTGGATGCGCCGGAATGGATGCCGGGCCACGAGCTGCCGGCGGGCGGCGGGCCGTACCTGGGTCGGTTCACGCGGAAGGGTCGCGCGAGCACGGTTTTCGAGCAGGTGGTGGATGCGTACCTGAACGACATCGGGGTGACGACGGACTTCCTGCCGATGGAGAACCGGAACCTGGGCGCGGGGGTGCCGACGGAGTCGTTCGACCGGGTGGCGGATCCGGAGCTGCCGTCGGAGGTGGTCCATCGGGTGACCTTCTATCTCCGGACGCTGGCGCCGCCGAAGCCGGGCGAGATGACGGCGGTGCGGCGGCGCGGGGAGGAGGTGTTCGGAGCGATCGGGTGCGCGCTCTGTCACACACCGGAGATGACGACGGGTGCGCATCCCGTGGCGGCGCTGGCGAACAAGCCGGTGCGTCTGTACTCGGACCTGCTGTTGCACGACATGGGCGAGGAGCTGAGCGACGGCGTGGTGGACGGGGACGCCAGCGGGAGCGAGTGGCGGACGGCCCCGCTCTGGGGGCTGCGCGTCGCCAGGGATTTCCTGAACGGGGACCTGTTCCTGATGCATGATGGCCGCGCCCAAAGCGTGGAGGAGGCGGTCCGGCTGCACGGTGGCGAGGCCGAAACCGTGCGGGCGGCGTTCCTGGCGCTGCCCCCGGAGGATCGGCGCGCGGTGATCGATTTCGTGGAGTCGCGGTGAGGAGCAGGCGCGACTTCCTCAGGCTGGCCGCAGCGCTGGCGGCGGCCGGCGTGCTGGCGCCGGGGTGCGCGTCGGTGGTGGCGGTGCGGGTCCGGCCGGTGGACGGGCGGGTGCGGCTGGACCCGGCGGAGCACCCGGGTTTGGCGGGTCCCGGCGGCTTCCTGCGGCTCCAGCCGGACGGGTTCAGCGCGCAGGTGTACGTGCTCTCCACCGAGGGGGGCTACGCGGCGCTGAGTCCGATCTGCACGCACCTCGGCTGCACCGTGGAGATCCAGGGCGCGCGGCTCGAGTGCCCGTGCCACGGCTCCACTTACGACCGTGGCGGGCGGGTCCTGCGCGGTCCGGCGGAGCGGCCGCTCCGTTCGTTCCCCGTCCGGAGTCACCCGGACGGGACCATCGAGATCGATCTGACGTCGGGGGGTTCTGCATGAGGCGACCGTTGCGTTTGGGGCTCGCGGTGCTCGTCACCGGACTGGTGCTCTCGCCGGGGGTCATGGCCCAGGAGCCGGCGGACACGGCCGATCGGCCGTTCGTCACCGGCGGCGTTTATGACCGGCCGTACCTCGGGCGGCTCCTCGGCCGCACCGCCATCGGCGGCTACGCCGAGGCCCATGCTCGCTACGCGCGGGCCGATGGCGTGAGGGAGGAGGCCGGGTTCGTCGCCAAGCGGTTCAACCTGTTCACGGCGACCCGGGTGAGCGATTTCGTCCGGATCGGCGCGGAGCTGGAGATCGAGGAAGGTGGCGAGGAGCTGACGCTGGAGTTCGCGGCGATCGACCTGATCATCCACCCGGCGTTCACGCTCCGCGGCGGCGTCATCCTCTCCCCGCTGGGCCGCTTCAACCTGGCCCACGACAGCCCCCTCAACCCGTTCACCGATCGGCCGCTCGTCTCCACGGAGCTGCTGGGCGTGGCGCTTTCCGAGCCGGGGTTCGGCGCCCTGGGCACCATCGGGCTCCGGGGGCAGGCCCGCGTGACCTACGAGATCTACGCGACCAACGGCTTCGACGACGGGCTCGTCTTCGAGTCCCCCGAGGGCACCCGCCTCGCCGCCGGCCGCGGCAACTTCGAGGACCAGAACAGCTCGCCCGCCGTGGTCGGCCGCCTGGCCTGGAGCCCGCGGGCCGGCCACGAGCTGGGCGTCTCCGCCCATCACGGCGCGTGGAACGTCTTCGCGCTGGACGGCGAGGCCGTGGACGAGCGCCGCGACCTGACGGTGGCCGTGGCGGACGTGGAGACGGAAGCGGCCGGGTTCCAGATCACCGCAGAGGCCGCGCTGGTCCGGCTGGACATCCCGGCCTCGCTCGAGAGCATCGCGGCCAGCCGGCAGGCCGGCGGCTACGTGGACATCGAGTACCCCTTCCTGAGAGGGGTCCCGGCCACCATGCCGAACTCCACCATCTCCGCCAAGGTCCGCTTCGACGCGGTGGACTTCGACCAGGACCGGGCAGGAGACGGAGTGGCGCGGGTGAGCGCCGGGTTCAACTTCCGCCCGACCCCCGACACCGTGCTCAAGCTCGAGTACACCCGGGGGCGGGAACGGGACCGGTTCAATTCTCCGGCCGAGACCGCCGCCCTCCTGTTCAGCATCGCGACGTACTTCTAGAGCCCGCGCGGCGTCACCCGATGTCCTCCAGGCAGTCATCGATGCCGGCGAACAGCCGATCGAAGTGCTCGGGGCGGTGGGCCGCGGTGGCGCAGAGGCGGAGGCGGGCCATGCCCGGCGCCACGGCGGGATAGACGACCGCGGAGACGAAGATGCCATCGTCGAGCATGCGGCGGGCCCAGCGGTAGGCGCGCCACTCGTCGCCCAGGAGGAGCGGGACGACCGGGGATTCGCAAGCGCCGGTGTCGAGGCCGCGGGATTCGACGCCCGCGCGGAGCCGGGCGGCGTTGTCGCGGACGCGATCCATGATGGACGGGTCCTCCCGGAGCACGCGGAGCGCCGAGAGGGCCGCGGCGGCGTTGGCGGGGGTGAGAGCCGCGCTGAAGATGTAGGGCGCGGAGCCGTGCTGGACGTAGATCTTGAGGGCAGCGGATCCCGCCACGAACCCGCCGGAGGAGGGGATCCCCTTGGAGAGGGAGCCCGTGATGATGTCGATGCGGCCCGGGTCGATCCCCTGCGCCTCGCAGGTGCCGCGGCCCCGCTCGCCGATGGCGGCGAGGGCGTGGGCCTCGTCCACGAGCAGGAAGGCGCCGTACTTCTCCTTGAGGCGGATGATCTCGGCCAGGCACGCCTGGTCCCCGTCCATGGAGAAGACGCCGTCGACGGCCACCAGCACGCGCTTCGTGTGGCGATTCCTGGCCTGCTTCAGCCGCCGCTCCAGGTCCTCCATGTTGTTGTGGCGGAACGGCCGGACGTCCACGCCGGCCATGCGGCAGCCGTCCTGGATGCTCTGGTGCGCGTACTGGTCCAGGATCGCCCAGTCGCCCGGGCCGAAGAGGGAGGTGATGGCGGCGATGTTGGCGTCGTAGCCCGAGCTGAAGACGGCGGCCGCGTCGGTGCCGAGGAACGCGGCGAGCTCGGCCTCCAGGTGGTGGTGCAGCTCGAGGGTGCCCGTGAGCAACCGGACCCCGCCGGTGGAGGTCCCGTACCGCTCCACCGCCTCGGCCACGTCACGGGCGATGCGCGGATCGCCGATCAGGCCGAGGTAGCTGTAGGACGAGAACATGAGGAGGTCCCGGCCGAGGGCGCCGGACTCCGGTCGAGCGGCGCGGCTGAGCGGGAGCTGGTAGGTGTACAGGGACTGGGGGAGCCCCCGCTGCATCAGGTCGAACCAGCGCCGGACGGCGGGGGTGTCCAGCAGCGTCCCCTCCCCCACCAGCTCGTCCACGCTTCGTCCATCGAAGAAGCCGTGGAAGGGGTCGCGGGTGTAGCCGGCGAGATCAGTGGCCGGGGCGGAAAGCGACCTTGATGCTGGCATGGTCTGACTTTCCGAGGGCGACGGCGATGGCGTCACGATACTCCTCCAGTTGGAAAACGTGCGTGAGCAGCCCGAGGTCCTCCAGGCCGCCCGCACGGATCAGCTCCAGGGCGACATCGTAGATGTCCGGGCGCTCGCCCTTCCACGGGACGCGCCCGTAGGCGAAGATCCCGGCCACCCGGATCTGGCGGTTCCATACCCGGGTCCAGTCTACATCGATCTTCCCCGCCGCGCCGATGAGCACGACGCGGCCGCCCTCGCGGGTGAGGGACAGCGCCTGCCGGACGGACGACGCGGTCCCGACGGTATCATAGACCAGGGAGGGACCGCCCTCCACGAAGCGCGGGGCCAGGGTGGGGTTGTACAGCCGGGCGTCCGGTAGCCCCACGGCCCAGCGGAAGAGCTCGCGCTCCGAGCGCGCCACGGTGTCCGCGCCGGCCACGCGGGCCTTCTCGGCCTGGAAGGGGTGCCGCGCGGAGACGGCGATCCCGCCGGTCCACCCCGTCAGCCGCAACGCCCGGACGGCGAGCAGACCGATGGTGCCGGCGCCCAGGACCAGGACCGTGTCCGACTCGCCGGGCGGCTCCAGGAGGACGCCCTTGGCCGCGGAGGCGAAGGGGTCGGTGAGGACCGCCACCTCGTCGGGGATGTCGCCCTGGTCGTGGAGCTGGGACTCGTGGGCGACGAGGTAGCGGGACCACCCGCCGCCCGTCACCGTGCTGTAGCCGACCATGGACCCCGTCCCATCACCCACGCGGCGGCAGAGGCCGTAGTCCCCGCGGGCGCACGCGCCGCAGGGAGACCCGCCCCGCTGCAGGCAGCTCAGCATCGGGTTCACGACCACGCGGTCGCCCGCCTTCCACCGCCCGACGCCCGCCCCCGCGTCCGCCACGCTCCCGACGATCTCGTGGCCGAACGTGAACGGGTAGGCGCCGAAGGGCTCGAGGGTGAAGGAGTCGTGGGCCGTGATGACGTCCAGGTCGCTGCCGCAGATCCCGCTCAGCCGGGACTCCACCCGCACCCAGTCCGGGCCGGGGAGCACCGGGGGCTCCACGTCATCCAGGCGCACGAACCCGAGCCGCCCCAGCCCCGCGGTGGGCAGGCGCCGCGATGCCACGCGCGTGGCGAGGTAGCGGAGCGGACGGTAGTGGAAGCGGATCGCGCGCACGGGTGCCCCGGTGAGGCCGACGTGAAAAGGAAAAGGCGAAACTAGGAACGGGGCGAAAGGGCGACAAGGTCGCGCCCCTGCCCCCGACCACCCTGCCCCCTGTCACCTCGGATCGTACGCGATGCACTCGATCTCGACTCTCGCCCCCAGCGCCAGCCCGCTCCCCGCCATCGTCGACCGCGCGGGGGGCGGGCCCTCCCAGAAGGAGGCGTAGGCCGCGTTCATCGCGGCGTAATCGCGCA
Organism: Longimicrobiales bacterium; assembly: GCA_035513575.1. Lineage (GTDB taxonomy): Bacteria > Gemmatimonadota > Gemmatimonadetes > Longimicrobiales > RSA9 > JAHWKI01. Next base: position 32,089 of record DATKBW010000102.1, on the reverse strand, counting down.
TGTCCACGAGGAAGACCGTGCACTTGACGACGTCGTCGAGGTCCGACCTCGCGGCGCGGAGCACGGTGCGCAGGTTCTCCATGGTCTGCCGCGTCTGGGCGCCGACCTCGGATGAGACCAGCTCGGTGGTGCCCGGGCGGGTCCCGATCGCGCCGGACAGGAAGATGAAGTCGCCGGCGCGGGTGGCGGGGGAGAACGGCAGGTCGCCCACGCGCGCCGCGGCCGGAGCGATCACCTCCGGGCCGGCGCGACCGCTGGATATCGTGCATGCGGGGAGGGTGGCCAGGGCGAGGAGCGCGAGCGGCAGTGCCGATTTCCGGTGCATGATTCCTCCTGGGTTGCGAGGCGAAACAGCCGCCCCGGTTATCCGGTGATGAGGGAGAGCGAAGTATTCCCGCCACTCAGGACCACGGCGACGGCCTGGTCGGGCGACACCCGGAGCAGCCCCATCACGAGGGCGGCGACGCCGGCGGCGCCGGAGGGCTCCACCAGCAGCTTCGCCCGTTCCAGGACGAAGCGCATGGCGTCCAGGATGTCGTCGTCGGAGACCAGGACGACATCGTCGACGAGGGCGCGGGCGTGCTCCAGCGCGAGGGCGCCCGCGAAGGGCGGCGCGAGCCCTCCCGCCACGGTGTCCACCCTCTCCAGCCGCACCACCTCGCCCGCGTCCAGCGCCCGCCGCAGCCCGGGGGCGCCCTCGGGCTCGACGCCGTAGACCCGGGCCTCGGGCCGGATCGCCTTCACCGCCGCCGCCACCCCCGAGATCAGACCGCCGCCGCCGACGGGCACCACCACCACGTCGGTATCCGGCGCGTCCTGGAGGATCTCGAGACCGACGGTCCCCGCGCCCGCGATGATCGCGGGGTCGTCGAAGGGGTGGACGAACGTGAGCCCTCGCTCGTCGCGCAGCCTGAAGCACTCCTGGAAGGCCGCGGCGACGTCGCCATGGAGGATCACTTCGGCCCCGTAGCCGCGGCTGGCCTCCACCTTCGCGGGCTCCGCCCCCTCCGGCATCACAACCGTGCACGGCACCCGCGCCGCTGCGGCGCCCCACGCCAGGGCGGCCGCGTGATTCCCGGCGGAGATCGTGATCAGCCCGCGCCCGCGCTCGTCCGCGTCCAGCGCGCGGATGCGGTTGAGGACGCCACGCACCTTGAACGATCCCGTCTTCTGGAGGTTCTCCGCCTTCAGCAGCAGGCGACGCGGGCGCCCGCCCGTCGCGGCGGCGAGCCGGCTCGCAATGGCCTCGCAGGAGAGGAGCGGCGTCCGGTGGACCCGCCCGGAGATCGCGGCGGCCGCGTCCTCGATCGCGGAGAGCGGGGTCAGGGACATCCGGGATCATTCAGCGGGCGGCGTCGTGGGGCAAGGTGAAGGGCTCGTGAACGTGCACGTCCTGGCGTGCCACGTCCACCCGGTACAGTCCTTGCCCCCGACGTCCACCCAGATGACACCGAAGAGCGAGGACCGCAGGGACGGGCCGGACGACCGGCGCAGCATCGACCTGGGACGGCCGGGGAAGGCGCCCGACCGGCGGAACGGTAACGACGACCGCCGCCGCCGGGGTCCCCTCAATCGGCGCGCCCGGTTCTCCGTCTTCTATTTCCTCGCCGCGTTCCTGGTGCTGATCGGCCTGAACATCCTGCTGAGCCGGCAGGAGACGGAGCGGATCCCGTACAGCGAGCTGAAGGAGCGGATCGCGGCCGGTCAGGTGGACGAGGTGCGCTTCCAGGGCCCGCGGATCACGGCGGTGCCGGACACGGCGATCGCCGATGCGCCGGACGTGTGGACGTCGGTCCGGGTGGAAGGCGACGAGGGGCTGGTCCCACTCCTGGAGTCGCAGGACGTGGAGTACGCCGCGGCGACGGAGAGCTGGCTCGGCCAGGCGCTCTTCTGGCTGCTCCCCCTCGGCCTCATGGTCCTCTTCTGGATCTGGATGCTCAAGCGCATCAACCCCGCGTCGGGCGTGATGACCGTGGGGAAGAACAAGGCGCGGATCGTGGGCGAGGACGGGACGGGTGTGACGTTCGACGATGTCGCGGGCGCCGACGAGGCGAAGCAGGAGCTGGTGGAGATCGTGGAGTTCCTGAGGGAGCCCGCGAAGTTCCACCGGGTGGGCGCCCGGATCCCCAAGGGCGTGCTGCTGGCCGGCGCCCCGGGGACCGGGAAGACGCTGCTGGCGCGGGCCGTCGCCGGGGAGGCGGGGGTGACGTTCTTCTCCATGAACGGGTCGGAGTTCGTGGAGATGTTCGTGGGCGTGGGCGCCGCGCGGGTGCGGGACCTGTTCGAGCAGGCGAAGTCGAACTCCCCGTGCATCGTCTTCATCGACGAGCTGGACGCGCTGGGGAAGGCCCGGGGCGCGGGCGGCCCCATGGGCGGCCACGACGAGCGGGAGCAGACGCTGAACCAGCTCCTGGTGGAGATGGACGGCTTCGACGCCAAGACGGGCGTCATCATCATGGCGGCGACGAACCGGCCGGAGATCCTGGACCCGGCGCTCATGCGACCCGGGCGCTTCGACCGCCAGGTCGTCGTGGACCGTCCGGACCGGGAAGGCCGCGAGGCGATCCTCCGGGTCCACGCGGCCCAGATCAGGCTGGGCCCCGACGTGGATCTGAACGTGCTGGCCCGGCGCACGCCCGGCTTCGTGGGGGCCGACCTGGCCAACCTGCTGAACGAGGGCGCGCTGCTGGCGGCGCGGCAGGACAAGACGCAGGTGGACATGGCGGACCTGGACGCCGCCATCGACCGGGTCATGGCGGGGCTGGAGAAGAAGAACCGGCTGGTGAACGAGAAGGAGCGGCGGATCGTCGCCTACCACGAGGCGGGGCATGCCATCGTGGCCGAGCGGGTCGAACACGCCGACCCGGTCCACAAGATCAGCATCATCCCTCGCGGCGTGGGCGCGCTGGGCTACACGCAGCAGCTCCCGGAGGACGACCGCTACCTGCTCCAGCGGCAGGAGCTGCTGGACCGGATGGCCGTGCTGCTCGGCGGGCGCGTGGCCGAGGAGATCGTCTTCGACGAGATCTCCACGGGCGCCTCCAACGACCTGGAGCGCGTGAGCGAGCTGGCCCGGGCCATGATCCGGCACTACGGCATGTCCGAGACGCTCGGGCCCGTCTCCTACGAGAAACAGCGCCATAGCTTCCTCGGCGGCTCCGACACGCCCTGGCCGGGAGAGCGCACCTACAGTGAGGACACCGCCCGGGAGATCGACAAGGAGGTCCGCGAGCTGGTCCAGGGCAGCCGCGAGCGGGCGCGCGAGATCCTCACCCGCGACCGCGAGATCCTGAACCGCATCGCGGAGGACCTCCTCGAGCGGGAGGTCGTCACCCGGGAGGAGCTCCGCGTCCTGATGGGCACGCCCCCGAACCAGCCCGGTGACGACGAGCGGCGGGACGTGGGCCACGCCGGCGGGGAGAGCGCCGCGGCGGCGGCGAGGATCGGGCGGGAAGGCGCATAGCACATCGGCGTCAGGGCGTCCGCGCTGCGGCGTCCGTCCGACGCCCCAGGGCCCAACGCCATGATGCTACCTCGTTGCTCCGCAGCGGGTTACGCCGTTCCCGCCCCCACTGGCACAGCCTTCGCAACTCCCGCCCCCCGTGAGACACAGGGATCCCCGACCATGAGCCCGGTGGCTGTCCCGCAGATGCCCGGCATGCTGGACCTGACGCCGCACTTCGGTGACGACGCCCGGGCCCGCGCGTTCGCGTCGTTCCTGGAGAAGCACCGGGGCGAGGCGCATATCGTGGCGGTGCAGGACTTCCCGGATCCCGACGCGATCTCGTCGGCGCTCGCCTACCGGACCATGGCGGCGGAGTTCGACATCGAGGTGGACATCGTCTACGAGGGGCGGATCAGCCACCAGGAGAACCTGGCGCTGGTGCACATCCTCTCCATCGACCTGATCCGCTTCACGGAAGCGCTGCCGCTGGACCGCTACGACGGCGCCGTCTACATCGACAACCAGGGCACGACGACGCGGCTGACGGACCGCCTGAGCGAGCTGGGGGTCCCGGCGGCCGCGGTGATCGACCACCACGCGCCGCAGGGGATCCTCCACCCGGAGTTCTCGGACGTGCGGCCGGTGGGGGCGGCGGCGACGATCGTGACGGACTACCTGCGCAGCGGGGAGATCATCACGCTGGATGCGGACAGCCAGGCGCACGTCAACCTCGCGACGTCGCTGGTGCACGGGCTCCGGACGGAGACGAACGGACTGGTGCGCGCGGGGGCGGACGAGCTGCTGGCGGCGGCGTACCTGAGCCGTCTGATGGACCCGGAGCTGCTCGAGTCCATCATGCGGGTGCAGCGGTCCCACGGGACCATGGACGTGATCGAGACCGCGCTGTCGGACCGGCACGTGAAGGGCGGGTTCAGCATCGCGGGCGTGGGCTACCTCCGGCACGCCGACCGCGACGCCATCCCGCAGGCCGCGGACTTCCTGATCACGGAGGAGAACGTCCACACGGCCATCGTCTATGGCATCGTGCAGGGCGAGGGGGAGCGGGAGCAGGTGGTGGGGAGCGTGCGCACGGGGAAGGTCACCATGGATGTCGACCAGTTCCTCAAGACCGCGCTGGGCAGCGACTTCCGGGGCCGTCACTACGGCGGCGGCCGGGAGCGCGCGGGCGGCTTCGAGATCCCGGTCGGGTTCCTGGAGGGCGCCCAGGACCCGGAGCACATGCGGCTCAAATGGGACACGTTCAACCGGCAGATCCGGAGCAAGCTGCTGTCGGCGGCGGGGATCGACGCGGACGAGGAAGACTAGCGGGCCTCGGGGACCGCGCGCCGCGGAGCGCCGCGGGCGCTTCGAACCGCCGCGCCCGCGTCGGCTCAGCCGGTCCGCACCTCCCACACACACCGCTCGTCGCCACGACTCTGACAGGCGATATGCTCGACCCCGTGCCGCTTGCCGGTGCTCTGGAGCACGGACTGCTCGATGGCGGCGGAGTAGAGCAGGCACGCTACGCCCCACCGGTCGATCCCGGCGGTCACGGGGTCGGTCATCTCGACCGTGAAGGGGGTCCGCGTGACCCGCAGGGGGACGCCGCCGCCGATGCGGTGCAGGAGCCGGCGCAGGCTGCGCTTGGCGAACCGATTCGGCAGTGCGCCGGGAAGCAGGCGGCCGATGGCGGCCAGGTGGTAGAGCGGCTTGCGGCCGTGCTGCTTCGCGATGTCATGGCCCGCCTCGCGGAGGATGGGCTCGGAGTCCGGGCGCCGCAGGACGAGGCGCACGAGGTCGCCCACCTCGGCGTAGGGGATCCGCTCGCCGCGCTTCAGCGCGAGGCGGTAGCGGTAGATCTGGCTCTCCACGACGCCCGTGAGGCCGAGGCGGCGGGGAAGGCTGGCGGTCAGGTCCTCGTCCTCGAGCACTTCCGCGGGGCGGTCGTGGACCCGCACGGACTCGAGGATGGCGAGGGGGAGATCGGCGCGGAAACCGTCGCCCGCTTCTTGCGCTCCGGGAGCCGGCTGTGTCTCTTTTCCGGGTGCGCGGCTGCGGTCATTCATTCGCGGGAATCTAGGGTCAACCAAGCGGGGTCGCCATGAACGAACGGTGCGTCTTCTGCCGGATCATCGCCGGGGAAGAAACGGTGAGCATCATCCACGAGGACGACCGTGTGGTCGCGTTCATGGACATCCAGCCGTACAGCCCCGGCCACGCGCTGGTGGTCTCCCGGGAGCATCATACGGACTTCTTCGCCGTCCCCGACGACCTGGCCGCGCACTGTCTCGCGGTGGCCAGACGGCTCGGCGCCGGCATCAAGCACGCCACCGGCGCGGCGGCGCTGAACGTCTTCAGCGCCAACGGCGCGGCGGGCGGGCAGGACGTCCCCCATTTCCACCTCCACCTGATCCCGGTGCGGGAGGGCGATCATTTCGACCTCCAGCTGCCCAAGGCCGACGCCCCGGTCCCGTCGCGCTCGGCCCTCGATGTGATGGCCGCGCGCATCGGACGCGCGGTCCAGGAGGCGCACGGCGAGGATCGTCCGCGGCGGACGAAGGCGGCGGCGGGCCCCGTCGTCTGAGCCCCGGCCCCCGCGCGGACGCGCCCCCCGGGAGCTCGCGGCGATGAAGCGCTACCCCCCGTTCGACCCCCCTGAGTACGTCTCCTGGAAGGCGGACCCGTCCCTGGTGCGGGCGTTCGGGGAGCGGGTCGAGTCGCAGGAGGAGCGGCGGGCGGTGGTGTCGTCGCTGGACGAGGCGGCGCTCCTCGGTCTGTACGCGGGGATGGTCCGCACGCGTCTCCACGACATCGCCCTGACGCGGTGGGTGCGGCAGGGAGTGATCTCGAAGGCGTGGCTGGGGACCGGTGAGGAGGCCGTGACGGTCGGGTGCGTCCACGCGCTGGACCGGGAGCGCGACATCGTGGCGCCCATGATCCGCAACGCGGGGGCGCTGCCGGAGATGGGCATGCCGCTGGAGGACGTGTTCCACGGCTACCTGGCGACGAGCAGCAGCACGACCGGCGGCCGCGACGGGCATTTCGGCGACCTCTCCCATGGCGTGATCCAGCCGGTCAGCCACGTCGGCGACATGGTCCCGGTGGTGGCCGGGATCGCGCTGGCGTTCCAGCGGCGGGGCGAGCGGCGGGTGGCGCTGACGTGGGTCGGCGATGGCTCGACCAAGACGTCGATGTTCCACGAGGGGGTGAACCTGGCCGCCGTGACGAGGGTGCCGGCCATCTTCGTGATCCAGAACAACCAGGTGGCGCTGGGGACCCGGCTGGACCAGCACGGCGCCGGCGGCTTCGAGCACTGGCCGAAGATGTACGGCATGGCGGGCGCTCTCGCCGATGGGAACAACGTGCTGGACGTGTACGCAGCCACGAAGCTGGCGGCGGACCGCGCCCGCGGCGGCGGGGGTCCCACGATGCTGGTGGTGGATACGTTCCGGATGGGCGGCCACGCGACGCACGACGAGGCCGAGGCCCGCCGGACGTTCCACCCCGACCTGTTCGAGCACTGGGGCCGGCGCGACCCCATCGGTCTGTACGAGGAGTGGCTGAAGGGCCGCGGGGTGGCGGAGTCCACGCTGGCGGAGATCGAGGCGGAGATCACCGCCGCCATCGAGGCAGCAGCCGAGGCCGCACGGAGCAGCCGTGAAGGGTTGATGCCGGAGCCCTCGTCCGCCGAGCTGGAAGGATTCAGCGAGGGGAGGCAGCCGGGGGTGGCGTGGCGGGTCGAGACCTCGTAAGCGGGGAGGCGCCCGCTACACCAGCCCGGCCGATCGGGCAAGGCTGATGAAGTCCTCCAGGATCCGGTGCGTCAGTCCCCAGATGACGTGCTCCTGGTAGCTCAGGGCGGGGAAGGCGCGGGACTCGCCCTCGAGCTCGATCAGCAGCTCGTCCACGGCATCCTCGCTGGCCAGGTGGGGGAGGGGGATCCACAGCGCGGCCTCCACCTCCGCGGGTGCCGGTGTGACGGGGGCGGCGGCATCCACGACGGCCACCCACGGGCTCACCGTGATGAAGAAGCGCCGCCGTGCGCCGGGGCGCACCTCGGCGAGCTCACCCAGGACCGCTTGCCGGGGGACGAGGAGACCGGTCTCCTCGCGCGTCTCCCGCAGGGCGGTGGCCAGGAGGTCCGGGTCGTCCGCCTGGCGGCGGCCGCCAGGGAGCGCCATGTGCCCCGACCAGGGGTCACCCACCTTTTCCGCGCGCTGGATCACGAGCAGCTCCAGCGGGTCCGTCGGACGCAGCGCCAGGAGGACCGCGGCCTCGGACAGCGCCGGGTCCCGCGGCGCGCGGGTGAGCGGGCGCTGCGCCAGCGCGCGCCGGAGCTCGCGAAGCCGGGGGTCGTCCAGCGGAGCGTCCTGCCAGGCTGCCTCTCTCATGGGCGTGATACTGGAGGAAGGCCGCGCCCGGGGCAACGGAGCATTCCCGGTTTTCGCTGGTATGAAACAGGGGAGGAGCACGAACGCGAGAGAGGCCCATGGCGAGTCCCGACCGGAAGCGGAAGATCCTGGAGCTGCATGGCTTCCGGTGCGTCTACTGCGGCGAGCTGTGCCGGCCGGAGGATCTGACGGTGGACCACGTCGAGCCGCGGGTGAAGGGCGGGGACCACTCGGAGGGGAACCTCGTCGCCTGCTGCCGCCCCTGCAACCGGGACAAGGCGGGGGCGGCCGCCTGGTCGTTCCTGGCCACGCGCCCGGATCAGCGGTCGAATTTCCTGCGTTACGCGCGGTGGATCTGGCCGCGTCTGCGGCGGGCGGTGGAGGAGTCGGTGCAATGAAACCATCCCGCTCCCGCCGTCATCTGTTTATGTTGAGGGGTGACCCCCCGGCTTCTCCCCACGGGGTCGACTCCAGAGCAGCCAAAAACAGGGACCCGATGATGGGACTCCGGACAACCACCCCGGCCCGTCCGCCGTTCGCCGTCGTCGCGCTGGTCGCAGCGCTGGCGCTGGTGGCGGGGGCGTGCGGCCCGATGGAGGGGAGAGGCTTCGCGTCGGACGTGGAGCGCGAGCTGGACGCGGGACGGTCGTACGCGACGTGGCTGCTGGCTCGGGCGGGAGCGGAGCCGACGGTCCCGCAGGCGGTCGCGGCGGGATACCTGGAGCGTCAGCGTCTGGGGCTGGGCAGCCCGTTCCGTCTGATCGAGTACGCGCTGATGGACCCGCGGCTCGAGCCACGGGAGCGGGAGCGCCTCGCCTGGTCCCTGCTGGCGCGGACGCTGGACGGGGATGGCCACCAGCTGGACGCGCGCGTGCTCTCCCCCGGCGGTGACCTGACGGCGGCCGCGGCGCACCTGGAGCTGGTGGAGGGGGCGGTGCGGGGGTCGGCCGCGCCGGATGCCGGCGCGCTGGCGGTGCGCCTCGCGTACGCCATGGCGGCGGCGGAGGGGAACATCCCGACCCGCCACCCGCGCTACGTCGCGCAGGCGGCGGCGCTGATCCGGGACCGGGTCGTGGCGCGGGATGACGCGGCTCGCCTGCTGCGCGCGGCCGGAGAGAGCATGGACCCGCTGGCGCTGGTGACGGTGTGGCGCGTGGAGCGGCGGTTCGGAGTGGAGCGGCCGAGCATGCTGGCCGCGGCCCAGGACGTGGAGCGGGAAGCGATCGACCTCGCGCCGCGGCTCGCGGAGGCGGTGCGGGAGATCGCGAGCCGGCCGCGCCGGGGGCCGGTGGCGCAGGCGGCCCTTCCGCAGTCAGGGACGATCCTCCCGCTCCCCGCCGCGCAGCTGCTGGCGTGGCAGGCCGAGAGCTACGACGCGCCGCCGCAGACGCCGGTGCGTGTCGCGATGGAAGCCCACCGGAACTCGGGGTCGGTGCCGCCGGAGATGGTGGGCGAGGCCGCGCGGGCCCGGTTCTTCGCTGCGGCCGTGAACGAGGAGCGGCTCGCGGCGGAGTACGCGCTGCTGCACCATCGCTCGACGGTGGACCTGGGGCCGCGGCTGGCCGTGCTCAGCGCGGCCGTTGGGCTGCGGGGCTACGCCCAGGAGCGCCCGTGGTTCCCCGGGTTCGAGGGGCCGAGCACCCGCGAGCTGGAGAGCCGCTTCGGCCTCGGCTCCGTCGCCTTCCCGGACGAGGTCCCGGCCCACTGGCGGCCGTACTACCGCCGGATGCTGGCCGGCGCGCTCTCGGACCTGCAGCGGATCCTGCCATCGCTCGATGTGCGGGGGCTGAACGTCCGGTTCGAGGCGCGGCCCGGGAGCGTGGGGACGCTCGCCGTTCACGACCCGCGCACGCGCACGATCTACATCCCGCCCGCCACGGGGGCGGGGACCCTCGCCCACGAGATCGCCCACGACCTGGACTGGCAGACCGCGCTCCGGCGCTACGCGGTCCGTGGCGACTACGCCACCGACCGGGCGGTCCGCCTGTCCGACGAGCGCCTCGCCCGGGTGCTCCGGGGGCTCACGACGGCGTCCCTCTCGGCGGCGGAGACCCGCGAGCACCTCCGCGCCCACGCGAGCCGGCCGGCCGAGGTGTTCGCCCGAAGCGTGGACTGGTTCGTCGCCGTGGCGCTGGCCCGGGACGGCCGCCTGAACGGCTATCTCTCGTCCGTCCAGGACGACATCCTGACCGGCTACGGCACGGTCACGCCGCCCGACGTGACCGGCGCGGCCGGGCAGTCGCTGATCGCACTATTGGACGAGGTGGCGCCCGTGTATCCGTCGACCCGCCGCTGGTTCCTGGAGAGCTACGGCCGCCTGCGCGCGTTCACCGCATACGACCTGGCCCGGCGGGTCCTCGAGACTCCGCTCGAGGGGGGCGAGCCGGTGCTGGAGCCGGACCTGGCCACGCTGCTGCCCGGCGAGGTGGGGACAGGGGAGGAGCCGGAGGACTCGGCCCGGCTCCCGCTGCCGGCCATGGCCCGGCTGGCGGCAGCGCTGGCGAGCCTGGAGCACCTGTCGGAGGTCCGGGACAGCGTCGTGGCGCGGGCGGACGGGACGTGTCGCGACATCCGCTACGACGAGCGAGGCGCCAGCGCCCGGCGTCGCCTGATCGGGATGGTGGCCGAGGCCCGCGCCAGGGGGATCGCCCTGGACGTGGCGCAGGAGCTGCTCGGCGCCCCGGGCCGCGCCTGGATGGGGGACCTGCTCGCGGGCCGCCCCGGCGGGACACCCCCGGCGCCCGCGGCCGAGGCCCTGCTCCCGCTGGCGGACCGCGCCCGCGCCATCGGCGCGACGCGGGTGGACACGCGCCCCCTCGGCGTACAGGCCCCTACGGCGGACTGCGCGGATCTGCCCTTCCCGGTGGGCTAGCGTCGCTGCGCCTCCGCGCAATCGCGCTGCCATTCCTCGTCGGCGCGCCTTCCTGGAACGGCGCCCGGGCCCTCTCGGTGCGTCGCCGGACCTCTGAATCGGGACGCTAGACCCCGGCGACGCCGGGTCCCCAGACGACCTTGTGGAGCTGGACCTGGTAGCGGACCGGGAGGCGGTCCTCGAGGATCCACGCGGCCAGGTCGGCGAACGAGAGGTCGCCCCAGACCGGGGAGCAGAGGACCGCGCGGAGCGTCCCCTCCTCCAGCCGCCGGTCCAGCCCCCGCTCCCGGACGACCCCCCGGGCCCATTCGTAGTCGGCGCGGTCGGCGATCACGAACTTGATCTCGTCACGGCCGTCGAGGTGGTCCAGGTTGGACCAGAGGTTCTTCGACGACTCGCCCGAACCCGGGCACTTCAGGTCCATGATCACGTGCACGCGCTCGTCCAGTGGCGAGATGTCCAGCGCGCCCGACGTCTCCACCAGGACCGTGAACCCCTCCGCGAGCAGCCCGTCCGCCAGCGCGAACGCGTTCCGGTGGACGAGCGGCTCCCCGCCGGTGATCTCCACCAGCGGGGTGCCGATGTCCCGCACCCGCGCGACGATCTCGTCCAGCGCCATCTTCTCACCGCCGTGGAAGGCGTACTCGGTGTCGCACCAGACGCAGCGGAGCGGACAGCCGGTCAGCCGCACGAAGGTGCACGGCAGCCCGATCCAGGTGGATTCGCCCTGGATGCTGTGGAAGATCTCGGTGATGCGCAGCGTGGCGGCCATTCGTGGTGGTGGTAATTTGGCTCGGCCTTCGGCCTCGCAATGTGGATGAGAACCCCTCGGGGCGGACGAAGGTCCCGGCTGGTACCGCCGGGCGGCCGCCTGCGGTGCAGCCGCCTCTTGCGAGCGGAAGCGAGCCTTCTTGCGAGCGCAGAGAGCCTCTACCGGAACGCCTCACGGAACACGCTGTTCGCGAGGAAGAACACGTTCGCGGGCCGCTCCGCGAGTCGCCGCATGAAGTAGGGGTACCAGGCCTTGCCGAAGCCGATGTAGATGCGGAGGCGCCAGCCCTCTTCGACGAGCTGTTTCTGGAGGTCGCGCCGGATGCCGTAGAGCATCTGGAACTCGAAGCGTGCGGGGTCGATGCCCCGGTCCCGGGCGAAGGTCTTGGTGGCCTCGATCATCGCCTCGTCGTGGGTGGCGATGCCGGGGTAGGTGCCGTGCTCGAGGAGCAGCTTCATGACGCGGACGAAGTTGGCGTCCGCCTCGGCCTTCTGGGGGAACGCGACGGACTCGGGCTCGGCGTAGGCGCCCTTGCAGAGGCGGACGCGTGCGCCCCGCTCGTTGGCGTGGCGGGCGTCGTCGTGGGTGCGGTAGAGGTAGGACTGGAGGACGATCCCGCAGTTGTCGTAGCCGTCGGCGCGGACGCGCTCGAAGAAGTCGAGGGTGCGCTGGACGTAATCGCTGGACTCCATGTCGAACCGGACGAACATCCCGTGATCGCCGGCCCGGTCCAGGACGCGGCGGACGTTGTCGTGCAGGAACTGCTCGTCGATGTCCTGGCCCATCTGCGTGAGCTTGAGGGAAACGTTCCCGTCGATCCCTTCCGTCACGAGGGCGTCGATGATGCGCAGGTAGGTGTCCGCGGCCGCGGTCGCCTCCGCGCGGCTGGAGACGGACTCGCCGAGGTAGTCCAGCGAGACCGTCATCCCGCGGGTATTCAGCGTGCGGGCGGCGGTGATCGCGTCGGCGATCTCCTCCCCGGCCACGAAGCGGCGGGCGGCCCAGCGGGCGAACGGCGCGTTGGTCACCAGCGTGCGGGCCATCGAGCTCTCGCTCAGGAACAGGAACCCCTGTCTCAGCATCCGATCTAGTCCTCCAGCAGCGACCGGTGCCGCGCGATGGACCGGTCCAGCTCGCTCTTGAGCTCGTACAGCGTCAGGTCCAGCGCCCGCTCCCGGGCCTCGTGCTCCGACGCGCCCCAGACGACGTCCTCGCTCATCACGTGCCCCATGATCCCCGCCCCCGTCGCCGCCCAGCGGACGAACACCAGGAACGCCGCCCAGGGTCGGTCCGGGTCGCCGGTCTCCTCGGTATCGATGTCCACCGTGTACGGCTGGCCGTCCGCGCCCTCGAACGCGGGGACCCGATCGTGGGTCTCGACGTACCCGGCGAACGTGAGGTCCCTGGCGGGGCCGTCGTCGGCCTCACCGCCGGCCTCCCGGATGATGTCGAACGGCGCCTCCGCGTCCTCCGCGGAGCGCTCCGCGGCGTCGCGGACCGCGGCCTCCTCGAGGCGGCGCAGGATGTCGCCTGAGCTCCCGTTCTGTCCCATGGGGCCGGAACTTATCCGAACCGCCGCAGGGGGGCGAGCCCGTCAACCTTCGAAGCGCGCGGCCTCCGGCCGCGTGCGGATCCGCGCCGGCACGGTCCGGGGCCGGAGGCCGAAGATCCGAACGTCGGGGCGTCGGCGGCCCGGTGGTTCGGCCAGCGCTCCCGACGTAAGCTTCCGCAGCACGAACCAGGAGAGGCCGATGCGCGCGGCGATCTTTCACGAGCATGGCGGGCCGGACGTCGTCCGGGTCGAGGAGGTGGAGACTCCGGAGCCCGGTGCGGGCGAGGTGCGGATCCGGGTGGGGGCGAGCGGGATGAACCACCTGGACCTGTGGGTCCGGCGCGGGCTCCCGATCGAGACGACGATGCCCCACATCGGCGGGTCGGACGTGGCGGGGGTCATCGACACGGTGGGCCGGGGAGTGACCGGGTGGGCGGCGGGCGACCGGGTGGTGGTGGACCCGTCGCTCTCGTGCGGGGCGTGCGAGTGGTGTCGGGCGGGAGAGGAGCCGCTCTGCGAGGTGTACCGGATCCTGGGCGAGCACACGCAGGGCGGGTTCGCCGAGTACGTGGTGGCGCCCGCCCGCAACCTCTATCGCATCCCGGACGACGTGCCCTTCGAGCGGGCGGCCGCGGCACCGCTCGTGTTCCTCACCGCCTGGCGGGGCCTCGTCACCCGGGCGCGACTCCGGGCCGGGGAGACGGTCCTGATCACCGGCGCGTCCGGCGGGGTGGCGACCGCCGCCGTGCAGATCGCGAAGCACCTCGGTGCGACCGTGCACGCCGTGACCTCCTCGCCCCACGTCGACCGGGTCCGCGCGCTCGGGGCCGACACCGTCCACGACCGGCTGGCCGGCGACTGGGCGGGGTCGCTGTGGCAGGCCACCGGGAAGCGCGGCGTGGACGTGGTGCTCGATTCCGTCGGCGAAGCGGGGTTCCGGGGGGCGGTTCGATCGCTGGCGAAGCGGGGGCGGATGGTCGTCTATGGCGCCACCACCGGCCCGAAGGCCGAGCTGGACCTCCGCGTCATGTTCTGGAGGCAGCTCGAGCTGCTGGGCACCACCATGGCGAGCAGGGCCGAGTTCCGGGCGGTCATGGACCTGGTGTTCGGCGGGGCGCTGGAGCCGGTCGTGGACGTCGCGTGGCCGCTGGACCGCGCCGCGCAAGCGCACGCCCGGCTGGAGCAGGGGGAATCGTTCGGGAACATCGTCCTCTCGCCCTGACCGCCCGGCCCGCGACGCCGCCGACAGAGGCGCGGGACTTGCCGGGTCGCCCCGCGACGGTCGAGGACTCCCGAACCGGAGACGCGCGTGGACATCCTTCTGATCATCGCGGTCATCGTCATCCTGCTGGCGGTGCTGGGCTTCACGGGCATCGTCGCCGCGCTGCGTACGGCGGCGTGGCTGATCCTCGTCATCGGGATCGTGATCCTGGTCCTTTCCCTGATCTTCTGATCGGGGCGGCGGATGGCTGACGCCGGCGACGACCTGGTCTGGCCGCGTGAGCGGTCGGAGCAGGTCGGTGACTTCCGGCATTTCCGGGTGCGGCGCGACTGGAACCGGTCGCCGGACGATGGCGAGCTCCGGGACTTCTTCGTGCTGCAGATGCCCGACTGGGTCCAGGTCATCGCCCTCACGCCCGCGGGCGAGTTCGTCATGGTACAGCAGTTCCGCCCCGGCACGCGGAGCGTGACGACCGAGTTCGTCGCCGGCCTGGTCGAGGAGGGTGAGTCGCCGGTGGAGACCGCGGTCCGGGAGCTGGAGGAGGAGACCGGCCACGGCGGCGGCCGGGCGGAAGTGATCGGCCGGGTGTTCCCCAACGCCGCCCTCCAGGACAACCGCCTCCACATCGTCCTGGTGAACGACTGCCGCCCCACCGGCCAGCGGAACGAGGACCCGGGGGAGTCCATCCGGCCCATCCTCCGCGACCCTGCCGAGATCGACCGGATGATCGCCGACGGGGCGTTCCAGGATGCCTACGGGATCGTGGCCTGGGGCTTCTACCGGCGCTGGACCCGGTAGCCGATACCGGCGGGGTGGCTCTATCCCTGCTTTTTCGTCCAGCGTTCCGCGTCCCTGACCCGAACCTTCTCCAGCACCCGCCCGAAGGCCTCCTCGAGGTCGATGCCCTGCTCGTTGGCGAGGGCGATGAGGACGAAGAGGATGTCGGCGAGCTCCAGGGCCAGGTCGGTCGCGGGCTCGTCGGGCTTCCTGGGCTTGGAGCCGTGCCGGTGATTGAGCTCGCGGGCGAGCTCCCCCACTTCCTCGACGAGGCGGGCGAGGTTGGCGAGGGGCGGCCAGTATCCATCTTCGAACCGGGAGATCCAGGCGTCCACGGCGGCCTGGGCCTGACGGAGCGACAGGCCGGCCGCCGCGTCCGGGGTCCCGGGCGGGGGCGGACTCCGCTCAGCCACGCTCCCTCCAGCGCCCCAGCTCGTCGACCACGGCGTCGATCTCCTCTTCCGTGTTGTAGAAGTGGGGGGACACGCGGACGTAGCCGGGCCGTGCATCGGTGATGATCCCGGCGCGATCGAGGTGCGCGACGGCGGACTCGGGGTCATCGGCTGCGAGCATGACGATGGCGGAGCGCTGCCCGGGGTCGGGCGCGAGCCGCATGCGGAAGCCGGCGGCGCCGGCGCGGTCGACGAGCCGGTCGGTGAGGGCGCGATTGCGCGCGCGGATGGCGTCGACGCCGATCTCGTCCACGATCTCCTGGCCCCCCAGGGCGGTGTGGACGGTGGGGAGGGCGGGGGTGCCCAGCTCGAAGCGCCGGGCGTCCTCCTTGAACGCGAGGCTCTCGATGTCGAAGTCGAACTGGTCGGCCGCGGCGAACCAGCCGGTGACCGTGGGGCGGAGGCTCGGGATGAGGTCGCGGCGGACGTAGATGTAGGCCAGGCCGGGTCCGCCCATGAGCCACTTCAGGGGGCCGGTGACCAGGATGTCGATGCCGCTGTCCCCTACGTCGACGGGGACCTGCCCGACGCCCTGGTAGGCGTCCACGAGGAAGAGGGCGCCGGCCCGGTGGGCGATGTCGGCCAGCGCCCGGAGGTCCTGGATGGCCCCGGTCGTGAAGAAGACGTGGCTCGTGGCCAGGATGGCGGTCCGGCCGTCCACGGCATCGGCCCAGCGGTCCAGGGCGATGGTGGCGTCGTCGTCCGAGCGGACGCGGACGACCTCCAGGTCCGGGCGCCCCATCCACTGGTACGCGAGGGTGGGGAAGTCGAGCTCGGCGACGACGACCTTGCGCCGGTGCCGGTGGTCCACAGCCGACGCGATGGTGGCCAGTGCGGCGGAAACGGAGGCGGCCAGGGCGACCTCGTCGGCGTCGGCGCCGATCATGGTGGCGACGCGGCCCCTGAGCTCGGCGAGCCGGCCCATCCAGGTCTCGTACCAGGCCGAGGCGCCGTGGGTGTGCCACTCCTCGCGGAAGCGGTCGAGACGCGCCTCGGCGCGCCCGGAGAGCGCGCCGAGGGAGCAGGAGTTCAGATACGTCTTTCGGGCCAGGATCGGGAACTCGTCCCGCCACGCGTGCCAGTCGGGTTCGGCCATGGCGCCAAGCTAGGCCGCGGCCCGACCCGGAACAACGCCCCGTCCTGCGGCGCCGGCTAGGTGACGGTGACGGGGATGACCGCCTCGAAGTCGCAGTGGCCCGCGTGGAGGAGGCAGACCTCCAGGGTGGTGCTCCCCGCCTGGAGGGCGTTCAGCTCGCCATGGAACTCCTCGAAGGCGTGGACGTCGCCCGGGGCCTCCGCCTCGGGGGTCCACGTGAGGATGGCGGCATCACCAGTGGTGACCGACAGCTCCTCCCCCTCCTCGCCCTCCTCGTGCGGCAGCGGGTCGCCGTTCGCGTCCAGCAGGACGAACGCGACGTCGTACGTCCCGGCCGCGAGGGTGAAGGGCGGGGGCGATCCGTCGTCGAGCATGTAGCGATACAGCTCGGCCTCGCCCGCCATGATGGCGATGCCGTCCGCCTCGGGGTGGCTCTCCACTTCGGTGGGGTCGTCGCAGGCGCCGACGGCCAGCGCGACGGCGGCCAGCGGCAAGAAGAGGGTACGGATCGAGCGCGTCATGAGAGCCTCCTTGGGTTGTAGCTCAGAACGTGATCCGGTACGACACCGTGGCGCCGAAACCCGGCTCCGGGCTCAGCTCCTTGATGCGCGACAGGTGGTTGCGATAGACCTCGTCGGCGACGTTCTCCAGGCGGAGGGTCACCGAATGGACCTGGTGTCCGGGGAACCAGCGGTAGCCGGCCCCCGCGTTGAAGATCGAGTACCCCGCCGTGGGGAGGAACTCGCCCGGCACCGGCCGGCACGGATCGCCGGCGGGGACCTCGTCGCAATAGCCGGCGCTGCCGACCGGGAGCGGCGGCCGGTCCGGCACGCGGTCCTGATCCGCGGCGCCGCGCCACCCGGCCTCGACGAAGAGGCGGTCGCGGTCCCAGCGGAGCGTCACCCGTCCATTGAGCGGCGGGATGAGGGGGAGCGGCTCGTCGACGGCGAGATTGGTGGCGCGGACGTAGGAGACATCGGTGTCCAGGACCAGGTCCCCCGCGACGTTCCAGCGCGTCGAGAGCTCAGCGCCGGAGAAGCGGGCGTCGGTGTTGACGTGACGGTACACGAACAGCTCTCCTCTCTGCTCGCCGGTGTTGCTCGGGTAGCTGTAGTCGGAAATCTCGTTCCAGAACGCGGCGGCCTCGGCGCTGATGCCGAGGCGGTCCAGGCGCAGGAAGACATCCAGGCCGAGGCCGGTTTCCGCGTCCAGGTCCGGGTTGCCCACCTCGTAGGTGTAGGCGGCGAGGTGGGGTCCCTGGGAGAAGAGCTCGTCGGCCGACGGGGCGCGGAAGGCGCGCGATATGCTGGCGCCGAGCCGCCACCCGCGGGCGAGCTCGTAGAGCCCGGCCACTGAGCCGGACACGTTCCTGAAGGTCCGCTCCCGGACGGGCACCCCGCGCACCGCGGCGACGCCCTGGGGCGTGACCCGGTGGATGTCGAAGCGGGCGCCGGCCTGGAGCTGAAAGCCGGCCCGCTCGATTTCCTCCAAGGCGTAGATCGCGCCAGCGACCTCGTCGGCCTCCACCTTCACGCGGCCGTTGTCGGACACGTAGCCCTGCCACTGCGCGCGCGCGCCGAAGCCGCCGCGATGGAGCGGACCGAGGCGCCGGTGGCGTGCCACCGCCTCGGCGGTGGCGGTGTTCTGGCCATAGGCCGTGCCGATGTCACCGCTGGCCTCGATCTCCCGGTGGTCGTAGCGGAGGAACGAGCCCGTGACGGTCACCTCGTCCAGCGCGCCCGGACTCACGAACACCGCCTCCCCCCGGTACGCGTCCCGCTCCATCTCCACCGTCACACCCTCCGCGTGGCCGGAGACGCTGTCGGGGGGGATGCCGTACGTGTTCCGGTACGCCCGGACGGCTCCGCCCGCGTGCCCGAAATCGGCGACCCAGGCCGCGCCGGCGGCCGCGCCCCACGTCTCGATGCCGGTATTCGGGAGCGTCCGGAGCGGCGTCCGGACATCCCCCGCGAGCCGGCCGTTGAGCTCGACCCGGTAGCCCACGGGGCCCAGGCCATTGCGGTACATGGCCGACCCCGACCCCCCTTCGTTGACGGATTGCCCCTGGAGCAGGACCGTGCCGGTCGGGTGGTCCGGGAGGGCGGCCGGGATCTCCTCGCGCACCACGTTGATCACGCCGCCCAGCGCGTTGCTCCCGTAGAACAGCGCGGCCGGGCCGCGCACGATCTCGATCCGCTCCGCGGACGCCGCTTCCACCGCCACGGCGTGGTCGGGGCTGGTGGAAGAGACATCGCCCAGGCGGCCACCGTCCTCGAGGATGAGGATCCGGTCACCGCCGAGCCCGCGAATCACCGGGCGCGCGGGAGCCGGCCCCATGGACGCGGAGGCGAGCCCCGCCTCCCCCTCCAGCGTTCCGGCCAGGGTGACATCGAGCTGGCGCTGGAGGTCCCGGCCGCTCACGACCTGCGTGGGGCGTAGCGACTCCTCCCGCGTCCGCGTCCCCATGGTGGCGGTGACGATGACGCCCGGCAGGTCGATGGCGGAGGGCTGGAGCCGCACGGCGATGCGCTGGTACTGACCGGCGTCGATCCGGACCTGTCGCCGCTCCGTCCGGTAGCCGAGGTGCTCCACGACCAGGGTATACGTGCCCGCGGGGACCCGACGAAGGTGGAACGTGCCATCGTCGTGGGTCAGGTCCTGCCGATCGAGCTCGACGAGCCGGACGACCGATGCCGGCAGCGGCGCCCCGGTGGCGGAGTCCACGACGATCCCGTTCACCATCACGGTGTCCGGGGCAGCGGCGGCCACCGGTGCGGGAAGCCGGGCGGTCCCGGCCGTGGCGCCGGGTGGGTCCCCGGCCTGGCGCGCGGCCGCGGGCGTGGCGGCCAGGAGGGCCCCCACGGCCAGGGCGGCGAGCGCCGCCAGGACGCGGATCGACTTCGGGGTGCCCGACCCTCGACGGGGCGGACCGGGGGAAACGACGTTCATGCGCTGACTCCGGGTGCGACGAGACGGACCGGCGCCTGGCCGGTCGGCTGCGACCAGTGTACGGGAGTCAGGCGATGGGGGGCGCCCGGGCCTGCCGCGGTGCGACGCGATCCGTGTCGGGGACGGCTTCCGGGCATGGCTGCCGCGCCGCCGCGAACGACGGCCGGGCCACCGGGATCACCGCGGGGATCGAGCCGCCGACGCCATCCGTGGCGATGACGCGGCAGAGGACGCAGTGCTCGTCGTGGTAGACCTGACAGCCGCCGGCCGACTCGGCCGCGAGGTGGTGGCGGTGGCCGGTGGGGGCAGGGGGTGGATCGAGCCGCGGGGCGATGGCCAGGATGGCGAGCTGCGCGGCGCCGATGAGCGCGATCAGCAGATGGCGCGCCGCGCCGCCCTCCCGCGCGTCGCGGGACCCGATTCGTCCTCGTTCGAGCATGAGGAAAGGAAACCCTCGCGCGGCCCGGGTGTCAAGCGACCGTTACAGGGCGCCGTTCTCCCAGGGTCCCCAGATGGCGAAGGTCGCGCCGGGGTCGTTCTGGATGTTGACGAACAGCGTACGGCCGTCCGGGCTGAACGTGGCACCCGCGAACTCGGCGTGGCCCACGCCCTTGATGTTGCGGGCGAAATCGAACACCAGGCCCTCCGGTGTGAGCCCGCGGACGTGGTTCGGGGCCAGGCCGTCCTCGCACAGCACGATCCCGCCGCGGGGACTCACGCAGACGTTGTCCGGGTACTGGAGGACGCTCGCGTCCGGGGACTCGAACAGCAGCGTGAGGGTCCCGCGATCTCCCGCGGGGCGGAACTCCCAGACCTGGCCGAGGCCGGCGTCCCCGCCATCCGTCGATGTGAAACAGATGGCGCCATCGGCGTACCAGCAGCCCTCGACCCGGCTGAACCGCGCTCCGCCCCGGTCCCACCCCTGGATGAAGACGGCGTCCTGGCGCTCTTCTGCGTCGTCCGGGTCGGGATCGGGGATGTCGACCCACCGGACCGGAAGGGGCTGCCCGACGGTCTGGCCGCGGGAGCAGTCGTAGCGCCGCTGCCCGACGATGCCGAGCATCTGCAGGCGGCCCCCGCGGGCGAGGTCGGCGGGGCCATCCGGCTCTCCGCGGGCGGCGGGGATGAAGCGGTAGAAGCCGCCCCGCGTCTGGTCCTCGGTCTCGTAAATGATCCTCGTCTCCGGGTCCACGGCCACCGCCTCGTGCACGAAGCGGCCCATGGCGGGGAGCGGGACCGGCGACACCGGCCCTTCGGCGGAGGCCGGGACCTCGAAGACGTACCCGTGGCTGTGGCGGAGCCCCATCCTCGCACCGGCGGTGGCTTCCTCGCAGGTCAGCCAGCTGCCCCACGGCGTGACGCCACCGGCGCAGTTCCGCACCGTGCCGCCGAGGCTGGAAAAGGAACGGACGAGCGTCCGGCTCTCCGGATCCACTTCGAGGGAAGTGGTCCCGCCGCCGGTCATCTCGTCGTACGGCCGGGGGTAGGGCGGAGTGCCCGGGACCTTGCCCAGGAGCTCGTGGTTGCGGATCAGCCGGATGTTGCCGTTCGGAAGGGGAAAGGCGCCCATCCCGTCGTGGCCCGGAGGCGTCGGCAGGTCGTCGTCCATGATGGTGCCCAGGGCGCCGAACCGGGTGTACTCGAAGCCCTCGGGGAGGGCCAGCTCCACGCCGGCCTCGACCAGCGGCCCGTACCCGCCCTCGCCCCGGCCGGCTCCGTGCAGGGCGCGGCTGGAGGCGGAGGCGAGACGGCCGAGGGCGTGGAGAGCGCTGAAACCCGCGAGCGCGCCCCCGCCGAAGCGGACGGTGCGGCCGAGGAAGTCGCGCCGGTGGATGGGCTCGCGCATGACGAAGGATCGGGGTGCGGTGGGGCCGGAGGCAAGCCCGCCGCCCCTCCCGGCGCCGCCGGGACACCGCCCCGAAACCGCCACGGGGTCACGGCCGGGGCCGCAGCTCGGACGCGGCGATGGTCCAGGTCCAGACTTCGCGCCCCTGGACGTCCCGGACCGTGATCTCCATGACGCGATCGGTGCGCGGGCCGCTGAACGCGAGGGTGGCGAAGTTGCGGGCGCCGTGGAAGGTGCCCTGTACGCGCAGCGGGTTGGCCTCGTCGCGGCCGGTCGGGTAGGGGCCGGCGGTGAGGGGGGAGACGGTGAGGTCGTAGAGCGGGTAGGTGCCCGGACGGTCGAGGCGCGAGAGCTCGGTGAAGTGACGATCGCCGGTCAGGAACATCACCCCCCAGATGTCCTCCTCGCGCAGCAGCCGGAGCAGCCGGTCGCGCTCGTCCGGGGCCACCGCCGCCCACGTCTCCCCCTCGCCCGAGGGGTTCAGCACCTGTCCGCCCACGACGACGAGACGGAACGGTGCGTGGCTGGCCGCGAGGGCGTCCACGAGCCAGCGGAGCTGGTCGTCGCCGAGAAGGGCGTCGTCGCCGGTGTTGCGCCGATTGGGAGTGCGGTGGGTGCGGTCATCGAGGAGGAAGAACTCGACGTCGGCCCAGGCGAACATCGTGGTGATCCCGGGCAGCCCGGGCATGCCGTACGTGGGGTTCCCCCAGAAGAGGCGGAAGGCGTCATGGGTGTCCGCCCTGTCGCGGAAGGAGCGGTCCGAGTCGTTGGGGCCGTAGTCGTGGTCGTCCCAGATGGCGTAATGGTGGGCGCCGGCCAGGAGCGGCTGGAGGTGGGGGAGCGCGCGCGTGTGGCCGTAACGGTAGAGGATGCCGGAGCGGGAGTACCAGTCCGCCTCGCGGAGGTAGACGTTGTCGCCGAGCCATACCATGGCGTCGGGCCGGCGGTCGTGGATCGCCTGGAGGATCTCGTACTCGCCGCCGTAAGGCGCCCCGGGGCGGTCGTAGGGCGGGTCGTTGACGTAGAGGCAGCTCCCCAGCGCGACCGTGAACGGCGGCGGGTCTGCCCGCCACTGCCAGAGGCTCTGGGTCACGAAACGCATCGGGTAGGGGCGGTCGACGGGCCGGCCGTCGATCACCGGCCGGTAATGGTAGACACGGCCCGGCTCCAGCAGCCCGATGGGGAAGCGGGCCGTGAACGCCGTCGCCGCCAGGGTGAAGGCCGTGTCCGTCCGGTAGCGCCGCCCGGGGGCGGCGGAGTCCCAGTACTCGATGGCGACCTCCGCGGGCGCGTCCGTCTGGAGCCAGACCATGGCCTCGCGCATCTCGGAATAGCCGGTCATGGGCCCGGCGCGGAGGCCGGCCTGGGCGGCGAGGGGCGTGCCGAGGGGCGCGGCGAGGAAGAGGAGTGCGAACGGAAGAAATCGCAGGCGCATTGTCGTCGTCGTCATGGTGTCCCAGTGTACAGGTCCTGATTCAATCGGAGGTGAGGCGTGGGGGACACGATATTCGGGAAGATCGTCCGGGGCGAGGTCGAGGCTGACGTGGTCTATCGCGACGACCTGGTGACGGCGTTCCGCGATGTGAGCCCGCAGGCGCCGACGCACGTGCTGATCGTGCCCAACGAGCCCATCGCGACGGCGGCGGACGTGGAGCCGCGCCACGAGGCGGCGCTGGGGCGCCTGTTCACGGCCGCCCGAAAGGTCGCCGAGTCCGAGGGCATCGCGGCGGACGGCTACCGGCTGATCGTGAACGCCGGCGTGCACGGTGGGCAGGAGGTGTTCCACCTGCACATGCACCTGCTGGGGGGGCGGCGGTTGGGGCGGATGCTGGGCGGGTAGGGCGGGGAGGGCCGCCGGACTCACTGCCCGTTCGCCGGCGGCTGGGGGGCGGAGTCCCGTGGCAGGCTGGGCGTGAGGGCTTCCGCGCGGCCCAGCGCCGAGTCCGCGGCGGCGATGTTTCCGCGGGCGTGCTCGGCCATGTACAGGCCGAACCAGGTCGCGCCGTGGTGCGGGAACTCGCGTGTGCCCCGCTGGAAGATCCGCGCTGCCTCGTCGTAGTTGCCGGTCCGGTACGCGGCATTGCCGCTGTCCACCAACGCCGCCAGCTCGGGCGTCCACCCCCGCCGGGCCTCCTGCACCTCCTGCCCCTCGAAGCGGATCTCACCCCCGCCATCATCCCCGCCGCACGCGCTCACGGCAACGGCCGCGGCGATGGCCACCCGGATCAGTCTCACGTTCCCTCCGAAGGTTGGGATCAGCAGCTCACGCGCCCGGGTCGCCCACATGGCAGGCGAAGCAGATGCCGGGATTGCGGGCGCGGGCCCGCGCGGGGTCGAAGCTCTTGCCGTGCGGGTTCACCTGGAACGCCCCGATCGTCGAGTGGCACTGGAGGCAGTCCCGCTGCTGGTGACACGTCGCGCAGCTCTCCAGCCCCTGCCGGGCCGCCTGGCCATGGCGCAGGAGCCAGATCGGCTCCGCGTCGTGGAATCCGGGCCCCAGCCGCCCGGAGGCCTGGAACCCCGTCTGCGCATGACAGTCGCGGCAGAAGGCGGCGACGTCGTGGCAGCTCGCGCACTCCAGCCGTCGGCCGTACGCCTCGGCGGAGTGGCGCGCCATGTAGTTGTCCGGGTGGAACCGGGGTCCGGCCAGCGCCGTCGGCATCGCGACGGTCACCGCCGCGGCCTGGTGGCAATCGGAGCACATGGTGCGCGTGTGGCACGTCGTGCACGAGGTCGGCGCCGCCGCGGCCAGCGCGCCGTGGTCGACCAGGAACGACGCGACGCCGTGGCTCGGCGGCAGCCGACGCTCCAGCAGGACCCCCGGGGCCAGCACCTCGGCGGCGGAGGCGAGCCGCGCCATGGGCGCCGGCGCATCTCCCGCGTGGCAGGCCGCGCAGTCCTCCCGGGTGTGGCACGTGGCGCACGTCCGCGACGTCGCCGCGAGGTGGGCGTGCGCCTCGATGAAATCCGGCGCCAGGTGGGAGGGCGGGATCGTGTAGTGGGCGGCAAACCTCGGCAGCCGGAGCGACGGCGGCGCCGCCGGGATCCCGGCGATCTCGGGACGGTCGGCCGCGTCCACGTGGCAGGTCGCGCACCGCTCCCGCGTATGGCAGGTGGCGCACCGCCCGGGCTCGGCCGCGGCGAGCTGGCCGTGCCGCTCCGGGAGGAACTCGCCCGTGACGTGGTCCGCCGGGTACGGGAGCCCGGCGAGCCAGCCGGCCCCCATCCTCAGGCCGTTCTCCCCGGCGGGGGGGTGGCACGTCTCGCAGTCGGCGTCGACGTAATGCGACTCGGCGGGGTGCCCGTGACACGCGAAGCACCGCGCCAGCACCTGCTCCCCCGCCACCGCCATCCGGGGCGCGCCGGCCGGGGTGTGGCACTCCTCGCACGCCAGCGCAGGCTCCCCCTCCCGCGCCAGCTCGGCGGCATGGCCCGGGTGGGTGAACGCGAACGGCTTCGGCTCGTCCGCCGCCGGCGGCGTCCACCGCACCGAGTCCAGCTCCACGCCGTCGTGGCACCCCGCGCACAGCTGCGGCTGCGGGTAGAACGCGGCCCGGTCACCCGTCGGGACCCCCTCGTGACAGCCGGCGCACAGCGGGAACAGCCCGGCGTGCTCCTCGTGGGGGAACGGCTCCTGGACATCCGCCCGGAGCGTCACGGCGACGGCGGCCGCGGCCAGCGCCGCGAGCGCCAGCGCGCCGACCCCGGCCGCCCGTCCGGGGCCGGGCCCCGGGGCGGGATCGGTCCCGCGACCGGCCACCCGCCCCCCGCGCGCCCCGCTGTCCTCGCGCCAGCGTCCGGTCATCGCCCCGGCCTCCCCGGCTCGGCCCCGAACGGCACGGTCAGGATGGTGTGGGCGCGGAGCTGGTCCCAGTCGGCGGCGCTCTGGCGGTTCTCGTACGCCTGCCGGTAGAGGTCGGCGCCGGCCCGGAGGCCGAGGCCGCGCGGGAGCGTCAGGTCGGCCCCGAGGCCGCCGCCCAGGACGACGTTGTCCCCCAGCCGGAACTCCGCGATCTGCTGGAAGGCGGAGGCCCGCGCGACCAGGGTCACCGCGTCGCCGGCCCGCCAGCGGAGCTCGGTGTCGGCGGAGCTCAGGACCGCGCCGAAGCCGAGCTCGAGCCGGTACTCGCCGTGGGCGAGCCACGGGCCACGGGTCCAGCGTGCGCCGAGGGCGAGCCGCTCGGCGGTGGTGGTGATCCCGCCGAAGACGATGGGCGCGTCGGTGTCGTCGTAGACGCGGTGCGCGGCGGACGCCCAGAGGGTGAGCGGGCGCCAGCGCGTGATCGTCGCCGACGCCTCGGCCTCGTGGTAAGCCACCGGCGAGAAGAAGCCCCAGATCGTCCAGAGCTCGAAGTAGGGGAGGTAGCGCCGTCCGGTCAGCTGCGCCCACCCCCAGCCGTCCGGGAGGGCGGAGCGCAGCCGCAGGTGCGCCTTGCCGACGTGGCCGAAGGCGAAGTCGTAGTCCAGGGCGGCGTCCATGCGGAGCGGCCCGGGCAGGTCGGAGCGCACGTCCAGCGACGCGCGCTCGGTGAGCAGCGCCGCGCGGTCCGTCCAGATCTCCCGCTGGTAGCGCAGCCCCAGGGACGTCCCCGCGCGGGGCTCCGCTTCGACGAACCCCCCGAAGAGGAGCGCGTCGCGGTCGAAGAGGAAGGGCTCGATCCCCTGCAGCGCCTCGTGCCGCGGCTCGTTCAGCCCGCGGGCCAGGCTGCGGCCGGCGTAGGCCTCGGCCCGGAGCCACGGGAGCGGGTCCACGAGGATGTCCAGGCCATCGAAGCCGGAGAAGCCGAGCCCCGACAGCGTCCGTTGCCGCCCCAGCCGCAGGCGATAGATCGAGCGCTGGAGCTGCGCGTAGGCGAGGATCGCGTCGAAATGGTCGTCGGAGGCGGGCCAGAGGAAATCCCCGTTCAGGTCCGCGCGGCCGCGGACGAGGACCGTCGCGGAGAGGCCGCGCACGCCGAAGCCCCAGGCGGTGGCGGAGACGTCCTGCGTCGCGACCACGCCGTGCTCGACGTCCGCGGGCCGGTAGAAGGTGCACCAGGCGAGCCCGGGGATGCAGGTCACCCGGCGCCCCTGGTACGTGAAGATGCGCCCTTCCTGCGTCACGTCCGCGCGCGCCACCGAGTCCAGCGCCAGCGGCCGGAGCGTGACATAGCGCACGGTGGTCAGGGCGCTGCCACGGGCGTCCTGGGCCGCCAGCGGCCCGGCCAGGAGCAGGAAGGCAAGCAAAGGGGCCGCCCGGTTCCGGGCGGCCCTTCGCATGGGACTGCGGGTGATCAAAGCACTCCGTTCAATGGTTGGCCGGCTTTACCAGGCGCGGCGTCGGGTCGATCGGCTCGAGCCCCGCGGTCTCGTTCGGGTACGCCGCCCGGACCGCCTGCGCGCTGGTGATCAGCAGGGATTCGATCAGGAACGGGTTGTGTGTCGTCGAGGGCGCGAACGCCAGCAGCGAGTCCGCCCGCGTCATCGTCGCCGTGAGCTCCGTCCCATGGTGCGCCAGGTGCAGGTTGAAATAGGCACCCTCTGCCACCGTGAAGATGGGGTTCGTCCCATCGATCTCACCACCCGGTTCCGCCCCGTTCGGGTCGACCGCATTGAGCAGCCGCTCGAGGGTCTGCGCCCGGTCCAGGATGCTGATCAGCGCGCTGTTCAGGATGCCGCGCGCGATGCTCGCATCGGCGTGGCAGCCGCTGCCGATGCACCCCTCGAAGCTGCGGGCGTCCACGGTGAGCGCGCAATCCTCCGCGCCCGTGGGCAGGCCGCCCTCGATGCAGGGGATGGCCCGGAAGCCGTGACCCGTGGAGAACACCGTGGCCTGCGTCAGCTCGTCCACGGCGGAGTAGGCGACGACGTGGCAGGTCGCGCACAGCTTCGCGTTGTTGGCGCTCCCGTGGGTCCCCAGGATCTCGCCCTGGTTGATCTCCGAGCCCGGGGGGAACCACCCCGCGTCGCCGACCAGCAGGGCCGCCTCGGGCGCGTGCGGTTGCAGGCCGTGGGCCCCGGCGCCGGGCACGGTCCGCCGGTCGTGGCACTGGGCGCACAGGTGGTTCTCGATGGCCGCGGTGTTCACCGGCAGCCGCAGCTGCCCCTCGTTCTCGTTGGAGTGGGGGTCGTGACACACCGCGCAGGTGATGTGGGCGAACTCGGCGTCGCTGGCCAGCAGCGCTTCCTTCTCCAGGTAGTCCGCCTTCACCCCGAACATCTGGAGCGCGCCCTCGCCCGAGTGGCAGAAGAAGCAGCCGCCGGCGGACGCGCCGCGACTGGCCGGGTACGCCTGCATGTTGCCGTGGGGCGAGGCCTCCCACTCCTCGACGAACGGATGGTGCGAGCCGGCGTGGCATTCGCCGCAGCCGAAGGAGAGGTCGCTGCCGACCTCGATCGGCGCCAGCGGCCGCGTGTCCAGCGCGTCGGGGTTCCGGATGTGCGGTAACCCGGGCCCGTGGCAGCTCTCGCACTGCACGTCGTGGTACCGCTCCTCCGGGACGGCCGCATAGCCGCCCATCGCCTGGCCGGGCGTCTCCTCGACCATGACGTTGCCCAGGGAGTTCACCGTGTGGCAGCCTTCGCAGAAGGCCTGGGCGTGGCCGCTCGACTGGAGCCCGTCCCACGCGAAGGCATGGGCGGTCCCCTCCCACTCCGCCTGCATGCCCACGTGACAGTTGCCGCACACGGTCAGCTTGTCTTCCGCATCCGTGTATCCGACGAAGTCGAGGGCCGCCGCGACCGGCTCCTCGAAGATCGGCCTGGGCAAATACACGGTCCGCTCGTCGATGCAGGACGTCAGCGCCATCGCGCCGGCTGCCACGGCGAGCAGGGAGAGTACCGCGCGGTGTCGCAACGCTATCATACGTCCCCCGTTTCCCGGTGATAGGACCTGCCGCGCAGATGCACTCCTGCGCCCCTGCAATTCAGCATCTCGAACCGTGCCAGGCAAGTCGGGAGGATTGCGACACTTGGACGGGGAAACGCCCGACGTGCCGTCGGGAGGTCCGCCCAGGCGACGACCGCCGGCACGGTCCTCGCCGACTCCCGGGGCCGCGCGCCAGGGGCGCGGATCGGCACCCGGCCAGGAGGGTAGCACGGCCAGGATGCCCCGCGAACACACCATTTCCGAACGGATCCGGGCCGAGGCCCTGCGACTGGGCTTTCAGCGCGTGGGCTTCACGCCGCTCCGCACCAGCGACCACGCGGTCTTCTACCGCGCCTGGCTGGAGCGCGGCCTCCACGGCTCTATGGACTACCTCGCCCGCCCCGATTCCGCGGCGGCCCGGATGGACCCGGCGGTGCGCTGGCCGGCGTTGCGGTCGGCGGTGGTGGTGGCGGAGTCGTATGCGACTTCGACTTCGACTTCGGGGGGCGGCGGCGTCGGGGTCATCGCCCGCTACGCGCGCGGGCGGGACTACCACCGGGTCCTGAAGAAGAAGCTGATGGCGCTGCTGCGGTTCGTGGAGGCGGAGACCGGCCGGGCGCTGCCGCTCGCGCGGGCGTACGTGGACACCGGTCCCGTCCTGGAGCGCGAGCTCGCGCGGCGGGCGGGGATCGGGTGGTTCGGGCGGAACACCATGCTGATCGACCCGCAGGCCGGCTCCTATTTCTTCCTCGGGTCGCTGCTCGTCCCGCTCGAGCTGGAGTACGACGAGCCGTTCGAGGCGGACCGCTGCGGCACGTGCACGGCGTGCGTGGACACGTGCCCGACGGGCGCGCTGCTGGGACGGGACGCGAACGGCGCGCCGGTGATGGACGCGACGCGGTGCATCTCGTATCTCACGATCGAGAACCGGGGCGAGATCCCCCGCGCGCTCCGGCCGGCCATCGGGAACCGGATCTACGGGTGCGACATCTGCCAGGAGGTGTGCCCGTGGAACTCGCCCAGGCTGGTCCAAATCACGGAGGAGACGGACTACCTCCCGCGAGTTCCTCCCGATTCGGCGACTGGGCCAGGCAGGACCGGGTCGGGCTCGGGCACGCACCCGCACCCGCACGCGCCCAGGGGACCGTCCACGGACTCGCCGTCGCTGGTGGAGCTGATGCGGATGACGCGGGAGGACTGGGACGCGTTCAGCCGTGGGAGCGCGATC
The DNA here is from genome assembly GCA_035513575.1 of Longimicrobiales bacterium. GTDB lineage: Bacteria > Gemmatimonadota > Gemmatimonadetes > Longimicrobiales > RSA9 > JAHWKI01. The sequence continues at coordinate 2,640 of DATKBW010000102.1, read as the reverse complement.
CGACGGGCGGGCTATGAGGGCTTCAAGCGGAACGTCGCGGTGGCCATGGGCAACTGGCTGGTAGACATGCAAGACGAGCCGCCGGAGGAGGCGGTGGCGGTGCTGCGGGAGGCGCTTGAGGATGAGGAGCCGCTAGTGCGGGAGCACGCGGCGTGGGCGCTGGGGCGGGCGGACTCGGCGTAGGGCGCGAGCGGCGGTTCAGCCGAAGGGGCGGGCGGACGCTCCGGCGGCGGCTTCAGCCCGATCCCGTCGCCGTAGGCACACCCCGCCAGCTTCCTCCCGGCGTACACAACGGGATGACCGAACATGTGGCCCCGCTCCGCGCCCGCCTCCTCCCCAATTCCCAGCAGACGATCGGCGACCGCTTCGCTCCAGCCCGGCTTCGGACCGCCGCTCATACCGCCTCCCTGTTCGCGGAGCTGAGCCGTGCCACCGCGTCACGGAACAGATGAGGCCGCTCCGCCGGGAGGAAATGGCCGGCGCCCTCCGCCACACGCAGCTCCGCTCCGCCTGGGCACTTGGGCGGATTCCGTTCGAGGCTGCGCGGGAGGTCTTGGAACGAGCGCTCGCAGCGGAATGCGACCCGTTCGTACGGGCCGAACTCGAACGGGCGCTGGAGGCCTCGCCTATCGTGAAGTAGCGGGCCGGGAGCCTCCGTGCGGGGAACCTCACACCCGGGCTTGGAGCTCCCGGAGCGCCGACTCGGCCTCGCGGACGAGGTCGCGGAGCACGTCGCCGGCGGGCCGGACGTCGCCCACCATGCCGACGCCCTGGCCCGCCCACAACGGGTAGTAGCCGGGGTCGGCCCGGTTCAGCGCCTCCGTCAGCACGTCGCCATTCATGCCGAGCTGCGCGTACCCGGGCAGCGTCGGCGCGCCGGACGCGTCGTACTCCTCGGTGTACGTGTTGCGCAGCAGCCGCGCGTACAGCCCCGAGTAGGCGTCGGTGACCACGGTGGTGTCGCCCCGGCCGTCGACCAGCGCCTGCTTGTAGAAGTCGCGCGCCCGGGCCTCGGACGTCGCGATGAACCGCGTGCCGACCAGCACACCGTCGGCGCCCAGCGCGAGCGCGGCGACGATCCCGCGCCCGTTCGTGACGCCTCCCGCCGCCAGCACGGGGACGTCGACGGCCGCGACTACCTCGGGCACCAGCGACATCGTGCCGATCGCGGCGTGCTGCGCGGACGGCGGCTTGGTCCAGGTCGACCGGTGGCCGCCGGCATCGCTGCCCTGCGCGACGATCGCGTCCACGCCGTTCGCCGCGACCGCCCGCGCGTCCTCGACGGTCGCGACCATCGCGACGACCGTGGCGCCCTGCGCGTGGAAGCGCTCGACCAGCTCGCGCGACGGGTTGCCGAGCCCGACGCTGAAGACCGGGACACGCTCCTCGATGATCACCTCGATCGCGCCCGGCACATGGTTCGGGCGCGTCGGCGGACGATCATGCCGCGGCGCGAGCCCCAGCCGCGCGCGGAACCGGTTCAGCACCGCGTGGATCGCCGCCACCGTGCCGTCCGCGAAGGTCGCGGCGTCGACCGGCGGCCAGACCTGCTCGTGCAGCAGCAGGTTCGCCCCGAACGGCCGGTCCGTGCGCCGCCGCACCTCACGAATCCGGTTCCGCACCTCCTCCGGCGCCACGTGCGCGACGCCCAGGATGCCCAGTCCGCCGGCCGCCGACACGGCCGCGGCGAGCTCCGGGCCGCCGACCGGCGCCATCCCGGACTGGAGCACCGGGTATTCGATGCCGAGCAGGTCGCAGAGCCGCGTGCGGAGCCGCGGGCGGGGTGCGGCCGGCAGCGCGTGCGGCGCGCAGCCGACCGTCGCGGCCGCGCCGGCGACCGCTCCGACCTTCAGGAATTCACGACGGTTCCAGCCGGCAGGTTCGCGCATGGGCCTACCTCTCCGCGAGCGGGACGCGCGACCGCAGGGGCCAGACGCTCCGCATCCGTCGGGCGGCCGCGCGGACCAAGAATGGCACCGCGCGCGGGCGGTTCGCCACGACGTCGTCCGCCCCACGCCCGGGGTCGCCGTCGTCGGCACCTTCATCGGCGCAACGGCTCTGCCCGTAGGCTGTGGGGGGACGCCGATCCGGTCGGCAGGCGCACGCTCTTCGCCGTGTCGGGTCGTCCGGACGCCGCGCCGCTGACCATCGTCGGGGTGGTCGAGGAATCGGCTCGTGGCGCTGATGCGGATGACGCGGGAGGACTGGGACGTCTGGACGCGGGGGTCAGCGATCCGGCGGGCCGGATACGCTGGGTTTAGGCGCAATGTTGCCGTCGCGGTCGGCAACTGGCTGGCGTCCGTGGAGGGGGCCCCCCGCCGAGGCGGCGGCGTGCTGCGAGAGGCGCTCGACGGCGAGGAGCCGCTGGTGCGGGAGCACGCCGCCTGGGCGCTGGCGCGGGCGGAGTAGCGGCCGGCTCGCCGGGCATGGCGTAGAGCATCCACGTCCGGTCCGACCAGGTGCGCGGGCTAGGCTGTCCTCATTCCGAGTTGATGCGACAGTAGGAACGGTCCGGGAGCCTGATCGTGGCTCGCGAGCCGTCGATCCGCGGGGCCCCGGCTCCCTGCGGCGGCGTGAGTCGAGAATTCCTGCCCCTCGTCATCCCTCTGTTCTCGATCCACGGCGCTGAGCGACGTCGGG
>DATKBW010000101.1:0-2753 GCA_035513575.1 Longimicrobiales bacterium | reverse complement strand
CCATCATCTTCCACCTCGTGCTCGCCGCGTTCCTCTTCGTGTTCGGGCGGTGGCACATGGTGGGCGGTGGGTAGCCACCTCCACGCGCGTGCTCCAGGCGAGGACGCCGATGGCGAAGCCGTAGAGCGTCTCCGGGTAGCGACCGGTGATGAGGATGACCACCTACGCGATGGCGGTGGTGAACGCCCAGGCCAGGCTGAGCAGCCACAGCACGAACATGTGACTGTGAGCGTCGAAAACAGTACGCGTCGGCAGGATCGAGGTTTCGGCCGGACGCGCGCTCTCTCTCCTATCGTTCGGGCGCCGGCGGGCTCCTGTCCAGCCGGTGGAGGCGCACGTGCTCCACTTCGTATTCGTCGGTCCAACGCCCCAGCACCCAGTCGGCACCGATGGCGTGCACCGCGAGCCCTTCCGGGAGCTCCACCCGACCCAGCATGCGGCCCTCCCCATCGAACACCATCCAGAGCGAGCGGTCGTCGCCCGGCCGGGTCTGCTCCCGCACCCACAGATGCCGCTCCGCGTCCACCTCGAAGGTCTCGAAGGCGGGAAAGGTCTCGGGGTACGGCATCTCCTCCAGCATCTGGCGGCTCCTGGCACGCGTGCCCTCCGGCTGCTCATCCACCAGCGCGAGCTGCGCCTCCTTGTATGCCCGGATGTCCTCCGGCGCGACGGCCATCGGCTCGTGGACGCGCCGGATCAGGCGTGCTAGCGTACCGTCCGTGCGCCAGACGCCCACCTCATGGCGGTCGGTGACGCCGGCATACAGGTGCTCACCGTGCACGCCGCTCTCGAGCGTCTTGCCGAAGGCCAGCGTCCGCACCGACATGCTGCGGCCGTCCGTCTTCACATAGGCCTCGTTGCCGGGAAAGACGCCGAGCGTGTCCCGAAGCGCGCCGTCGAGATCGTATACGAGCACCGCCGTCGAGTCCCGGTTCACGCCGGGTTTTGCCGCACCGCTGAAGAACACGACGCCGGCGTTGGCGATGAGCTTCCTGTCCTCCGTCAGCCCCACCGGCTGGGGGAAGCTCACGCCCTCGCCCGTCGCCAGCCGTATCGAGCGCACGAAGCCCCCCTGCGGGTCGAACACCGAGAGCCGGCTGCCGCGCCAGTCGTAGGCGACCACCGAATCGCCTCCCACGAGCCATACGCCGCCCAGCTCCTCGAACTCACCGGGCCCGCTCCCCTGCCGCCCCACGGACCGCAAGTGCTCGCCCGCGGGAGAATAGAAGCGGAGCTCCTTCGTGCCCGCGTTCGCGACCACGATCCGGCCATCCGAGAGCACGGCTGAGCCCCTCACCTGGAAGAGCTGATACTCGGGCGCTCCCTCGAGCACTCCGATGTCCACGGCGGGCTCCGCCGCCACCCGCCACCCCTGCTGCGGCGCCCAGCCCGTGCCGCTGTTCTCCACGACGGTGACCCCCGCGGAGTCGCGGACGCTGGTCTCCACGTCGGGCGCCTCGACGCCCCCACCCGTGCACGCCGTGAGCAGGGCGAGGACGAGAACCATTCTGACGTCGTACCGCGCTGTGATTGTCATCGAGCCCTCTGTCATTCGGGCGGGGGGCGTGGAGGGGGAATGCCCAAGGATAGGAGCGGGGACCGGGCCGAATCAAGTGGCGCTCGGGGCGGACCGTCGCCAGGTGGCGCGCGCGGTCTTCTCCCGCGCCGCCTCTCACGTCGGGTACGGCGTTCTGGCCGGCGGGGCCGTCATCCCACTGCTGATGGCCGCCATCACGCGGATCCTCGACGAGCCCGGGTCGCTGTGGCCGCCGGTCCCGGTGGCCGGCGCCATTCTCGCGCTGTACATGACGGCCATGCTGGCCGTGTGCATGCTCGCGTGCGTCGTGCCGCTGCGGCGCGCGCTGCGGGTCCAGCCGACGGAGGCGCTGGCAGCCGACGCCTGACGGCTCCGGTCGGTCGAGGTGCCGGCGCTGATGCGTCAGTAGAATGGCAGGATGGGATAGATCGTTGGCCCCCGCACACGGCGATCGATCTATTATCCCGCCCGCCTCAGCCGGAGCTCCACCGGGCCCTGCTCCGAGCGGCGCTCGACGTCGACGGAGTCCACGCCCGCCGAGCGAAGCGCGTTCAGCAGCGCGGAGGCCGCCGCGGTATCCGTGGCAGCGCTCCGGACGCCGACGCGCAGCCCCGGGTACCGCCGCAGCATGGCCACGAGCGCGCCGAGGGCGGCGGTGTCCTCCGGCTCCAGCGCGAGCACCGCCGGTCCCGCCCGATAGAAGGAGGTCCGGAGCGCCGGGTGCCCTACCATCCTCCGGAGAAAGCCGCCGAGCACCTCAGCCGTCTGCGGCTCCAGCGGTTCCGCCGCCAGGTACGCCACCTCGGCGCTGTCGGCGACGACGCCGTCGTCTCCGCCCCCGAGGAGAAGGGCCACGCCCACCGCTTCCACGCCTTCCGGGAACGGCAGCGACCACGCGGCCTGCTCCAGCGTCGCGCGCGCCCGGTCGACGGTCTCCGGCCACGTCTCGCCCACGCCGCGCCGGTCACCCCCGCCGCGCAGCAGCGCCTGGAGCGCGGACGCATCCCCGGCGGCCGCCGGGAGCTGCTGCAGCTGGAGGAGCACCGGCTCCCCGGCCAGCTCACTCGCGCGGAGGCGGAACGCCTCGCGCGCATCCCCGCTCACGCCCACCGTCGTGGCCACGCGGACGCGGGCGGTGGTGGACGCCCGGCCCAGCTCGACCTGCTGCCACAGGACGGACGTCGTTCCTTCGTCCTCCAGCAGCGCCACCGCGTCC
>DATKBW010000100.1:0-6121 GCA_035513575.1 Longimicrobiales bacterium | reverse complement strand
CTACCTCAAGGCCCACTACCCGGCCGACTTCCTCGCCGCCCTCCTCAACGCCTGGCCCATGGGCTTCTACCCCCCCGCCACCCTGGTCCACGAGGCGCGGAGGGCGGGCGTGACCGTGTTGCCGCCATGTCTTCGTGATGGCCAGTGGGACTGTACGCTCGAGCCTCTCCCCGCCACGCCCGCCGACGTGGGGGACGTGGGAGTGCGGCACCCCCAGTCCCCCGGTCTCCCGCCCGGAATGGAAGCCGTGGCCGAAATGAAAGCTGCGTACCCGATCGAAAGGACGCCCGGCAAGCCAGCCACCCCCAGTCCGCAGGTCGCCGTCCGGGTGGGGTGGAAGCACATCCGCGGTCTGGGAGAAAAGGCCCGCGACAACCTCCAGCGTGCCTCCGAAGGCGGGACGTTTACCGGGGTGGCAGATGTGGTTCGAAGGGCAGGACTTTCCCGGGCCGACGCCCTCCACCTCGCGCGCGCCGGCGCCTTCGAGGCGTTCGAACCCGGCCGGCGCTCCGCCGCCTGGGAGGCGCTTCGCGCCGCCGGTGACACACTTCCACTCGCCCCCGCCCGTCACCTCCCCTTTAAAGCCGAGGAGATGTCCGATGAAGAGCTCATCTTCCTCGACTACCTCGCCACCGGGATCGCCCCCTCCGGCCACCCCATGGAGCACATCCGCGACCGGCTCCGCGCATACGGCGTCGCCGGATCCGACGACCTCCGCGATCTCCCCGACCGCGTACCCGTCCTCGTGGCCGGACTGGTCGTCGCACGGCAGCACCCGGCCACCGCCAAAGGCACCGTCTTCATCCTCATGGAGGACGAAGACGGCTTCATCAACGTCATCGTGCCACCTCCGGTCTACGACGCCTTCCGGGAAGTCATCCACCACTCCCCATTCCTCCTCATCCAGGGGCGCTTCGAACGCGAGAACCGGGTCCTGAACGTCGTCGCGGACCGCTTCCGTGAGCTCCGCCGCAGGCCGGAGCCCGCCCATGCGTAACCCGCGACCCCGCACTGGCTGCCGCGTCCATGGCAGACTTCCATCGTTCCGTCTATCGACCTTGACGGTCCTGATCTGTCACTATAATAGTCCGCCCATGCGCGAGGATTTCCTGTCGGGCGTGGGCGATGAGCTGCGGGACCGGACCATCGGCGTGGTCCGGGCCCAGTGGGCGGCGCTCGGGGCGGGGGCCACGGCCCCGGGACTGGCCGCGGCGGTGGTGGATCCCGAGGCGCTGGTCCTCGCGTCGCTGGGACTGGTGGACCACGACCGTCCGCTGGCCGGCACGCTGGCCTGGTGGGCGGCGCGGGGGTCGGGGTTGATGAGCGTGCAGCGGATCCGCAATCTGTCGGCGCGGTTCCCGGACACCGTTCGGCATCGGCTGAAGGAGTTCGCGGCGTCCGCGCGCTCGGCGGGGGACCATCGGTGGAAGGGTGTGGCGGGGGGAACGAGCGTGGAAACCGCGTCGCCGGAAGGGGGCGATCCGCGTCTGGAGGGCGCGGCGGGCACGCTGTTGCGGCTCCGGCTCGGCCTGGGCGTGGGGATCAAGGCGGATCTGGTGGGCGCGCTGGTGGGGGCGGAGGGGTGGTGGAGGGTGCGGGAGCTGGCGGCTTCGACGGGCTACACGTCGAGGGCGGTGCGGAGGGCGGCCGAGGAGCTGGCGCGCGGCGGCTGGATCGCGGCCTCGCCCGCGTCGCCGGCGGAGTACCGGACGGACGTGAAGCGCTGGCTGCCGATACTGGGCCTGGGGTCTCCGGCGCCGTGGCGGGACTGGTCGCGGCTCTTCGCGCTGGTCCTGGCTGTGGACGCGTGGCTGAGGGCGGAGGAGTGGCCCGATCGGGACCCGGGCGAATTGGAGGGGCAGGCTCGTCGTCTGGTGGACGCGCACCGGCCGGCGTTCAAGTGGAGCGGTGTTCCGGTCCCGTCGCCGACTCAGGGTTCGGGATCGGACTACTCTCGGGCGTTCTGCGAAGCGTCACTACTCGTGACGCGGTGGATGGAAGAGGGGGTCTGATATGAGAGGCCCGGGTGCGCCGGACGGAATGCCGCCCGAGCAGCGGGCGCTCAGGGGTCGTGGCGCGACGGACAACCCGGCCAACCGGTTCGAGCGGCTGCACGTCGTGGCGGAGGAAACGTGGACGGATCCGGAGGACCCGCTGCCGCGCACGGTGTTCCTTCAGGACGCCACGCGCGGGATCCTGGCTCGTAACCAGAGTCCGGACGTGGGCTTCGAATACAGCATCAACCCTTACCGCGGATGCGAGCACGGGTGCATCTACTGCTACGCGCGACCGACGCACGAGTATCTCGGATTTTCCGCGGGGTTGGACTTCGAGTCGAAGATCCTCGTGAAGCGGGACGCCCCGGCGCTGTTGCGGAAGGCGCTGCTGTCGCCGCGGTGGCGGCCGCAGACGATCGCCATGAGCGGCGTGACGGACCCGTACCAGCCCGTCGAGCGCCGGCTGCGGATCACGCGGGGCTGCCTCGAAGTCCTGGCCGAGTTCCGGAACCCGGTCGCGATCGTCACCAAGAACCACCTGGTGACTCGTGACGTCGACCTGCTCTCCTACCTGGCCGGTCACGGCGCGGCGATGGTCAACGTCTCGGTGACCAGCCTGCGTCCCGAGGTCCAGCGGCTCATGGAGCCGCGCACGTCCACCCCGGCCCGGCGCCTGGACGCGATCCGGGAGCTGACGGATGCGGGTGTGCCCGTGCGCGCCATGATCGCGCCGGTCGTTCCGGGGCTGACCGACGAGGAAGTGCCCGCGATCGTGCAGGCCGTGGCCGACGCCGGCGCCGTCGGCGCGGCCTACATCATCATGCGGCTGCCGCACGCGGTGAAGGACCTCTTCGCCGACTGGCTCGAGGCCCATTTCCCCGACCGCAAGGAAAGGGTGCTGAACCGCGTGCGGGAAGTGCGCGCCGGCAAGCTCAACGACGCCCGCTTCGGGTCCCGCATGCGCGGCGAGGGGCCTTATGCGGACCAGATCGGCCAGCTGTTCCGCTCCGCCGTCCGGCGGGCCGGGATCGACGGCGACAGGACGCCCCTCTCCGTCGCCGCCTTCCGCCGTCCCGATCCCGGCGGCCAGCTCGGCCTGTTCTGACCCGGCGCGGCTCCTCCCGTCCTACAGGCGCCGGTGGTCCGTCGGGCTCTGGAAGGCCACGGTCCGGCTCGGTGACTTCGGCGGGTCGAGACGCACCACCTTTTGCGCCTTGAGCCCCTTCGGCTCCTCCATCACCTCGAACTCCACTTTCTCCCCTTCCGCCAGCGTACGGAAGCCCGGTCCCTCGATCGCGCTGTGGTGGACGAACAGGTCGCCGCCCTGTTCCCGCCGGATGAACCCGAAGCCCTTCGCATCCGAGAACCACTTCACCGTGCCGGTCAACCGTGCCATTTGCGCCGTGTCCTTGTGACAGGTTCGTGTCGGACTCGCACCCCCGGTGCGGCCAGGTTATTTTTCCTGCAACGAACCTGCCGGAGATGTCGGGCGCGCGCGAGCGGAACAAAACCTGCCGTTCAGCGGTACGCCCGGAAGGCACCCATCCCGCAAGGAGTGATCATGCGTGCGTTCCTCCCCCTGGCCCTGCTGGCGGTCACCGCCTGCTATTCGCCGCGCTCCATCGAGCCGCGCACCGGGCCCTACGACGCTCCCGCCGGCGCCTGGGACACTGCGCCGCTCCAGGCCTCGATCTGGTACGACGAGCACACCGGCATGGCCAACTTCGACATCACTCGCCCCGCGAACGTGGCGATCTTTTCGCTGCGCCCCGGTGTCGGTGTCGAGATGATCTACCCCGCGTGGGGCGGCGGCCGACGGATGTCGTTCTCGGGCGGCAGCCACTTCGTCCGGACGGGTGGCTCGCTCGCCATGGCGGGGTACTCGCCCCGCCGACTGGCGAGGGACTGGTCCATGGCCCACGGGAACAGCCCGATCTACATCCTGCTCATCGCGTCGGAGGCGCCGCTGGACGTGGGCGATTTCCACATCCGGGGCACGATGAACTGGCTGAGCCGTTCGGCGATCACGTTCAACCCCTACGTGACGCTGGAAGCGTTGGCGGGCGAGATCGTTACGAACCCCGCGTCCGGTGGCTGGACTTCGGCCATGCACGTGGTGTGGCCCGAACCGGCCAACTATCGCAGCGGTCTGCCGCGCTACGTCAAGGTACAGTGCGCCGCCGGCATGGTCGTCGTCGTGCCGCTGGACGCGTGGATGGCGGGCTACCCGGTCTGCCCGGAGCAGCTGCGGCCCGACTCCGCCGCGTCCGATTCCACGCCGCATGGCTGGATGACCGCCACCCTGGACGGGGTGGACCTGCGCAAGGACCTGGAGCGCGTGCGGGAGGAGAACGGCAAGAGGGTTCGGGGGCCGCTCGAGCTCACGCCGCGCTGGCCGACATCACCCGCACTCGGCGGCCTGACACGCACGATCGCGCGCGACGCGGGTGATGAGGACGCCGCGGACGACCGCTGGGTCACCCGCGGACGCCCGGACGTGGGGACTACTCGAGCGTCGGCCCGCCCGGCCCGGCCGGAAGCGCGACCGTCGACCCGGCCGTCGCCGCAGGCGCGACCCAGCAGGCCGGAGGCGCGGCCGGCACCGCAGGCGCGGCCGAAGCCCCAGGCGCGACCCGCGCCGCGGCCGGCCCCACCGCCGAAGCCGAAGCCCAAGCCGAAGCCCAAGCCGACGGACGGCGGGGGCGGCTGAGACCTAGAGGATCGATCGCTGGATCGCGGCGATCCCTCCCACGATAAGGACGAGGGCGCCGGCGACACCGAGCGTGGCCGTCAGGGGACTGCGAGCCTCTGGCGGCCGCTTTCGGTTCAGGACGCTGGCCACGTGCGCGCTCACACCGGCCAGGAGCATCATGGTGAGGTGGCCCCACAGCGCCGGATAGAACTCCCAGACGAAGATCAGCGCCGCCCCCAGCAGGATCTGGAGGTCCAGTGCGCCCGTGAAGATACCCACCAGGACGCGCCCGGTCCGGTCCCAGGGACGGGACCGGACTGCCGCGACCAGCGCGTAGAAGAAGGCGATGGCCCCGGCGAGCAGCACGAGGTAGCGCAGCCCGGAATGGGCGTGAAAGAGCATCGTAGAGAATTCCATCCGAATCTCCGGTCAGTGTTGCGCGTCTGGCGTGCTGTTCAGGATCCGCCGATGGGACTGCCCGGCGGCGCCGGCAGGGGCGCGGGCGGCGCCCACGGCTCGGCCGGCCGGTCGAGGTATCGTGTGATCTCACCGGCCACGCGCGTGGCGTGGGCACGCTCGGCTTCCGACGCCCCGCCGGCGGTCGCCCGGAGCCGGTCCCTGAGCTGACGCAGCTCGAGCTCCGCCACCGCCCGCACCTGGGGCATGGCCGCCGACCCGGCCAGCTCCACCAGCTCCCGGACCAGGACATCCTGCACGAGCCGCGCGACTTCCGCCTCGTACGGGTTGGCGGCGCGTGCGCCGAACGTGGCGCGGTCCAGCTGGTCCAGGAGCTCCGACAGGTCGGGCATCCCGGGCTCCAGCGCACCCTGCTCGACGAGCCGCGCCGCCCGCTCGGGGTGGAGCAGCATCGAGATCGTCATTTCCGCGGCCACGCCCGCCGGGGATATGGGATCGAAGGTGATCCCCGTGTACCGATCGAAGAGCTCGCGGTGCGCCGGATGGCCGTACGGCCGGGGCGGAATCAGGTCGACGAGATGGCGGGGGAGCGCGAGCGCCGACGGGGTCAGCGTCTCCAGCAGCGCGTCCAGTGCCTGGCGCTGCTCCTCGGCCGGGACGCGGCGCAGCGGTACCTGCCCATCTCCCCGCAGCGCGTACGTGTAATACTTCCCTCCGAGGACCTTGGCGGCGGCTTCGATCTGATAGCGGTGGTGGAGATAGAGCGGCACCAGCGCTTCCTCCACCGTGGCGAGCGGCATCCCCGTCCTGATCGCCCGTTCGCCGAACCGCTCCAGCGCGGCCTGGCGGACACGCATCATCCGGCGCAGCTCCGCGGCCGCGTCCACCCCGGTGTCCCAGAGGTGCGCGCTCGGATGGGCGCTCCCGGCGGGGCGGGCATCCTGGTCGCTCAGGAACCGCAGCCCGCGCGCTTCGGCCTCGTCCAGGATGGCCTCCAGCGCCGCCGTCTCGTTCG